>NZ_JAYGQQ010000007.1:0-364228 GCF_035012785.1 Xanthomonas sp. WHRI 8932A
CCGGCACCTACCGATGAACACGCCCGAAGGAAACCGATCAACGGTCGCGGATTGAGGTCCTGACCAACACAGTTGCTCCATGGACGGATTCAAGGCGTGTCCCGCAGCGTTAGGCGGGCAAGGACCATGCAGCCGGGGCGCAGATCAGCGGCTCTCCACTAGCAAATGCAAAGCAGCCAAGCACACCGAAAGCAACCGAACTAGAGCCTGCATGGAAGGATTCACGCCGTGCACCGCGGCGTTAGGCGGGTAAGGGTCATGCAGCCGGCGCGCAGATCAGCGGCTCCCCACTAACGCATGCAGAGCAGCCAGTCACGCCCAAGGCAACCGTGAGCTTCTGTTCTTGAAGACGCCGAAAAAGTCGCGAGACATGGGGCGATAAAGATGAACTGAGAACGCAATAGCGCCATGTACGCGATCTACACCGCGAACACGCCCATCGCACGGCCCAACCGGCAGTGACGCGCCAAATCCCTGTTGGTTAGCACATGTCCTCACACGCGGCGCAGTACCGTGGCGCAGCGGCAGCACCAACGGCTGGATATACATTGCCTGCCGCAGGTTGGGTGATGACGGTGGTGTGAGCGGTCGATCGTGCCTGTTGGCGATGCGTCGCGCGGTCTTGGGCTCTCTTCTAATGGTTTGGCACAGATGCACGGATGGGTGAACAGTCATCAGGGCGCAGGCGGTGAAGCGATGCGGTGGTGTCGTGCAGGCGATCTGCGGCGTGGCGTGATCGTGCGGATGCGCGCGGCATGACCACTGCATTTCCGCATGGCGACAGCGCCATGGCGCAGGCTGTGCGCGTATACGACTGGGCTGCTACGCCGTTGGGGCCGAGCGCGCAGTGGCCGTCGCCACTGCGCAATGCGGTCAGCCTGATGCTCACCTCGCCGGAGAGCATGTACGTGGTATGGGGCGAGGCGCTGACGTTTTTCTATAACGATGCGTACGCGCCGATTCTGGGGCCGCGTCGGCCGCAGGCACTGGGCGCGCCGCTGCGCGAGCTGTGGGCCGACGCGTGGGAGGCGGTACGTGCGCCGATCCAGGCAGCATTTGCCGGGAGCGCCTCGCGCTTTGAAGAAGTGCCGATTGGTATGAACCGCTACGGCATGCCGGAAGAGACCTGGTGGACGTTTTCGTTTTCGCCGATCTATCTGGACGATGGCAGCATCGGTGGCGCGTTCTGCGTGACCAACGAGGTGACCGCGCGCAAGCTGGCACAGGCGCGGTTGGCCGACGAGCACGAGCGCTTGATCCGCTTGTTCGAGCAGGCGCCAATGTTCATGGCGTTTTTGAGCGGGCCGCAGCATCGTGTCGAGTTCGCCAACCCGTGCTACTCGCGCTTGGTCGGCCACCGCGATGTGATTGGGCGGCCGCTCGCCGAAGCGTTGCCGGACGCGCTTGAGCAAGGGCATCTGCGCCATCTGGATGAGGTGTATCGCTCCGGGCGCGCCTATACGGCCAATGCGCTGGTGTACGACGTCCAGGCAGTGCCAGGCGGGCCGACCGAGCGACATCTGCTGGACCTGGTGTATCAACCGATTGCCGGTGCCGACGGCACGGTCTCCGGCATCTTCGTGCAAGGGTTGGATATCACCGATCGCATCAGCCTGGAACGCGCGGTGCGCGAGGCAGAAGTGCGCAACCGGCAGATCCTCGATAGCGTCATGGACTACGCGATCATCGCGACCGACATGCGCGGCCAGGTGACCTCATGGAACGAAGGCGCGCGCCGCATTCTGGGCTGGAGCGAGGCCGAGATGCTCGGGCAATCGCTGGAGCGCATGTTTACCCCGGAAGATGTGGCGCATCGACAGCTTCTCATTGAAGCCGCCGCAGCGTTGGAAAGCGGTAGCGGCATGGACGAGCGCTGGCATATGCGTAAATCCGGCGAGCGGTTCTGGGCCAATGGATCGTTGATGGTGCTGCGCGAAGAAACTGGCGTGGCGATTGGCTTTGTCAAAGTGCTACGCGATCGCACCGTCGAGCGCTTGGCTGGCCAAGCCTTGATCAAAAGCGAGCGCCGGCTGGACGCCTTGGTGCGCGCGTCGTCGCAAGCGATCTTTTCTGCCACTGCCAACTGGAGTGCGTTGCGCCTGCATGCCGGCGATGGCTTGTTGGACGATGGTCGTGCGGCCAATGCGCGCTGGCAGCAGGAATGGATTTATCCAGATGATCGTGCGCCGTTGCTAGCGGCCATCCGTGCTGCGATCGACGATAAGGCGGCCCTGGAGCTGGAGCTTCGCGTGCTGGACAGACAGCAGGTGCGCTGGACGCTGCTGCGCGCAGTGCCCGTGCTCGATGCAGAGGGCGAGATCGAGGAGTGGTTCGGTACGGCCTCGGACGTCAGCGATAGACGCGAGGCCGAAGAGCAATTGCGCGTGCTGACCGAAACCCTGGAACAACGCGTCCGGGAACGGAGCGCGGCATTGCTGCTGGCCGAAGAAAAACTGCGCCAGAGTCAAAAGATGGAGGCGGTCGGGCAGCTCACCGGCGGCCTGGCGCACGACTTCAACAATCTGCTGACCTCCATCACGGTGGGCCTGGAGTTGCTGCAGGCACGGGTGGAGCAAGGCAAGTACGACCGCTTGGAACGCTATGTGGAAATGGCGCAGACCAGCGCCGCGCGTGCCGCTGCGTTGACGCAACGCTTGCTGGCATTCTCGCGCCGGCAGACGCTGGCCCCCAGTGCGTTGGAAGTGGACGCGCTGGTGCACGGCATGCGCGAAATCATCTCGCGGACCTTGGGGCCACCGATCACGTTGCAGGTGACGCCGGCGCCGCAGCCGTGGAAGGTGCTGGTAGACGCGCCGCAGTTGGAAAACGCGCTGCTCAATTTGTGCCTCAATGCGCGCGATGCCATGCCCGATGGCGGCGTACTCACCATCCGGCTGCACAACCGCTCGCTGGATCCGGTGGCGGCCCAGCAGTTGGATCTTCCGCCTGGCGATTATGTGTGCCTGAGCGTGCAGGACACCGGTACCGGCATGACGGACGAGGTCATGTCCAAGGTGTTCGAGCCGTTTTTCACCACCAAACCGATCGGGCAGGGCACCGGTCTGGGCCTATCGATGATCTACGGGTTTACCCGGCAGTCCGGCGGGCACGTGCGCATCGATTCGGAAGTGGGTCTGGGCACCACCATGGCCCTGTATCTGCCGCGTTTCAGCGGGACGGATGCGCTGGACGAGGCAGTCGCCGCACCGCAACAGCCGCAGCGCGCAGCAGCGCAGAGCTCCACCATCTTGCTGGTAGAGGATGAAACCGCCATCCGCATCTTGATCTCGGAAGTGCTCACCGAGGCCGGTTACCGCGTCATCGAAGCGGCCGAAGGCAGCGCTGCGGTGGAGCGCTTGCGCTCGTTAGAGCCAATCGATGTGTTGGTGACCGATGTCGGCCTGACCGGTGGCTTGAACGGGCGCCAGGTGGCCGATGCGGGCCGGCAGTACCGACCCACGCTACCGGTGCTGTTCGTGACCGGCTATGCGGCAACCGCGGCCGTCGGCGCCGGACAGCTGGACGATGGCATGGAAGTGTTGACCAAGCCGTTCCTGGCGGCCGACCTGAAGCTGCGCGTGATGCAGTTGCTGGAGCGGCGTTTGCAATGACCATGGCTGTTGTGCAGGTAGCGGAGCCATCGTCGCGCTCGGATCGTCTGCGTTGGGCGCGTTCACGCTGGTGCTCGAGGACGCAACACGGCGGCTGCAGTCACGTGTGCAAAGCGCTGCGTACGCCTGGCCTGCGAGGCATGAGAGTGCCTTGGTTGCGCCCGGTTACAGCGTTGTCTGCACGATGCCCAGCAAGTCGCGTAACGAGAATGGCTTGGTGAGCAAGCGCATGCCGGTGTCCAGAAAGTCCGCCCGTTGGGCGCTGGCGCCTGCGTAGCCGGTCATGAAGATGATCGGGAGTGCGGGGTACAACCGCCGCGCATTGTCGGCCAGGTCGCGTCCGTTCATACCCGGCAGGCAGATATCCGACAGCAGCAGGTCGAACGGACAGGCCGTGACGAGCTGCTCCAGCGCCTGTTCGGCATCGGCAGACACGACGACCTGATAGCCCTCTTCGCACAGGATATCCGCGGTCATTGCGCGAATGGCGTCGTCGTCTTCCACCAACAGAATGCGTGCATTACATGATGCGTCGTTCACCGCTATCCTCAAGCGATCGCAACAACGCGATCTGCTTCACTGCCAAGGCTATGCGCGCGCCCGTGACGAATGTGTCGGAGTTGTCACGCAGCGCATCACAAAGACCGGGGGGCATGCCGCAGATTGACAATCCTGCGACACCCCAAAGCAGCGAAAATCCGCCACAGCGGTCACGGCAAAAGACGGGCAGAACGCACAGCGCGTCAAGCCAGGCAAGCTGATCAATTCAGTCTGTGGCAACGGACGATCACGCGCGCGTGTTAACGTGAACGGCATGAAAAATGTAAAGCCGATGATCGCAAACCGCATCACGACCGGGACGACGGGGCTTGACACCATCCTCCGCGGAGGACTGCCGGCCAATCGGCTCTATCTGCTCGAAGGCCAGCCCGGCTCCGGCAAGACCACGTTGTCGCTGCAATTCTTGCTCGATGGCGCAGCCAGAGGCGAGAGCTGCCTATACGTCACCTTGTCGGAAACCATCGACGAGCTCAACGAAGTTGCCGCGTCGCATGAATGGTCGCTGGAACCTTTGCACATCTTCGAGCTGGCCTCGGCAGAGGCGTTTCTGGGCGACGGGCGCCAGCAGTCCATTCTGCATCCTTGGGAAATGGAACTGGATGGCACGATCAAGTTGATCCAGGCCGAAGTCGATCGGGTCAAGCCGACGCGCGTGGTCTTCGACTCGTTGTCCGAACTGCGTCTGTTGGCACAAGACTCGCTGCGTTACCGACGGCAGGTGTTGGCGCTGAAGCAGTTCTTCGCGCCGCGCAACATCACCGTGTTTCTGGTCGATGACCTCACCGACGAGAATGGCCAGCGCGACGCGCATCTGCACAGCCTGTGTCATGGCGTGATTTCGCTGGAGCGTATGACGCTGGACTTCGGCGCAGCGCGGCGACGCATGCAGGTGCAGAAATTGCGCGGGGTCAACTTTACCGCCGGCTACCACGACATCACCATCGTGACGGGCGGCATGCGGATCTATCCGCGCCTGATCGCCTCCGATCATCACGTACCGTTTGTCGGCGATGCGGTGTCCAGCGGGGTGGAGCGCATCGATGCACTGCTGCACGGTGGCCCCTTGCGCGGCACCAGCACCTTGCTGACCGGTCCGGCTGGGTCTGGCAAGACCAATGTCGCTTTGCAATATGTCAGTGCGGCCTGCGAACGTGGCGAGCATTGCTGCGTGCTGCAGTTCGACGAGCGCACCGGCACCTTGCTGACGCGTGCCGAAAACCTGGGCATGGATTTACGCAAGCACCTGGCCTCGGGCATGTTGGAACTGCACCAGATGGACCCTGCAGAACTGACGCCCGGCGAGTTCTCCTGGGCGGTGCGCGAAAGCGTGGAGGCGCGGAACTGCCGCATCCTGGTGATCGATAGCCTCAACGGCTATCTGTCGTCGATGCCGCAAGAAAAGCAGCTGATGCTGCAGATGCACGAGCTGCTGTCCTATCTCAACCAGAGCGGCGTGACCACGTTCCTGATCAATCCGCAGCATGGTCTGGTGGGGACGATGTCGACCGGCAACCTCAATATCTCCTACATGGCCGACACCGTCATTTTGTTTCGCTTCTTTGAAGCGCAGGGACGGATCCGCAAGGCCTTGTCGGTCATCAAGAACCGCAGTGGCGCGCATGAAGATTCGATTCGCGAGATGCGCATCAGCAGCGGCGGTCTGCATTTGAGCGAACCGCTGGAAAGGTTCCATGGCGTGCTGACCGGCACCCCACAGTTTGTCGGGGACAGCACGCCCTTGCTGGATCGTGCACTTGACCAACTGTGAAGCGGATGGGTCTGTGGTCCACATCATCGCGCCGTTCGGCCGCGATGCGGAAAGTATTGCAAGCATTGTCGGTGAGCGTGGACTGACGCGCCGGGTCTACGGTGCGTTGGCGGCATTGTCCGGCGACCTGCTCGACAGTTCCGGCGTGGTGGTGCTGACCGAAGAGGCCGTCGGCGGCGATCTGCAGCAGTTGCAGCAGATCCTGCAGGGTCAGGCGGCGTGGTCGGATATTCCATTCGTGCTGCTGCGCGCCCCGCGTGGTAGCCAGCATGGTCGCCGGGTGAGCCTGCCTGCCGAGATGACCAATGTCATCGAGCTGGAGCGGCCTCTCAGTTCATCGTCGCTGTTGAGCGCGATTTCCAACGCATTGCGGTCGCGACAAAAACAGTTCGTAATCCGCGACCAGATGGCAGAGCTGGCCGAAGGCCGTGCGGCACTGGCATTGAGCGAAGCCGAGTTGCGCCGCGTCACCGATGCCTTGCCGGTGTTGATCGCCTTCATCGACAAACACCTGGTGTATCGCTTCGCCAATCGCTCGTACGAAGACTGGATCGGTATTCCGCCGCAAGAGGTCATCGGACGTCCGCTGGTGGATGTGGTGGGGCCTGCGGTGGTGGCCGAGCGGCGCGCCTGGATAGAGGCCGCGCTGTCCGGTCAGGCGCTGACGGTGGAAGCGAGCTGGCCGCATGCCGATGGGCGCCGCCGCGATGCCGAGATCCGCTACATGCCGCGCTTCGATGCAGATGGCAAGGTGGATGGCTTCCACGTGTTTGCGACCGACATCACCGCACGTGCGCTGGCGCTGGAGTCGATCCAGGAGCAGGCCAACCTGCTGGAGGCCAAGGTGGCCGAACGCACGGCCGAGTTGCAGCAACAGATGCTGGCGCGCGAATCCAGTGAGGCCGCGCTGCGTCAAGCGCAAAAGATGGAAGCGGTGGGCCAGTTGACTGGCGGCATTGCGCACGACTTTAACAACATGCTGACCGGCATCCTGTCGGCCTTGGATCTGGCGCGTCTGCGCATCGACCAGGGGCGGACCGAGGGACTGGGGCGGTTTCTGGATGTGGCCTCGGCCTCGGCCTTGCGCGCGGCCGCATTGACCCAACGCCTGCTGGCGTTTTCGCGCAGGCAGTCGCTGCAGGCGCGGCATCTGCAGTTGAACGATCTGGTGGTGTCGCTGCAGGAATTGCTGGCGCGCACGCTGGGCGAGTCGGTACGCATGGAGGCCGATCTTTGCGATGCGCTACCGCATGCCTATGTCGACGAAAACCAGCTGGAAAGCGCGTTGATCAACCTGGCCATCAACGCCCGCGACGCCATGCCGGACGGCGGCCAGTTGCGCATTTCGACCCGGCATCTGCATGTCGACGAACACCGTCTTGAACTTGGCCGTGGCATCAGCCTGGCGCCGGGCGACTACGCCGTGGTCTCGGTGGCCGACACCGGCACCGGCATGCCGGCCGATGTGCTGGAGCGCGTGTTCGAGCCGTTTTACACCACCAAGCCGATCGGGCAGGGCACCGGCCTGGGCATGTCGATGATCTATGGCTTCATGCAGCAGTCCAACGGGCAGGTCTGGGTGGAGTCGGAAGTGGGCGTGGGTACCACGGTGAGCCTGTATCTGCCCGCCGGCGTCGCCGTGCAGAGCGTGGCGATGGGGCCGCAAGGCGGAGCGGTGGTGGCCGGGCAGGGACAGCAGGTGCTGGTGGTGGAAGACGACGAACAAGTGCGTCTGCTGGTGACCGAACTGCTTGGCGAGTTGGGTTACGAGGCCGAGGTGGTGGCCGATGCCGACGCCGCGCTGCCGATCCTGGCCTCGCAGCGACGGATCGATCTGCTGGTGACCGATGTCGGGTTGCCCGGGCTCAACGGACGCCAGTTGGCAGAGATTGCACGACAGTCGCGCCGCGATCTGCCAGTGATCTTCATGACCGGCTATGCCGAGACCGCACGCGACCGCGGCGAATTTCTTGCCGAGGGCATGAGCATGATCGCCAAGCCCTTTACGCTGGGCGAGTTCAGCGGGAAGTTGCACGAGGTGTTGGGGCCGTCG
The DNA here is from genome assembly GCF_035012785.1 of Xanthomonas sp. WHRI 8932A. Lineage (NCBI taxonomy): Bacteria > Pseudomonadati > Pseudomonadota > Gammaproteobacteria > Lysobacterales > Lysobacteraceae > Xanthomonas > Xanthomonas sp. WHRI 8932A. The sequence continues at coordinate 7,994 of NZ_JAYGQQ010000007.1, forward strand.
TCCTGAGCAAGGCAGATGTGGGATCTGCCGCATTGCTTGCTTAATGCCTCTTGGCAGCTGCGTCGACTGCCTTCATCCAGGAACAAGTGCGGGCTGTCCACGCAACCTCGCGTGGTCCGCTTCAGCCTGTGTCTCTGCGTCTACCTACCGCCGCTGCGCACCATGACACCCGGCAATGCGCCTAGCGGGCTGACGTCGCCGCCTCAGGCACGCCTGCACGTGTTTTGCGCTGCTGTCTTCAGCGTGCAGCACGCCCGGATTGCCGCGCGCTCGCCATCGATTCGGCCACGGCAATCTTGTCCGCCACCGCGTTCTGCATCGGCGAGCCGGTTTCCAGCAAGCCATGCAGATGGCGCCAATGGGTGGTGGCTGCGGCGTAGTCGTGCTGCTGGAAATCGCTGATGCCCAGTAGCCACAGCCCACGCTGATTGTCCGGCTCGCGCGCGATCAGCTGCTGCAACCGCGTCCGCGAGGTCGCATCGATGGCGAAATCGCTGTGTGTTGCCATGTCGGCGGCGATCCAGCCGACGATGGCCGCGCTGGTGTCGGGCGCGATCTTCAGTGCCTGCGCGTAGGCATCGCGCGCCTCGGCGGAGCGGTTGTTCTGCTCATGCGCTTTGGCCTGTTCCATCCACGAAGTGAGCGCTGCCAGTTGCGCCTGTTCGGCAGCGCTAGGTTGTGGTGGTACCGCATCGGCTGCAGCAGCCGTTGCGATGGGCGCCGTCTGCGGTGCCGTCACGTAGACCGGATGTGCGATCGCATCGGGTGCGCCAACCAGCCGATACAGGCCGGCGGTGGCGACGGGTAGGCCCAGTACCAGCAGAATCGGCAGCGTGTAACGTGCATTGCCATTGCGCGTGGGTGTGCGCATCAGCGGCAGCAGTAACAGCAGTAGCGCAACCATCACCAGCGCAGCGCTCAAATAAAAACCCGTCATCACCATTCTTCCTCTGCCTGCGGTGCCACCGCAGTGCCGACACGTGCGCGTTTTCGCACGGTGTGAATCACCACCGCAGCACCGGCGCCCAACATCAGCAACGGCCCGAACCACAACAGCCAGGTGCCGCGTTTGACCGGCGGGTCGTACAACACAAAATCCGAATAGCGGTCGACCATGTACTGCTTGATCTGCGCATCGCTCTTGCCGGCCTGCAGTTGCGCGAACACTTGATGACGCAGATCGCGCGCCAGGGTGGCATTGGAATCGGCCAGGTTCTCGTTCTGGCACACCAGGCAACGCAGTTGCGCGGTCAGTTGTTGATACCGCGCTTCTTCGCTGCGGTTCTTGAACGGCAACGGGTCCACCGCCTGCGCCTGCACGCAGGGCGCGAGCACTATTCCCAACAGCACCACCAGCAACAGGCGCAGCTTGCGCGCCTGCTCACGCCGATGCGCCTGAAAGACGCCATATCCCAGCATCACGGTGCGCCCTTGGGCAGTGCGGCGATGGCGGGCAGCAGCTCATCGTTGATGACATCGGGGGTGAGCACGCCGATGTGCTTGTAGCGGATCATGCCCTGCGCATCGATCAGGAAGCTTTCCGGCGCGCCGTAGACGCCGAAATCGATGGCGGTCTGGCCGGCTTCATCGGCGATGACCACCGCGTACGGATTGCCCAAGCGTGCCAGCCAGGCAGTCGCATCGGCCGGCGCGTCCTTGTAGTTGTAGCCGATCAAGGGCACGCCAAGCCGGCTGGCCTGCGCCATCAGCACCGGATGCTCGTGCACGCATTCGGCGCACCAACTGCCGAACACGTTGAGCACATACGGCTTGCCCAGCAGCTGCTCACGGGTGACGTGCTGGTCGGGCGCATCCAGCCGTGGCAGCGAGAAGGCCGGCGCTGGTTTGCCGATCAATGGGGAGGGCACATCGCGCGGGTTGTGCTGCATGGTCCAGTAGATGCCGAAGCCGAACAGGGCGGCGACCAACAAGAACCCCAGCAGGGGCAGCATGCGCTTCACGGGTGCGACTCCTGCGCGATGATGGGCGCCTGGTATGCGGGCGATGCAGCCGCCTTGCCCGCGGAGACCGGCGCGCGGAAGCGTCGTGCGCAGGCGCTGACGAAGCCGCCCAGCATCATCAACAGGCCGCCGGCCCAGATCCAGCGGATGAAGGGCTTGTAGTACAGCCGCAAGGTCCAATCGTGTTCGATGTGCTGGTCGTCCAGTGGCTCGCCGAGCGCGACATAGAGATCGCGGGTAATGCCGGGATCGATCGCCGATTCGGTCTGGATGCGTTCGCTGCTGTACAGGCGTTTTTGCGGATGCAATTGCGCAATGACCTTGCCATCGCGGCTGACCTGCACGCTGCCTTGTTCGGCCTTCCAGTTTGGTCCGTCGACCAGCTGCACACCGTCGAAGCGGAACGCGTAGCCGGCAATATCCGCGCTCTGCCCGGGCGACAGCCGTACATCGCGCTCGACCGACAGGCTGTCGGAGATCAGCACGCCGGCGACGAACACCGCCACCCCCGCATGCGCGATCAACATGCCGGCCATCTCCGCCGGAAAGCGCCGCCCGCGCGGCATCTCGCGCCAACGTTTATAGACGTAAAGCGCCGTGCCGGTGGCCACCCAGGCCGCCACGCCAATGCCGGCGATGGCCTTGGCCTGGCCCTCGGCAAACAGGCTGCCGACCAGCGCGCAGGCGATTGCAGCGATGCCGGCGCGGGCACCCAGCGCCTTTAACGGTGCGCCGTCGGCCTGGCCCCAACGTAGGTAGGGGCCGAACGGCAGCAACAGCACTACCGGCAACATCAGCAACGGGAACAGCAGGCCGAAATACGGCGGTCCCACCGACACCTTGCCCAGGCCGAAGGCATCGGCAATCAGCGGGAACAAGGTGCCCAGCAACACCATCGCTGCGGCGACGGTGAGCAATAGATTGCCGATCAGAATCCCAGTTTCGCGCGAGGCGGCGGCAAACGGTTTACCGCTGGCGATTCTGGGTGCGCGCAAGGCGTAGAGCAGTAACGAACCACCGACCACTGCGACCAGGAAGATCAGGATGTACAGCCCACGGCGCGGGTCGGCGGCGAACGCATGTACCGAGGTCAGCACGCCCGAGCGCACCAGGAACGTGCCCAGCAGCGACAGCGAGAACGCCAGGATCGATAGCAGGATGGTCCACGCACGCAGGCTGCCGCGTTTTTCGGTGACAGCCTGGGTGTGGATCAACGCGGTGCCCACCAGCCACGGCATGAAACTGGCGTTTTCCACCGGATCCCAGAACCACCAGCCGCCCCAGCCCAGTTCTGCATACGCCCACCAGCTACCGGCCACGATGCCGGCGGTGAGGCAGGCCCAGGCCACATTGGTCCATGGCCGCGCCCAGCGCACCCAGGCCTGTTCCAGTTCGCCGCCCAGCAGGGCCGCCACCGCGAACGCAAAGGCCACCGAGAAACCGACATAGCCGGTGTAGAGCACCGGCGGGTGGAAGGTCATGCCCGGATCCTGCAACACCGGATTGAGCTCGTTGCCGTCCAGCGGAATCGGCGACAGCCGCCCGAACGGATTGGAGGTCAGCAGGATGAAGGCCAGAAAGCCCACCGACACCAGGCCCAGCACCGCCAACACGCGTGCAGCGAAATACTGCGGTAGATGCCGGCTGAAAGCGGCCAGCAACACCGTCCAGGTGGCAAGGATGGCGATCCACAGCAGCAACGAGCCTTCGTGCGCGCCCCACACCGCGGCAAAGCGGTAGTACCAGGGCAGGGCGATGTTGGCGTTGGCGGCGACATAGCCGACCGAAAAATCCAGCGACAGCAGCGACCAGGCGAGCAGGCCGAACGCCATCCACACGAACACGGCCTGGCCCACCGCTGCCGGCCGCGCGACGCCCATCAAAGCGGTATTGCCGCGCCAGGCACCGATCAGCGGCAACACGCCCTGGGCAAGCGAAAGCAGCAGCGCCAGGATCAGTGCGATCTGGCCGAGTTCAGGCGTCATGAGTGGGTCGCAGCGTGCGGCAAAAAGAGATTGGCGAGTGAGCGGCGCGCAGCCAACGCCCCCTCAACGCGGCGCGGCCAGCGGCACGGCGGTGGCGGGGATCGGCTTGCCGACATGGCCTTCGGCCATCGCGTCCTTGAGTTCTTTCGGCATGTAGGTTTCGTCGTGCTTGGCCAGCACTTCGTTGGCGACAAAGCGTTCGCCCTGCATGCGCCCGTTGGCGATTACCGATTGGTTGTCGCGAAACAGGTCCGGCAGGATGCCGGTGTATTCGACCTGGGTGGCCGCATATTTATCGATGACGGTGAAGCTGACTTTCAGCGAGTCGCTGGCGCGCTGGATCGAGCCGGCCTTGACCATGCCGCCGAGACGGAACTGTTGATAGCTGGCCGCTTCGCCGGCGTGCACCTGGCTGGGCGTGAACAGGTAGCTCATGTTCCGCTGCAGCGCCAGCACGATCAGCGTCACCGCGAGCGCGGCGGCGGCGATGACGCCAAGCACCAGCCACAGACGTTGTTTGCGCGTGGCATTCATGGCGCGTCGCGCTCCAGCGTTGGCGCCGGTTGATCGCGCGCACGACGCGGAGTTTGCCGTTGCAACTGGCCACGCAGTTCGCGCGGCAGGCGTCGGCGTCGCAACCACGGCGCGGCAAGGTCGGCCAACAGCACCAGCACGAACAACGCGTAGGACGTCCACACGTATTGGCCGTAGCCGCCCATCGCCAAAAACGTATTCATGCGGTGCGCTCCGTCAATACGATGCGGCGTGCCCAGTCCTTGCCGCTTTCCAGCGCCAGCAGGTCCACGCGCACGCGGCCGAACAGGCTGGCGACGTAGTAGCACTTGGTGGCCAGCATCATCGTCAGTAACGGCCACAGCATGTCCGCGCCCATCTTTGAGGGGCCGAGCAGGCGCACGGTGGAGCCTTGATGCAGCGTGTTCCACCACACCACCGAGTAATGCACGATGGGCAGATTCACCAGGCCGACCAGGGCAAGCAAGCCGGCGGCACGCATCGCCTGACGACGGTCTTCCACCGCGTGGTACAGGCCCAGCACGCCCAGATACAGAAACAGCAGCAGCAACTCCGAGGTCAGTCGCGCGTCCCAGGTCCACCAGGTGCCCCACATCGGCTTGCCCCATAGCGAGCCGGTGCACAACGTGATGAAGGTGAAGGCCGCACCGATCGGTGCCGATGCCATCGTCACCACTTCGGCCAGCTTGATCCGCCACACCAGCGCGATAAACGCCGACACGCCCATCGCTGCGTAGATGAAAAGACTCATCCAGGCACTGGGCACGTGGATGAAGATGATGCGGTAGGCATCGTGCTGCTGATAATCCGGCGGCGCCAGCACCAGCCCGCCGTAAGCGGCCACCGCGCCGAGCAGCAAGGCCAGGCCCAGCGCCCACGGGCGCACGCATCCGGCGAAGCGGTAGAACGTCGGCGGCGAGCTGAGTTTATGCAGCCACAAGGGAATCCACTTGGCCATGCCGGTGTCGTCAGTTGGAATGTTTGGAAGGCGACAGCGCATCGACGGCGGCGCCTGCGTTGACCTGCAGCTGGCCGTCAGAGACCTTGCTGGTGCGTTGCAACAGGTCGCGCAGCGCAGTGGCATCCATCGACGGCGACAGCGACAACAGCAGTGCGGCCATGCCGCTGACATGTGCGGTGGCCATCGACGAGCCGGAGGTGAAGTCGTAACGGCCGTTCGGCTGGGTGGTCAGAATGTCCTTGCCGGGTGCGCTGAGCACGCCGGGCATGGCGGTGGTAGCGCTGCTGCTGCGAACCACCAGCACGCCGGGCACATCATTGGGAAAGCCATCCAGCCGCCCGTTCGGCGGCATTGCCGCGACCACGATGCGGCCCTGCTGCACCAGATGCAGCAGCATCTTGCTCAGCAGCGGGTCGGCCGGGCCGCCCAGGCTCAGGTTGACCACGCGTGCGGAGCTGTTGTTGATCGCCGCCAGCGCCTTGGCCAGGGTGAAGGTATTGCAGCGTGCGGTGGCGCCTACCGTGGGCGCATACCAGCACGCCTTGTAGACGCTCAGCATGGCCTTGGGCGCCATGCCGACGATGCCTTGGTGGTTGTTGCTGCCGGCCGCAATGATCCCGGCCACTTCGGTGCCGTGCGAATCGCTGCTGGTCATGCCCGGCTTGTCGTCGACCAGGTTGTGCACGTCGCGGATGCGCGATTTCAGATCGGGGTGGTTGGTGTCCACGCCGGTATCGACCACTGCCACCAGCACACCGCGGCCCTGGGTAACAGCCTGCGCGCTGGCGGCATCGGTATCGATGAAGCCACGCTGCATGTCCACGTATGGGTCGTTGTAGCCGGACAACGGCGTGGTCTTTTCCGACGCATCGGTAGAAAACACCGAGAAATCCTGCACCGGCTGCACCAGCTCCACGCCTTCGTCCTTGGCCAGCGCGGTGACCAGCTCGTCGCGCGACACGCCCGGTGGCGGCTGCAGCACCGCGCAATACAGGCCCAGCGAGGTGATCGGCCAGCCGGACACTTCGCGCAGCTTGTAACGCTGCTTGATGGCTTCCATGCGCACGGCGGCCTTCTGGCCGGCGCCGTAATAGCTGGAGGCGTAGCCGATCAGGCTGGAGCCGGCACGGGCCGGCGGCGCGCTGAGCGGATTGGCCACCGCCAGCAGGATGTCGCGGCTGCTGTCGGGCGTATGCGCATCGGCGGACGTCGCGTTGGCGCTGGCCGCATCCTCAGCGGTGTTCTGCAACGCCGCGGCATGCGCATTGCCATGCACGCCCATGCTGAGCAGCGCGGCGACCAGGCCGATGGCGAAGAAACGGCTCATGGGGCGGAGACGATCTCGGCCAGCCGGATGCCCGGATTGGCGCGCAGTTGCTGCACGGTCCGTTGCGGCTGAGCCGGCGGCTGCGGCGCAGCAGGCACCACGGTGTAGGCGCCCATGTCGTTGGGCCCACCGATGACCTGCAGCTGCTGCGCATGCAGCAGGCGGTCCCAGTCGGCCACGGTCATGCTGGCATCCGGCACCACGCGGATAGCGCCTTGCGGCACAGGTAGCGCAGTGGCGCTGCTGAGTGTGCGGTAGTCGTGCGACGGTGCCGGCGAGGCCAGCTTGACGCCCATGACACCCAGGCCGATGGCCTGTACCAGCGCGGCGGCGGCCAGCGCACGCACGGTCCAGCTGCCGGAGCGACGCACGGCCGGTGCCGGTGCGATGCGTACCTCGGGTGCATCCAGGCGACCCAGCAGGCGCTGCAGGCCGGCGTTGGCGTCCAGCTTGACCGCCGGCGGTAGCGCCAGCGCCTGACGCAGGCGATTTTGCTGGGCGAACTCGGCGCTGCACGAGGTGCATTTGGCCACGTGCGCGATCAGCCAGGCGTTTTCTTCTTCGGTCGCGCTATCCAGCAGGACGGCCGGCATCAGTTCCCAGGCGTGCGAGCATTCCTTGCCAGGCGCGATGAAAAACGTCTTCATTGCAGGGTCTCCGTGTAAGGGGTGTTGCCGGCCAGGCCGGGCAGCACATTGCGTAATTTGACCCGCGCATGAAACAGCCGGGCTTTGATCGTGCCCACCGGGCACTGCATGATTTCGGCGACTTCTTCCAGCTTGTGGCCGACGCCGTAGACCAGTTCGATCACCAGGCGCTGATCCGGCGACAGCCGTTCCATGCCCTTGTCCAGCCAGTCGCGTAGCTCGCGGTCGTCGTTGTCGTCGGTGCTGGGGGCGTGGTCTTCCACCAAAACGGTATCGTCGATGGACTCGCCGTCGTGCTGGCGCAGGCATTTGAGCCCGCAGCGGTAAGCGATGCCCATGATCCAGGTCGACACTTGCGAGTCGCCACGGAAATCGCCCGCTTTTTGCCAGGCAATCCAGAAGCAGTCGTTGATGGCCTCTTCGATGATGTCCGGGCGGCGCGTCAGGCGCGACAAAAACCGGCACAAGCGGCCGTGGTAGCTGTGGTACATGCTCGCCAGGGCGTCACGATCGCCCGCAGCCATGCGGCGCAACAGCATGCGGTCGGTGGCATCGCCAAGGGTGTCGGACTCATTCATCGAAGCAGGCATGGGGTAGGACACCTCTAGGTGCCCGCAGGCGGGCGAAAGGTTGCGGTTGAATCAGAAACTGCGGGACACCATGCCCACCCACGGCGTTTCGCCGGGCCCGCCTTGCGCGCGCGGGGTGTTGTTGCTGGTGACGACCCGGTCCAGCTTCACTGTCCATGCCGCGCGGCTCCACTTCAGGCCCACTTGCCCATACCGATAGCGGCCGGAACTCTGGGCGCCGTAGGACATCGCCGGAAAGTCCGAGATGCCGGCACCGGCCGAGAGGCTGAAATCCCCCGTCAGCGGCACGTTGGCGGTGACGTCGACCACCATGTTCCAGGGCGAGCGTTGCGCGCGCGGGAAATTGAAGCTGGAGAGCGAAAAGGTGAGCGTGTCGCGGTAGGACCAGGCCAGACTGGCTTCCTGGCGGTCGAAGCTGCGCGACTGGCGGTCGGCCGGATAGGCGTAATACAGCAGGCTGGCCTGCATCTGCCAGCGATCGCCCAGCATCCAGCCACGCGCGCCCTGGAACGTGAGCGCCACCGGGTCGCTAAAGGAGGGCGACTGCAGCGCCGCGGAGGCCGATATCGACCAGCCGGGCGAGGGCAGCCAATAGCCGGCCGCCTGCAAGGTGACGCGGTTGGGTGCGATGGAGATGCCGCGGTCGATCAAGGTGGACGCCACCGCCACTGCGCCGCCGACGTTGTCTGCCACTGCAGTGCCGCAGGGGCCCATGACCAGCGCAAGCAGCAACGCGCGACGCAATCCCAGCTGCCGGCACCGCTGTAACTGGCAATGTACCCTCGGCAGGATGGGAAGGCGCGGCTGTCGTGCCGAGCCACTCGCGGGCCACGGCTGCCCGTCGCAGACGGTGTGGCGTCGCGGTCGGCAAGGGGACGGCTTGGCGGGCGAAACGTTCGGCAAGGGCGTGGGACGTGGACCGTAGCGGTGCGCGATGGTGACCCATCACGCGGGGCGAGACCGCTGTGTCTGTGGCGGTTCCGTCCGTATACGCGAAGGGTTCGTGTCAGGCAACGCGGGCCGTGCACCTGTGCAGGTGCAGCGGTGACCCGCATGCAGGCCGCGGACACTGCGGCCGGCACGCTGTACCGGGCTTGAAGCGATCCTCACAATGGCAAGCGTCGTGTTCAGGCCTGCGCGGGCGATACCGCACACCGGCACGTCCCTTCGGACCGCGCCGATTGCGCTTGCGCCATGCGTGCCGGCCAGGCCAGTGGTGCCAAGGCGGGCCGGCAGACCATCAACGCAGGGTGCTGAGGTAGGTGACCAGGGCGTCGAGTTCCTTGTCGTCTTCAAGCCCTTCGTACTTCATCTTCGTATTCGGCAGCGTGGCCTTGGAATCTTTTTTGAGGAAGTCCTTGAGGCTGGCGGTATCCCAGGTGCGCTTGCTTGCCTTGAGATCGGCCGAGTAGCCGCTGAAGTCCGCCACGCTGGCTGCGGGACGGTTGACGATGCCGAACAGCGACGGGCCTTTCTTGTTCTTGCCCTGCGTCGCGCTGTGGCACTCGGCGCATTCGCTAATGAACACACTTTTGCCATCGGCGGCGCGTGCCGAGCCAGGCAGCAGTGCGCCGGCCAGCAACAGGCCGGCCAGCGACGCGCAAAACAGGGTTGGGTGGAATGACTTCATGGGGGTCCTTACGTGTGGGGGGATCAGAACGTCAGATTGACCGACATGGTGAAGCTGTCCAGATCACGCGGGTTGGTGATCGGCGGGCCGCGGAACACGTTGGAGGTGCTGCCGTTGAACTTGTCGAACCGGAACCAGCCCGCCGACAGACGCAGGTTGGCGATCGTGGTGTAGGTGCCTTCCTTGCCGAACGGGGTCCAGTACAGAAGGATCAGGTTGCTGGTGGTATCCGGAATGCCCACCGGCGAATAACGCGCCGCATCGAACGAGCCGGTGTTGATCATGTGCGCGGCCAGCACGCCGTAGGTCTGCTTGAACGCGTAGTTCATGCTGATGGTCTGATCGCGCACGTTGCCGCGCTCCAGCGCGGGCATCGTCGGGTCGGCCGACATCAGCGGGGTGCCGTATTTGCGGCGCTCGTAGATGTTGACGTAGGCCAGCGACATCACATGCTCGCGGGTGCCCAGGAACTGATAGGTCAGGTCGTAGCCGAAGTCGGTGAGGTCGTCGCTGGGCCCGTTGCGCGGACGCTGGCGGCGCGTGTTGAGCGCAGTCAGGCCGACCGAGAAGAACTGCCGCTTCATGTCCTTCATATATGCAAGACGCGCATAGCTGGTATCGCTGAGCTTGCCCGGGTCGCCGTTGATCGGCCAGCCGAGGCGATCCTGCGCAGACGGCGACAACGCGCTGTAGCTGCCCACTTCGCCGTACCAGTTGCGATCGTACAACCCGTACACGCTGGCACCGATGACGCGGTTGGACAGCGACGAGGAGCTGAGCATGGTGGACGCGCCGCCGTTGGAGGCCGGCGTCAGGGTGGAGGCATTGGGCAACACATGGATCGGATCGGAGATGCCCGGATTGTTGTTGACGCTGACGCCGATCATGGTGTCCTTGCCGGCCATCTGGAACGGCTTGCTGACAAAGCGCAGATCCACATCGTCCAGGCGCGTATCGAAGGTGGCGTTGCCGCTGTTGTTGGAGCGGATCTTGGAGTAGCCGCCGATGTTGTCGTTGACGCGGCCGGCCAGATACAGATCGGCCTGGGTCAGGCGTGCGGTGCTGTCGCCACGGCTGGGATTGCTGCGCGCCCAGGTGAGCTGACCGGACACCGGAATCTTGGTGCCTTCGCCATTGGTATCGGTGAAACCGCCCAGCTTGAAGCGCATGCCGTAGGGCGTCAGCGACGGACCATAGGAGCCGATATGGCAATCCGCGCACGAAGAACCGGTCTGCCGGGCGAACGAGGGGATCGCCTGTGCCTGCGTGCTGGCCAGCAGCAACAACGGGCCGGACACGCATAACAAGGACGTCAGGGAAGCGGTGCGCGATGCGCTGGCGCGGCGCGGAGCAGGCTGGGAGATAGGCATGGAAAGTCCTTGTTCGACGGTGCGGGGTTCAGCGGAGAGAGAGCGGACGAGGGCGAGGGAGGTGCGGCGACTCATGCGCGCTTGCCCGGCAGCACGCGGTACAGCAGGCCATCGCGCAGCACCAGGTGATGCCAGAGCGCAGCGCCGATATGCAGGGTCACTAATGCCAGCAACGCCCAGGCGGCATTCAAATGCCACACGCCCAGGGTGTCGCCCAGATCCGGGTCTGCCTCGATGAGATTCGGCAGCGCCAGCCCGAACAGATAAACCGTCTTGCCGAACGCGTTGCTCAGCGACCAGCCGATCAGCGGCAGCGCAAGCATCAGCCCGTACATCGCCAGATGGGTGCCGCCTGCGGCCAGGCGCGTGATCAAGGATGCGGGCGGGCCGGGTGGCAGCGTGCGCAAACGCAGCCGCAGGCCGACGCGCAACACGAACAACAGCAGCACCATCAGGCCGAAATGGCGGTGGCCTTCGAGCAGCCATTGACGCAATGCGCGTCCATCGAGCTCGGCGCGCAGCAGAATCAGGCTGGCCGCCATCACCAGGCACAGCACGGTGAGCCAGTGCAGCACCCGCATCGGTTTGGGTAAAGGCGTCACGCCCGCCGTAGGCGCCGCCTGTGTCGAGGAGGGCCGCGCTGTGGCGCTGCCGGTGGCTGCCGTGTCGGGCGCCTGGGGGGATGGATGCATCTGGTTGGTGTCCTCACCGGTGGTGGTCGTTGGTTCCGGCAGTGCGTGCTGCGCTGCCAGGCCTGGCTCCCCACGCCGGCCGGAACTGCGGCCAGGTGAACGTGCACCGATATGTGCGGAGCTACCGATGAAAGGTTGCGTCGCCACAACGAATTTTTATCGTTCCGGAATGCGCTCGAAGGCGAAGCTGCGCTTGCGCGTACGTGGCTTCGCAGGGTCGTGACGTCGCGCAACCTTTCGCGCATCCCGGCGCACTCAGGCATGTCGCACTACGTGCAGTCAGCGCTTACGCCCCGGATCATGGCCTTCGAACCCATCCAGTTGCATACCCACGGCGACGATCGTGGCCTGCTCATTTCATTGGAGCAGCAGCGCAATGTCCCGTTCGAGATACGCCGCGTGTATTACCTGTTCGGTACCCGCAGCGGCGTCCACCGCGGCCAGCACGCGCATCGCCAGCTCAATCAGCTGGCGGTGGCCCTGCATGGCTCGGTGACGATCCTGCTGGACGAAGGCAAGGGCGACGGCCCGACCGAGGTGACCTTGAACGATCCCTCGCAAGGCCTGCTGCTGGGTCGCATGGTGTGGCGCGACCTGCACCATTTCAGCCCCGACTGCGTGCTGATGGTGCTGGCCGACCAGCTCTACGACCCCGGCGATTACATCCTGGATTACGACGAATTTCTGGGCGAAGTGCGTGGGGAACAGGAACAAGCGCGTGGGGAACAGGGACAGTTGAGTGCACACGCCAGCATTGTCGCGGGCAGGATCGCACTGCTGGGAGCGCAGTCGTAAATGGTCGGCTTGATGGATGTGCCTTTCCTGGATTTACGCGCGGTCAACGCACGTTACGCGGATGAACTCAAAGCCGCTGCCGCGCGGGTGATCGATGCTGGCTGGTATGTGCTCGGCCAGGAGCTGGCTGCGTTCGAAGAGGAGTTCGCCAGTTACTGCGGCGCGGCGCATGCGGTCGGGGTGGGTAATGGGCTGGACGCGTTGTCGCTGATCCTGCGCGGCTACCGCGAGCTGGGCGTGCTACGCGAGGGCGATGAAATCATCGTGCCGGCCAATACCTTCATCGCGACGTTTCTGGCGATCAGCCAGAACCATCTGGTGCTGGTGCCGGTGGAGCCGGACCCGGTCACCTTCAATATGGACACGGCGAGTGTGGAAAAGGCGATCGGGCCACGCACCCGCGCCATCATGGCGGTGCACTTGTACGGTCAGCTGGCTGACATGGCGGCGCTGCAGACGCTGACGCATCGCTACGGGTTACTGCTGATAGAAGATGCAGCGCAAGCGCATGGTGCAACGGTGCAGGGCAAGCGCGCAGGTGCTTTCGGCGATGCCGCCGCGTTCAGTTTCTTTCCGACGAAAAATCTTGGTGCGTTGGGCGATGGCGGCGCAGTCGTGACTTCCGATACGCGATTGGCCGAGCGTATCCGCGCGCTGCGCAATTACGGCTCGGAGGTGAAGTACCACCATCTCTACCAGGGTGTGAACTCGCGCTTGGACGAGCTGCAGGCCGCCTTGCTGCGCGTCAAGTTGGGCTATCTGGATGAAGAGATCGCGCTGCGGCGCGCAGTGGCGCGGCGTTACCTGCAAGGCATCGACAACCCCTTGATCGTCTTGCCGACAGTGGTCTCCGACGAACAGCATGTCTGGCATCTATTCGTGGTGCGCAGCCCACAGCGCGATGCCTTGCAGGCGCATCTGTTGCGCCATGGCATCCACACCCAGATTCATTATCCGGTGCCGCCACATCGGCAGCCGGCCTACGCAACGCTCGGTGATGCCTGTTTGCCGGTGAGTGAGCGCCTGCACGCCGAAGTGCTGAGTTTGCCGATGGGCCCCGCGCTGGATGCAGCGTCGGTAGAACGCGTGATCGCCGCCTGCCAATCGTTCGGTGCAGGTGCATGAATCTGGTGCGCAGCAGCGCCTACACCGGCGTCGCGACGCTGGCAAAGTTGCTCGCTGCGCTGGTGGTGGTCAAGTTGGTGGCCGTCTACGCCGGGCCGCAGGGCGTGGGGCGACTCGGCCAGTTTCTCAATGTGATGTCGGTGCTGGCGGTGTTGGCGGGTGGTGGCATCAGCGCCGGTATCGTCAAATACGTTGCCGAGTACCGCGACGACCCGCCGGCGCAGGCGCGCTTGCTCAGCGCGGCGTTGTGGTACGCGTTCTGTGCGTCTTGCGTGCTGGCGGTGCTGGCGGTGGCGTTCAGCGGGTTGCTTGCCGAGCGGCTGTTGGGCGATGGCAGCTACCAACCGCTGATTTGCGTGCTGGCAGTCGCGCAGTTGGGCATCGCGCTGGTCAATTACATTCTTGCGGTGATCAACGGTTTCATGGATGTGCGCCGCCTTGCCATCGTGCAGGTGAGCGGCGCGGTAATCAGCGTTGCGCTGGTTACGTGGCTGTCCAGCATGGCGCAGCTGCAGGGTGCATTGCTCGCACTGGTGCTGGGGCAGGTGGTGTGGCTGTTGGCGGGGGTGCCGGCGCTGCGGCGCAGCCCATATTTTCGGCGCGAGATGTTGCGCCCGCGCTTCGATGCCGTCATGACACGTAGGCTGGCGGCCTTTTCGGTGATGACGCTCACGTCCACCTTGGTGCCGCAGCTGGTAATCATTCTGGTGCGCAACCATCTTGTTGCCCGGTTTGGGTGGGAGCAGGTGGGCTACTGGCAGGCAGTGAGCCGGGTGTCGGATGCCTACCTGCTGTTTTTCACTACCGCCATCAATGTGTATTACTTGCCCAAGTTGGCCTCACTGCATGCGCGTGCCGCATTGGGGCGCGAGCTGCGCGCTGCTTATCGTTACGTCATGCCGCCGGTGATCACGATGGCGTTGGGTGTGTATGTCTGCCGCGATTGGGTGACCTGGCTGTTATTCGACCCGCAGTTTGCTGCGGCCAGAGAGCTGTACGGCCCGCAGCTGGTGGGCGATGTGGTCAAAATCGCCGCCTTCGTGTTGTCGTATGTGATGTTGGCCAAGGCCATGACGCGCTTGTTCGTGGTGTCCGAATGCGTGTTTGCCGCCAGCTATCTGGGCTTGGTGTACCTGTTTACCGGGTACTTCGGGCTGATCGGTGCGATGTACGCCTTCGTCGCCAACTACGTGCTGTATCTGCTGTTCAATATCGTGGTGGTACGGCGCTATCTGGTGCAGCCGGCATGAACGATCGTACGCAACCGGCAGGGCGCGCGCGCTGGCCGTTGGTGTCGGTTTTGATCCCCGCGTTCAACCATGAGCGTTTCGTCCAGCGTTGCCTGGACAGCGTGTTGGAGGACCCATACCCGTGCAAGGAGATCGTCATCATCGACGATGGCTCCAGCGATGCTACCGGCGAAAAGATCGCCCAGTGGATCGCCGCTCACGGGCATCGGCTGCCGGTGCAGTTCGTGCAGCGCGCGAATCGCGGTGTGACAGCGACGCTGAATGAGGCTGCGCGATGTGCGCGGGGTGACTATCTGCGCATCGTTGCAAGTGACGACTATCTGATTCGAGACGGTCTCGGCAGGCAGGTCGCTTATCTTGAGGAAAATCTCCGTAAATCCGCTGTCATCGGCGATGCGATCGTTGTCGATGCGGAGGGCAGGCAATTGCACCAAAGTGCGATGCGTGACCTTCACTTGGCTAACAAGAAATTGTACGGATCCGATGCAGGGATCCGTCGAGCTGTTATCAGCGAATGGGCGGTGAGTGGCGCCGTCATGATGCTCAGGCGTAGCGCCTTCGATAAAGGGATGACGTGGGATGAGACGCTCAGGATCGAGGATTGGGATTTCTTTCTTCGATTGGTTGCCGGCGATCATCTAGGGTTTATTGACGTCGCCGTGTGTGCATATCGGTTGCATGAGACCAATGTGAGTAAGACGCGAGATGTCGAGAGGCGATTGGAAAATCTGAGTGAGTTTGCAAGGGTTGCAGCGCGCAGCTGTGATCTATTCACAGGTGTCGAGTCGTGGATGCTGCGTGCCAAGTTGAGTTTGATACACGCAAAGATCTCTTTTCTGCGAAGAAGATACCCCTCCGTCCTTTGGCACCTCGCGGCACATTCGGTCAGGAACTTCATTGCTCTGTGCAGTTCGAAGACAGGGGTGTTGGGGTGACCATCACGGTTGGATCGTTGATGCGGAGGCCTTACACGTACTTGGCTATCCCCATCGTCATCAGCTGTTTCATCACAGCTGTCACTTACGAACTTCCACGTGGATACTCGCAAGGACTCGTCTGGCTACTTGCGGCGGCGATGGGCGTGTTCGTTCTGGACTTGGTGGTTGGAACCAAGTTACCGAGCTTCGAACGTTTCCGTCGCCATCGCTACGCCGGCACCCGCGATGCGTTTCTTGCGATGACGCTGGTAACCGTGGTCACGGTGTTCTGCATTGTCGACGTGGTGGTGTTTCCGATTCCCTTATTCAGCGATCCATCGTCGTATGCCACCTTGAGCCCGTTGCGCTCGCACGTGCGGCATATCTCCAACATGTGCTGGATCCTGCCGCCGATTGCGCTGCTCTGCGTACGCCATCGCGGCCTGCGCGCGGCAATGGTGACGTTTGGATTTGTGTTCCCGATTGTGGTGATCGACCGCAATCGCATCTTTGCCGGCCTGTTCTCGTTCGTGCTGGTGATGGTGCTGCGGCGTGACCCGGCGCGCACGTTGCCGTGGAAGACCATCGGTGTGCTGGTGCTGGCAGGTGGTGGCGTGTTTTCGGTGCTCGGTGCCTTGCGTTCTGGCTCGCTGGCGACCGTGGCATTGCCGTTCAGCGCGTTCTACCGTGCCATGCCGCAAGGCGTGCAGTGGCTGCTGCTATACATCAGCGCCGGGCCGTACAACTTTGGCGCCATCCTGGCCAAGGGCTACGAAAACGCCGGTTTTTTGATCAACCAGCTGGTGCCGTTCAGCGGCTCGATTGCCACCGCCGGTACCAGCATTCCACTGGATGCGCCCAACATCAATGTGGGCACGGAGTTCTTTCCGTTTCTGATGGCCTGGGGCGCGCCGGGGGCGTTGCTGGCGCTGTTGGCGTTGTATGCCGGCCTGGTGTGGAGCGTCCGCCGCCTCAATGGCTCGCTATCGATTTTCCACGTGCTGATCTTCTTGCGTATTGCTTACGCCTGCCTGATGTCGCCATTCGCGCCTCAGGCGTTCACCTGGACCAACTTTGGCTTCATTGCGCTGTGTTTGGTGCTGCACGCCTGCACCGTGTTGTTGCCAACCCGCCATGCAGTACCCCCATCTGTCGCGTAAGCGCGGCAACCCACTGTCACGTATCAGAGCCTGCGCACCATGAATCAACACGACGAAATCTATCTGATCGATCTGTGGCGCATCCTGCGACGCGAATGGCGCTGGGTGCTAGCTGCGTTTGTGCTGGTGCTGGGCATGACGTTCGTCTTCCTGCGCGTGGCAAAGCCGCAATGGGACGCCACCGCGTGGATCCAGGTGGGCGAGATCGGCCCCACGCCTGCCGGCCGTGACCCCAAGGTCGAGCCGTTCCAGCGGGTGATCGATCGCATGAAGACGCGGCTGTTTCAGGACGCTGTCCTGCACCAGGCAGGGGTGCCGCTCAAGAGCCGTGCCGCGCAGCTGTATCGCGGTAGCCTGAAGCCGGATCCAGACCCATATGCCAATCTCATCGGTGTGACCATTCGTGCCGAGTCGGCGCAGCAGGCGCGCACGTTGGCGATGGCCACCGTTACTGCATTGCAGAGCTTGCATGGCGATACCAATGCCGCTGCGCTCGCGCTTGCACGTACTCGCCTGCAGGGGCTTGACGAGGATCTGCGCGTTGCCATGCTCAATCGCGAGCAGCTGCAACAGCAACTGCAGGCCGGCACCGCAGCAAGTCCGGCGCAGGTGCTGGCCGGAGTGTTGCTGACCGACAACACCGCCACCATCCGCGCGATCAAGAGCGAGCGCGACGATCTGATCGCGCGGCTGACCGCGCGTTACACCTATCAAACCTCGCTGGCGTGGCCGTTGTATGTGCCCGAGCAGCGGGCGTTTCCGAATGCGGTGATGGTCTGGGCGGTCGGTCTGCTCGGTGGAGCGGGCTTGGGCGTGCTGGTGGCGGTGGTGCGCAATGCCTGGCGTCGCCGCCGTGCTGAAGGCGCTCGTGCCATCGCTTAAGAGCTAACAAACACGACTGCGCGCACCGGCATGCAGGCGCAGCCGCATGGCGGTGCGGCATGGACCATGCGCCCGCTCCGGCGTTGGTTGCGCCTTGCACACTACTCCCAACGTTCTGGCAGCCGCTCCATGACGAGCGCTCGTCGCCGTTAACTGCGCGTGCGTCAAAAGTGGCGGGCCGACCCTTGATAGCACCGTTGGCACGCGCATGCGCGGCACGTCGTGATTGATACGCGCAGCGCTGCCAGCGGGGTTTTGTCACCGCTGGATCTGTCGCTAGTCCATCCAGGCACTGCTCGCGCGCGCTGTCGGACTGCAACCAAACCGACTAGTGCTGGCACTCACGGGTCTATCAAGCGATACCGCGTTGGCGGTGCCGCGTCTGGAGAGTGTCGTGAAATCAGCAGGACGGGTGGGGGAGGCGATGCATGTCAGTGGTCAGTGAGCATGCCGCGCGCGGCGGAACAGTCGCGCCGGAGCAGTTGCTGGAGACGCAGCGCGCGTTCGACAGCGTCGCCCCCGATTACGACGGTCCGCGCGGCAACAACGCGCTGATCCAGCGCATGCGCACCACGCTGTGGGACACGGTGGCTGCCGAGTTGCCGGTCGGCTCGCGCTTGGTGGATCTGGGCTGCGGTACCGGTCTGGATGCAGGCGAGTTCGCGCGCCGCGGCTACCACGTGCTGGCCACCGATTGGTCGCCGGCCATGATCGAGCGCACCCGCCACCGCGCGGTGACGCAGGGTCTGGAGGAGCGTCTGGCGGCTGCGCATGTGGGCATCCAACAGCTCGACCAGCTCGAGGGCACCTTCGACGGCATGTATTCCAACTTCGGCCCGCTCAATTGCGCGCCGGATCTGCCGGCGGTGGCCGCCGAATGCGCGCGTCTGCTGCGTGCTGACGGCTGCCTGGTGTTTTCGGTGATCGGGCGCATCTGCCCGTGGGAAATCGGCCATTACGCTTTGCGCGGGCGCTTCAAGCGCGCGGCGGTGCGTGCGGCCAAGGGCGCAACCGCGGTGGGCATGAACGGCCACACCATCTGGACCTGGTACCACCTGCCGCGCGAGTTCTACCGCGCATTCGAAAAGCACTTCGTGCTGGACAGCTACCGTGCCCTGAGCCTGTTCCTGCCGCCGCCGTATCTGGTGGAGTTTTGCGAGCGCCATCCGCGCCTCTCCGAGCGCCTGGGTCGGCTGGACGACCGTTTCGGTGGGTTGCCGCTGCTGCGCGACATGGGCGATCACTTCCTGATCGTGATGCGCAAACGCTGAGTGGAGATGCCGATGTCCATGGCCGATGTCTGTCTGCAGGGCGCGCGATCGATCACGCTCGCGGGCCCGTCGCGCGCAGCGGTGAACCTGCGCGCGGGGCGCTTCGGTGGCACGCTGGGCACCGGGACCTTGCGTCTGGATCTGCAGGGGCATGTGCTGGCGCCAGGCCTGATCAACGCGCACGAGCACTTGCAGGTGAACTGTGTGCCGCCGCTGCCGCAGGGTGCGCCGTTCGCCAACAGCTACGCATGGATCGAAGCGTTTCAGGCGCACTTTCAACATCCGGAAGTGGCTGCGGCATTGCGCGTGCCCAAAGCGGTGCGCTTGCGCCATGGCGGCCTGAAGAATCTGCTCGCCGGCGTGACCTGCGTGGCGCAGCACGACCCCTGGCATGCCACGCTGGATGAGGTCGATTTTCCGGTCAGCGTGCTGCACGAATTCGGTTGGAGTTATGCATTGGGTTGGACCGGCTACGGCCCACCGGTGCAGGGCAGCTTTGCGGCAACGTCGGCGGCGCACCCGTGGATGATCCATCTGGCCGAAGGCACCGACGCAGTGGCGCGTGCCGAGCTCGACGATCTGGATCGGCTCGGTTGCCTGGCGTCCAACACGGTGCTGATCCACGGCGTTGGCATGGGCGAGCAGGATATCGAGCGGGTGATCGCGCGTGGCGCGGCGGTGGTGTGGTGCCCGTCGAGCAATCTGGCGCTGTTGGGGCGCACGCTCGATCCATGGCGGTTGTGCATGGCCGGGCGGCTGGCGCTGGGCAGCGATTCGCGCGTCAGTGGCGCGCGCGATCTGCTCGAAGAACTGCGGATCGCCGCCCGCAGCGGGCTGGCGCCGGACCTGCTGTTGGGCCTGGCGACCGAGCAATCGGCACGCATTCTGCGCATGCCAACACGTGGACGCATCGCGCCGGGCGCTGCTGCAGATCTGGTGATCGTGCGCGACCGCGGCGGCGAGCCCGCCAGCAGCGTGATCGGCTGCGAACGCAGCGACTTACGTGCGGTGATCCGCGATGGCAAACCACGCATCGCCGATCCGGACTTTGCACCGTGGTTCGACGCCGCCGGCATCCGGACCGTTCCGGTGGTGCTGGATGGACGCCCCAAGTTGCTGGACGCCAGCTTGGCGGACCCGGCCGTGCTGGCGCTCGAACCCGGCTTGCAACGTGTGCAGGACCTGCAGCAAGCGTCGAGCGCAATGGCAGCGATGGGCGTCGCGTCGTGAGCGCGGTTCCGGTACTCGAGCCTGACGCGGCGTATGCATTGTGGGCCCAGGCGTATCCGCCGCACGCGCATAACCCGGTGATGCAGGCCGAAGAGCGCGCAATGCTTGGCTTGATGCCCGCTACCTTGCAGAACCAGCATGTCGTGGATGCCGGCTGCGGCAGCGGCCGCTACATGCTGCATGCGTTACGCCGTGGCGCACGCCAGGTCACTGGTGTCGATCTGTCGCCGCAGATGCTCGCGCGCGCCCAAACCGAACTGTCGCAGCATTGGCCAGCTGCGCGGGTGCAGCTGCAGCAGGGCAGTCTGGACCAGTTGCCGCTTGCCGATGCGGTTGCCGACCTCAGTGTGTGCGGCCTGGTGGTCGGGCATCTGCAGCGGCTGTGGCCGGCGCTGGAAGAACTGCATCGCGTCACCCGCATCGGTGGCATCGTGTTGTGCAGCGACGTGCATCCCATCGGCCATGCATTGGGTTGGCGCCGCGATTTCAAGGCCGATGGCCAGCACTATGCGGTGCGCCACACCCAGCATCTGTACAGCCATTGGCATTCGGCATGCGTGGCCTTGGGCTTCGCGATCGAAGCGGTCGCCGAGCCGATGCTGGACCCAGCCGATATCCCCGCTGGCGCACGCTTCGACCAGGCGGCGCTGCAGGTACCGGTGGCGCTGGTGCTGCGGTTGCGGCGTCTCGCGTGAGCGTCGCGCTGGCGCTGTCCCTCCGCAATACGCGCGGCATAGGCCCTCAGCAGGATCTGCTGTGGTGCTGCGTGGAGGGCGGCGACGTTCACTCCGCACAGCGCGCCAGCCCATCGGCGATCGCACCGTGACACGACATGTCGCACAGCTCAATCTGGTGCCGACGCCCGTCGGCCTGAGCGCCGACCAGGTGTTTGCGCAATGGCCGTCGCTTGCCGACATTGCCGAGGCGGTGGCCAGCGCAGATGTACGCGTTTCGGTGATCCAGGCCTCTGCGTTGAATGCGCGCATCGAACGGCAGGGCGTGGACTATCGCTTTGTCGATCTTGGCTTGCGCGGAAGCGCCGCGCGTGCAACCACGTTGTCGGCGCTCCTGCGCGAGATCGACGCCGACGTGATCCATGTGCACGGCCTGGAATTCGCCGGTGATGCGCGCAGGCTTGCGCGCCTGCTGCCGCATGTGCCGATCCTGCTGCAGGATCATGCCAATCGCCCGCCGCGGTGGTGGAGCAGGGCGGTGTGGCGGGCTCGCTATCGCGCCGCTGCCGGCATCGCGTTTACCTCGTTGGACATGGCACACCCGTTTCTGCGTGCGCGTCTGTTTCAACGCCGCACGCAGCTGTTTGCGATTCCCGAATCCAGCAGCCGCTTTATGTCCGGCGATCGCCTGCTGGCACGCGAGCACACGCAACTGCATGGCGACCCATGTGTGCTATGGGTGGGCCATCTGAGCGCAGCCAAGGACCCGCTGTGCGTGCTCGATGCGGTTGCCATGGCGGCGCGCCTGTTGCCCGGTCTGCGGCTGTGGTGCGTGTTCGACCAGGCGCCCTTGCTGGAACAGGTGCAGCAGCGGCTGCGCGACGATGCGCGTCTGGCGGGGTGCGTGCAGCTGGTGGGCAAGGTCGAGCATGCGCGCGTGCAGACGCTGTTGCAGGCGAGCGATGTCTTCGTGTCCGCCAGCCATGCCGAGAGTTGCGGCTATGCCGCGCTGGAAGCCTATGCCTGCGGCGCCCTGCCGTTATTGACCGATATTCCGGCCTTCCGCGCACTCAGCGATGACGGCGCGGTCGGCGAACTCTGGCCGGTAGGCGATGCCAGCGCATTGTCGGAATTGTTGTTGCGCGTAGCGCGGCAGCGGCCCAGCCGTGCGCAGGTGCGGGCGCACTTCGATGCGCGGCTGTCGTTCGCGGCAGTGGGGCAGCGCTGGGCGCAGGCGTATGCGAGCCTGCTGAAACCATTGCGAGCGCACCCACGATGAAGTTGGCGCTGGTGGTGCCGGGCGGGGTGGATCGCAGTGGCGATGTGCGTGTGATTCCGGTGTTTCTGACCTTGATCGAATGGCTGGCACGCAGCCACGAGGTGCACGTTTTCGTGCTGCATCAGGAACCCTTACCCGATACCTGGATGCTGCGCGGCGCCAAGGTGCACAACATCGGCGCGCGACGCACGCGCCTGCGTGCCATCGGCGCCATTGTCGAAGAACATCGGCGTGCGCCGTTTGCGGTGATCCAGGCAATCTTTTCCGGCTATTGCAGCCTGATCGCGGTGAGTGCGGCAAGGCTGCTGCGACGTCCGAGCGTGGTGCATATCGCCGGCGGTGAGCTGGTCGCGCTGGATGCCATCGGTTATGGCGGCCGGCGGCGGTGGCGCGGACGCCTGCGCGAAGCGGTGATCCTGCGCTTGGCCGATCGTGTTACCGCTGCCAGCGCGCCGATCATTGATTCGTTGCAAGCGCTCGGTATCGGCGCGCAGCGCGTGCCGCTGGGCGTGGATCTGCGTGCCTGGCAGCCCGTTCCACCGCGCCCGCGCGAAGGCGCGGTTGCACGTTTGCTGCACGTGGCCAGCCTCAATCCGGTCAAGGACCAGAGCACCTTGCTGCGCGCGATGGCCGCACTCAAGCGGGCCGGTGTGGCTTTTACGCTGGACATGGTCGGTGTCGACACGCTGGATGGTGCCATGCAGCACCTGGTGCAGCAGCTGGGCCTGCAGGAGCAGGTACGTTTTCTGGGTTTCAAAACGCAGCGCGAGTTGCGCCCGATCATGCTGGCAGCCGATCTGCTGGTGATGTCGTCCCTGCACGAAGCCGGGCCGATGGTGCTGCTGGAAGCGGCCGTGGCCGGTGTTCCGACCGTCGGTACGGCCGTCGGGCATTTAGTGGAATGGGCGCCGATCGCAGCGCTGGCGGTGCCGCCGGGCGATTGGGCGGGCATGGCCGAGGCGATCCGGCAGGTGCTCGGCGATGACGAGCTGCGTCTGCGTCTGGCATGGGCGGCGCAGTGCCGCGCGTTGCGCGAAGACGCGGCCATGACCACGCGTCTGTTCGAGCAGATCTACCGTCAGTTATGCGAGCGCCGGCCGCTTGGCCCAACAAACTAGAGCGACCTTAAAGCCTAGTGCGCAGCTGCCAGGCGGGCAAAGCTGGTACTCGGTGCGGCATTTGGCACGCGTGCACTGCGGTGCTGCGCGCGCCGGCCATATCCACCTGGCGACTGCTCGCCACGTTGTCTTGACCACGCTTGAGGGCGCGATTCAACGACACATCGTGCGCAGCCAGTACGCACGCTGTAGTCCAGCGGCCATGCAGGGTGGCTAAGCACGCAGCATCCACTGATCGCTGCTTTGGTCAGTCAATTTGAACGCGGCGATCAACGCAGCATGCAAGGCCGGAGTGTCGGCGCATGTTCCGCGCCAACGCAGACATCAGACGCGAGCACGGCATTCCACAGGACACCAACGCAGCCTTACGCAGGCTGCAGATATCCATCGAGCGCAGCACGCACCACATACAGCATGTCGGTGCGCGGGACAGGCCGGGTCAGCCTAGTCATCAGACGACGTGCCTGGGTCTGGCGCACCCACGGCTGGCCCTGCAGCCACAACTGCGTCTGCAACATGTCGGCCCGCTCCTTGCGGCTCTCTGCCGACGGCACTACGCGTTGACGCAGATACTGGCGCGCCTCCCGCAGCGAACCCGACCACTCGATGCCGGGTAGTGCAGACAACCACAGGTTCGAGCACGAGGCGGTGGTGAGCGTTTGCCGCGCGGCGCGCATGCGCAGCAGTCGCGGACACTGCGCATGCAGGCGCGCCATCACCGTCGCTGGCACCACTGCGCGGTAGTAGCGCTGCAGCAACAACAATGGCGGCAGTGCCCACCATGGCGAGATGGCCGGGTCTTCCCACAGCTCCTGCCAATCGCGTGGCCCCATGCGTGTGGCCAACAATGCCAGATCGTGCAGATGCATCAGCCGGATGCTGCGATGGCAGATGCCGCCAGCGGCATGCAGCAGCAGGTGACACATCAAGGCGCCGATGGAGGGGTACGAGTTCAGTCCCGGCTGCGCGCGCTCCGGCCAGACCAGCGCGGTGATGTCCACGCTACGCACCGGCAGGCGTTCCTGGATGCGCGTATGCAGCTCGATGTTGATCGGTGCGTCGCGGTGCTCGCCCAGGCCCGCAACGGCATCCCCCTGCAGCGGTTTGAACACCTGGTGCTTCCATTGTTCGAACGACGCCACATAGCTAAGTTCGCACAACAACGCTGCCGCCGCAGCCGCGTCCTCTGGCTGCACCAGCAAGTCGATGTCGGCCATCGGACGATCGCCGGGCAGATACACGCCGAGCCGATGCAAGGCGCTGCCTTTCAGTCCCACCAGCGCAATGCCGGCACTGCGTGCAGCCGCGTCGATCTGCGTCAGCAGCAGCGCAATACGCCGGTGCCGGTCTTCGACATGGCTGCGCTGCTCGCTCAGGAAGGCCGTCCATTCGGCGTTCTGCCACAACGAGCGCCGCTGCAGCAACGGCGACACGCCATGCGCCGCCGCAGCCGCCGCGGCCAGCTGCCACTGCAGCCGGTCCCACTGCGGCGCGTTGTCGCCAGGCTGCGCCAGCTCGTGCGCCAGCTGCTCGGTGGCAGTGTGCAGGCCATGTCTGATGGTGCGAAGCGAAGGCTGCATGCAGGTGATCCGGAGAGTCGAACAGGTTGGCGAACGGGATAGCGATGCTGATTGTGAGTGGTGTTGCTGGCACGGCTTGACGCCCTTGCAGCAGTGCTGCAAGGGGATTTCCGCGCATACCACATGATGGTGATCTGGCGGCCGCTTGTTGCCGTGTTTGATCAGCCCACCAGCAGCGTTTCCAGCTGGCGTGTCTGCCGCGTCGCCAGGGTGGCAAGCGGCTCGGTACGGTGGAGATGTTCCGATGCGATCAGTGCGGCCCAACGCGCTTCCAGTTGCTCTGACGCTTGCGAAAGGGCGTCGGCCGTCATCGTTGCGCGCGCCTGTTGCAGGTCGACCTGGGTATGCAGCAGATTGCGCACGCTGCGGTAGAACTCCGAGTCGTAGGCACCATGGAACATCATGGCCAGGTCGTCGCTGTCCTGCCAATGCGTCTTGCCACCCAATTGGTTCTTCACTTCTTCATAGAACTTGGTGCCGGGCAGGGGATACGACACGCTGACGCCGATGATGTCCGGGTTGGCCTGCGTCACCAGTGCGCGCGTGGCCAGAATGTCCTCGAGCTCTTCGCCCAGATACCCCAACTGGATGAAGAAGCCCACGCGGATGCCATGTGCGCCCAGCCGTTCGCGTGCTGCGATTACCTCTGCCACCTGCGTGCCTTTGGTCATCTTGTCGAGGATGCGTTGGCTGCCGCTTTCCGCGCCGATCCAGGCCTCCGCGCAACCGGCACGCGATAGGGCGGCAGCCATGCGTTCGCTGGCCAGATCGGCACGGGTCTGGATGGTGAAGGGAATCGCGCCGTCGTCC
This sequence comes from Xanthomonas sp. WHRI 8932A, assembly GCF_035012785.1. NCBI lineage: Bacteria > Pseudomonadati > Pseudomonadota > Gammaproteobacteria > Lysobacterales > Lysobacteraceae > Xanthomonas > Xanthomonas sp. WHRI 8932A. The sequence goes on from NZ_JAYGQQ010000007.1 coordinate 33,782, forward strand.
TCGCTCAAACGCTGCGCAAACGTCTCGACCCAATCGATATGGAAGCCGAAGATATCGTCGGCCATCCACAGATGGTCGGGCTGGAAGTTACGTTTGAGATGGATCATCTCTGCGGCCACGTCTTCGGCGCCGCGGCGTTTGTAATGGTTGCCCCAGATCGGCTTGGCGCACCAGTTGCAACGGAACGGGCAGCCGCGCGAGGCCGCCATGTTCAAGCTGAAATAACCATGCCGTTGCTGCCAGAACTGCCGATAGCGCGGCATGTCGACCAGGTCCCAGGCAGGCAGCCCGCTCAGACGCGCATCCGGTGGCTGCGCACCGGGATGTGTGCGGACTGCTGCAGGGTCGCTGGTAGCAATGCGTGCAACGCCGGCCAGCCAGGCCTGGTCATCGATCTGCGGATTGGCCTCGACGCGTTCGATCAGTTCGATCAACGGCGCGATGCCTTCACCGATCAAGGTCGCGTGTGCGCCGGCGGCCAGAAACACGTCTGGGTTGTCGGAGGCATCCGAGCCCGCTACCAGCACCCGGCACCCGGCGGCGCGCGCCTGCCGGATCATGTGGCAGGCGGCCTCGCGCATCCGGCTCAGGCACATCTTGGTGAGAAAGTTGAAGTTGTCTTCGTAGAACACCACCAGGTCCGGCTGCGCCTCGTGCAGCGCGCCGGCATAGTCCTCCACGTCGTCGGCCAGCATGGCGTCGAACAGGCTCAGCGCATGCCCGCGCTCGCGCAGCAATGCGGCAATCTGCAGGGTGGCCAACGGCGGATACGGCTTGCCGCGCTCCCATTGTTTTGGGTCGTAACGCAAGAAATACGAATGACTGACCTGGATCTTTAGCATCTGCACAAGGCTCTCGTTCTGTCGCCAGATGACGCGCAGCGGTGGCGTGCGCAGACACCGGCATTCGGCTCGGCAGTAGGTGCGCACGCAGGCGCCTTTGGTTGCGCTGTTGCGATGCGTCGCAGCGTCGATGCAATGCAGCGGTACATCGCATTCGACGATGCAACCTTTCTTTGGCGAATCAGCACACACCGGCTGATCGATGCAATGGATGACAGGCATGCCGCAGTCGGCTGCGTTGGCGCAACACACGCCGGTGAGCGAACGCGCATGCGTGGTTCCGCCGAACACTTTTGCACCGGACACTCTCGCGGCAGATCCGTTCAGTGAGCAGCGTGCACGTCGTTTCAGCGTACAGCGGCAGATTCTCGGCGCGCTCTTCCACTTTCACAGCGATAGCGAAGCCTTGCTGGCGTTGGTGGATGCCGCCTACGCGGGCCTGCCGGCGCACTGCCTGCCTGCCGCGCCGCAGTTTCATCTCACCCTGGATCTGGTGCCACGCGCGCCGGGCGCCATTGTCGATACGCCGCCGCCGGTGCGCACGCATGCGGTTGGCGGGTTGGTCTGCGGCGTCATGGATGCCTGCAATTACCTGATGCTCTCGGTAACGGAGCGTCGCGCGATGCTGGTGGTGTCTGAAGACATGCTGGCGCATGCCTATCACGTGCGCTATGAACTCATCGAATTTGCGGTGTTCCTGCTTGCCGCGCGTGGCATCGGGCTGGTGCCCTTGCATGGTGCCTGCGTGGGCCGGCACGGTCGCTGTGTGCTGTTGCTTGGCGCCAGCGGTGCGGGCAAATCCACGCTGGCGCTGCACAGTCTGCTGCATGGCCTGGAATTCATCGCCGAAGACGGCGTGTTCGTGGCGCCGGAGAGTCTACTGACCACCGGGGTTGCCAACTTTCTGCATCTGCGGCCGGAATCGCTCGGCCTGCTCGACGCGCACACGCGCGCATGGATCGGCGCAGCGCCCACCATTCGTCGCCGCAGCGGTGTGGAAAAGTACGAGGTCGATATTCGCCACGGTCATGCCACCCTTGCGCCAACGCCGTTGCAGCTAAGCGCGGTATTGATGCTGTCCAGCCAGTCTGCCGATGGCTCCGCACCGGGCCTGGTGCCGGTGCCGGTCACGCAGATTGCCGAATCCCTGGCGCGCGATCAGCCGTACGCTGCCGGTCAGCCCGGCTGGCAGCGGTTTGTCGCGCAGGTGCAGCGCGTCGGGATGTTTACCCTGCGTCGCGGCGCGCATCCGCACGCCTCGGTCGAGGCAGTGCTGCGGGTGTTGCGATGACGGCCTTCACGATCAAAAGCGCGTGCAATGCGCTGGATGGCCCGCGCCGAGCGGCACGGCATGCGCGCGGCGGCGCAGATGCATAAGCCTGCGCACGGCGGCCGGAGTCAAGCAGCGCTACGCAGCTTCATCGACACGCTGGTGCCCGCCGACCTGCCGGCTGTCGGGTTGTACGTCGCGCTGTCGCTGGCGGCCGCGTGCGTCGGCAGCATCGTTGCAGTGTGTCTGGTGCCGCTGGTGCAACCCGGCCACAGCGTGCAGTTGGCTGGCTACCAACTCGCATTGCCGGGTGGCCTGCCGACGCAGGCGAGCCTGTTCGTGGTGGTGAGCTTGTTGTTCGCCACGCTGCGTTGGTGCGGGGCGCGCCTGGCCGCACGCCTGACCAGCCGCTATGCAGTGGGCCTGCGTCGGCGCGTGCATGCCGCCTTGATCGATGCGCCGTTGCCGGCACTGGCTGGCGCCAGCTCGGCCGAGATCGCCAACGTGCTCACCTACAACATCGAGATCGCAACGCAAGGCTTCAGCGCCGTGCTGCAGTTGCTGGTGGCAGGCATCACTGCAGTGGTCAGCGTGTGCATCGCGGTGTTGATCGCACCTGCGTTGCTGTTTGCCACGCCGTTATTGTTGGTGCTGGCCTGGCTGGGTGTGCGGCTGTCCAGCAGCGATGCGCAGGCACGCATCAGTCGCGACTATGTGGCCGACATGACGCAGCTGTTCTGGTTGAGCGAAGATTTTCCGCGTCGCCTGCGCCATGTGCGCTCGTTCCAGCGCGAAGAGGTCGAAGCACAGCACTACGAACGCATTTCAACGCGGTTGGGGCAGGGCTACGCGCAGCAACAGGAACTGGTGGCCAGCAGTCGGTTGTTCCTGGAACTCACCGCCGTAGCCGCAATTGCCGGCATCCTGGTGCTGGCCAATCTATGGCAAGGCGCCGACCGCGCCGCGCTGATCACCGTCAGTCTGCTGCTTGGTCGCTTGCTGCCGTATCTGGTGACGACGCGGCAGAGCATGCAGCAATTACGTTCTGCGTGGCCGGCGCTGCAGTTGTGGCGGCGCCATGTGGATCTGGGTGCACCGCGCATGCAGGCATCGGCCGACGCAGCGCAGCCGCTGCCGGCCGCGTTACATGTCGAGCGCATCGAATTGGCGGCGCCGCTGCCTGCGCTGGATATCGGCCCGCTGTTGCTGGTGCCCGGCGAGATGACCTTGATCGTCGGGCCTTCCGGCGTCGGCAAGAGCAGCTTGATGGACGTGCTCTCCGGGCAGGCGCCGCCCGTAGCGTTCGATGCGCATATGGGCGGGCGTCGGCTGGATTTCACTGCTTACCGGCAACTGATCCGGCACAGCGCCTACATCGGTCAGGGCGTGCGGCCCTGGCAGCGCAGCGTGCGCGATTGCCTGGAGTGGGCGTTGCCGGGCACCACCGAGACCCGCATGTGGCAGGTCCTGGCCGAGGTCGGTTTGCACGCGCGGTTGCAGCGCGACGGCCACGGCTTGCTCACCGCGATCAATGGCCCGGAAAGCCGCCTGTCCGGTGGCGAGTTGCAACGTCTGCTGTTGGCGCAGGTGTTGCTGCGCGCGCCGACCCTGGCGGTACTGGACGAGGCGACCAGTGCACTCGACGCGCAGGCCGAACATCAGCTGCTGTGCACGTTGCGACAGCGCCTGCCGCACACCGTGCTGGTGGTGGTTTCGCATCGCACCAGCCTGGCTTCGGTGGCCGACCGCACCGTTGCACTTGGACAGACACCGGTTTTGCAGCCGAAGGGCAAGAGCGCGGCGTTGGTAAAACGCCACGGCGCATGACGTGAGCCGCGTGCATCGCCGAGCTGTCACACCACTGCGCAGGCGCTAGCCCGCAATCTCTTCCAGCGCACGATTACGCGTGCGCGGCCCGAACACGGCGATCACGCTTGCAACGATCGACATGCTGATCACAATAAACGTCAGCACGCCATGGCTGCCGACCTGGGCAAGTAGCCAGCCAATCAACACGCTGCTCACCGCCGTCGACAGACGGCTGAACGAGTAGCAAAACCCGACCGCCCGCGCACGCAATCCGGTGGGGAACAGTTCGGCCTGATAACCGTGGTAGGCAAAGCTCATCCAGGCATTGCAGAACGCGATCATCGCCCCGCACAGCACCATGCCGATGGCGTCATGCTGCAGCAAAAACAGCACGCCAAACAGCACCGCGCCCAGCGCCGACGCGGTGATCTGCCACTTGTTTTCCCAGCGCTGCGCAAAGCGCAGCAACAGCAGCGGCGCAAGCGGGTAGGCCAGCGAAATCGCAAACGAATAGCCCAGGCTCTTGGTGACACCGGTGCCTTGCGCTGCAATCAAGGCTGGCAACCAGTTGCCGAAGCCGAAGAAACCGATGGCCTGAAAAATGTGGAACACCACCAACATGCCGATGCGCCCGCGATACGGTGCCCGCCACAAGGCCGACACCCGCGCCTGGCTGGCGGGCGCTGTGGTGGCCAGTTGCGGCTCGGGCAACGGCGCGCCGATGTCGCGCACGCAGCGCGCTTCCAGTTGATTCAGCACCGCGTCCGCTTCGGCATGGCGGCCCTGCGCTGCCAGCCAGCGCGCCGATTCCGGCAAGCGGCTGCGCAACCACCAGATCGCCAACGCAAACACACCGCTCAGCAGCACGACCCAACGCCAGCCGCTCACTCCCAGTGGCGCATGCGGCACCAGCAGCCACGCGGCCAGCGCCACTGCGGGCACCGCCAGAAACTGCACGAAGAAGGCAAACGCGAACGCCGCGCTGCGCATGTGCCGCGGGACCAGCTCGGACAGATAGGTATCGATGGTCACCAGTTCAATGCCCAGCCCGATCCCCACTACAAAGCGCAGCACGATGACCCCGGTGGCTGTGCTCTGCAGGCCCATCGCCACGGTGGCGGCGGTGTACCAGACCAGTGCGAAGGTGAACACCAGGCGGCGGCCGAAGCGGTCAGCGAATGGGCTCAACAGCGCGGCGCCGACGAACAGCCCAAGAAACGTCGCTGCGGCGAATGCGGCCTGGTCCGACATCCCGAAGACGCCATCGGCACCCTTGGCAAAAATGCCGTCGGCAATCAGCCCCGGGCTGATGTAGGCGGTCTGGAACAGGTCGTACAGCTCGAAGAACCCGCCCAACGCCAGCAGGCCGACCAGCCGCCACAGCGTGGCGCTGGCCGGTAGTCGGTCGATGCGCGCGGAAATCTGGGCGGCACCGGAGTCATGGGCAGGCGGGGCGGTCATGGTCATCGTGGTGTCGCATTGCAAGGCAATCCGCATCATAGCCAGCGGCCTGATCCGGCAGCGCCGGCCCTTCGTCGCGCGGTCGATGGGTTCGCGCCCAGGTCACTGCATCTGCTGCAGCGGCGCGGCTATCTGTCCATAGAGCAGTCGATACAACGACTGTGCAGCCGCCAGGCGGGCGCGGCCGGTGCCCGCCTGGCGGGGCATGTACCGCTCGTGCACTCCCATTCTTGCGCGTCGGCCACACCTGCTTCACAACTGCCCGCGATGGGGTGTCAGCCACTGTTGATGACGCAGGCCGCGCCCCGCATCCGGTGTTCGGCTGCTGGAATGCTGTAATCCCCTCAGCGCCGGACAAGCGACTGGCAATGCCGCCCGGGCAGCCCCATCTCTTGCACATCACTTAGTTCCGGAGCCGTCCGATGACGCCCATTTCCGTGCTCGACCTGGCGCCCGTCTGCGAAGGCAGCGACACCACACACGCCTTCGCCAACATGCTCGATCTGGCGCAACACGCCGAGCGCTGGGGCTATCACCGGTACTGGCTGGCCGAGCACCACAACATGCCGGGCATTGCCAGCGCCGCCACCGCAGTGTTGATCGGCCACGTCGCCGGCGGCACCAAGACCATCCGCGTCGGTTCCGGCGGCATCATGCTGCCCAACCATGCCCCCCTGCAGGTGGCCGAACAGTTCGGCACGCTGGCGTCGCTGTACCCGCAGCGCATCGATCTGGGCCTGGGCCGCGCCCCCGGGACCGATCAACCCACCGCACGCGCCTTGCGCCGCTATTTCGACGGTGCCGACCAGTTCCCGCAGGACGTGGCGGAGTTGCTGCGTTACTTCGCCCCCGCGGTGCCGGGGCAGTTGGTGCAGGCCGTCCCCGGCGCCGGGATCGATGTGCCGGTGTGGCTGCTCGGTTCCAGCCTGTTCAGTGCGCGGCTTGCTGCCGCGATGGGGTTGTCGTTCGCGTTCGCCTCGCACTTTGCGCCCGATGCGATGGACGAAGCGGTGGCGATCTACCGCCGCGAATTCCGTCCGTCCGCGCAGTTGGCCAAGCCGCACGTCATGCTCGCCCTGAACGTGGTGGCTGCCGAGACCGAAGCGCAGGCGCGTCGGTTGTTCACTACCCAGCAGCAGAGTTTCGTCAATTTGCGTCGCGGCAAGCTCAGCAATATCCCGCCGCCCATCGACGATATCGACAGCTTCTGGCAGCCGCATGAGCGTATCGGCGTGGAGCGTGCCCTGGCATGCACGGTGCTCGGCGATGCCGACCAGGTTGCGCAGGGCGTGGCCGCCTTTATCGATCGCCACGGCCCGGACGAGTTGTTGTTCACCGCCAACATCTACGATCACGCCGCGCGCCTGCGTTCGTTCGAGATCGCGGCAGAAGCGGTCCGCGAGCTGGACGTGACCACTGCGTGATTCACGTCGCTTTGCGCGTCGATCCGCTCAGATGCATGCATCTCCATTGGGAACACACGCATGCAACTTCAGGAACGTAGCGAGAGCATCAAGCAGTTGGCGGAATTGATTCGCGGCGTGGACATTGCGATGTTCACGACCGTCTCGGCGGACGGCAAGCTGGTGAGCCGCCCGCTGGGCACGCAGGAAGTCGAATTCGACGGCGACCTGTGGTTCGCCACCGCCGCCGATAGCCCGAAAGTGGCGGAAATCGCCGCCGACCCACGCGTCAACGTGGCCTACGCCTCGGCATCCAAGAACACCTACGTGTCGGTCGCCGGCACCGCCCGCGTGGTGCACGACCGCGCCAAGATCGATGCGTTATGGTCGCCGGCAATGAAAGTGTTTTTCCCCGGCGGCAAGGACGACCCCAACCTGCGCTTGATCCATGTACGCGCCGAGTCGGCAGAGTATTGGGACGGCCCCAGCGGCCTGCTGGGCAAGGCGCTGTATTTCGTCATGGCTGCCGTCACCGACGATACTGCCAGCCTCTCGGATAACCGCGTGGTCGATCTGAAGTAAGCAAGACCTGACGTAAGCGCCAAGCCCTGATCTGAGCACCAGGACCAGACGTAACCGACAAGTCCCGATCTGATGACCAAGGTTTGGCTTTAGTACGACGATCGGGCGTTCCAGACGATCGGTCCTTCTAAAGGCGGCGAAAACCAATCGCCGCACGGGCCGTCTGGGTTCCATATGGCGCAAGGCTTCGCTTACAACGCAACGTTATCCGCATGGCGCGTACGCGACCCAAGATCGCTCAATCGCACGCCAAGCGCTTTAGCCCCTCTCCTGCGGGAGAGGGGTTGGGGTGAGGGTACGTCCGCGAGCAACCTCGACGTTGAACGAACATCCCAACCAACGTTCGCCAGCGAAAAAGTGTCACCCATTCCAGCATCAGAGCTGATCCGTCAGCGCCAACAAGCCCAATCCGGCGCGCACTCGACGGTGGAACTCAACGCCACGCTACCGGCCACCACCCACGAATCAAATCCAGCAACTGATCCGAGGTGATGCCGAACACCGCGATCGACACCAGCGCCGCCGCCCAGCCGACCAGCATCAACGCGCCGTCGCGCTCCAGCAAGGCCAGCGCAAACAGCAGCAGGATCAAGCCGAACAGATAGTTGGTAAACGGGATCGGCAGCGTCAGTAAAATGCCGACCAGCACCAGCAGCAACCCGGTGAACACCTGCGCCGGTATCCGATCGAGCACCCCGTGCAAACGCGGCTTGAGCAGGCGGTCCAACCGCTGCAGCGTCGGCGCCAGTTTCGCCACGAAACGCTGGCTGGTGCGTCGCCGTGGCCCACGGTTGCCGATAAAGGCCGGCACCCACGGCTTGCGCAGGCAGCACATCATCTGCACTCCGATCAGCACCGTCAGCGGCCCGCTGATGCCACCGGCCACGCCCGGAATCGGGATGAACGACGGCAGGATCGCCAGAAATAAAAACACCCCGAACGCGCTCTGCTGCAGGTCGGCCAGAATCTCGCGCACCCGCAGCACCTGCTCCGGGTCGCCGTCGCTGAAGGCCGCCAACAAACTGCGGATGCCTTCATTGCGGTAGCGCATCTGCTCGCCACCGGAGTCGTCGGATGGCGGCGCGCCGTCATCCGACGATGTCATCGCTGTCCTCGTCGCCGACGCGGCTCAGCAACAGCTTGTCCACGCGCGCACCATCCAGATCCACGATCTCGATGCGCCAGCCGGCCCAATCGAAGAATTCGCCGGCCTGCGGAATGCGCCCGAAGTAGTAAATGCACAGCCCGGCCAACGTGTGGTAATCGCCTTCGTCGGCTTCCGGAAGTTCGGCGCCCAGCACTTCGCGCAATTCTTCCACCGGCAGCGAGCCGTCGATCAGCAGCGAGCCATCCGCACGGGTGATCACCAGCGCGTCTTCGTCGGTGTTTTCCACCGCCTGCAGGCGTCCCACCACCGCGCCCATCAGGTCGCTGATGGTGACGAGCCCACGGATTTCGCCGTATTCGTCGACCACCAGCGCCATCGACTGCTGTTCTTCGCGAAAGATCTCCAGCAACTTCATCGCATGCGTGGACTCGGACACGAACAAGGTATCGCGCAGTGCCTGGAACAGGTGCTCGCCATGCCCGCCCAAGCGCGTGACCAGCGATTTGACCTCCAGCACGCCGGCAATGTCCTGGTCGCTGCCGCGATACACCGGGTAACGCGAGAACTCGTGCTCGCGCATCATCTGCAGGTTGCGTTCCGGCTCGGCATTGGCATCCAGCCAGGCGATGCGGTTGCGCGGCGTCATCAGGCTGTCGGCGGTGCGGTCGCCCAGGCGCATCACCCTGTTCATCATGTCGCGCTCGTGCGCGTCGATCACGCCGGCTTCGTGGCTTTCGGCCACCAGCATGCGGATCTCTTCTTCGGTGATCGATGCCGATTCGTCCTTGCCCATGCCCAGCATGCGCAGCACCAACCGCGTAGAGCGCGCCAGCACCCACACCCCGGGCGCGGCGATCTTGGCCAGCCAGGTCATCGGCACCGCGACAAAGCCGGCGATATCTTCGGAATTGCGCAATGCCAGCCGCTTGGGCACCAACTCGCCGAAGATCAGCGTCAAAAAGGTGATCAGCGCCACTGCCAGCGTGCTGCCGATCACCACCGAATACGGTTTGGGATCGCCGACCAGCGAGAAAGTGGCCGACAGTGCAGGGAAGGCCAGCTGCAGCCGCTCACCGATGGCCTCACCGATGGCTTCGCCGCCGAACAGGCCGGTCAGGATGCCGATCGAGGTGATACCGATCTGGACCGTGGACAGGAAGTTCTCGGGGCTCTCGGCCAAGGCCAGCGCCCGCGCGGCGCGCTTGCTGGAGCCGGCCATCTGCTTCAGGCGGCTCTTGCGCGAGGTCATCAACGACATCTCCGACATGGCGAAGAAGCCGTTCAATAGAATCAGCGCGATGACGATCAGAAACTCAACCACGGGCGTCTTCCCCGGTCAGTGAAGGGGAGGGCGGGCAAGCGCGGGGTTGGCCGGCGCGCGCAGGGGCGGGGCGGCAACGGGGAAATATAGGGTCGTCTTCCATAGGGTGCGCCCGAAAGCGCGGAGGCATGTTAGCAAATTACAGGGTGATTCGAGCCGGGAAATGCCGATGTGAAGGCCGTGCGCGGCGCCGATGTACCCAGACAGGTCATGGAACGGTCATAATTCGTCCTTGGCGCCCGTCTCTCCCTCGACGGCAGGAAGTTCTCCACCCATGTTCTCGTTGCAGACCATCTTCGGTTCCGGCAAGCAGTTCTATTCGCTTCTGAACGAAGCGGCGCAGGCCGCCTACGACAGCACCAAGGCGTTGCACGCCATGATGCGCACGTCCGACCGGCAGCCCGCGCTGGACGCCTTCAAGCTGGCCCGCCTGCGCGAACGCGCCGCCTCCGACAAGATCGGCCAGGCGCTGGTCGACAGCTTCATGACCCCGATCGAGCGCGAAGACATCGAAGCGCTGGGCTCGGCGCTGTACAAGATTCCCAAGCAGGTCGAAAAATTCGCCGACCGCTATTCGCTGGCCACCAAGCACCTGGAACACATCGACTTCGCTCCGCGCGCGGCGATGCTGGAGCAGGCCGCCGCAGTTGTGGTGGAGATGGTCACCGACCTGCCGCAGATGAACATCGATCGCATGACTGCGCTCAACGACAAGCTGCGCACGCTGGAAAACGAGGCCGACCGCCTGATGCTCGAGTTGTACCGCGACATCTATTCCGGCCGCCTGGACACGCTGCAGATGTTCCTGCTCAAGGAGTTCTTCGAGATCCTGGAGAAAGCCATCGACCGTTGCCGCGAGGCAGGGGTGGTGGTGTACCAGATCGTATTGAAGAACAGCTGAGGTCGCCGCGTGCTTACCCTTGTTCTGGTGGTGATCCTGGCCGCGTTGGTGTTCGAGTTCATCAACGGCTTCCACGACACCGCCAATTCCATCGCCACTGTTGTCGCCACCAAGGTGTTGTCGCCGGGTTGGGCGGTGATGCTGGCCGCCGGCATGAATTTGATCGGCGCCCTGACCGGCACTGCGGTGGCCTTGACGATTGCGTCTGGCCTGCTCAACACCAACGTGGTCGAAGTCACCCCGCAGGTGATTTTGTGCGCGCTGCTGGGCGGCATCATCTGGAACCTGATCACCTGGTGGAAGGGCCTGCCGTCGTCGTCCTCGCATGCGCTGATCGGTGGCCTGTGCGGCGCCGGTCTGGCCGCCGCGCACAACAATTGGGACGCGTTGATCTGGTCGGAAAGCGTCGGCAACTGGGCCAAGAACAAGGGCCTGTTGTGGAAGGTGTTCGTGCCGATGATCACCTCGCCGATCGCCGGGTTCCTGCTCGGTATCGTGGTGATGCTGCTGCTGTGGGCCATCATCGCCGGCATGTCGCGGCTCGGTGGCCGGATCGGGCGGCTGGCGCGGCCGCGCTGGGTCAATGCGTTCTTCGGCAAGGCGCAGATCGCCTCGGCCGCGTACATGGGCTACGCCCACGGCCATAACGATGCGCAGAAGACCATGGGCATCATTGCGATGACCCTGATCGGCGCGCAGTCGGCCGGTGCGCTGGACAATCTGCCGAGCTGGCTGGCATTTCTGCATCCGGGCACCGGCCTGGCCGCCGGTGACGGCATCCCGATGTGGATCGTGCTGACCTGCGCGGTGGTGATGGCGGCCGGTACCGCCTCCGGTGGCTGGAAGATCATCAAGACGCTCGGCCACAAGATGGTCAAGCTGCATCCCATCCACGGCTTTGCTGCCGAAACCAGCTCGGCCACCGTGCTCACCGTGGCTGCGCATTTCGGCATGCCGGTGTCGACCACGCACAGCATTTCCACCGCGATCATGGGCGTGGGGTTTGCCAAGAACCCGCGCTCGCTGCGGCTGGGCGTGATCGAGCGCATTGTCTGGGCGTGGATCCTCACCATTCCCGCCGCGGGCGGTGTGGCGTATCTGATCCTGACGCTGTTCGAGCTGTTTGGCTGGACCTGATGCGATGTCGCGGTGCGGTCACGCACCGCCGTCACGCTGCGCTGTTATTGCGCAAGGGATCTGCCGTGACCGGGGGTGCCTGCGCGTCCTGAGTGAGAACCTTCCGCGATGATGCTTGCCCTGGTGTGCGTGTTGTTCGGCTTGGCCTGGTTGATCGATCGTCGCGGATCGCGGCGGTTGTCGCGCGTGCTGGCCGGGGCCAGCCTGGCGCTGGTGTTCGCGGTCGGTTGCGGGCCGCTGCCATCGTGGATGCTGCAGAACCTGCAACACACCGGCCTCAACGATTTCAATGCCTGGGGCGCGCGCAACGTCATCGTGCTGCTGGGCGCCGGCACCGTGCGCCCGGAAGGCCGCGATGCGGTGGCCGAGGCCAATATGTTCGCCTATGGCCGCATCGTTGAATCGGCGCGGCTGTATCGGCAATGCCGGCACAACGGCGGCGATTGCAAGATCGAGATCAGCGGCGGCGACGCCCGCGGTCTGGGCCTGTCGGAAGCGGTGGTGTATCAGCGCGTATTGATCGGGCTGGGGATCGATCGGGCAGACCTGATCATGGAACCGTCCAGCATGAACACCTGGCAGAACGCGCAATTCAGTCAGCCCTTGCTGCGCGCGCACCGGCCCGATCGCGTCGTGCTGGTGTCATCGGCCACGCATCTGCGCCGCGCCGAGCTGTACTTCCGCCACTTCGGGATCGATGCCATCCCGGTGCGCGCCGACTGGCTCACCGCGTCCTGGTCGATCCTGCCGCAAAGCTACAACTTCACCCTGGCCGATGTCGCCTTGCATGAATACCTGGGCATCGCGCGGTATCGGCTTTACCAATGGATGGGCTGGAACGTGAAAGCGACCGCGCCTGGCGCGGTTTAAAGCGTCACGACGCGGTTGATTCATCGCCGGGCGTGAGTCGCACGCCCGGCACTGCATGCGCTCAGCGCGTTTCGTACATCGCCTTGACGTCGCGACGGAACGCGGCCTGGCTATCGGCGCGGTTGTAGAACATGTGGCCGCCCGGATATTCGTGTACCTGCACGCGGTTGGGGTCGCCCATCGCCGGCATCTGATCCACGGTGAGCACCGAGCCCATGAACGGGCAGGAGAGGTCGTTCCAGCCATGTGCGATCAGCACCCGCAGCTTGGGGTCGATCGCCACCGACTGACGCAGCTGCGTCACCGCGCCCTTGCGCAGCTCATCGCCCCATTCCCACGCCGTATTGACCTCGTAATTGATCGCCTGATAGCGGGCATCGACTTTCCAGCCGACGATCCGGGTGACGAAGTCCACCATCGCGGTGGTGGTCGGGGCGATGATGCTGTCCAGCAGCGGGTCGCTGGCGCGCTGCGTGGGGTCGTTGGGGAACGGGTCGAAGGCGGTCACGTTGGCGTCGTAGCGGCTGCCCAGCTCGCCCTTGTCGCGAAACACTTCGCGTAGATACGCCTGGGTTTCCAGGCGTCCACCGGAGCGGCGCACATAGGCCGGATCCAGCCCGGTCATGCGGGTGACCTGTTGCAGCATTGCCTCGGTGGCCTGCGGATCGGTACGGCCCTTCATCAGCGCCACCGCATAGTCGCTGCGGGTGTAGTCGATCACCTGGCGCATCGCGCTGTCGCTGAGTTGGCCCTGGCGTTCCAGGTGTGCAGCGGCGATCGAAGGCAGGGTCAGCATCCACGCCAGCGGCGAGACGTCGCTGTTGTCGTCCAGGGTCGGGTTGAGGAACGGCGAGACCAGCACCACACCATTCATCGCAACGCCAAGTCGGGTCTGCAGATACTGGGTTATGCGCGGGCCACGGAAACCGCCATAACTTTCGCCGACCAGATACTTGCGCGTCTGCAGGCGGCGATTCTTCAGCAGCCAGTCGTAGATCACGCGCGAGAGATATTCGACGTCGGCCTGCGGGTTGTAGAACTGCTTCTTGGCTTCGTCATCGCCGATCAGTGCGCGGCTGAAGCCGGTGCCGACCGGGTCGATGAACACCAGGTCGGTGAAGTCCAGCCAGGTGCCCGGATTGTCGCGCAAGGTCGCCGGCGCAGATGCGCTGTCGCCCTCGGCGCCGAACCCGACCACCTTCGGCCCGATCGCGCCCATGTTCAGATACACCGACGCCGCGCCCGGGCCGCCGTTCAAGGCAAAGGTCACCGGGCGGTCCTTGCCGTCCACGGTGTAGGCGGTGAATACCACCTCGCCGGTGGTCTTGCCCTGCGCATCGCGCACCGGCAGCGTGCCGACGGCGGCGGTGTAACTCAGCGTTCGCCCGGCAAGGCGCGTACTTTGGCGCACGCTGACATCAGCCGGCAGCGGTGCGGGTTTGCTCGCAGCGGTATCGGCCTTGGCGTCAGGCTTGGAATCGGTCTTGCTGTCCTGCGCGGCGGCGAATGCCGGGACGCCGAACAGCAGGCAGGCCAGCAGGCCGGTATGGAACAAGGAGGGCATGGGCAATCGGCATTCGAACGGAAGAGCGCCGATGCTAGGCTGCGGCACCGCGCGGTGGATGTGCAAAAAGGCATGCCTGTCGCGCTGACCGATTCCGAGCGGCTCGCTATCATGGCGTGCCCTGGTAATCGAGCTGCAGATGAGGCCTGGCGCCGTTCGACATGCGTGTGCCGTGTTGCTGCTGTTGTCTGGCTGTGCGGCAGCGCCACCTGCACCGGTACGCCATACCAGCGACCCGGATGCGTTGTGGCGCATCGTCTCCACCCGCTGCCTGGCAGAGGCGCCGCGGCCGCCCGACTGCGCCGCCGTGTGGTCGGATCCGGCGCGCCGGGCGGTGCTGTTGAAAGACCGTCACGGCAGCTTCCAGTATTTGTTGGTGCCCAGCGTGCGGGTCAGCGGAATCGAAGACCCCGCGTTGCTGCGCGCCGACGCGCCGAATTATTTCGCCACTGCCTGGGATGCGCGCAGCTTCGTGGCGCAGGCGCTGCAACGTCCGCTGCCAAGGCAATACGTAAGCCTCGCGTTGAACTCGCCGCACGGGCGCTCGCAGGAGCAACTGCATATCCACATCGATTGCCTGCGTCCGGACGTATACGCAGCGCTGCAGCGTCAGCGCACTGAGATCGGCCCGGAATGGCATGCCCTGGCCGAGCCGCTGCTGGGTCATGTGTATCTGGCCAGGACGCTGGAAGGCGATGCGCTGGAGCAAGATCCGATTCGCCTGCTCGCAGACGCGCTTCCTGCCGATGCCAGCTTGCGCGATTACTCGCTGGTGGTCGCCGGCGCGCAACTGCAGGACGCGCGACCGGGGTTCGTTCTACTGGCGACGCGGCAGGATGCACGCAGCGGTAACCGTGCCAGTGGCGAAGAGGTGCAGGACCACGCCTGCGGTCTGGTGACCGGTGCAACGCAGGTGTTGCCGGGCGTGCGTTGAGGTGGTGTTGACCAGCTCGTCAGCACGCACTGGTCTTTCAACGCGATACGTTGCAGTTCAAACAGACGAATCGCTGCCGGTAGGTGGCGAAAGTCAGTACCGCACACGGTCATCGCTGTATCTGCTTTGCCTACGCAACTATGCCTTCGGCAAGGTGCTTGGCGGCACGCGCACGCGCGCACCAGTAGTAAGCGCGTGTGCTGCGTCCTCTCTACGCTGAGAGAGGGCGCTTAACCACGCACACGCGTGCAAGAAGCGTACGCGTATACGTTGCCCTCTCTGTGTTGAGAGAGGGCGTTTTTGCAGGGCTTTAGACTTCCAGCGACGCCAGGTCGCCCTTGGTTTCCAGCCACTGTTTGCGGTCGCCCGCGCGTTTTTTCGCCAGCAGCATGTCCATCAACGAGCGGGTCTGTTCGCCGTCGTCGATGGTCAACTGCACCAGCCGGCGCGTGTCCGGATGGATGGTGGATTCGCGCAGCTGCTGCGGGTTCATCTCGCCCAGGCCCTTGAAGCGGGTGACGCTGATCTGGCCCTTCATTTTCTCGCGCGCGATCTTGTCCAGCAGCGTGGTCTTTTCTTCTTCGTCCAGTGCGTAGAACACCTGCTTGCCCACGTCCACGCGGAACAGCGGCGGCATCGCCACGAACACGTGCCCGGCGGCCACCAGGGCGGGGAAATGCTGCAGGAACAGCGCCGTCAACAGCGTGGCGATATGCAGGCCGTCGGAGTCCGCATCGGCCAGGATCACCACCTTGCCGTAGCGCAGCCCGGTGATGTCGTCCTTGCCCGGGTCGCAGCCAATCGCAATGGCCAGGTTGTGCACTTCTTCAGAGGCCAGCACGCTGCCCGATGCCACTTCCCAGGTGTTGAGGATCTTGCCGCGCAGCGGCAGGATCGCCTGGAAATCCTTGTCGCGCGCCTGTTTGGCCGAGCCGCCGGCCGAGTCGCCTTCGACCAGAAACAGTTCGGTGCGCGACAGGTCCTGGCTGATGCAGTCGGCCAGCTTGCCGGGCAGGGCGGGGCCCTGGGTGACCTTCTTGCGGACGATCTGCTTTTCGGTCTTCAGCCGCGCACTGGCGCGGTCGATGGCGATCTGCGCAATCTTCTCGCCGATGTCCACGTTCTGATTGAGATACAGGCTGAAGGCATCGTGCGCGGCGCCTTCGATAAAGCCGGCCGCCTGACGCGAGGACAGCCGCTCTTTGGTCTGCCCGGAGAACTGCGGGTCGGTCATCTTCAGGCTGAGCACAAAGGTGACCCGGTCCCACACGTCTTCCGGCGCCAGCTTGACGCCGCGCGGCAGCAGATTGCGGAAGTCGCAGAACTCGCGCAGCGCATCGGTCAGGCCCGAACGCAGGCCGTTGACGTGGGTGCCGTGCTGCGCGGTCGGGATCAGGTTGACGTAGCTTTCCTGCACCAGCTCGCCTTCGGGTACCCAGGCGGCAGCCCAGTCGACGATCTCGGTGTCTTTCTTCAGGCTGCCTGCGAACAGGTCGGCCGGCAGCATCTCGTGCTCGGCCATCTCGCCCTTCAAATAATCGCGCAGGCCGTTTTCGAAGTACCAGCTGTCCTGCTCGCCGGTGGCCTCGTCATGCAGCTTGACGGTCAGGCCCGGGCACAGCACCGCCTTGGCGCGCAGCAGATGGCGCAGCGCACGCACGTTGAATTTGGGTGTGTCGAAGTACTTCGGGTCGGCCCAGAAGCGCAGCCGCGTGCCGGTGTTCTTCTTGCCGACCGTGCCGACGACCTCCAGCTTGGAGGCGGCGATGCCGTCGTGGAACTCCATGCGGTGCTCGCTGCCTTCGCGCTTGATGAACAGCTCGACCTTGGTCGAGAGCGCATTGACCACGCTCACGCCCACGCCGTGCAGGCCGCCAGAGAAGGTGTAGTTGCGGTTATTGAACTTGCCGCCGGCGTGCAGGCGGGTCAGGATCAGTTCGACACCGGGAATCTTCTCTTCCGGATGCATGTCCACTGGCATGCCGCGCCCGTCATCGGACACTTCGCAGCTGCCGTCCTTATACAAGGTGACTTCGACCTGCCGGGCGTGGCCGGCCAGCGCTTCATCGACGGAGTTGTCGATCACCTCCTGCGCCAAATGGTTCGGGCGCGCGGTGTCGGTATACATGCCCGGGCGGCGTTTGACCGGGTCCAGGCCCGACAGCACTTCAATATCGGCGGCGTTATAACGGGTGTTCATGCATCTCGCTGGCACGTGAAACGACGCACAAGTGTGGCTGCTGGGGCGTTTTTTTGCACGCGACCGGCATTCAGTGCGCGGCCGGGTACCACTGGCTACCCTGGCGTTGGTTTCGGAACCAAACGTCCCCACCTGAGGATGTCACCGACGCCAAAGAGGACGCCATGAAGTTCAAGCACATCCTGATGCTCACCCTCGGTGCGGCCGCGGTCGCAGCACTTCCTGCCCTGGCCCAGGCGGCTCCGCAGCAGACCGGGCAGGGCGCCACCGCGCAAAAGGCCGACGATGCCAAGGCCAAGACCGACGCTGAGCGCAAGGCCGAGCGCCGCGCCGCCGCTGCCGCGCAGAAGCCCAAGGCCGACAACGCGCCGCGTGAGGAAGAGGAAGAAGAGAAGCCCGCACGCTGACGCATCTGCGCAGCGCGACGTGTTCCACGGACGCCCCGGCTTCGGTCGGGGCGTCTGCATTTGCGCGCCGTGGCGCGCATTTGCCGCGTGCGACGCCCCGGGCGTCACACAACCCTTGGGCATTCGCCCGTCACCCGCTAAACTATGGCTTTCCGGGAGGCTTCAAGCCCCATGACCCCCCTGATTTTTGTTACCGGCGGCGTAGTGTCCTCGCTAGGCAAGGGCATTGCCGCCGCTTCGCTTGCCTCCATTCTGGAAGCGCGTGGCCTCAAGGTCACGATGATGAAGCTGGACCCGTACATCAATGTGGACCCGGGCACGATGAGCCCGTTCCAGCATGGCGAGGTCTACGTCACCGACGACGGTGCCGAAACCGACCTGGACCTGGGCCACTACGAGCGCTATGTGCGCACGCGGCTGTCGCGCAAGAATTCGGTCACCACCGGCCGGATCTACGAGAACGTGATCCGCAAGGAGCGCCGCGGCGATTACCTGGGCGCCACCGTGCAGGTGATCCCGCACATCACCGACGAAATTCGTCGTTGCATCGACGAGGCCACGGCCGGCTTCGATGTGGCGCTGATCGAGATCGGCGGCACCGTCGGCGATATCGAATCGCTGCCGTTCCTGGAAGCCATTCGCCAGGTCCGCACCGAGCGCGGCGCGGAAAAAGCCATGTTCATGCACCTCACCCTGGTGCCGTACATCGCCGCGGCCGGTGAATTGAAGACCAAGCCGACCCAGCACTCGGTCAAGGAACTGCGCTCGATCGGCATCCAGCCGGACGTGCTGCTGTGCCGCTCCGAGCAGGCAGTGCCGGATTCGGAGCGTCGCAAGATCGCCTTGTTCACCAACGTCTCCGAGCGCGCGGTGATCAGCTGCCCGGACATCGACGTGCTCTACGGCATGCCGCTGGAATTGCTGCGCCAGGGCCTGGACGAGCTGGTCATCGACCAGTTCAAGCTGCGCGACAAGGTCGCTGCGGCCGACCTGTCCGAATGGGCGGCGGTGGTGGATGCGGTCAAGCATCCGCTCGACGAAGTCACCATCGCGGTGGTCGGCAAGTACGTCGATCACCAGGACGCCTACAAGTCGGTGGCCGAGGCGCTGCGTCACGGCGGTCTGCGCCAGCGCACCAAGGTCAACTTGAAGTGGCTGGAAGCGCAGGATCTGGAAGGCAGCGACATGGCGGCCTTGCAGGACATCGACGGCATCCTGGTGCCGGGCGGCTTCGGCGATCGCGGTTTCGAAGGCAAGGTGCAAACGTCCAAGTTCGCGCGCGAGCACAAGGTGCCGTATTTCGGCATCTGCTACGGCATGCAGGCCGCGGTGGTGGACTATGCGCGCCATGTCGCCGATCTGGACGCGGCCAACAGCACCGAAAACGATCGCCAGTCGCCGCATCCGGTGATCGGCCTGATCACCGAATGGCGCACCGCCACTGGTGAAGTCGAAAAGCGCGACGAAAAGTCCGACCTGGGCGGCACCATGCGGCTGGGCTTGCAGGAGCAGCGACTCAAGCCGGGCACGCTGGCGCGCGAGGTGTATGGCAAGGACGTGGTGGCCGAGCGTCATCGCCATCGCTACGAGTTCAACAACCGCTACCGTACCCAGCTGGAAGATGCCGGCCTGGTGATCTCCGGTAAGTCGATGGACGACACGCTGGTGGAAGTGGTCGAGCTGTCGCGCGATGCACATCCCTGGTTCCTGGCCTGCCAGGCGCATCCGGAGTTCCTGTCCACCCCGCGCGACGGGCACCCGTTGTTCATCGGCTTCGTGCGCGCCGCGCGCGAGAAGAAGGCCGGCGGCAAGCTGCTGAAGGAAGCGCGTGCGTGAGCAGTGCCTTCTCCCCTCGGGAGAAGGTGGCGCCAAGCGCCGGAGCGCCGCAATACACCGGAAGATGGCGGTCCTGATGAACGCGTCGCCACGCGCAGCCAGGGCAAATCATCGGGCTTCGCAAGCGCTTCGCAACCTTACCCGCACCCCAGCCTCTCTCCCGACGGGAAAGAGGCTTCAATCGAAATAAGGTGACCTGATGAAACTGTGTGACTTTGAAGTGGGCCTCGACCAGCCGTTGTTCCTGATTGCAGGCCCGTGCGTGATCGAGTCGATGCAGTTGCAGCTCGATGTCGCCGGCAAGCTCA
Source organism: Xanthomonas sp. WHRI 8932A (assembly GCF_035012785.1). Taxonomy (NCBI): domain Bacteria; kingdom Pseudomonadati; phylum Pseudomonadota; class Gammaproteobacteria; order Lysobacterales; family Lysobacteraceae; genus Xanthomonas; species Xanthomonas sp. WHRI 8932A. The sequence goes on from NZ_JAYGQQ010000007.1 coordinate 53,735, forward strand.
AGGAGATCACCGGCAAGCTCGGGGTCAACTTCATCTTCAAGTCGAGCTTCGACAAGGCCAACCGCACCTCGGGCACCAGCTTCCGCGGCCCCGGCCTGGAAGAAGGCTTGAAGGTGCTGGACGCGGTGAAAAAGCAGATTGGCGTGCCGGTGCTCACCGACGTGCACGAATACACCCCGATGAACGAAGTCGCCGCCGTCGTCGACGTGTTGCAGACCCCGGCGTTTCTGGTGCGTCAGACCGACTTCATCAAGAACGTCTGCGCCGCCGGCAAGCCGGTCAACATCAAGAAGGGTCAGTTCCTGGCGCCGTGGGACATGAAGCCGGTGGTGGAAAAAGCCAAGTCGACCGGCAACGAGCAGATCATGGTCTGCGAGCGTGGCGCCTCGTTCGGCTACAACAATCTGGTCAGCGACATGCGCTCGCTCAGCGTCATGCGCGACACCGGCTGCCCGGTGGTGTTCGACGCCACGCATTCGGTGCAGTTGCCGGGCGGGCAGGGCAGCAGCTCTGGTGGCCAGCGCGAGTTCGTGCCGGTGCTGGCGCGCGCTGCGGTGGCCGTGGGCATTTCCGGCCTGTTCGCCGAAACCCATCCGGACCCGTCCAAGGCGCTCTCCGATGGCCCCAATGCCTGGCCGCTGGACCGCATGGAAGAACTGCTCGAAACGTTGATGGAGCTGGATGCGGTGACCAAGAAGCACGGGTTCGCGCGCTTCGCATGAGTTCCGACGTCGTATGAGTTCCGACCCATGGGCGTTGGTGGCAGCGCGTCGCCAACGCCGGCACTGGCGGCAATGGCCCTGGGGCTGGATGGCGTTGGGGTTGTCGCTCGCGGCATGGGCCTGCCTGGCCGTGATGGCCTTCCTGGTGACCGCCAGCATCGGCATGCCGGGCGACGGCAGCCATGCGATGCAGGCCACGCGCATTCCGATGTTTGTCACGCTGTTGGTAGGTGCGCTGGTCACGCTGGGCGGTCTTGTCGCCAGCTCGGTTGCGTTCTCGCAGCGTCGCCAGCCGGGCGCTGCAGCCATGGGCCTGGCGCTGCTGCTGCTCTTGCTACTGCTGTTTTGTTTGTCGCTGCTGGCCCTGAAGGCCTAGTCGCGCAGTCTTGCCGGTCTGGCACGCATCCAGCCCCATGCGATTTGGCAATGGACCGGTGTGCAGCGATAATCCGGCAGCTTGTTTCCGGTGTACTTCCCCCTTACTGGTAACCGATCGACCTATGACCACTATCGCCAAGATCCTCGCCCGCGAAATCCTCGATTCCCGCGGCAATCCCACGCTGGAGGCCGAAGTCACGCTGGCAGACGGCTCGTTCGGCCGCGCGGCCGTGCCCTCGGGCGCCTCGACCGGCACCAAGGAAGCGGTGGAGCTGCGCGACGGCGACAAGACCCGTTACATGGGCAAGGGCGTGCGCCACGCGGTGGACAACGTCAACGGCACCATTGCCGAGACGCTCAAGGATTTCGACGCGGCCGACCAGCAGGGTCTGGACCGTCGCCTGATCGACCTGGATGGCACCGAGAACAAGGGCCGCCTGGGCGCCAACGCGCTGCTGGGTGTGTCGCTGGCCGCCGCGCATGCGGTTGCCGCCTCGCGCAAGCAGCCGCTGTGGCAGTACCTGTCCACCATCACCGAATCCGATGTGCAATTGCCGGTGCCAATGATGAACATCATCAACGGCGGCGCGCATGCCGACAACAACGTCGACTTCCAGGAGTTCATGGTGCTGCCGGTCGGTTGCAGCTCGTTCTCCGAAGCGCTGCGCGCCGGCACCGAAATCTTCCATTCGCTCAAGTCGGTGCTCAAGGGCCACGGCCTGAGCACGGCGGTGGGCGATGAAGGCGGCTTTGCGCCGGACTTCCGCAGCAACGTCGAAGCGCTGGACACCATTCTCGAAGCGATCGGCAAGGCTGGTTACACCGCCGGCGAAGACGTGCTGCTGGGCCTGGACGTGGCCTCCAGCGAGTTCTACGACAACGGCAAGTACAACCTGGTGGGTGAGAACAAGCGCCTGACCAGCGAGCAGTTTGTCGACTTCCTGGCCGACTGGGTTGCGCAGTACCCGATCATCAGCATCGAAGACGGCCTGGCCGAAGACGATTGGGCCGGCTGGAAGTTGCTGACCGACCGCGTCGGCAAGAAGGTACAGCTGGTGGGCGACGATCTGTTCGTCACCAACCCGAAGATCTTCAAGCAGGGCATCGACTCGGGCACCGCCAACGCGATCCTGATCAAGGTCAACCAGATCGGCACGCTGACCGAAACGCTGGAAGCGATCGCCATGGCGCACGCAGCCAACTACGCGTCCATCGTCTCGCACCGTTCCGGCGAAACCGAAGACACCACCATCGCCGACATCGCCGTGGCCACCACCGCCACCCAGATCAAGACCGGCTCGCTGTGCCGCAGCGACCGTGTGGCCAAGTACAACCAACTGCTGCGCATCGAGCAGGCGTTGGGCTCCGGCGCGCGTTACGCCGGCCGCGACGCGTTCGTTTCGATCAAGCGATAAGCCGTGCGCAACTGGCGCTGGCTACTGCTGGTGCTGGCGGTGCTGCTGGCTTGGCTGCAGTACCGCTTCTGGTTCGGGCCTGGGAATTCCGGTGAAGTCATGATGCTGGAAGCCCAGGTCGCGCATCAGACACAGGACAACGAAGGTCTGCGCCAACGCAACCAGGCGTTGGCAGCAGAGGTGAAGGATTTGAAGGACGGCGAGGCGGCAATCGAAGAGCGCGCACGCAGCGAGCTGGGCATGATCAAACCGGGCGAGACGTTCTATCGCGTGGTCGAAGATGCGCCGCTGCTGCCTGCGGCAACGACTGAACCTGCGCCCGCGCCGGCCACGTCCGAGCCCGCATCTGCGACGGAACAGCATCCATGACCGGCTCGATCTGGGCCATCGTGCCGGCCGCAGGGCGCGGCACGCGGTTTGGCGGCGCGCTTCCCAAGCAATATCTGCCAGCAGCGGGCCAACCGTTGATGGCCTACACCTTGGCAGCGCTGGCCGCGCATCCGGCGGTCGCCGGCATCCTGGTGGCGATTGCGCCGGGCGATGCCGACTGGCCGGGCTGGACGGCGGTGCAGTCCAAACCCGTGTTGACCTGCGTTGGCGGTGCCACACGCGCAGCCTCGGTACTGGCCGGCTTGCTGGCCCTGCCCGAGAGCGTGCGTGCGGACGACTTCGTGCTGGTGCACGATGCCGCGCGTCCGAATCTGGCATTGGCAGATCTGGACCGGCTGTTGGAAATCGGCCGTGGCGACCCGGTCGGCGCGATCCTGGCCGCACCGGTGCGCGACACGCTTAAACGTGCCGGCGACGACGGTGGTATCGATGGCACCGAGCCACGCGAGCGCCTGTGGCGCGCGCTGACACCGCAGCTGTTTCGGCGGCATCAGCTGATCCGTGGTCTCACCGACGCGTCGGCTGCCGGCGTCGACGTCACCGACGAGGCCATGGCGATGGAGCGACTTGGGTTGCGTCCGTTGCTGGTGGAAGGCGCCGAGGACAATTTCAAGGTCACCACGCCGGCGGATCTGGCACGCTTCGAGTTCGAACTTGTACGCCGCGGCGTTGCGGTAGACGCCGATCCGGCCGCTGCGTCCTACGAGGTTGCGCCACCCGCGCGCAGCGATGCCGGGCTGGGCATCGTTGCCAGCGACGCCTCTTAATCACCACGGGTTTTCCATGTCCTTCAATTTCCGAATCGGCCAGGGCTACGACGTACATGCGTTTGGCGATGGCGACCATGTGATGCTTGGCGGCGTGCGTGTCGCGCATAGCCACGGCGTGCTCGCGCACAGCGATGGCGATGTGGTGTTGCACGCGCTCTGCGATGCCATGCTGGGCGCCTTGGCGCTGGGCGATATCGGCCAGCATTTCCCGCCCTCGGATGAGCGCTGGAAGGATGCCGACAGCGCGCAGTTTCTGCAGCACTGCGATCAATTGCTGCGCGAGCGTGGCTGGCGCGTCGGCAATGCCGATATCACCGTCATCTGCGAGCGGCCCAAGGTTGGCCCGCATGCGCTGGCCATGCGCGAACGCATTGCCGGGCTGCTGGGCATCGAGCTCGATGCGGTCAGCGTCAAGGCAACAACCAGCGAGAAGCTCGGCTTCACCGGTCGTGGCGAAGGTATCGCCGCGCAGGCTGCGGTGCTGCTGGGCAAGATCGCGCTCTAAGCGCGGCTAACACACATAGCGAGCGGTCGTCAGGTGGGTGTGGACGGCCGCGCTCGCAACTGCAGTGTACGAGTCGTGCATACCGCACCGAGTACCGGCCGCATCCGGCTGGCGGTGAGCGCCGTGGTTTTGTTAGCTGCTCTACAACGCACTCCTGCATGCCGGGTTGTTGGCATGCACCACCACATTCCGCGCCGAAAGCTCGGCAAACAGCGCACGATCCGTCGGCGCGAAGGCGAACCACACTATGAGCGAGACCTCCTCTCTTCCGCGTGCGCATGGCGCAGCGGTCCTCAGCGCGGCAATGCGCAGCACGCCGGAAGATTTCCAGGTCGATGAGCTGCCGTCGTTCGAGCCCTCGGGCGAAGGCGAGCATCTGTTGCTCACCATTCGCAAGCGTGGGCAGAACACGGCTTACATCGCTAAACACCTTGCGAAATGGGCGGGCATCGCGGAGATGGGCGTCAGCTATGCAGGGCTGAAGGATCGCCATGCAGTGACCACGCAACGTTTCAGTGTGCACCTGCCCAAGCGCATCGCGCCGGACCTTGCCACGCTCGACGATGCGCAGATGCAGGTGGTCCACAGCACCTGGCATAACCGCAAGCTGCAGCGCGGCGCGCTGCTGGGCAATCGCTTCGTGCTGACGTTGCGTCAGGTGGAGGGCGAGCGGGATGCCATCGAGCAACGCTTGCAGGCAATCGCCGCGCGCGGCATCCCCAACTGGTTTGGCGAACAGCGCTTCGGTCGCGATGGCGGCAATGTGGCGTCTGCGCTTGCGATGTTCGGTTACCTGCAGGAGGCCGACGGCACGCTGGTGCCGGCCCCCAAGCGCCGTCTGCGCAACGATCAACGCTCGATCCTGCTATCTGCGGCGCGCTCGTCGCTGTTCAATCGCGTGCTGAGCGCACGTGTGGAACAGGGCAGCTGGGATGCGGCGCTGGATGGCGAAGCGTGGATGCTGGATGGCTCGCGTAGCGTATTCGGCCCCGAGCCGTGGAGCGAGGTGTTGGCCGAGCGGCTGGTACGCTTCGACATCCATCCGAGCGGTCCGTTGTGGGGCGTGGGCGAACTGCGTCCCACCGCTCAGGCCGCCGCGGTGGAGCAGGGCGCGTTAGCAGACCCGCAATCGGAGGCGTTGCGCCAGGGACTGGAAGCTGCCGAATTGAAACAGGAGCGCCGCGCGCTGCGCCTTCGTCCGCAAGAGCTGCAGTATCGCTGGCTGGACGAGCAGATTTTGCAGGTGGAATTCGCGCTGCCACCGGGCTGCTACGCCACTGCAGTGCTGTGGGAGTTGGGCGATGTCAGCGATGCGGGTCGTGCAGCGGCAACCAGTCGTTCCGATGACTAAGCGTGCTCAATCAGAGCACCCTATGCTGCAGATGCCAGGCCCAACGCAGCCATCCGTCTCGTAGGAGCGGCCCCGGCCGCGACCCGCACCACCGATCGCTTGTCAGCCGCACGCAAGCGCGGTTGCAAGCGAAGCAGTTATCCGGCGCAGCGAATACTCGGGAATGAAGGCGGCTGAGCGGATCAAGCAAGCCGTCTGCTGCCGCACGCACAACAACGAGCCCCGTTCTCGTAGGAGCGGCCCCGGCCGCGACCCGCACCACCGATCGCTTGTCAGCCGCACGGAAGCACGGTTGCAAGCGAAGCAGCCTCTCCGGCGCAGCGAATGCTCGGAAGTGAAGACGAATGCTCGGGACTGACTATGGGTGGCGCAACGCAAGCGTCAGGCTGCATGCGCATAGACCGCAACTCATCCCAACACGTCTGCCTGTCAGGCAGCAAACACACCCGCACCTACCCACACATCACCCCACTATCGCCGCGCCAGTAACACCAACAACGCACCGGTGCCGCCCTGCGTCGGCGGCGCCGAATGAAATGCCAGCACATCGTTGCGCTGGCGCAGCAGGCGGTCCATCAGGTTCTTCAGGACTGGCGCGCCATTGTCCGATTGCAGGCCCTTGCCATGGATGATGCGCACGCAGCCATGTTCGTGCGCATGGGCATCCAGCAGGAACTGCCGCAGCAACACCTCGGCCTGCGCTGCGGTGGCGCCATGCAGATCCAGCTCGTCCTGCACCGAAAATTGCCCGCGCTTGAGGCGTTGAAACAAACGAGTGGGAAGATTGTCGCGACGATAACTAGCCGTGTCGCCGGCTTCCAGCGGCGCGCTGTCGCGTAGCAATCGGACGAATTCGGTGTGCGCTTGCGCCTCGTCGCGCTCGGCCATGCGCGCGCGGGGTTTTGGGCGCGGTTTGGCATTGGCCGGCGGCGCCACTTCGCGGATCGGCTTCACCGCGCCGATCGCCGCGCGGAACAGCGCGCTGTCGTCTTCGTCTTCAGGATGTGACATCGGTACAGCGTAACCGGTCCAACCTCAGACACACGCGAAGATCAAGCGGCAAGCACATGGACGCATCCGGTATCATGGACGGGTTTTCCGAGGAGTCTCATGCGCGTACTGGTTAGCAACGACGACGGTGTCGACGCCCCCGGCATCCAGATCCTGGCCGAGGCGCTGCGGCATGCCGGTCATGAAGTGATGGTAGTCGCGCCCGATCGCGACCGCTCCGGCGCTAGCAATTCGCTGACGCTGGATGTGCCGATCCGCACCCGCCGCATCGACGCGCAAACCTGCGCGGTGGCTGGCACGCCCACCGACTGCGTACATCTGGCGCTCACCGGCATGCTGGATTACGACCCGGACATCGTGGTCTCCGGCATCAACAACTCGGCCAATCTCGGCGACGACGTGATCTATTCCGGCACCGTCTCTGCTGCGATGGAGGGCCGCTTCCTGGGCCTGCCCGCGGTGGCGGTGTCGCTGGTGACGCATAACCACGAAGCCCATCACTACGACACCGCCGCGCGCGCCGCAGTGGAAATCGTCGCGCGGCTGAAGGCCGACCCATTGCCGGCCGACACCATCCTCAACGTCAACGTGCCGGATCTGGCCTGGTCGGATGTGCTCGGTTTCGAAGTCACCCGGCTCGGCAACCGGCATCGCTCCGAGCCCTGCGTGCCGCAGCAAGACCCGCGCGGCCGCACCGTGTATTGGATCGGCCCGGCCGGTCCGGAGCAGGACGCCGGCGCCGGCACCGATTTCCATGCCGTGCGCACCGGGCATATCTCGATCACGCCGATCCATGTCGATCTCACCCGCTACCAGGCGCTGGAGACGGTGGCCGGCTGGGTCGGCGGGCTGACCGCTGCGCTGGACGGCCCGGCATGACGCCGAGGCTGCGCATGCTGCAACCGGAATCGGTCGGCATCGGCATGACCTCGCAGCGCGTGCGCGACCGTCTGGTCGAGCGCCTGCGCGAGGCCGGCATCCAGGACGAAGCCACGCTCAATGCCATGCGCACCGTCCCGCGGCATCTGTTCATCGACGAAGCGCTGGCCTCGCGTGCCTACGAAGACACCGCGCTGCCGATCGGCCACGGCCAGACCATCTCGCAGCCCTGGGTGGTCGCGCGCATGACCGAGGCCGTGCTGCAGGTGGCGCCGACCAAGGTGCTGGAAGTCGGCACCGGCTCCGGCTATCAGGGCGCGATCCTCGCCGCGCTGGGCCTGGAGGTCTACACCGTCGAGCGCATCGGCGACCTGCTGCGGCAGGCGCGCAAGCGCTTTCGCCATCTCGGCATGAACGTGCGCAGCAAGCACGACGACGGCCGCATCGGCTGGCCCGAGCACGGCCCGTACGACGCCATCGTGGTCACTGCTGCAGCGCCGGCTCTGGTGGATGCGCTGGTCGATCAGCTCGCGGTCGGTGGGCGCCTGGTGGCCCCGGTCGGTGGTGCGTCCTCGCAGTCGCTGGTGCAGCTCACCCGCGCTGCCGACGGCGAGATCGAGCAGCAGGTTCTGGCGCCGGTCACGTTCGTCCCGCTGTTGTCGGGCATGCTGGATTGATCTGATGAGAGTGACTCGATGAAGATTTTCGGGCCGTTGTACGACGTGGCCATCCGTTGGTCGCGCCACCGCCGCGCGCCAGCGCTGCTGACCGGCCTCAGCTTCGTGGAGGGCTTCATCTTTCCGGTGCCGCCGGAAGTGATGCTGGCGCCGATGTCGCTTGCCGAGCCCAAGCGCTCGCTATGGTTCGCCACCTTGAGCCTGGTTGGCTCGGTGTGCGGCGCAATGGTCGGCTATCTGCTGGGGCATTTCGCCTTCGCCGCGCTGCAGCCGCTGATCGAATGGCTGGGCTGGAGTGTGAAGATCCAGGCCCAGATCGAAACCTTGCGCGCGCTGGTGGCGGAGTCGCCGTGGAAGGCGTTCTGGGCACTGGTGCTGGTCGGCTTCACCCCGATCCCGCTGAAGATCTTTACCTGGGCCTCGGGCGTGGTCGGCGTGCCGATCCTGCCTTTCATCGCCAGCATGCTGGTCGGGCGCGGCAAACGCGTCTATCTGGTCGCCGGCGCGATCCGCCTCGGCGGCGCACGGGCCGAAGCGGCGCTGCATCGCTGGATCGAGCCGCTGGGCTGGATGGCGATGGCGGTGCTTGCAGCAGGCGCAGCTTGGCTGGTGTGGAAGACAACGAACGGATGAGCAAGACGCAGATGAATTCGGTACGCAAGACAGCAGTCGTGCTCGTAGTGGCAATCGGGCTGACCGCCTGCAGCAGCGCGACAGTGGTGCGTTCCCCTGGCGCCGGTGGCGGTTCGTCATCCTCGCGACCGTCTGCCGCGCCACGGCCATCGGTGCCCCGTCCCGGTGCGACGGTGACCGTGCAGCGCGGCGACACCCTGTATGCGATTTCTCGCCGCACCAATATCACCGCGCCGGATCTGGCCGCGTGGAACGGCCTGTCCTCGCCCAACACCATCTATCCCGGCCAGACCTTGAAGCTGTATCCGCCTGGTGCCAGCAAGCCGGGAACTAGCGCGCCGGTGGCTGGCACGGTGGTGGTGCCGCGTCCGGCCACGCCGGTCGCCGCGCCTGTCAGTAGCGGCTTTTCCTGGCGTTGGCCCGCCGACGGCGTGGTGGTCGGTACCTTCGTGACCGGCGAAACCACCAAGCAGGGCGTGGACATCGCCGGCGCCAGCGGTCAGGCCGTGCGCGCAGCCGCCGATGGCGTGGTGGTGTACTCGGGCGCCGGCCTGGTCGGCTATGGCGAGCTGATCATCATCAAGCACAACGACCAGTGGTTGTCGGCATACGGCCACAACCGCAAACGTCTGCTCAACGAAGGCCAGAGCGTCAAGGCCGGCCAGCAGATCGCCGAGATGGGTCGCAGCGGCGCCGCCCGCGACATGCTGCACTTCGAGATTCGCTACAACGGCAAGCCGGTCGATCCGTTGCTGTATTTGCCCCGGAAGTGATTGGGGAGTGGGGATTGGGGATTCGTAACAGCCTGGGGCTGTTAGCGCTGCGGGATGGGCTGGGTCGCCGCGCTAAGGCCGGCTGATTGTGGAGTTGGGGAATTTTCACTTGACAGTGAAGCCTGCGAAAACACGCTTTCCCGATTCCCGATTCCCGATTCCCGATTCCCGATTCCCGATTCCCGATTCCCGATTCCCGATTCCCGTCCCAGCCAATCAGCCAGGCAAGACCATCGCCAACGCCACCCGGCGGCCTTCGCTGGCCAGCACGTTGTAGGTGCGCGCCGCAGCGGCATTGGTCATCGCTTCCAGCCCGATGCCGCGGGTCAGGCAGGCGGCAAGCACTTGTGCGTTCGGAAAGCGCTGGCGCTCGCCGGTGCCCAGCAGGATGACCGCCGGCGTCAGCGCCAGCACCGCATCCATGTGGCTTGCCTGCAGGTGTTCCAGATCCTGCACCGGCCAGCGTTCCACCAACTCATCCGGCATCAGGATGAAACTCTGCTGCAGGATCTGCTCGTTGACCTTGGCATGGCGGCCGTCGGCCGCGCGCAGCGCGTAGGCGTAATCGGGGTGTTCTTGGCTTAAAGGCATAACAGACTCGGTTGATCAGCCGCGCGGCAGCACGATCTGACGCTTTTCCTTGCTGGGGCGGTACAGGATGGCGACGTGGCCGATACGCTGCACCAGGGCACTACCGGTTTGCCCGACCAGTTCGGCGATCAGCGCGTCGCGCGTCTCACGATCCTCGGAGGCCACCTTCACCTTGATCAGTTCGTGGCGCTCGAGCACTTCCTCGAGTTCGGCCAGAAATGCTGGCGTGACCCCTTTGCCGCCGGTTTGCAGCAGCGCCTTGAGATCGTGGGCCTGGCCGCGCAGGAAACGGTTCTGGGCGGAGGTGAGAACAATGGACATGCAGGATCGAAAGGCAGCAAAGGGTGTTCAGGGTATCATGGCGGCCCGTTCGGACCCCCGTTGCCAATGCCTTCCCGTAGTAAAAGCAGCCAGCGCTGGCTCAAGGAACACTTCGCCGACCCTTACGTGAAGAAGGCTCAGGCCGAAGGCATGCGCTCGCGTGCCGCCTACAAGCTGGAGGAATTGCTCCAGCGCGACCGCCTCCTGAAGCCGGACATGGTGGTGGTCGATCTGGGCGCCGCGCCCGGTGGCTGGTGCCAGCAGGTGCGCAGGTCGCTCGGCGACACCGGTCGGGTGCTGGCGCTGGATATTCTGGAGATGCCCCCGCTGGCCGGGGTGGAGTTCCTTCATGGCGACTTCAGGGAACAAGCGGTCCTATCAGAATTCGAAGCGATGTTGGGCGATGTGCCGGTGGACCTTGTTCTGTCCGATATGGCCCCCAATAAGAGTGGCATGGATGCGGTCGACCAACCGCGGATGATGCACCTGGCGGAACTGGCGATGGAATTTGCCGACACCCACCTCAAGCCGGGTGGGGCGTTTTTGATCAAGCTGTTCCAGGGTGTTGGGTCCGACGACTACATTCGCGAGCTTCGCCGCCGCTATGACAAGGTGACGATTCGCAAACCGGCGGCCTCGCGCAAGCGATCCCCGGAAGTTTATGCGCTCGGTCAGGGCAAGCGTGCCCAGATCAAGTAAGCTGCCAATGATCGCTGAATTTCAAGAATAGAAGAGTAGAGGGCACCGGAGCCAATGAGGATGAACGACTTGACCAAGAATCTGCTGCTGTGGGTGGTCGTCGCGGTTGTGCTGATGGTCGTCTTCCAGAGCTTCTCGCCGCGGATGGCGGGCGGCGTCGGCCCCGACTCGATCACCTATACCCAGTTTCTGAAAGAAGTGGACTCCGGGCGCGTCAAATCGGTGGACTACACCGATGAGACCAACCTTGCGGTCAACGCGATCCGCTTCAAGCGTACCGATGGCAGCGAAGCCACCGTCTACGGTCCGCGCGACGACAAGTTGGTCGACGTGCTCTACAGCAAGAACATCGAAATGACCCGCCAGAAGCCGTCCACCGGACCGGGTTTCTGGTCGCTGGTGCTCAACTTCCTGCCGGTCATCCTGATCATCGGCTTCTGGCTGTTCATCATGCGCCAGATGCAGGGCGGTGGTGGCGGTGCCAAGGGTGCGATGAGCTTCGGTAAGTCGCGGGCCAAGCTGCAGGGCGAAGATCAGGTCAAGATCACCTTTGCCGACGTTGCCGGTTGCGACGAGGCCAAGGAAGAAGTCAGCGAGCTGGTCGACTTCCTGCGCGACCCGACCAAGTTCACCAAGCTGGGCGGCAAGATTCCGCGCGGCGTGTTGATGGTCGGCCCACCGGGTACCGGTAAGACCCTGCTTGCCAAGGCGATTGCGGGCGAAGCCAAGGTGCCGTTCTTCAGCATCTCCGGTTCGGATTTCGTCGAAATGTTCGTCGGCGTCGGTGCGAGCCGCGTGCGCGACATGTTCGAGCAGGCCAAGAAGCACGCGCCGTGCATCATCTTCATCGACGAAATCGATGCAGTGGGCCGTCATCGCGGCGCCGGTCTCGGCGGCGGGCATGACGAGCGCGAGCAGACCTTGAACCAGTTGCTGGTCGAAATGGACGGCTTTGAAGGTGGTGAAGGCGTGATCGTGATCGCGGCTACCAACCGTCCTGACGTGCTGGATCCGGCGCTGCTGCGTCCGGGCCGCTTCGATCGCCAGGTCGTGGTGGGGCTGCCGGACGTCAAGGGTCGCGAGCAGATCCTGCGCGTGCATATGCGCAAGCTGCCGCTGGCCGACGACGTGGTGCCGATGGTCATCGCACGCGGTACCCCGGGCTTCTCCGGCGCCGACTTGGCCAACCTGTGTAATGAGGCCGCGTTGTTTGCGGCGCGTGGCAGCGAGAAGGAGGTCCGCATGGACCACTTCGACCGTGCCCGCGACAAGATCCTGATGGGTGCCGAACGCCGTTCGATGGCCATGAGCGAAGACGAAAAGACGCTGACCGCGTACCACGAAGCGGGCCACGCCATCGTCGGGCGGCTGGTTCCGGAGCACGACCCGGTCTACAAGGTCACCATCATTCCGCGCGGCCGCGCACTTGGTGTGACCATGTATCTGCCGGAAGGCGACCGTTATTCGATGAACCGTGTCGCGATCGAATCGCAGCTGTGTTCGCTGTATGGCGGCCGTGTTGCCGAAGAGTTGATCTTCGGTGGCGACAAGGTCACCACCGGTGCGTCCAACGATATCGAGCGTGCGACCAAGATGGCGCGCAACATGGTCACCAAGTGGGGCTTGTCCGACGAGCTTGGCCCGGTCGCTTATGGCGAGGAAGAGGATGAGGTGTTCCTGGGTCGCTCCGTGACTCAGCACAAGAATGTCTCGGACGAAACCGCGCGCAAGATCGACGAAGTGGTGCGTTCGATCCTGGACAAGGCCTACGGCAAGACCAAAGCCATCCTCACCGAGAACCTGGACAAGCTGCACGCGATGTCGCAATTGCTGCTGCAGTACGAAACCATCGACGTGCCGCAGATCGACGCCATCATGGAAGGCCGCGAGCCGCCGCCGCCTGCGGGTTGGGCCAAGTCCGACAAGGACGGTGGCAACAACAACGATAAGGGCAGCCCGCGTCCGTTACCGCCGATTGCAGGACCGGCCGAGCAGATTTAAGTCGGGCGTTTGCAGTTGCAGGTATCCAACGGGGCCAGGAAGCGATTCCTGGCCCCGTTGCGTTGTGCTGTTTGGAGACGGTGAGCGATCGGCCGGCGGTGAGCGATGAAGTGCATTGCGTTCCGTTCTCCGATGCAATCGAAGCTGCATTCCAGTGTGGGCGCAGCCCTGAGTTCTCCACGCACAGGGTGCGACGCGGTGCGGGCTGCGCGACAATGGCAAACGCTCCCTGCAACACGCGGACGACCCTGCATCAAGCCGCATCCGCTAGCCTCAGCCGTTCACCGGGTGCGCGCAGTCGCTGCAGTCGGTAGCGATTGTCTGCCGATATCCAAATCGGCGGGCAGCTGTCCGCTCACGCCGCACCGGCTCAGATCACCCTCTCTCTCACTCGCTTCAGGAGAAACCACTGATGTTCGATACCGCCCTCAAGCTGGATTGCGCTGGTCGCAGTTTGCGACTGGATGCGCCGCAGGTGATGGGGATCGTCAACGTCACGCCGGACTCGTTTTCCGATGGCGGCCAGCACGCGACCTGCGAGGCGGCGATCGCGCACGGGCTGCGGCTAGTGGAGCAGGGCGCTGCAGTGCTCGACATCGGCGGCGAATCCACCCGTCCCGGTGCCACGGCGGTATCGCTGGAAGACGAATTGCAGCGTGTGATCCCGGTGATCGAGGCACTGGTGCAGAAGACCAGCGTGCCGATCAGCGTGGACACCTTCAAGCCGGAGGTGATGCGCGCGGCGGTCGCTGCCGGTGCCGGCATGATCAACGATGTCCATGCGTTGCGTTCGCCGGGCGCGCTGGACGCAGCATCCGAACTGGGCGTGCCGGTGGTGCTGATGCACGCACGCAGCGCACCGCATGCGATGCAGGACGCGCCGCAGTACGACGACGTGGTGGCGGAGGTGCATCGCTTTCTGGCCGAGCGCATTTTTGCCGCCGAGATGGCCGGCATCGACAAGCGCCGGTTGATCCTCGACCCGGGCTTCGGCTTCGACAAGACCACGGCGCATAACCTGACCGTGCTTGCGCAGTTGCAGCGCCTGCAGGAGTTCGGCTTGCCGGTGCTGGCGGGGCTGTCGCGTAAACGCAGCATCGGCGAATTGACCGGGCGCGAGGTTGCCGCCGAGCGGGTGCATGGCTCGGTCGCGGCGCATCTGATCGCCGCGCAACACGGTGCCTTGTTGCTGCGCGTGCACGATGTGGCGGCGACCGTGGATGCCTTGAAGGTCTGGAACGCGGTGGCGGCGATTCCTACCCCGCGGGTCAGTGCGCCGGCGGCGCCGACCATTCGCTGGCCGGACGAGGACTGATGCCGGCCGACCGACGCCCGCTGGCGATCGCCTTGATGGGCCCTACCGCCAGCGGCAAGACTGCGCTGGCCCTGGAGGCGGCGGAACGCTGGAACGGGGAGATCGTCAGCGTCGATTCGGCTCTGGTCTACCGCGGCCTGGAGATCGGTGCGGCCAAGCCCGATGCCGCGATGCGCGCCGCAGTACCGCACCATCTGCTCGACCTGCGCGACCCCTGGCAGATTTATTCGGCCGCTGAGTTCGCCGCCGATGCACGCAAGGCGATCGACAACATCGTTGCGCGCGGCAAGTTGCCGATCCTTGCCGGCGGCACCGGGCTGTATTTCCGTGCCGTGCTCGAAGGGCTGTCGCAATTGCCCGAAGCCGATCCGACCGTGCGCGCCGCAATCGCCGCCGAGGCCGAACAGATAGGCTGGGCCGCATTGCATGCGCAACTGGCGCAGGTCGACCCGATCGCTGCGGCGCGCATCCATGCCACCGACCCGCAGCGCATCCAGCGTGCGCTGGAGGTGTACCGCCTCAGCGGGCGGCCGATCAGCTATTGGCAGGCGCTCCCGTCAGGGCCGCGCCTGCCGCTGCGGGTCTTGAAAATCGTGCTGGCGCCGCAAGATAGAGCGGTGCTGCACACACGCATCGCGCAGCGCCTGGACGCGATGCTGGCGCAGGATTTCCTGGCCGAAGTGGAGCGATTGCGGGAGTTGCCTCAGATGCGCGCCGTGGCTACGCCGCTGGATTTGCCGGCAGTGCGCGCGGTCGGGTATCGCCAGGCCTGGGACTATCTGGATGGCGCCGGCAGCTTGGCCGAGTTCCGCGACAAGGCGATCCAGGCGACCCGGCAACTGGCCAAACGGCAGCTCACCTGGCTACGTGGCGAGCTCGACGCACGTTGGTTTGACCCAGAGCGTGATCGGCATCAATTGGACGACGCACTTGTCGGCTTCCTCGCTCATCGTTCCACTGTGCAGCAGGCTTCAGGCGTGTAACATCCCGTTTCCGGGGCCGGCTGGGGATAGCAGGTGTCGACCGGGACAATAAGAACAATAATGAAGAGGATTTTTCGATGGCTAAGGGGCAATCGTTGCAGGACCCATTCCTGAATGCGCTACGGCGCGAGCGGGTGCCGGTCTCTGTGTATCTGGTCAACGGCATCAAGCTGCAGGGCACCATCGAGTCGTTCGACCAATTTGTGGTCCTGCTGCGCAACACCGTGAGTCAGATGGTTTACAAGCACGCCATCTCCACGGTCGTGCCGGCGCGCAACGTGCGCGTGGGGCCGGGTGGTGGGTATGTGCAATCCAATGAAGGTAATCAAGCGGAAGATGACGACGTCGAGCAGTAATGGAGTAACGCGTGTTTGATCGTTCCCGCAAGGGTGAGCACGCGCTGTTGATTCAGACCCATGCAGGTGGGCCTGCCGAAGACGATGTGCTGGAGGAGTTCGCCGACCTTGCAAGGTCGGCGGGCGCCACGGTGGCGGCAACGCTCACCGCGCGCATCGACAAACCCAGCCCGTCGACCTTGATCGGCAGCGGCAAGCTGGAAGAGATCAAGGCCGCCGCTGAGGCGACTGGCGCGGATCTGGTGTTGGTCAACCACACCTTATCGCCGGGTCAGGAGCGCAATCTGGAGCGCTACCTGGAGCGGCGGGTGATCGACCGTACCGGCCTGATCCTGGATATCTTTGCGCAACGCGCGCGCAGCCACGAAGGCAAGCTGCAGGTGGAGCTTGCCCAGCTGCGGCATATGGCCACACGGCTGGTACGCGGCTGGACCCACCTGGAGCGTCAGCGCGGCGGTGCGATTGGTCTGCGCGGCCCCGGCGAAACCCAGCTGGAAACCGACCGCCGCCTGCTGCAGAAGCGCGTGGAGCAGTTGCAGCAGCGCTTGGAAAAAGTCGAGGTGCAGCGCACCCAGATGCGCCGTGCGCGGATGCGCAGCGAATTGCCGCGCATTGCATTGGTCGGCTACACCAACGCGGGCAAGTCGACGCTGTTCAATGCGTTGACCGGTGCGCAAGCCTATGTGGCCGATCAATTGTTCGCCACGCTGGACCCCACCGTGCGCCGCATCGCATTGCCCGGCGGCAGTGCGATTCTTGCCGATACGGTGGGCTTCGTCCGCGATTTGCCGCACCAATTGGTTGCTGCCTTCCGTTCGACGTTGTCCGAAGCACGCGACGCCGATTTGTTGTTGCACATCGTCGATGCCGCCGACCCGCTGCGCGAAGAACGCATCCTGCAAGTCGATGAAGTGTTGCAGGCGGTGGGCGCTGGCGATCTGCCGCAGCTGCTGGTGTTCAACAAGATCGACAAGATCGACGGTGCCGAAGTTCGCCACGATGCGCAGGACGGCATTCCGGATCAGGCGCGGCGCGAACGCGTGTGGGTGTCGGCGCGCGACGGGCGTGGCTTGCAGGAACTGCAGCACGCACTTGGTCAACGCCTGGATCTGCGTCATTTGACCGGACAGCTGCGCTTGCCGTCGTCGGCCGGTCGCTTGCGTTCCAAGCTGCATCAGCTGGAAGTGGTGCGCAACGAGCAGTCCGACGAGGACGGTTGGTTGCTGGAAGTCGATCTGCCGATGGTCGAAGCCGAACGGCTTGCCGCCGGAGATGACGGCGCGCCGTTGCGCGCGATGCTGCCGGACCGTCGGGAAGACTGGGAAACCTGACGCGGCATTCGACGGGGCTGGCCGCAGTCAGCTGCGTGCCAGCTGCAGATTGCAGGCCCCGTTCACCCATCGCAGGCGTCACCACGCACGGGCTGCCGCGTCCCGATGCATTTCGGTGCGGACCGTCAGGTCCGCCGTGACTTCAGTGTCGTGTGCGCTCCCTGGATCGATCATCTGTTGCTGCGCAGATCAGCGGGAAACAGTCACCTACGTGCGATGTCAGGCTGCAGCTCCATCAGCGGCGTCCCGCACTGCGTGGGCACTTGCCGAAACAGGCGGGCGGTCCAAACACCGATCGCTGACCAGGCAGCTGGCGGAAGACAGCGCGGGCAAATTCGGATAAAAGTGACCGCTGTTCAATCCTGACCCCCGCAATGACGTCTCCCACTGATCACGACCTTCTGCAGCTCGCCGAGTCGCTGAGCGCACAGTTACGCGCGGCGCGCGAGCGGCTGGTGACCGCCGAGAGCTGTACCGGCGGCTGGATTGCCAAGGCAATGACCGACATTGCCGGCTCTTCGGACTGGTTCGATTGCGGCATGGTCGCTTACAGCTACGAGGCCAAGCAGGCGCTGCTGCGGGTCAGGCCGCAGACGCTGGAGGTACATGGCGCGGTCAGCCGGGAAACCGTGATCGAAATGGTATCCGGTGCATTGGTGACCTCCGGTGGCAGCATTGCCGTCGCCGTGACCGGCATCGCCGGGCCGGGCGGTGGCAGCGAAGACAAACCGGTGGGCACGGTGTGGATCGGCTGGAAACGACGCGGCGGTTACGCCACGGCGCAGTTGTTCCAGTTCGACGGCGACCGCGATGCAGTCCGTCGTCAAACCGTAGTCGCGGCACTGCGTGGCTTGAGCGCGCTGCTATAGCGGACGTGCGGCAGCTGCTGCACTCACCGATGTTCCATCACTGACATCCATGACATCCATCCGGCAGCGGTCAATGTGCGTGCCCACGCCGGGATCGCTCAAGTTCCATGGTGTAGCGCTAGAGTTCGCTAGGGGAGCGCCGTGTTCGGATTGAGGTCCGCGCTCCCTGCAAGTGGGCGTTAACGTCTTCCCCACACGGCTCGTACCATTTGCTGCGCTTGCGCATGTACGCGTCTCTTCATCCGGGGAAGTTGATGAGCATCGAACGCTGCTATTGCACTGCACTTGCGCTTGCCGTTATCGCCGCAATTCAGACCCCGCTGTTGCATGCGCAAACGCAGGCAACTGCCGAGCACACCGAGCCGGCAACGCTGGCCGCGATGAAAGTCACCGCGCAAAAACGCGAAGAAGAACTGCAGGATGTGCCTGTGATCGTGTCGGTGCTGTCCGAGCAGCTCCTGCTGGACACGGGCGTGAACGACATCAAGGATTTACAGGTACTGGTGCCCGGCTTGATCGTCACTAGTACGCAGAGTGCGGCACAGACCAGCATCCGCATTCGCGGCATCGGTACCGTGGGCGACAATGCGGGCCTGGAAGCCTCGGTCGGCGTGGTCATCGACGGTGTGGCGCGTGCGCGCAACGGTGTGGCGTTCTCCGATCTGGGCGAACTAGAGCGCATCGAAGTGCTCAAGGGCCCGCAGGGCACGGTATTTGGCAAGAACACCTCCGCTGGCGTCGTCAACGTGGTGACCCGGCGGCCCAGCTTTACGCGCAGTGCCGATGCAGAAATCACCGCCGGTAATTTTGGCGCATTCGGGCTGGCCGCTGCGTTCAATGATGCGGTGGGTGAAACCGCCGCGCTACGCGTCTACGCGGCAAAGCGTCGCCGCGATGGTTTTGAAGACGTGGTCACCGGTAACGGCCCGCGTACCGATACACGCGACGGCGATCAGAATCTTGAGACCGGACGCGTCCAGCTGCTCTGGGAGCCGTCTCACGATCTGGCGATCAACTTCTCTGCCGATGCCACCAACCGCGCGGAGAATTGCTGCGTCACCGTCACCACCGAACGCGGGCCGCTGGCGGCGATCATGGATGCAGTCGCTCCGGGAGGTCAGGCCGGTATTCCGATTGCCGACCCGTCGCGCCGGCTGGCCTACAGCAATCGCGGCACCGTTCAGAACATTCGCGATCGCGGCGTGTCCGCGCAGGTCGACTGGACCACGCCCTGGCTAAACGAGGCGACGCTGACATCCATCACCGCACTGCGCGACTGGACGGCGGTCAACGGCTTGGACTTCGACTACAGCGCCGCCGATGTGCTGTACCGCGAGCCGCGCAAGGACGAGACGTTTACCGGCTTCAGAACCTTCAGTCAGGAGTTGCGCCTGGCCGGCTCCACCGAACGCGTGGACTGGATGATTGGCTTCTTCTATGCCGACGAAAGGCTGCGACGCAACGAGTCGTATCGCTTCGGAAGCGCCTACGAACCCTATCTTTCGACAGCACTGCTGGCGCGGATCAACCCGGCCTTGGCCACGCGTGCAGATGCACCGCGTTTTCTCGCCGATGCCACCGGCGTGCCGGCCGGTTCGCTGTTCCGCGGACTTGGTAGCCAGGATCGTTATCGTCAGGATGGCAAGAGCGTGGCGCTGTTTACCAACAACACCTGGCATGCGACCGATGCATTGGATGTGGTGATGGGTTTGCGCTACACGCACGAAAACAAGGTGCTGGCCTCGACCTACGACAATCCGGACGGCAGCCCGGCGTGCGCCAGTTATTTCGCTGCCAACGGGCAGTTGAATCCTGCGGCATTGCGCCGTATCGGCGCCGCCCTGGGTGCACGTGGCGTGCCTGCCACGGCGGTCCCGCTGATCGCGCCGCAGGTGATCGGATTCACCTGCCTGCCGTGGAGTAACGTGGCACACAACGGCCGCAGGACCCACCAGGAACTGACCGAGCGCGAATGGTCCGGGACCGTCAAACTGGCTTATCGCTGGAGCGACGAAGTGATGACGTATGCCTCGGCCGCCCGTGGCTACAAGGCCGGCGGCTTCAATCTGGACCGGGTGCAGTCGGCAGATGGCCTGTCCAGCGGCGCGCAAGGAATCGTGCCGGTAGACGACACCGCGTTTCCCGGCGAGTTCGTCAACAGTTTTGAATTGGGTGCCAAGACCACCTGGATGGACGGCAATCTGCTGTTGAATGCGGCGCTGTTCTACCAGAACGTCAGCGATTTCCAGCTCAACAATTTTCTCGGCACCAGCTTCGTGGTTCGCTCCGTGCCCACCGTGATTTCGCGGGGAATCGACACCGAATTGCTCTGGCAAACCGGCGTGCGTGGCTTGATGCTGCAAGGTGGGCTCAGCTACACGGATACCACGTATGGTGATGACCGTTTGCCCGACGTCGATCTTGCGCTGTTGCCGGGTAGCCGCATGAGCTTCGCACCGCGTTGGTCGGGCAATCTGTCGGCTACCTACGAACGCCCGTTGGGCAATCAGCTGACGGCGCGTTTCAATCTGGGCGCCAAATACTCATCCGATTTCAACGCCGGCACCGACCTGGACCCACAAAAGGTGCAGCCGGCCTACACCATCGTCAATGCCAGGGCCGGTATCGGCGCAGACGACAAGCGCTGGATGGTGGAAGCCTGGGCAGAGAATCTGGGCAACGAAACCTATCGTCAGGTCGTCATCGACGCGCCGCTGCAGGCCGGTTCCTGGAACGCATTTCTCGGCGCGCCGCGGACCTATGGGTTGACCTTGCGCCTTCGGTATTGAAGCCGCTGGGCCGCACTGCGTGCTGCGGGATCGAAGCGTCAACTCGCACGCGTGCCACACTGCGAGCTAAGCCCGCAGCGGACAGAAGCGCGACAGCGGCAGAGAGATCGGCTACAAACTAGAGTCTCTTCGCCAACCTTTGTGCCGATGTTCGGGTTTTCCGCTGCTGTGTTCGATACGTTGCCATCCATCTTCATCCGGCGCAGTCCGCCTGGTGCGTCGCCGGTTATTGCTGCGCAGGTGCGCCGGCTTGCGCGACGTGAGGCGGGGAGTCACGCGGCTGTCTTGCCGGCACGTGATGCTGGTAGGCCTGTGGTCCTGGATCGGTCGGTCCGCGAGGCATCGCTATTGCATCGAGAGATCGCTCACGTTGGGGCCTGCGCGCAGGCGTGTAGCGAGCCAGCCACCCGTTTCGAACCTGCGCAGGCGGTGCACTGATGTGGGAAGCGCTTGTCACCGTGCGTGACCTCGGGCGTCTGCAGGAAATCGCCTCGGTCCTGATTCGATACGGCTTTGGCGATGTGGTGCGCCGCATCGGGCTGGCCGATGTGCTCGAACGTGCCGGCAGGTTGCTGCACTGGAACAACGCCGAGGGCCGCTTGCGGATGTCCGCCGCCATGCGTGTGCGTCGTGCGCTGGAGGAACTCGGGCCAACCTTCGTCAAGCTGGGGCAAGTGCTGGCGACGCGTGTCGACTTGCTGTCGCCGGAATGGATCGAAGAACTGAGCGAACTGCAAAATGCGGTTCCTGCATTGCCGTTCGAACAGATCCGGCCGCAATTGGTCGCCGCATTGGGCGCAGAGCCGGAAAGCGTGTTCGCACGCTTGGACGAACAACCCCTGGCCGCTGCATCGCTGGCGCAAACGCATCGCGCCTGGCTGGCCGACGGCACGCCGGTGGTCTTGAAGATCCGTCGACCCGGCATCGGCGACACCATCGATGCGGATCTACGTCTGCTTGCACGGCTGGCTGACATCGTCGAAACGCGCGCACCCGATCTCAAGCGCTATCGCCCGGCTGAAGTGGTGCAGCAATTCACTGTCTCGCTGCGGCGCGAGCTGGACTTCGCCGCCGAGTGTCGCAATGCCGAGCGCATCGCCGCCAACTTCGCGCACGACCCGCAGGTGGTGGTGCCCGCGGTGTATTGGCAGTGGACCTGCGAGTCGCTCAATGTGCAGGAGTTCATCGATGGCATCCCAGGGCGCGACATGGTGTCGGTCGATGCGGCGGGGCTGGATCGCAAGGCGCTTGCGCGCACGGGTGCCGGCATCGTGCTCAAGATGGTGCTGCAGGACGGCTGCTTCCACGCCGACCCGCATCCGGGAAATATTTTCTATCTGCGCGACGGTCGTATCGCCGTCATCGATTTCGGCATGGTGGGGCGTGTGTCCGAACAGCGCCGTTTCCAGGTCGCGCAGCTGCTGCACGGCATGGTCAGCTACGACGCCGAGGCGGTCATCGATGTGCTGCTGGAGTGGGCCGGCACCAGCCTGGAGATCGACGAGGCGCGGCTGCAACAGGACATCGGTGCATTCGTCGACGAATACCGTGGCGTGCCGTTGAAAGAGCTACGCATCGGCGCGATGCTCGGCGACGTCACCGCCATCCTGCGCGATCACGGACTGACGCTGCCGTCGGATCTGGCGCTGATGATCAAGGCCTTTCTCACTCTCGAAGGGATGGGGCGCCAGCTGGATCCGGATTTCGACATGGCCACCGAAGCGCGGCCGTACCTGGAGCGCGTGGTGTTGCAGCGGTACGCACCCAGCGCCATGTTGCGCCGCAGTCGACGCACCGTGACCGGTGCGATCGATCTGATCGGCGATCTGCCACGCGATCTCAAGCGTCTGATCCAGGCCGCACGGCGCGGCAAGTTGCAGCTGCACGTGGAAACGCGCGCCCTGCGCGAGTTCGGCGAGCAGGTCGACCGCGCCGCCAATCGCCTCACCATGGGCATCGTGACCGCTGCCTTGGTGATCGGTTCGTCGATCGTTATGAACAGCGTCGGCGGGAGCGCCAGTCGATGGTTGCTGGCGCTGGGCGTTGGCGGATTCATCGGCGCCGGCTTGTGCGGCATCTGGATCCTGTTTTCGATCTGGCGCAGCCGGCGCTAGCGATCGGCAGGGCTGCCGGCCTTCTCGACAGGGGAAACTAGCTCTTGCGCTTGGCCTTGTTAGTAGTAATACTACTAACCATGGACCTGACCGATACCCAGCAAGCAATCCTGGCCTTGATCGCAGAGCGCATCGACGCCGACGGCGTCCCGCCTTCGCAGACCGAGATCGCCCGTGCCTTCGGCTTCAAGGGCGTGCGCGCCGCGCAGTACCACCTGGAGGCATTGGAGCAGGCTGGCGCGATCCGTCGCGTGCCGGGTCAGGCACGTGGCATCCGGCTGGCCGGGCAGGGCGCGCACTCGCGGACGCCGCCGGTCGCCGAGCCACTGCGCGACGACGTGCTGCGCCTGCCGGTGCTAGGGCGCGTTGCAGCGGGTCTGCCGATCGGTGCCGATATCGGGTCCGACGACTTCGTCGTGCTCGACCGGGTGTTCTTCTCGCCGTCGCCGGACTATCTGCTCAAGGTGCAGGGCGACTCGATGCGCGACGAAGGCATCTTTAACGGCGACCTGATCGGTGTCCACCGCACTCGCGACGCGCGCTCGGGGCAGATCGTCGTGGCCCGGATCGATGAAGAAATCACCGTCAAGTTGCTCAAGATCGGCAAGGACCGGATCCGGCTGCTGCCGCGCAACCCGGACTACGCCCCGATCGAAGTGTTGCCGGATCAGGATTTCGCCATCGAAGGCCTGTACTGCGGGCTGCTGAGACCCAATCGCTGAGGGCTGCACCGATGTCTGTGCTGGCGTTTTCCCCAGCCGGCATTGCAGGATTCGCCGCTGCCCGCACAGGATTCGCAACATTACGCTGAGTGTGTCGCCACCAGTCTCAGCCCGTGCGATACACCGCCGTTACATTTGCTCCACACCGAAATCACTGACAAGGATCACCCAGATGGATGAGAACAAGAAGCGCGCCCTTTCCGCCGCACTGAGCCAGATCGAAAAGCAATTCGGCAAGGGCTCCGTGATGCGCATGGGCGATCGCGTGATCGAGGCGGTCGAAATCATTCCGACCGGTTCGCTGATGTTGGACATCGCACTGGGGATCGGCGGCCTGCCGAAGGGCCGCGTCGTGGAAATCTACGGGCCGGAATCCTCGGGCAAGACCACCCTGACCCTGCAGGCCATTGCGCAGTGCCAGAAATTGGGTGGCACCGCTGCGTTCATCGACGCCGAGCATGCGCTCGACCCGATCTACGCGGGCAAGCTGGGCGTCAATGTCGACGATCTGCTGCTGTCGCAGCCGGATACCGGCGAACAAGCGTTGGAAATCGCCGACATGCTGGTGCGCTCGAGCTCGGTCGACATCGTGGTGATCGACTCGGTGGCTGCACTGACGCCGAAGGCGGAAATCGAAGGCGAGATGGGCGACCAGCTGCCAGGTCTGCAGGCACGTCTGATGAGCCAAGCGCTGCGCAAGCTGACCGGCAACATCAAGCGTTCCAACACCCTGGTGGTCTTCATCAATCAGCTGCGCCACAAGATCGGCGTCATGATGCCGGGTCAGAGCCCGGAAGTGACCACCGGCGGTAACGCGTTGAAGTTCTACGCCTCGGTGCGTCTGGACATCCGTCGTATCGGCGCGATCAAGAAAGGTGACGAGATCATCGGCAACCAGACCAAGATCAAGGTGGTCAAGAACAAGTTGGCGCCTCCGTTCAAGCAGGTCGTGACCGAAATCCTTTACGGCGAAGGCATCAGCCGCGAGGGCGAACTGATCGACATGGGCGTGGAAGCCAAGCTGGTGGACAAGGCAGGCGCCTGGTACAGCTATGGCGACGAGCGCATCGGTCAGGGTAAGGACAATGCACGCGGCTACCTGCGCGACAACCCGCAGGTGGCGGCCAAGCTCGAAGCCGAGCTGCGTGAGAAGTTCCAGCCCGCAGAAGCGCCGCGCGAAGCGGGCGACGACGCCGAGAAGGAATAAGCGCTACCGGCAGCAAGCGATTGCGGTCCGAGTGGGACGGCATGGCGCACATCCCGTCATGTTCCCGCAGGACATGACGGGCTGAAGCGCCTGGCAACAGCTCACTGCTGAGCGACCGGTAAGGCGGAGTTTTTCTATCGCGAGGACAGCGGAGTCAGTGCCGTTGCTTCTCGCGGTAGATCTATCGAAGGCCAGGAGGGCAGGCGCCATGGAAGGCGCATTGATTCAGCGATCGGGGACACGTCACGATGGACGAGCAAGAGCCCGCACCAAAGCGGGGGCGGCGGTTCAAAGAGCAGACGCCGGTCCAGCGCGCACTTGGTCTGCTGGTGCGGCGCGAGCACTCGCGCAAAGAATTAAACCGCAAGCTGCTGGCGCGCGGTATCGAGCCAGATGCCGCACAGGCGGCGGTGGAGCGGCTGGCTGGCGAGGGCTGGCAGGACGACACCCGGTTTGCTGCCGCGGTGGTGCGCAATCGTGCCGGCTCCGGCTACGGCCCCCTGCATATTCGTGCCGAACTCGGAACCCATGGCCTGGATAGCGAGGCAATCAGTGCCGCCATGGCGACGTTTGAAGGTGACTGGACCGAGAACGCGCGCGATCTGATCCGGCGCCGGTTCGGCGAGCAAGGCCCGGTAGATCTGCCGCAGCGACGCAAGGCCGCCGATCTGCTGGCCCGGCGCGGTTTCGACGGCAACAGTATTCGTAGCGCCACGCGCTTCGACCTTGAGGACTGAGGGCGTCAGGCCTGCTACCCTTCGTGGTTTCAGGTTGTTCCCCTCATCTGCGCCCACATCTCATTGGGTGACCGGGACTGCCGCCCGCCCAATGCCAGCTCATGAACGCACCTGCCAAATTCAGCACTTCCCAGATTCGTAGTGACTTCCTCGCGTTTTTCGAGGGGAAGGGTCACACCATCGTGCCGTCCGCGCCGCTGGTGCCGGGCAACGACCCAACCTTGCTGTTCACCAATTCCGGCATGGTCCAGTTCAAGGACGTCTTCCTTGGCGCGGAAAAACGCAGTTACGTGCGTGCTGCGGACGTGCAGCGCTGCCTGCGTGCCGGCGGCAAGCACAACGACCTGGACTCGGTGGGCTACACCGCGCGCCACCACACTTTCTTCGAAATGCTGGGCAACTGGTCGTTCGGCGACTACTTCAAGAAAGACGCCATCGCCTGGGCGTGGGAGCTGCTGACCCAGGTCTGGAAGCTGCCGGCCGACCGTCTGCTGGTGACCGTCTACCACACCGACGAAGAAGCCGTCGCCTTGTGGCGCGACATGATCGGCATTCCCGAAAGCCGCATCGTGCGTATCGGCGACAACAAGGGTGCGCCATACGCGTCCGATAATTTCTGGCAGATGGCCGACACCGGCCCGTGCGGCCCGTGTACCGAAATCTTCTTCGACCATGGCGATCACATCGCTGGCGGTCCGCCCGGTTCGCCTGACGAAGATGGCGATCGCTTCATCGAGATCTGGAATCTGGTCTTCATGCAGTTCGACCGTCAGCCCGACGGCACCCTGGTGCCGCTGCCGGCGCCGTGCGTGGATACCGGCATGGGGTTGGAGCGTCTGGCGGCGATCCTGCAGCACGTCCACACCAACTACGAGATCGATCTGTTCCAGGCCTTGATCGGCAAGGCCAGTGCGCTGACCGGCATCGCCGATCTGGAAAACAAGTCGCTGCGGGTGATCGCCGATCACATCCGCGCCTGTTCGTTCCTGATCGTCGATGGCGTGCTGCCTTCCAATGAAGGCCGTGGCTATGTGCTGCGCCGAATCATTCGGCGTGCGCTGCGGCATGGCTGGATGCTGGGCGTGCGCCAGCCGTTCTTCAGCAAGATGGTGCCCACCCTGGTCGAGCTGATGGGCGAGGCCTATCCGGAACTGGTGGTGGCGCAGGAAACAGTGGCGCGCGCCCTGCTGGCGGAAGAGGAGCGTTTCGCCGAGACGCTGGACGCCGGCATGAAGATCTTCGACGACGTTGCATCGCGCTCGCAGGACGTGATTCCCGGCGCGGATGCATTCCGTCTGTACGACACCTATGGCTTCCCCGTCGATCTGACCGCCGACATCGCACGCGAGCGCGGCATGCGCGTGGACATGGAGGGCTTCGATTTCGCCATGGAGCGTCAGCGCGAGACCGCGCGTGCGGCAGGCAAGTTCGGCGGCGGCGTCGCACTGCCCGCCGACTTGGTTGCGACCATGTCGCCGACCGTATTTCTGGGCTACGAGGCGTATGACGCCGACGCGCTGAAGGTTGTCGCGCTGCTCAAGCAGGGCCGCCCGGTCGAGCGTGCCGAAGCCGGCGATGAGGTCATCGTGTTCACCGATCGCACGCCGTTCTACGCCGAATCCGGCGGTCAGGTCGGCGATAGCGGGCAGTTGAGCACGGCCGATGTTTCCATCGACGTCGCAGACACGCAGAAGTTCGCCGGCCAGTTCCATGGGCATGTCGGACGCATCACCGAAGGCGCGCTGGCGCTGGGCGATGTGCTGGCAGGCGGCATCGACGTGCAGCGCCGCGGCAAGACCATCCTCAACCACTCGGCCACGCACTTGCTGCATGCCGCATTGCGCGAAGTGCTGGGCACGCATGTGCAGCAGAAGGGCTCGCTTGTGGCGCCCGACCGCTTGCGTTTCGACTTCTCGCATTTCCAGCCCATCACTGCGGAAGAACTGGCAGTGGTCGAGCGCAAGGTCAATGCCGAGGTGCGCACCAACCACAGTGTCGAAGTGCACAACATGGCCATGCAGGAAGCGCTGGATTTCGGTGCGATGGCCTTGTTCGGCGAGAAATATGGCGAGCACGTGCGCGTGCTGAAGATGGGGGGGTATTCCACCGAGCTGTGTGGCGGTACCCATGTCAGCCGCACCGGCGACATCGGTCTGTTCAAGATCACCTCCGAAGGCGGCGTGTCGTCGGGCGTGCGTCGTATCGAGGCGGTGACCGGGCAGGGCGCGCTGGATTACGTTGCCGATGAAGAACGCCGGCTGTTCGAGGCGGCAAGCCTGCTTGGCGGCAACACCACCGAGGTGGTCGACAAGGTGCGCGCACTGACCGAGCGTCAGAAGCGTCTTGAGCGCGAGCTGGAATCGCTGAAGGCCAAGCTGGCCTCCGGCGCGACCGCAGATCTTGGCGCCAGTGCTGTCGACGTGGACGGGGTCAAGGTAGTTGCCGTACGTCTGGAAGGATTCGATGCAAAGGCGCTACGCGAGGCGATGGACCGCTTGAAGCAGCAACTCGGCGATTCGGTGATCGTGCTGGCCGGTGCATCGGCGGGCAAGGTTGCGCTTGTCGCCGGCGTGAATGGCAGCCCAACTGGCAAGGTGAAGGCGGGGGAACTCCTCGGCCATATCGCCAGTCAGATCGGAGGCAAGGGCGGTGGCCGTCCGGATCTCGCCCAGGGTGGTGGCGAGGACGGGCCCGCCCTTGCGACCGCACTCGACGGTGTGCCCTCCTGGGTCAAGCAACACTTGGGCTGAACACTTGTCCTGCTATGCCTTGCTGGCTAGCAGGATGTCCCGCTACCATTTCTGGTCTATTCCCTTTACCTAGGGCGCGTCTCACTCACGAGGCCGTCGATGCTGGTGGGAAATCCACCGGTTCCAGGAGATTTGCAAAATGTTGATCCTCACTCGCCGGGTAGGCGAAACCTTGATGATCGGCGACTCGGTCACTGTTACCGTGCTCGGCGTCAAGGGTAATCAGGTGCGTATTGGCATTACCGCACCGAAAGATGTGGCTGTGCATCGCGAAGAGATTTATCAGCGCATCCAACGTGGGGACGAGCCGGTCGCCTCTGGCGCGCATCACGGCGACGATTCTTCGAATTGATCGTCATAAAGGGTTTACGTTAGCCCCTGTTACCCGGTATTCTTCGCGGCCTGCCACGGACATCGCGGCAGGACGCAAAAACTGGAGCGATGCCCGAGCGGCTGAAGGGGCTCCCCTGCTAAGGGAGTATAGGGTCAAAAGCTCTATCGAGGGTTCGAATCCCTCTCGCTCCGCCAGTGTTCTAGACGCCCGCAAATCCTTGATTTGCGGGCGTTTTTATTTGGGTTGATGGGTGTAGTCAGCGGTGATCGCCAGCTGTGACGTCAAATTCCATCGCCACTGCCATCGCCACTGCCTTTGATGGATTGCGAACCGTACGCTCGCTCTTGCTCGGGTGCCTGCTCGGCGGTCATGCCTTCCTGTGCTGTTGTTCCTCGATCGCTGCGTTCTTCATGGCCGCCGCCGGGGATCTTTGCATCGCTCATGGTTGAGGGCGCTGCGGTGCGAGCTGTGTTGCATCGAAGGCGTGAATCCGCGATGCCTGCAACAGGCGGGTGTGTTAATCGACGATGCGTGGGACAGGCGATCGGCAGCTGTGTTGCGGGAGGCTCAGGCATCTTGCGAAGCATGCGCGGCGGCGTTGCCGCTGCACGTGGCAGCGCTGGCTTCTTGGTCAAGGCTTATCGTCATCGCTTCCGATAACTGACAGCTACCGCGCCAGACGCGCATTCGTGAGTGTGCGTCGCGGGTTGGTGGCTTGAGCGATGTCGGATTGCCGCGGGATGATATGACTGGTGTGCTGGCATTGCGCCCTGGGTGAGGCCGCAACCGCCATAAATCGCAACCGACATGCAGTTGCCGGGTCTGATGGGCGCCATCCGCCATCCGCCATCCGCTAACCGCTAACCGCTAACCGTATCGGTCGCGTCGTCGACCATTTCGGCACCGAGTGTCGCTGTTCAAGCGATATGTATCGGGTCGCCTGCCACCTGGCTCGGTCGGCGCGTTGTTCTTGGCTTGTTGCCCTGTTGCGTGCCCTCATGCTTTTTGATGTTCGAAAAATAGGCGCGTTTGGAGGGAGCGGTTAGCGGGCTGCGAAACCATCTTCGCTTGCCGCTTGCCGCTTGCCGCTTGCCGCTATTTCCCGCCATGCAAACAGCAAACAGCAAACTGTAGGGTCAATCTCCTGCGTTCAAGTTCGCAGATCACCTACTGCGCTAACTGCAGAACTAAGGCCTAAGAACTAAGGAAGCTCTGAACAATTCGTTCGCGTGTTTTCGATCCAAACTCCTGGCAGTCTTCACTACGCGCAACGGCTTGATTTTCAGTATGGAAGACCACCGCGTTCGAGCGACATCCCAGGATCACTCGTTCCGCGGCGAGTCGCTCAGGCCTTACCCAAGCTGCTGGGCTTGCCTTCTTGCTGGTGCGTTTTGCCCGGCGTCCCCATCTTGCTGCTAGTTGCCGGTTCCTTGTTCAAGGCGGCAACTTTTTTGCCACACGCGTGTTCCAGTGCGCGTGCCTCGCCGATGCACGACGATGCTGCGAGAGGACGTGGCCGATCTTTATCTGAGCCTCGTTCTGCCGATGATCCTGCGCATGTTGCCGCGTCGGTGACGCCGCCAGTGATGTTGGCAGTGATCTCTGCATGGCGAGAGATGCTGTGGAGCGTGTGGCGCTGTCGACGGAGTCGCTATGCAACGGGTAAGTCGTCGGTCGCTCGAAAATGCAGAAGCCAGCGGTCCGGAGAGCCGGTCGCATCCGCCAGTGTGAGCGGCGTTTATGGGTGCTTTTTTCCAACGATGCAAGACGGAGGAGCGCCCATCGCGAGCGATCGCCGATACGCTGGCGCTGCGCGCGCCTTGGCGGCCAACGTACGGCATCAGCCACTGTGTTGCAGATCGGAGAAGAAAGTCTGGTCTCCCTTGTACGCCAGGAAACAAGGCCTCGACTTTACGCTGGCGCTGCGCGCACCTTTGCGGCCAACGCACTGCATCCGCCCTTGTCTTGCAGATCGGAGAAGAAGAGTCTGGTCTTCCTTGCATACCCGGAAATAGGGTCTCGACTTTGGGAACGCTGGGGCATGAAGAGGATGATCAGAGAGAGACCGTCTGACATCTGAACCACTCGACTCTATGGCAAGCGAAGGGGGTCAAGTACGGCGCGTGCGTGTCGCTAAAGACGTGACCCATATCTCGGATTTCGACGTGATGCGCCTACCGTTGCTTGGACGCCTGTTCTCTTCCTGGAGCCGTGGGCTGCAGCACAAGGCCAATGCAGTGGATCGGGTGATGGCGGTGATCGAATTCGATCTGGACGGCCGCATTCTGGATGCCAATCAGAACTTCCTCACGCTCATGGGATACCGGCGTGACGAGGTGGTTGGCCAGCATCACCGCATGTTCGTGACGACGAGTGATCGCGACAGCGAGAGCTATCGCCAGTTCTGGGATGCGTTACGGCGTGGCGACTTCAATGCCGGGCGCTTTTGCCGACTGGATAAACACGGTCGCGAGGTCTGGATCAATGCCTCCTACAACCCGCTACTGGATCGTGCGGGCAAGGCCTACCGCGTGGTGAAGTACGCCACCGACATCACCGAGCAGGTCCGTCAGACCGCCGATTTCGAAGGGCGCATCGATGCGATCGACAAGGTGATGGCGGTGATCGAATTTTCGCTGGATGGCACGGTGCTCGATGCCAACCAGAACTTCCTGCAGGTCATGGGCTATCGGCTCGATGAGATACGCGGCAAGCACCACGGCATGTTCGTGGAGGCGCAGACGCGTCAATCGGCGTCCTATCGCGCGTTCTGGGATTCGCTTGGACGCGGTGCATTCGATGCTGGTCGCTACAAGCGCATCGGCAAGGATGGCAGGGAAGTGTGGATCCAGGCGTCCTACAACCCGGTTCTCGACGAACTCGGTCGCCCTTACAAGGTGGTCAAGTACGCCACCGACGTCACCCGTCAGGTCATCGATTCGGCCGATGCGGATGGGCGCATACAGGCCATCGACAAGGTGATGGGCGTGATCGAGTTTGATCTGCACGGCCGAGTGCTGAGTGCCAACGATAATTTCCTGGCGATTCTTGGTTACTCGTCGAACGAGGCCATTGGCCAGCATCACGGGGTGTTCGTCGATGCGGCCTATCGCGCCTCCGACGAATACCGGCATTTCTGGGCAAAGCTGGCGCGCGGCCAGTTCGACGCGGGGCGGTATCGGCGGTTGCGCAAGGATGGCAGCGCGGTGTGGATCCAGGCGTCCTACAACCCGATCCTGGATGTCTCCGGGCGCCCGTACAAGGTGGTCAAGTACGCCACCGACGTGACCGATCAAGTGCGCTCTGCCGAGCGCATGCGCGACCTGATGCGGCAGACCATGAGCATCGCGCAGAACGTGCAGCGCGAGTCGCATCATATTTCTGCCAGTAACCAGGAGCTGGTCAGCCGGGTGTCCACGCAGTCCAGCGCCGTGGCGCAGACCTCGAGCACGATCGATCAACTGGCCGCCACCGTGCGCACCAATTCCGAAAATGCCGGCTCGGCCCGACGCATGGCCGAGGATTCGGCTGCGGTGGCGCGGCGCGGTGCAGACGTCATCGCCGACGTGGTCAAGACCACCGCCGGCATTCGATCGGCAACCGACCGCATCGGTCAGATCATCGAAGTGATCGACGGCATCGCGTTTCAGACCAACATTCTGGCGCTCAACGCGGCGGTGGAAGCGGCGCGCGCCGGCGAGCAGGGACGCGGGTTTGCGGTGGTCGCCACCGAGGTGCGCAGCCTGGCGCAGCGCTGCGGCGTGTCGGCCAGGGAGATTCGTTCCCTGATCGACAATGCGACCAACCAGGTCGGCGATGGCTCGCGCCTGGCCGAACAGGCCGGCGTGGTGATGCAGGACGTGGTGGCCTCGGTACTGCGTGTCACCGCGACGGTGGAGCAGATCGCCGCCGCCAGTCACGAGCAGGCGCTGGATATTTCGACTGCGAACACGGCGCTGCACTCCATTGGCGTGCAGGCGCGCGACCAGGCGCAGATGGTCGACGATCTGGCGCGGTCGGCACGCGTGCTGGAAGCCGATGCGGACGCGTTGTTCGCGCTGGTCAATGGCGATGCCGACGGAGCTGCGCAGCCCGACGCGCCGTTCAAATCGCAGGCCGCATAACGGCCAATCGCTGAGACTGCGACCCCGGTGGCCGGGTGTCGAAGCCTTCGTCTTTGGCGCTGAAGACTGGCGTCATGTCGTGTCGCGGTGCGTGTAAGCCAAGCGTTGTCGCAGCAAGGTAAGGCAAGCGCACGAACCACACGCACAGCGTCGCGCTCAGATTTTCGCGCGCAGCACAAAGCCCGCTAGCGCGGGCCTTGTGCGTTGGGGGCAGCGCCGCTTGCAACACATGAATGTCGCGTGCGCTGCAAGAGCCGTGAGCGGCTTACTTCGGCAGATCGAACACCAGTACTTCGGCGTCGCGTGCGTCGGCCAGCACGATCTCCGGCTCGCCGATGACCTGCACCGCATCGCCAGCCGACAACGCCTGTCCATTGACGCTCAGGCTGCCGCGGGCCACTTGCACGTAGCCGATGCGGCCTTCAGCCAGCGGCTGCTGCAGGCGTACGTCGCCATCGAGGATCGATGCATACAGCCGTGCGTCCTGGTGCAGGCGCAGCGAGCCGTCATCACCAGCCGGCGAGGCGATCAGACGCAGCTGGTTGCGCTTGCTGTCGGCATCGAAATGCTTTTCTTCGTAGCTGGGCTCGATACCGTTGCGCTCGGGCATCACCCAGATCTGCAGGAAGTGCACCGGCTCGCTGGACGAATGATTGAACTCGCTATGGGTCACGCCGCTGCCGGCGCTCATGCGCTGCACATCGCCGTAGTGCAGCACCGAACCGGTGCCCATGCTGTCCTTGTGTTCCAGCGCGCCGTCCAGGACGTAGGAAATGATCTCCATGTCGCGGTGGGCGTGGGTGCCGAAGCCTTCGCCTGGGGTCACCTTGTCTTCGTTGATTACCCGCAGCGGGCCGATGCCCATGTGGCGCGGGTCGTGGTAGCTGGCGAAGGAGAAGGTGTGGCGCGAAGACAGCCAGCCATGCTCGGCACGGCCACGGGTTTCGCTCTTGCGGACATTCAACATGTTGCTTCTCCTTGAAAGATTCGAATTGGCGCCGGGGGTGAATCGGTGTCCCTGCGGCTTGATGCGTAGTCTCCGCCTCTGCCGATCAGAGAAAAAGCGAGTAGATTTGGCTGCTACCATCGAAAAATTCGAACAATGAAAATCAGCCTGGAAGCGCTACAGATCCTGGATGCGATCGACCGTCGCGGCTCGTTCACCGCGGCGGCCAAGGTGTTGTTCAAGGTGCCCTCGACGATCTCGTACACGGTTTCCAAGTTGGAAGACGATCTAGGCGTGCAGCTGTTCGAGCGGGTGGGGCCGAAGGCAACGCCGACCCAGGCCGGGCGCGAACTGCTGCGCGAAGGGCGCAACCTGCTGCGTGCCGCGCAGGAGCTGGAGGTGCGCGTGCGGCGCGTCGCCTCGGGCTGGGAGTCGGACTTTGCGATCGGACTGGATGCGATGTTGCCGGCTGCACTGCTGCAGGCGCAGATCCTGGACTTCTACGCCGTGGCCGACAGCACCCGGCTGCGGGTGCTCAGCGAGTCGCTGTCCGGCAGCTGGGAGGCGCTACTGGACCGGCGCGTGGATTTGATTGTGGCGGCGGGCGAGGGGCCAAGCGGCGGTGGTTATGTCGCCGAACAGATCGGCACCGTGCGCTTTGTGTTCGCAGTGGCCGCGACGCATCCGTTGGCCGGCGCTCAGCTGCTCGGTGCGACCGAGCTGGCCGACCATCGCGCGATTGCCGTGGCGGACTCGGCGCGGCGTCTGCTGCCGCGCACGGTCGGCCTGTTGTCCGGCCGCGATGTGCTGACCGTGCCGGACATGCACACCAAGTTGCTGCTGCAATTGGCCGGGGCAGGCTACGGGTTTCTGCCTGAGCCGTATGCGCAGGGGGCGCTGCTGGAGGGCCGTTTGCGCCAGGTGCCGGTGGAAGCGCACAAGGCCGACGAGACCTTCTCCCTGGCGTGGCGGCCGGGAGAAGAGGGCGAGGCGCTTGGCTGGTGGCGGCGCGCGTTGCGGGCCGACGGTCTGTTCGAGCGATGGTTGCAAGCGCTTGCCGAAACGTATCGTTTCGCTGCCGCCGGGCAGTCGCAAACGTGATCAAGAGCGGATAATGACCGTTCGCCGTCGCGCAGGGTCGTCGCATGCAAGGCTTGATCGAACAGTACGGATTGGCGCTGGTGTTTGCCAACGTGCTGGCGTTGTCGCTCGGGCTGCCGGTGCCAGCGCTGCCGACGCTGGTGCTGGTCGGCGCCGGTTACGCGCTGCGCGGTGGAAGCGAGGCGTGGCTGGCGGGTCTTGCCGCGTGGGGCGTGTCGGTGCTGGCGAGTCTGCTTGGCGACTTGGTGTGGTATCTGGCAGGCCGTCGTTTTGGCAATCGCACCTTGCAGTCGCTGTGCCGGTTGTCGCTGTCGCGCGATACCTGCATGAAGCAGACCGAGCGATTCTTCTCGCGGTGGGGCGTGCGCGTGCTGGCGGTGGCCAAGTTCGTGCCGGGCCTGTCGATGGTGTCGGTCCCGATGGCTGGTGCGATGCGGGTGCGGCCGGGCGCGTTTCTGCGTTACGACGCGTTCGGCGCTTCGCTGTGGGCATTGGTCGGGCTGGGTCTTGGGGCGGTGTTCGCCCATCAGGTGCAGGACGTGCTCGTGTTCTTGTCCGAGCTTGGTTCCGGTGCGGTGGTGGTGTTGGCCGCGCTGCTGGCCTGCTACGTCGGGTGGCGCTGGTGGCGGCGTCACACGCTGCTGCGCTCGCTGGAGCAGGCGCGTATTGCAGTGGACGAGCTGGTGCCGCTGCTGGACGGTGACGAGAGCCTGCGGCCGACGGTGCTGGATATCCGTGCGCCGGGATATCGCGACCTGCAGCCGTACACGATTCCTGGTGCGGTGTTTGCCGACGAACGCCAGCTTGCGCAGATTCTGGCCAGCGTGCCGCGCGATCGCAGTGTGGTGATTTATTGCGCGTGTCCCGATGAAGTGTCTGCGGCGTGGCTGGCCGGCCGGATGCGCGAGCGTGGCTATCGCGATGTGCGTCCGTTGCTGGGCGGGCTGGATGCATGGCGCGATGCCGGGCATCCGGTGACCTCGTTATTGCCGGTGGTGGTGGTCGGCCAGTCGGATGCTGTGGGCGCTACCGCGTGAGCGTTCTGCGTCCTGTTCGATAAGAACAGCTCACCAAACGACTGTGCAGTTGCCTGGCGGGTGGGCGGGCGGGCGCGGCCGGTGCTCGCTGCCGCGTCGCTTACAGTGTGGTTCTGAGCGCGCCTTCCATACCCATCCAGCAACGCGCGCTACGTCTTGATGGGCGCTTTAACGCGCATCGCAGCGCATTCGTATCGATACGCTGCACAAGTCGCATTCGCGGGCGATGCAGGACAAAAACGACAGGCAAAAAAAAGACCAGCAAGCTGGTCGTTTTCTTCAAGATTGGTGCGCCCGGAGAGATTCGAACTCCCGACCGCCTGGTTCGTAGCCAGGTACTCTATCCAACTGAGCTACGGGCGCATATCTTGTTTGACTTGCCATCCGATGCAGTGCAGTCGGACGTTTTAACTAAAAAAACAGCGGTTCAGTGCTGTCTTTTTTTGTTCCTGAAGATGGTGCGCCCGGAGAGATTCGAACTCCCGACCGCCTGGTTCGTAGCCAGGTACTCTATCCAACTGAGCTACGGGCGCCTCGTCAGGAGCGGAATTATGCGGATGCCCGACGTACTCGTCAATCCCTTTGTGAAATTCGATTGTCGCCGACCGCATCGGCACGCGTGCGTTGCAGCGCAGCCGCGACGGCGGCGGGCGCCTTCATCCATGCAAAGTGATCGCTGCGCACGCCCAGTTGCGCATCGTCCAACTGCTGCACCTCGGCATGCGCCTGCGGCATCTTCTGCAGCAGTGCATGCAACGCCGCAGCCGGGCCGAAGTGATCGTGGTCGAAGGTCAGCGCCTTGATCGGTACCGTCAACGCGCCCAAGGCGCGCTCCAGATCCCAGCCGCTGCCTGCAGCACGATAGCGATTGCTGCGGCCGACCTGTGCCCAGTCGGCGATCAGGCTGCGTGCCTCGGTGCCGCCGAAGCCGAGCGATCGCCCGTGCAGCACGCCTTGCACGCGTGCAAGCCAGGGCAGGGCGCGATACGCCAGCGGCAGCCCGTAGCGCATCGGGCGCGGAAAGTTGCGCCAGTATGGCGAGCCGCTGGCAACCAGCCACAGCTGCGTCAGCGGTGAGTCGCGTTGCGAAGGAACTCGCGACGCCTGCAACGCGGCATGACAGCAGGCCAGCTGCCCGCCCAGGCTGTGCCCGCCAACGATGCGTGGGTGCTGCGGGTCGTGCCGATCCATCAGCGCCTGGCTGGCCGGGAGGTCGTCGGCAAGCAAGGCGCGATAGCCCCAATCGTGTTGGCGCGATGGGCGCAGCGTGCTGCTGCCATTGCCGCGCCATTCGTGCAGGTAGACCGCGATCCCGGTAGCGGCCAATGCATCGGCAAACGCTTGGTAATGCGGCGCTGCCACGCCCAATGCCGGCAGCCACAGCAAGCTGGCGATCGGTTGCGCTGGTGCGCTGCGAATCACCTGCCAGCGATGTCCATCGGCTGCGCTGGCGGGCAGCGTGTCGCTGTGCACGCCCTCGCTGTGCACGCTCATACCGCTGGAGCGGCGCCGAAGTGGTCGAGCACCAGTACCTCGCTGTGCCCTGGGCGCTGCCCCAGGCGAATGGCGCGCGCCACGTAATCAATCGCTGCTTCGCAGGCATTGAGCAGCGACAGGCCCTGGCACAGTTGCGCGGTAATCGCTGCCGACAGACTGCAGCCGGTGCCGTGCGCATCGACGTCGACACGCGGATGCATGAACACATCCTGGGTGACGCCGTCATCGAAGCGATCGATCACGCGCGCGCCCTCATGCAGATGGCCGCCCTTGAGCAACACAGCGTTCGCGCCCAGCTCCAGCAGCGCGGCAGTCGCATGTTCGGCGGCGTCGGCCGTGTCGATGCGGCGGCCGGTCAGCAGCTCGGCTTCGGGCGTATTGGGCGTGATCAAGGTTGCCAGCGGCAACAGGCGCGTGCGCAGCGCATCCAGTGCCGCGTCCTCGAGCAGGCGCGCGCCGCTGGTGGCGACCATGACCGGGTCCAGCACGATGAAGGGTGGGCGATGGGTTTCGAGCAGATCCGCCACGCAGTGGATGACGTCGGCATTGGCCAACATGCCGAGTTTGACGGCCTGGATCTGGAAATCGGCGAAGCAGGCATCCACTTGCGCGCGCAAAAATTCAATCGGCGGGATGTGCACGGCGGTGACGGCGCGCGTGTGCTGCGCGGTCAACGCGGCAATCGCCGACAAGCCATGCACGCGGTGCGCGGCGAAGGTTTTGAGATCGGCCTGGATGCCGGCACCACCGCCGGAATCGGAGCCGGCGATGGTCAATGCGGACAGCGTGCTGGGCGTGGTCATGCGCCGATTCTGCACTGCCGGCTGGCGGCTGTGCAGGGATGGTGCAGCGATGCTGACGTGTGGGCGGTGTTACGGCGTGCCGTTGACCGCGATCTGCGAGAACGCGCCGGTCTGCGGGTCGTACAGCGCACCCCAGAAGGCGCTACCGCCGTCGCAAACCTTGATCGCTTCCCTGGCCGGTTTCACTGGCGGGTCGTTGGGCAGCTTGAAGGCGTTGATGTAGATCAGTTGCTGGCCCTCGATCACCACGCCCACATATTGCCGGTCGAACTCGCGCGGCTCGGCGATGCTTGGCGTCAACGCATCCTGCCGGGATTCGAGCTGCTCGATCTGTTGATGGCTCGGTTCCCAGTAGCCGGTGATCTGGCCTGGGTGACGCGCCGGACTGTCGCGCGAGCAGGTGTCCAGCACCTGCTCGGCGACGCTCTGACGGGTGATGATCCACGACTGCCCGCTTTTGAGGTTGGTCGGTACGGTAGAGGGCGCTTGCGTGGTCGCACAGCCGGCCAGCGCGAGCACTGCAAGGGCTGTAGCGCTGCGAAGCGTTCGCATCACAGCACCTCCGAGGCGAAGTCGGCCAGACGCGAACGTTCGCCACGGCGCAGCGTGATATGCGCGCTGTGTGGCCAGGCCTTGAAGCGATCCACCGCGTAGGTCAGGCCGGACGTGGTCTCGGTGAGGTAGGGCGTATCGATCTGCTCGACGTTGCCCAGACAGACGATCTTGGTGCCGGGGCCGGCGCGGGTGATCAGCGTCTTCATCTGCTTCGGCGTGAGGTTCTGCGCTTCGTCCAGAATCAGATACCGCGACAGGAAGGTGCGGCCGCGCATGAAGTTCATCGAGCGAATCTTGATGCGGCTGGCAAGCAAGTCGTTGGTGGCTGCGCGGCCCCACGAGCCGCCGTCCTGGTTGTGGGTGAGCACTTCCAGGTTGTCGGTGAGCGCGCCCATCCATGGCGTCATCTTTTCTTCTTCGGTGCCGGGCAGAAAGCCGATGTCTTCGCCCACGCTGACGGTGGCGCGGGTCATGATGATTTCGCGGTAGCGCTGCTGATCCATCGTCTGCGCCAGGCCCGCGGCAAGCGCGAGTAGGGTCTTGCCGGTGCCGGCGGTGCCGAGCAGCGTGACGAAATCGATCTCCGGGTCCATCAGCGCGTTGAGCGCAAAGTTCTGCTCGCGGTTGCGCGCGGCGATGCCCCAGACCGCGTGCTGGGTGTGGCGGAAATCATCCACCAGGCACAGCGTGGCCTTGCCGCCGCCGACCTTGGCCACACGCAGTTCGACGTCGTCTTCGCCCGGCAGATACAGGTACTGGTTGGGGTACCAATCTTCGTCGTCGGCCAGCACGATCTCGTAATGGGTGCGGCCGCGCTCGTTCCAGCTGCGCAGGTCCTCGTTGTGCTTTTGCCAGAAGTCTTCCGGCAACTCGATGGCGCCGGTGAACAGCAGGCTGAAATCGTCCAGCGCGCGGTCGTTCTGGTAGTCCTCTGCCACCAGGCCGCTGATGTAGGCCTTGATGCGTAGGTTGATGTCCTTGGACACCAGAATGACCGGCACATCCGGGTTTTCTTCGCGCAGCGCCAGCACCGAGGCCAGGATCTTGTTGTCCGGCAGCATCGCGCCGAAGGTGCGGCCTGGGTCGATCGGGTGAATCTGGAAATACAGCCGGCCAATCGCGGCCTGGCCCTTGAGCTGGATGCCCTGCGGATGACTCAGCAGGATGCCGGCCTGAATCTGCTCGGCGTTGGTGTTTTCCAGCAGCTCGTCCAGGAAGCGGCTGACCTGGCGCGCGTTGCGGCTGACTTCGGAAGTGCCCTTCTTGGCGTTGTCGAGTTCTTCGATCACCTGCATCGGCAGGAACACATCGTGTTCTTCGAACTTGAACAACGAGGTGGGATCGTGCATCAGCACGTTGGTGTCCAGCACGTAGATGCGCTTGCCTCGGGTCATTGGGTCTTCCAAGTGATGGAGCAGGGGCGAGCCATCACGCCTGCGTGTGCAGGGTGATGGAGGACAGGGGAAACGAGGGGCGTCACTGTTTGGCGTGCGCCTTCACGGCAGCCAGCACAGCCTCGGCATGGCCGGCAACCTTGACCTTGCGCCAGGCCTGCACAATGCGCCCCTCGGGCGACAGCAGGAAGGTGCTGCGCTCGATGCCGAGCACCTGCTTGCCGTACATGTTCTTTTCTTTGATCACGTCGAAAGCGCGGCACAAGGCTTCGTCGCCATCGCTGATCAACGGGAAGGTGAAGCCTTGCTTGGCGCAGAAGTTGTCGTGCGACTTCACCGAGTCGCGCGAGACACCCAGGATGGCAGCGCCGGCTTTTTTGAAGTCCGGCAGCAAGGCATTGAAGTCCAGGCCTTCGGTGGTGCAGCCGGGCGTGCTGTCCTTCGGGTAGAAGTACAGCACCACCCACGTGCCGGCATAGCCGCGCAGGGTGGTCTGGGTGCCGCCGGACAGCGCCAGCGGCAGGTCGAGAGTGGTAGCGGGCAGTTCCAGTACAGCGTCGGTCATCGTTGCTCAGCCTGAAGGGGAGAGGCGGTCGGCGGCCGATCAGGCCGGCCCGACGTCCATCCCATCATAAGCAGCTACATGGAAACGTTTGGCGAGTGCATCGAACTCTGCATTGCGCTGATTCAGCGATTCAATGGTGTGGTGTTCGCGCTTGTCCACATGCAGGAAATACGACTCCTCATCGTCGCCGTCGTCTTCGTCGCGTTCGCCGAGAAAGATGTCGATGACGCGATAGCCGTCCTGGGTCAGCTGCTCGGAAAGTTGTTGCAGCGGCTGCTGCGCCGGGTCGGCGAAAAAGTATTCCCAGCGCAACGGGCCGTCGAGATTCCAGTCGGTCTCGGAGCGGATGTGATCGAACATCTGTTTCAGCGCGGATTTGGCGATGGCCATCGGTGCGTCTGCCTTAGAACTTCATCGGGTCCATGATCGCGTCGAGATTGAGGTGATCACAGAATTCCAGGAAATCATCGCGCAACGCGGCGATGTGCATGTTGGCCGGTACCCCGATGGTCACCTGCGCCGAGAACATCTCCGCACCGGTCTGCATGGCGCGGTAGCGGGTGCTCTGCAGGTTTTCGATGGTGATGCCCTGGCGGTCGAAGAAATCGGCCAGTTGGAACAGGATGCCCGGCTTGTCGGCGGCGATCACTTCGACGATATACGGCAACAGGTTGGACTGGGTCTGCTTGGGGCCGGTGCGGTACCAGACCAGCTTGAGGCCTTCCTCGCGTTCCAGCCGGGTCAGCATCGCTTCGAGCTTGGCGACCGAATCCCAGGAGCCGGTGGCCAGTGCGGTGACCGAGACATCGCGCCCCACCGTGGCCAGGCGAGCGTCCACAAGATTGCAGCCGCTGTCGGCGATGCGGCGGGTGACAGACAACAGGGGGGACTCCGGATGCGTCGTGTAGGCGTTGATCAGGAGGTGATTTTCGGTCGGCGAGGGCCGGGGTGTAGAGTCAGTCAAAGGGGCTTCCGGCATTGCATCAGGCTGAATGGCCGCCCGGACAGGCGCCCTGGCGGTGACCAGCATACTTGCCCGTGGTTTCGCGCCGCAAGTAACATGCAGGCGGTCGCAACCCGCGTGCGCGCGGGCCTCCCCTTGTCACGTAAGAGCAGCAGAATCTTGTCCCTTTCCGGCATCATCACCGCGCTGGCGACCCCCTTCGGGCCGGACGGCGCACTCGACCTGGATGCCTGGCGGCGGCTGCTGGAGCAGCAGCTGCACGGTGGCGTCCAGGGAATCGTGGTTGCCGGCTCCACCGGCGAAGCCGCCGCGCTGAGCGACGACGAATACGACACATTGCTGCGCGCCGCGGTGGCCCAGGTCGCCGGCCGGGTGCCGGTGCTGGCCGGTACCGGGCTGTCCGGCACCGCAAAAACCATTGCGCAGACGCGCCGTGCCGCCGCGCTGGGCGCGCAATACGCGCTGGTGGTGACGCCGCCGTACGTGCGCCCGACCCAGGCAGGGTTGAAAGCGCATTTTGTCGCCGTGGCCGACAGCGGCGGGTTGCCGGTGGTGTTGTACAACGTGCCCGGCCGTACCGGCTGCGATCTGCTGCCGGAGACGGTGGCCGAGCTGGTCGATCACCCCAACATCGTCGGCATCAAGGAAGCGCGTAGCGAGCCCGAGCGCGTCGCCGCGCTGGTGGCGTTGCGCAGCGACTCCTTCGTGGTGCTCAGTGGCGATGACGGCAGTGCCGCGCAATCGATGCTGTCCGGCGCCCAGGGGCTGATCTCGGTGGCGTCCAACGCATTGCCGTCGGCGTACCGTCGCTTGTGCGATCTGGCCCGCGATGGCCAGCGCGATGCCGCCCTCGCATGGGATGCGCGCCTGAGCGAATACCATAGCTTCTGCGGGATCGAATCCAATCCCATCCCGGTCAAGGCGCTGCTGCAGCGCGCCGGGATCGGGCACGGCCTGCGCTTGCCGCTGCTGCCACTTTCTGCGGCGCACCAGCCTGCCGCCGACCGCCTTGCCGCCGACGCCGTTGCGTTGGAAGCACTTTCCAGCCGCGAAATGCTCGCGGCCTGACCCAGGAGATCTATCGATGCGTCATTCCGTTTCCCCCGTCCGCGTGCTGTCGCTCGCGTTGCTGGCGACCGCCACCGTCGCCGCCACGAGTGGTTGCAGCTGGTTTCACAAGGGCGCGCGCGGTGACTATGCGTTGGCCCCGGAAGCCCGTCCGCTGGAAGTGCCGCCGGATCTGAACCTGCCCGACACCTCCGGTGCGATGAAGGTGCCGACCCTGGCATCGACCACCCAGCAGACCAACACGCCGCCTTCTGCGAGCGCCAACAGCGGTTTCACCGTGCCGGGCGAGCGCGATGAAGTGTTTGCCAAGGTCGGCACGGCGCTGGCCGAGATTCCCGGCCTGACCGTCGCCAGCAAGGCGCAGATGCTGGGCTCCTACGACGTGAGCTACGAGGGTTCCAGCTTCCTGGTGCGCGTGGTCAAGGTCGAGGCGGGCAGCTATGTGTCGGCAGTGGATCCGCGCGGCATGCCAGCCACGGCTGCTGCACCGGTGGCGGTGATCAGCGCGCTGAAGGGCAAGCTCGGCGGCTGAGTGGTTTGGCCATTACCGGACAGCAAAACGGGCGCTCAGGGCGCCCGTTTTGCGTTGTTGCGGTGTGGTTAGCGGGCAGCGATGCTGTCGCGCGCCG
Organism: Xanthomonas sp. WHRI 8932A; assembly: GCF_035012785.1. Taxonomy (NCBI): domain Bacteria; kingdom Pseudomonadati; phylum Pseudomonadota; class Gammaproteobacteria; order Lysobacterales; family Lysobacteraceae; genus Xanthomonas; species Xanthomonas sp. WHRI 8932A. Next base: position 97,041 of record NZ_JAYGQQ010000007.1, read on the forward strand.
GGAGAGTGGCTTAGCGCTGCAGCAGCGGTAGCTTGTTCGGCTTGCCGTCCCAGTCTGCCGCATCGGGCAGGGGCTCCTGGCGCACCGTCAACACTGGCCAGGCCTTGGCCAGTTCGGCGTTGAGCGCGACGAAGCCTTCCTGGCCCGCGGGCACGTCATCTTCCGGATAGATTGCGTTAGCCGGGCACTCGGGCTCGCACAGGGTGCAGTCGATGCACTCGTCCGGGTCGATGACCAGGAAATTCGGGCCGACGTGGAAGCAATCCACCGGGCAGACCTCGACGCAGTCGGTGTATTTGCACTTGATGCAGTTTTCGGTGACAACAAAAGGCATGGCGGAATCCGGCGTTTAGCCTGGTAATTCTAAAGCAGTCGGGTGGTGGGTGTGAGGTGGGACGGAGATTGTTTGCCGCGCAGATGATGGATTGGTCGTGGTCTGCGGGTGCCTTGATGCCTGGATCTCGCTGGGTGGGTTGGCTGTCTTCCGCCGTACCCTCACTCCAACCTCCGCTCCGCGTCCCGGCCCGCGCTTGCGGCGCGGGCGCTCCAAGGCCCGCGCGCCGCTGGCGCGCAAGCCGTGCCTTCTCGCCCCACGGGGAGAGAGGGGCTTTGCATCCTGTCTCCCCTCAGGGAACTCAGGTCAGGCCGTGTTGCCGGGCCAGCGCGAACAGGCCGGTGGCGGCCAGGTCTTCCGGGTGTTGTTGTGTGGCGACGCCCAGGTGCGTCAACGCCAGGGCGTAACGCTGCGCCAGGGCGGGGCTGCCGACCAGATGCACAGTGGCGTGGCTGCCGCGATGCTCGCGTAGCTCGTGGCCGATCAGCAGGCCCGAGAGATACGAGGGCAGGGCCTGTGCGCTGAGGCGGTCGAACAGGCCCAGCGTGCGGGTGCCGAACAAGTGGTGACTGAGGCCGCCAGGTTCGGCGCTGCGATCCACGCCTGACAGGAATGCGGCCTCATCGAGATCGGCATGGTCGTCGGGCATCAGCTTGCCGAGGATGCTGTGCTGGCGCAGCACCGCGTACAGCTCGCCGGTCATCACGGTGGCGAAGTCGGTCAGCTTGCCGTTGGCGATCGTCGCCCATTTGCTGTGCGTGCCGGGCAGGCAGGCGATGTGGTCGCCGTCGCCAAGTGTGGCGATCAGGCCGACCAGTTGGGTTTCTTCGCCGCGCATGACATCCGGCACGCCATGCTGCGCGCCGGTGCTGACGCCGGGGACGAACCACAGCGTGCGGCCGGGCAGCAGATCGTCGTAGCGGCGCATGGCAGCGGCCAATGCGGCGGTGTCGGCCGGGCAGGGCAGGTAGGCCTGTTCGACCCAACCGTTGCGGCTGCCGATCATGCCCGACAGCACGACCGGGCCGTCCCAGCCGTCGATCAATGTGCTCAGGACCTCGCCGAAGCGGCCCTGGCAGGCGAGGATGCCGTCGCTGCCACGGCGTTGATCGAGCACGGCGCCGGTGGCGTCGAGCAGGTAGGCGCGCAGGCTGCTGGTACCCCAATCGACCGCGATCATGCGCTGGCCACCCGGCTTTCGGGCAGGCCGGCGATGGCGACGTCGCAGACGAACAGGCCGCCGGCTTCTGGCATGCGTGCGAGTTCTTCGGCGCTATGGTCCAGGCGCGAGGAGATCACGTGCAGGCGATCCAGCGCCGCGCCACCGAAGGCGCTGCAGGTGGGGTGTTTGACCGGCAGGTGCACGATGCGCTCGACACTGCCGTCGGGGCGATAGCGCACCACGCGCGAGGCGCGCCATTGCGCATTCCACAGATGGCCTTCGCTGTCGATGATCGAGCCGTCCGGCTCGGCGTCGTCGCGGTCCAGGGTGGTGAACACGCGCGCGTTGCTGGTTTGCGCGGTCTCCGGGTCGTAGTCGCAGCACAGAATCTGCGGGCGCACCGAGTCGCAGTAATACAGTGTGCGGCCGTCGAGGCTGAAGCAGATCGAGTTGGGGATCGACACGCCCGGCAGTGGCAATGCGCGTAAGCCATGTGCCAGCGAGAACTGATACATCGCGCCGCGCGCGGTCTTGTTGTCGTGTTCGTCCATGGTGCCGAACACCAGATTGCCGTGCCGATCGGCGCGGCCATCGTTGCTGCGCGTCAGCGGGTTGTCTGCCTCGATATCGGCCAGTTTTTCGAAGGGCAACACGTCGTCTTCGGTGCTGTCCGGGTCGGCGATGCCGATGGCCTTGGCCAGTGCGATCAGCAGGCGGCCATCGTCCATCAGGCCGAGGCAGCCGGGGCGATCGGGCAGCGTCCAGTAGCGCGTCTGCGCGCTGGCCGGATGATGCCGCCACAGGCGTTTTTCGCTGATGTCGACCCAGTACAACGCCTCGCGCCGTTCGCACCACAGCACGCCTTCGCCGTGCGTGCAGCGGCTGTCGACCGCCAGTACGGCGGTGTGCTCGGGCATGCTCACCATTCGGCGATGCTGCCGTCGGCGTGGCGCCACACCGGGTTGCGCCAGTCAGGCGGATTTTCGTTTGCGCGCTTGAGCATCTCTTCGTCGATTTCCACACCGAGCCCGGGCTTGGGCAGTGCGGCGATACTGCCATCCACGCACTGAAAATCTTCTTTATTGATGACGTAATCGAGCAGGTCGGCGCCTTCGTTGTAATGGATGCCGATGCTCTGTTCCTGCAGTACCGCGTTGTGCGAGACGAAGTCGACGTGCAGACAGGCAGCCAGCGCAATCGGGCCGAGCGGGCAGTGCGGGGCAAAGCCGACGTCGTAGGCTTCGGCCATCGCGGCGATCTTGACGCACTCGGTAATGCCGCCGGCATGCGACAGGTCCGGCTGCACCATGCCGATGCCACCGGCGCACAGCACGTTCTTGAATTCGAAGCGCGAAAACATGCGCTCGCCGGCCGCCAGCGGAATCGAGGTGCTGGCGGCCAGGCGCGGGTAGTACTCGGCCTGTTCGGCCAGCACCGGTTCTTCGACGAACAGCGGCTTGAACGGTTCGAGCTCGCGCAGCAACGCCTTGGCCATCGGTGCGCCGACGCGGCCGTGGAAGTCGATGCCGAAGTCGATGGTGTTGCCGAAGGCTTCGCGGATTTCGGCGACCTTCACCACGGCGGCATCGACGGCGCGCGCGCTGTCGATCAGCTTCATTTCTTCGGTGCCGTTGAACTTGAAGGTGTCAAAGCCCAGCGCGCGGTAGTCGGTGATCTGCTGAATGATGGCGCCGGGGCGGTCGCCGCCGACCCAGCGGTAGGTCTTCATGCGATCGCGCACCAGCCCGCCCAGCAGCTCGTACACCGGCACGCCCAGCGCCTTGCCCTTGATGTCCCACAGCGCCTGGTCGATACCGGCGATGGCGCTCATCAGGATGGCGCCGCCGCGGTAGAACCCGGCGCGGTACATGGTCTGCCACAAGTCGTTGATGCGCGCCGGGTCCTTGCCGACGACATAGCCGGCCAGTTCGTGCACGGCCGCTTCCACGCTACGCGCGCGGCCTTCGATGACCGGCTCGCCCCAGCCGGTGATGCCCTCGTCGGTCTCGACCTTGAGGAACAACCAGCGCGGTGCGGCGTGGTAGGTGGTGAGGCGGGTGATCTTCATCCTTGCAGTTCCTGGTAGGCCTGCACGAAGTTGCGTGCATGCGTCTGGGTCGTTTCGAGTGATTGCGCGGGTTTGTACAGTTCGCCACCGATGCCGGCGCCGGCGGCGCCCTGGGCGATGAAGCCGGCCAGGGTCTGCGGGCTGACGCCGCCGACCACGTAGACCGGGATGTGGGTGGGCAGCACCGAGCGCAGCGCGCGCACATGCGCAGCGCCATAGGTCGCGGCCGGGAACAGCTTCAGGATCGTTGCGCCGGCGTCGATGGCGTCGAACGCCTCGCTGGCGGTGGCGAAGCCGGCCACCACGGTCAGCCCGCGCGACACCGCATGGCGGATCAGGCTGGGGCGCGTGTTGGGGGTGACGATGAAGCGCGCGCCGATGTCGGCCAGGGTGTCGACGTCTTCATTACGCAGCACGGTGCCGGCACCGATCCAGGCGCGCTCGCCATAGGTTTGCTGGGCGAGGGCGATGCTCTGTTCCCAACGCGGCGAATTGAGCGGGATCTCGATCGCATCGAAGCCGGCGTCGATCAGTGCGCCGACATGGTCCAGCGTTTCTTCCGGCGTGATGCCACGCAGGATGGCGATCAGTGGCAAGGCGAACAGGCTGGCGGTGGTGTCTGAGGTCATGGTGTTACTCGCGATAGAGCGGAAAGCGGCCGTTGGCGGCCAGATGGCCGGCAACGTCGTGGGAGCTTGCGCGACTGCGCGCGGCAAGCAGGTGCTGCCGATGCGCAATCCGGAGAAGAAAACGAAGCGCGGGTGGGCGGGCGCCCGGGTGGTCGATGCGCGCGTGATGCGCGACATGTCTACCGCTACGGCCTGCAAGTGGCCGGCAAGATGCCGTCATCGTCGTCCACCTCCGCGGTCATGGCGTGCGTGCTGCCACCTGATCAAAGGCGGTCACGTCTGTTCTGGCCGCGCCCGGGAGGTAGGGGCTCCTGCTGCGGCGAGCGCTAGCCTCGCCTGGGGAGATATGTGCTGCAAATGAAATTTTCGGCATATTCTATTCCTCCGACGAATACACAGCCGCAACCGCACCCCATGGCAAATTCCGGTACTCCCTGGTTCAACGCAGCCCGCCTCAAGACGCGTCAACTGCTGCTATTGCTGCATCTGCACGAACAGCGCTCGGTATTGCGTGCGGCCGAGGCCGCCAGCATGACCCAGCCGGCCGCGTCCAAGCTGCTGGCCGAGATGGAAGACATGCTGGGGGTCAAATTGTTCGAGCGGCATGCCCGCGGCGTGGAGCCCACCTGGTACGGCCATGTGTTGATCCGGCGTGCCCGTGCGGCGATGTCGGAGATTGGCCGCGCGCAGGAAGAAATCGCTGCGTTGCGCGCCGGCCGCATGGGCCAGGCCTCGATCGGGACGGTGGTCAATCCAGGAACCAATCTGGTGCCGCAGGCCATTGCCGAGGTCAAGCGCGAGTTTCCGGACATCCTGGTGCGGGTGGAGATGGACTACAGCCGCCCGCTCGTTGCCAAGTTGCTGGATGGTCAGCTGGACATCGTGATCGGCCGCATCCTCGGCCCGGAAGGCGTGGGCGAACTGGAATTCGAGCCGCTGGCCGATGAGCCGCATTCGGTGATCGCCCGTGCCGGCCATCCGCTGGCCAGCCGCGTCGGCCTGCAGCATGCGGACCTGGTGCGGTATGGCTGGATCCTGCCGCCGGCCGACAGCGTGCTGCGCGCGCGGCTGGACTCGATGTTCATGGAGCACGGCGTGCAGACGCCGACCAACGCCATCGAAACCTCGTCGTTGCCGGTGACTTCCACGCTGTTGCGCGGCACCGACATGTTGACCGCATTGCCGGTGGAATCGGTGGCGCCGCTGATCCAGGCCAAGTTGCTGACGGTGCTGCCGATCGAGCTGGGGGTGCGGATGGAGTCGTTCGGCATCATCCGTCGGCGCGATTACATCCTGCCGCCGGGTGCCGAGCGCATCCTGCAAGCGCTGCGGACTACGGCGCGCCGCTTGTACCCCGGTCTGCGCGGGCCGGAATCCCTTACCTAGCGGGCTCTTCCATTTCTATTCCGTGAAGTAATACCAGTCCGTGAATTTTTCATTGGCTGGCGCTAGACCGTGCGCCTATATCTGTGCGCCAGATCGCACGCTGAAGCGCACGTGAAGTCGGGCAGGTGATCGGCGGCCAAGCCGCCAAGTTGAGCAACGGTGGAGATCGGCATCAGTGCCTGTTTCCACCCGATCACGCGGGGCGTCTTGCGCCGCGACAACCAGTCTTCAGTCGTCTTGCGTCCTGGGAGGGATTCAGATGTTCAAGTTTTCAAGCCATGCCTCGGCAGGTATGGGCGTGCGCGCCTGTCGTCTGCAACATCTGCGTCACTCGGCCATGGCCGTCAGCATCGGCGTGTTGCTTGCCGCACCGGTGTATGCGCAACAGGCGCAATCGTCGCCGGGCGCTGCCTCGAACAAGGCCGGCGCCAGCGCGGTGGACCTGGATACGGTGGAGGTGCGCGGTGTGCGCGCCAGCCTGATCAAGTCGCAGGTGATCAAGCGCGACTCCACCCAGATCGTGGATTCGGTCAGTGCCGAAGACATCGGTGCGCTGCCCGACCGCAGCGTCACCGAAACCCTGCAGCGCGTCAGTGGCGTGACCATCGACCACTTTGCCGCGCGCAGCGACCCGGACCACTTTTCGGCCGAAGGCAGTGGCGTGATGATCCGCGGCCTGACCCAGGTGCGCGGCGAACTCAATGGCCGCGACATCTTCAGCGCCGCCAGCGGCCGTGGCTTGAGCTTTGAAGACGTGCCGGCCGAGTTGATGGCCGGCGTGGACGTGTACAAAAACCCCTCGGCAGAAATCATCGAAGGCGGTCTGGGCGGCACGGTCAACCTGCGCACGCGCATGCCCTTCGACAACCCGGGGCGCATCGTCGGCGGCAATATCGACGTCAATTACGGCGACATGAGCAAGAAGTACAAGCCGTCGGCGTCGTTCTTGTTCAGCGATCGCTGGGACACCGGTGTCGGCGAAATGGGCTTCATGATCGATATCGCCCATTCGGAACTGGCGACACGCTCGGACGGCATCCAGGTGGAGCCGTATGTGCGGCGCACCGACGACGCGGTACTGGCCGGCAGCGGGCGCAGCGAGGTGTACGTGCCCGGTGGCGTCAACTGGCGTCAGCTGGATTTCGAACGCAAGCGCGACGGGATTGCCGCAGCGTTCCAGTGGAAGCCCAGCGACCAGACCGAGATCTACGCGCAATACCTGCGCTCGCGTTACGACATGAACTGGCAGGAGCGCGCGGCGTTCTTCAACGACAGCAACAACAGCATCAGCCCGGCACCCGGCACCACCTTCGAGTACGACCAGGACGGCGTCTTCCAGCGCGGCTCGCCGGTGTCCAACTCCTGGCGCGGCGTGCTGACCGGCGACGGCGTGCGCTTCAATACCGACAACCGCTATTCCGAGCAGCGCACCACCACCTCGGACCTGTCGGTGGGCTTCAGCCACTATTTCAACGACAACCTGCAGATCAAGGGCGATGTGCAGCTGGTGCAGTCGGAGAACGACCAGCTGGACTTCACCGTGTTCAGCGCGACCTATCTGCCTGGCTTGACCTATGACGTGTCGGGCAAGTATCCGACCGTGCAGATCGCCAACCAGGGCTTCACCCAGGACCCGTCCAATTATTTCTGGGCGGCGGCGATGGATCACCTGGGCAAGAACCGCGGACGGCAGCTCTCTACCCGCGTGGACCTGGAATACACCTTCCAGGACAGCAGCTGGCTGCGCTTCATGCGCTTTGGCATGCGCGCCACCGACCGTAACCAGACCAACAAGAACTCCGGGTACAACTGGGGCGTGTTGTCGGACAACTGGGCGGCGATCCCCGGCAGCGCGACGGGCCTGGCGGACATGTCGCAATACCTGCCCGACGAGTCGTCGCGGTTCACCTTCTCCAATTTCTTCCGTGGCGGCGTGAATGTGCCCACCACACTGGTGGTGCCCAACGGTGGCCTGGTCAAGAACTACCGGCGCGCATCGGACCTGCTGCAACAGCAGATCGTGGCATTGCGTGGCTACGGCTGGGCGCCGGATACCTATCAGCCGCAGGACACCAATCGCCAGTTCGAGCGCACCCAGGCCGCGTACGCGGCGCTGTACTTCGGCAACGACGAGGCATGGGGTGTTCCGGTGGACGGCAATATCGGCGTGCGCATCGTGCAGACCAAGACCCAGGCCGAAGGCTTCGGTCAGTTTCAGGACCTGTCCGGGTTGAACGTGTCGCCGGAGCTGCAGGCCCGTTACACCGGCCAGTACTTCGACAACAACGCGCAGGGCAGCTACACCAATGTGCTGCCGAGCTTGAACATGCGCTTCCGCTTCACCGATACCTTGCAGTGGCGTATCGCTGCGTCCAAGGCGATGGCGCGCCCGGATTACACCCAGTTGCAGCCATACGTATTGCTCAACGTGGAAACCGACGACGCCGGCAATGCGACCAATTTCGTCGGCACTGCGGGCAATCCGACCCTCAAGCCGATGACCGCCAACCAGTTCGACACCGCGCTGGAGTGGTACTTCGACAGCAGCGACATGCTGTACACCACGCTGTTCTACAAGAAGGTCAAGGATTACTTCTCCACCCAGACCCGCAGCGAGACCTACGACAACCGCGAGTGGCTGGTGACCCGGCCGTACAACACCGACGAAGGCACCATCCGTGGCGCCGAAGTGGGCTACACGCAGTTCTTCGACGAACTGCCGGGCTGGATGAGCGGGTTCGGCATCAACGCCAACTTCACCTTCGTCGACAGCAAGGGCGGCGCCAATACCGCCATCGACCCGTACACCCGCACCACGGTGACCGGTGTCGAGCTGCCGCTGGAAGGCTTGTCGCGGCGCAGCTACAACCTGGCCGGCATCTACGAGAAGGGCCCGCTGTCGCTGCGCCTGGCCTACAACTGGCGCTCGCGTTATCTGTTGACCACCAGCGATGCGGCCACGCGCCTGCCGACCTGGGCCGACGACTACGGCCAGCTCGACGGCTCGTTCTTCTACCGCTTCAACGACCATCTGCAGCTGGGCGTGCAGGCCAACAACCTGACCAATACCGTGACCAAGGTGCTGATGGGCCCGACCTCGTATGCGGACGGCGAAGTGGACCCGCGCCTGTACACGCGCTCGTCCTTCGTCAACGACCGGCGCTACTCGCTGGTGCTGCGCATGAACTGGTAAGCGACGTCGATCACGGATCCACTGTGCGCGGACTCGCAGAGTCGAGTCCGCTTCTGCCGGGCCACTTACCCTGCCTGCCGATGCCAGAGCAATCGGGTTTAACGGGCTTGCTATAGCTTTAACGAATACCTTTCCAGGAATATTTCATTGGTGTGGCATGACGGCCGCGCCCTATGCTCCCGCCGCAGCCGCAGGTCTGCCCGCCAGGGCGACCACGCATCCGCGCCTCCGGTCTTGTCCGGGTGGCAGATGCGGGCCAGCAACAACGACGGGCAGGGCGTTCGCGCACCGGCCCGCTAAAACGAGTAGTACATGCGTCCTGGGAGGGAGCACCATGTCAGTGCAATATCGCCACATTCCGGCAGGCCGGACTGTGGGTCAGCGTTCGATCCGTGATTTCCGCCGCTCCGTGATGGCCATCAGTGTGGCCACGCTGCTGAGCGCGCAGGCCTACGCGCAGGATGCGACCACCACTGCCGCGCCCGCATCGGACGCCACCACCCAGCAGCTGGACACCGTGCAGGTCACCGGCACGCGCAGCAGCGTCACCAAGGCGCAGCTGGTCAAGCAGAACGCCGAGCAGATCGTCGATTCGATCGTCGCCGAAGACATCGGCAAGCTGCCCGACAACAACGTCGCCGAGGCGCTGCAGCGCATCTCCGGCATCCAGATTTCGCGCAACTACGGCGAAGGCAGCTCGATCGCCATCCGTGGTCTGACCCAGGTGCGTACCGAACTCAATGGCCGTGACATCTTCACCGCCAACGACGGCCGCGGCCTGAGCTTTGAAGACGTGTCGGCCGAGCTGCTTGGCGGCGTCAACGTGTACAAGAACCCGTCTGCCGACATGATCGAAGGTGGCCTGGGCGGCACCGTCGACCTGCGCACGCGTCTGCCGTTCGATTACGACGGCCGCAAGATCGCCGGTAGTGTGCAGTACAACCATTACGACCTGGCCGACGACGGCAAGCCGGCGTTCTCTGGCCTGTTCAGCGATCGCTGGCAGACCGGGATCGGCGAGATCGGCATCCTGGTGAACTACTCGCAGCAGAAGAGCCCGTTCCGCCAGGACACCATTTCGATCGAGCCCTGGTACACCCAGACCGATCTGCCGGGCTATGAAGGCCAGCAGATCTCGGTGCCGCACGGCGCCGGTATCAACACCACCGTCGGCGAGCGCGAGCGCAAGACCGGCGCGTTTGCGATGCAGTGGCGTCCTAACGATGCGGTCGAGGTCTATACGCAGGTGCTGCGTTCGGACTACGACTTCAGCTGGCACGACTATTCGTTCTTCGCGTTGACCGGTGCCAACCCGATGCAGGGCACGCCGGGCATCCAGATCAACGACCGCAACGAGTTCGTCAACGGCACCTTCCAGAACGTGCCGGCCGACTCCAACACCAGCCTGACCGAGCGGCATTCGGTGACCACCGATTACTCGCTGGGCGCCAAGTGGACGGTCAACGAAAAGCTGACCCTGAGCACCGACTTCCAGTATGTCGATGCCACCACCACCGGCACGCGTTACATCGTGGCGACCGGCTTGAACAACACGCCGTTCTTCAATATCGATTTCCGCGGCGACCTGCCCAAGTTGTCGGTGACCGATGCAAGCGGTGCCGAAGGTTTCCTGGCCAACCAGGACAACTACAACGGCTGGCGCTGGCACCTGGATAACAAGGACGACAACAAGGGCACCGAATTCGCCTGGCGTTCGGATATGGATCTGGCGTTCGACAGCGATTTCGTGCGCAGCTTCAAGGCCGGCGTGCGTTACACCGACCGCGATGCCGAGACCAAGGGCAACGTGTTCCGTTTCATGTGCATCAACGGATGCGCCGGCACACCGTTCTCGCAGTTCCCCACCGTGGGCGTCGTGACCAACCCGATCACCGACTTCTTCCGTGGCAAGAGCAGCACCTTCGGCCCGACCTTGACCGCATCCGATGTGGCTGTGGGTAACTACGAGCAGACGCTTGCGACCTTTGGCGGCACCCCGCTGGAATTTGCGCCCAACAACATCAACACGCAGAACGAGAAGACCTACGCCGCCTACGGCGTGCTGCGCTTCGGCGTGGATGGCGACATCCCGTTCGACGGCAACATCGGTGTGCGCGTGGTGCGGACCGAAGTCGGCTCGCAGGGCGTGCGGACCGGCACCGACGCTGAAGGCGGCGGTCTGATTCCGGTCGATGCACAGCAGACCTACACCGACGTGCTGCCGAGCTTGAACCTGCGTTGGATGCTGAGCGATCAGCTGCAGTGGCGTTTTGCGGCCTCGCGCGGCATTTCGCGCCCGACCTTCGATCGCCTCAATCCGAACCTGAGCCTGAGCACCGGTACCTCCAACGGTGCGTCGACCTTCACCGGTGCCGCAGGTAATCCGAGTCTGGAAGCGGTCAAGGCCGACCAGTTCGACACCGCGCTGGAGTGGTACTTCGGCCAGGGCTCGATGATGTACGGCACCTTGTTCTACAAGAAGGTGGAAGGCTTCATCGCCAACGCCGTCTTCAACGAGGTGTACGACGGCCAGGTGTGGCAGATCACCCGTCCGGTCAATGGCGACTCGGGCAAGATCCGCGGCGCGGAACTGGGCTACACGCAGTTCTTCGACTTCCTGCCGGGCTGGTTGAGCGGCTTCGGCGTGCAGACCAACTACACCTACGTCGACAGCGAGGCGCCGAGCCCGACTGCCACCGACACCAACGGCCAGTCGTTGACGGTGCCGCTGGAAGGCCTGTCCAAGAACAGCTACAACGCGATCCTCAGCTACGAAACCTCGCGCTTCCAGGGCCGTGTGGCCTACAACTGGCGCAGCGACTGGCTGGTGACCACCGCAGGCAACGGCACCGGCAATCTGCCGGTCTACAACAAGGGCTTCGGCCAGCTGGATGCCTCGCTGCGTTTCAACATCAATGCTGTGTGGTCGATTTCGCTGGACGGCGTGAATCTGCTCGATACCCGTCGCGAAAGCTACCTGGGTAACGAGTCGCGCTACCGCGACTTTGTGATCAACGATCGTCGGTATGGCCTGACATTGCGGGCCAGCCTGTAGAACGCGCCGTAGGAAGTGCGTCTCCGGTCCGGCGAGCTGTGCAGGCAGCTCGTTGGACCGGTGTTTTTCCTATCGATGGCGCTGCCGTCGATCGCGAAGGGAGCCGGAGGAATGATCGCCATGATCGATCCGCCTACTAAGCGCCGCCTTTTCGCAGCACATGCGTGGCTGACAGCTGTTTGCCTGACGCTGGTGTTGCTCTTCATGACGTCTCACGTGCACGCGGCCGAGCCCGTCACGCAGGGGCCGTACCAGTGGCGCAGCGTGGCCATTGGCGGTGGCGGCTTTGTCACCGGTGTGCTGTTTCATCCCGCCGAACGCAATCTTGCCTATGCGCGCACCGATGTCGGTGGCGCGTATCGCTGGGATGCGCGTGCGCAACAGTGGGTGGCACTGACCGATTGGTTGGGCGCCGACGACTGGAATCTGATGGGTATCGATGCATTCGCCATCGACCCTGCCAATCCCGCCGCTATCTATCTGGCCGCTGGGACCTATATGCACACGCGCGCCGGCAATGCCGCGGTGCTGCGTTCGTTCGATCGCGGCCGCAGCTTCAAGCGCGCCGATCTGCCGTTCAAACTGGGCGGCAATCAACTGGGCCGCGCCAACGGCGAACGGCTGGCGGTGGACCCGCACGATGGTCGTGTGCTGTTGCTGGGCGCACGTGATGCAGGCCTGTGGCGCAGCGACGATCGCGGCGCGCACTGGGCGCGTGTGGACGGATTCCCTGCCCAGGCAATGGCCGGCGCCACCGCGCGCAACCATGTCGGACGCGACCAGGCGGTGGGGATTGCCTTTGTCGTGTTCGACGCCGCCAGCGGCCGCGCTGGCAGTCCCACGCCACGGATCTACGTTGGCGTTTCCACCGCACACACCAGCCTGTATGTGTCCGACGACGCCGGTCGCACCTGGTCGGCGGTAGCCGGGCAGCCGCACGGCTTGCGCCCCAGCCATATGGACGGCGGCCGCGATGGGCAGTGGTATCTCAGCTACGGCGATCAGCCCGGCCCGGACCTGATGGCCGGTGGTGCGCTGTGGAAGTACAGCCCGGCGCAGGGGCGCTGGAGCGAGATCAGCCCGATTCCGCAACCGGCCACTGGCGATGGCTTCGGCTGGGGCGCGGTGTCGGTGGACCCGCACGATCCACAGGTGCTGCTGGCCAGTACCTTCCGCCGGCGGACGCCGCGCGATGAGCTGTTTCGCAGCGTCGACGGCGGCAAGCACTGGACGCCATTGTTGGCCGATGCGGTGTTCGATCACAGCGCCGCGCCGTGGACCGCGCAGGCGACACCGCACTGGATCGGCGCACTGGCGATCGATCCGTTCGACAGCAACCACGCGCTGTTCGTCACCGGCTACGGCATCTGGGCCTCGCGCAATCTGCGCGATTTCGCCGACACGCGGCAGCCGTTGCAGTGGTGGTTCCAGGACCGGGGGCTGGAAGAGACCGTGCCGTTGGACTTGCTCAGCCCGATGGCCGGCGCGCATTTGCTCAGCGCGCTGGGCGATATCGATGGGTTTCGCCACGACACTCTGGATACCGCGCAGCTGCAGTATGCCGGCCCGCGTCTGACCAACGGCGAGAGCATCGATGCTGCAGGACAGGTGCCGCTGACGGTGGTACGCAGCGGTACCGTGCGCGACCGTCGCAACAACGAGATCCGCGCGCTGCTGTCGCGCGATGGTGGCGCGCACTGGAGCGCGTTTGCCAGTGAACCACCGGCCGGGCAGGGCGCGGGCACCATTGCCATCGCGGCCGATGCATCGCAGGTGGTCTGGACGCCCAACAACGGTGGCAACTGGCGCACGGCCGATGTCGGCAGGCACTGGCAACGCGTGCAAGGGCTGCCCGACACGGCGGTGGTGGTGGCCGACCGCGTCGATGCGCAGCGCTGGTATGCCGCCGACACCGTCAGCGGACACTTTTACGAAAGTACTGATGGCGCGGCCAGCTTCCGCGATACCGGGCACCAGGTCGGCAACCCTGCACGCGATGAGCGTGCGCGTCCGCAGCTGCGGCCCGACCCCTGGCGTGCCGGCGTGGTATATCTGGCCAGCCCTTCGCTGGGCGTGATGCGTTGGCAGAACGGACGCTTGCAGACCCTGTCCAAGCCGGACGAAGCGCGCTCGCTGGGCATCGGCAAGCCCCTGCGCGATGGCGCACCGCCAGCGCTGTATCTGGCCGGGCGCGTGGCCGGTGTAGATGGCGTATTCCGCTCCGACGATGACGGCGCGCAGTGGCTGCGCATCAACGACGACGCGCACCGTTTCGGCAAGCCTTACAGCGTCACCGGCGACCCACGACGTCCTGGTCGCGTCTACTTCGCCACCGGTGGCCGTGGCATTTTTTACGGTGATCCACGATGAGCGCTGCGTGCCTGCGCGCGGCATCGCGCTGCCGTACCTTGACCCGCTGCATTCCCTATCGCCTCGTTGCGCGCCGACCGGCCGCGCTGTTCCTGGAGATCACCGCATGACCGCACCTCTCGTTCGCCGCGCCTGCCTGCTGGGTCTGGTGCTGGCCAGCCCGCTCGCGCTGGCCCAGCCGACCCTGCCGCTGTTGTTTGCCGATGGCGCGGTGTTGCAGCGCGACCAGCCCATGCCGGTGTGGGGGTGGGCATCGCCCAATGCCGCGATCACGGTCAGCTTCGATGGCAGGCGCGCCACCGCCAAAGCCGACGCACAGGGCGCCTGGAAGGTGAGCCTGCCCGCGCACAAGGCGGGCGGCCCGTATGTGTTGAGCGTGCAGGGCGATGGTGGGCAGCTGCAGGTGCGCGACGTGCTGGTCGGCGATGTATGGCTAGCCAGCGGGCAATCGAATATGGAATTTACGTTGGCGCAGGCCAACGATGGCCCGCAGGCGGTCGCCGCCGCCAACGACCCGCAGTTACGCCACTTCAAGGTACCCAAGTCGTGGTCGGTGCAGCCGGAAGCGCGCTTGACCGGTGGCGAGTGGAAGGCCGCCACGCCGGCCACTGCCGGCGAGTTCACCGCGGTGGGGTATTTCTTCGCCAAAGAGCTGCGCGCCAGCACCGGCGTGCCGATCGGCATCGTCAACAGCACCTGGGGCGGCAGTGCGATCGAGGCGTGGATGGATGCTGCATCGCTGGGCTTGAATGCCGAGCAGAACCAGGGCGCGATCGAGGCGATCAAGCAACGCGACGCTGCCGCACAGGCCGCCACCGGCAAGCGCATCGCGCGCTGGCCCAAGGTCGACGGCGACATGCCGCAATGGCGCGACGCCGAGTTCAACGACAGCGATTGGGACAGCATCCCCACCACCCAACAATGGGAATCCAGCGGTTACGACGGCATGGATGGCATTGCCTGGTACCGCACTACGGTGACCTTGAGCGCTGCCGAGGCGAAGGCCGGCATTACCCTGGGCGTGGGCCAGATCGACGATTCGGACATCACCTACGTCAACGGCCAGCAAGTAGGCAGCACCGAGAAACAATGGAATCTGCCGCGCGTCTACAGCGTGCCGGCGGCGGCACTGCATGCCGGCGTCAATCACATCGCCGTGCGGGTAGAAGACCTCAGCGGCGGTGGCGGCATGCACGGCCCGGATGAGCAGCGCTTCGTGCAGACCAACGATGGCGCCAAGCGCGCGCTGAGCGGCTGGAAATTCCGCCCGGCGCAGGTGCGCGTGTCGTTGGTCGACAACAAGAACCAGCTGCCCACGCTGCTCTACAACCAGATGATCCACCCGCTGCAGCCGTTCCCGGTCAAGGGCGTGATCTGGTACCAGGGTGAAACCAACGCCACCGACAACGGAGCAGTGGCGTATCGCGAGCAGTTCGCCGCGATGATCCAGCAATGGCGTGCCGAGCGCGGCGCCAAGGCGCTGCCATTTTTGTGGGTGCAGCTGGCCAACTTCAAGGCCGGCGGCGATAAGGGCGAACTGAGCCCGTGGGCGCTGTTGCGCGAGTCGCAGTCCAAGACGCTGGCGCTGCAGGCGACCGGGCAGGCGGTGATCATCGATATCGGCAACCCCACCGACATCCATCCCACCAACAAGCGCGATGTCGGCCATCGTCTGGCGCTGGCGGCGCGGCACGTGGCGTACGGCGAAACGCTGGTGTACAGCGCGCCGGTGTTCAAGCGGGCAAGGTTTGAAGGTGGCAAGGCGGTGCTGACATTCGACCTGCAGGGCAGTGCGCTGCAGGTACGTGGCGGCGGTGCAGTGCAGGGCTTGCGTGTCGCTGGTGCCGACAAGCAGTTCCATCCGGCCACCGCGCGCATCGACGGCGATCGGGTGAGCGTGCAGAGCGATGCGGTACCTGCACCCGTGGCAGTGCGCTACGGCTGGAGCGAGAACCCCGACGACGCCAACCTGATCAATCGCGACGCCCTTCCTGTTTCCCCCTTCCGCACCGATACCTGGTGACACGGAGCCTTATGTCCATGTATTCCCCCGTTGCACATGCCATCACCTATTCCAACGCGCGGCGTTGCCTGCGTCCGCTGCTGCTGTCCGCGCTGACGCTGGCCTTGGCCGCGTGCCAGTCCGGCGAGCAGGGCGATGCAGCTAAGCCTGCCGCCTCCACGCCGGCTGCAAGCACCGCAGCGGCAACGCCGGTAAGCGCACAGACACCGGCCGCGCAGACAGCGATGCCGCAGTTCGTCAGCAAGGACGGCAAGCATGCCTTGATGGTCGATGGCGCGCCGTTCCTGATCCTGGGCGCGCAGGTCAACAACTCCAGCAACTATTCCGGCGTGATGGACAAGGTGTGGCCGGCCATGCAGGTGCTGGGCCCCAACACCGTGCAGGTGCCGATCGCCTGGGAACAGGTCGAACCGGAAGAAGGCAAGTTCGATTTCTCCTTCGTCGACACGCTGCTGAGCCAGGCGCGCGAGCACAAGGTGCGGCTGGTGCTGTTGTGGTTTGCGACCTGGAAAAACAATGGCCCGGCCTACGCGCCGTTGTGGGTCAAGGCCGACAACCAGCGCTTCCCGCGTGTGATCACTCGCGAGGGCAAGGCGATCGGGTCGCTGTCGCCGCATGCGCAGGCCACGCTGGATGCCGATCGCAAGGCCTTCGTCGCCTTCATGCAGCACCTGAAAAAGGTCGACCCGCAACACACCGTGATCATGATCCAGCCGGAAAACGAGCCGGGCACCTACGGCAGCGTGCGCGACTTTTCGCCGATGGCGCAAAAACTATTCGACGGCCCGGTACCGGAGGCACTGCTCAAGCGCTTGAACAAGCAGCCGGGCAGCTGGGCGCAGGTGTTCGGCGCCGATGCCGATGAAATCTTCCATGCGTGGTCGATCGGGCGTTACATCGATCAGGTCGCCGAAGCCGGCAAGGCCGAGTATCCGTTGCCGATGTACGTCAATGCCGCGCTGCGTGGCCCGTTCAATCCGGGACAGCCCGGCCAGTACGCCAGCGGTGGCCCCACCGACAACGTGCTCGATGTCTGGAAGGCGGCCGGCCCGCATATCGATCTGCTGGCGCCGGATATCTACATGCCCGAATACCGCATGTACACCACGGTGCTGGAGCGTTACGCGCGCCCGGACAACGCCTTGTTCGTGGCCGAAACCGGCAACCGCCAGGAATACGCGCGTTACCTGTATCCCACGCTGGGCCACAACGGCATCGGCTGGTCCGCGTTTGGTATGGACTACACGCGCTATTCCAACTATCCGCTGGGCGCCAAGCACGTCAATGAAGAAACGCTGGCACCGTTCGCGCTCGGCTTCCAGGCGGTGAGCATGGGTATGCGCCCGTTCGCCAAGGCCGCCTCTGAAGGCAAGCTGCACGGCACCGCCGAAGAGCCCGGCCAGGCCGTGCAGGAGCTCAAGCTCAACGACCGCTGGAGCGCCACCATCACCTACGGCGTGCCACAGTTCTGGTTCAAGGGCGAGCCGCCGGGCAACCCGGAACCGATCGGCGCGGCGTTGATCGCCGAGCTGGGCCCGGATGAATTTCTGGTCACCGGTTACCACGTGCGCGTGACCTTGCACCCGGCCAGTGACGCCACCGCGAACATGTTCTACGACCGTGTCGAGGAAGGCGTGTACGAAGACACCCAGTGGAAGTTCCAGCGCAATTGGAACGGCGACCAGACCGATTACGGCGTCAATTTTTCCAGCGTGCCACAGCTGCTCAAGATCAAGCTCGCCACCTACAAATAATCAGCAACCCATGCGCTGCCGCCCCCGCGGCAGCGTTTCGAAATTCAAAGGGAGTGACCATGCAAACCACCATCCGTTCCGCCGGCGCCGCGCCTGCCAACCGACGTACACCGCTTGCCCATTGCCTGGCGTTGTCGCTGGCCCTGTTGGCCAATGCCGCGCATGCGCAGGAAGTGCGCAAGGCCGCCGATGGCGTCACCGTGGTGCCGAGCGCCAAGGGCGCCGCACCGGTGCGCCTGCAGGTGGTCGATGCCGGCATCATCCGCGTCAGCGCCGATCCGGACGGCGACTTCGCACGCAGCCCCAGCCTGATGCGCGTGCCGGTGCATGGCGATAGCGCCTTCCAGGTGGCCGAGCAGGCCGACAGCGTGCAGCTGAAGACCGGCAAGGTGACCGCCACGGTGTCCACCGTCGACGGCCATGTCAGCTTCGCCGATGCCAATGGCAAGCCGGTGCTGTCCGAAGTGGCCGGCGGGCGCAGCTTTGCCCCGCTCAAGGTCGAAGGCAAGCAGTACCTGAGCGTGCGCCAGCGCTTCCAGTCGCCCGATGACGAAGCGTTGTACGGCTTCGGCCAGCACCAGCAGGGCTGGATGAATCAGAAGGGCCGCAACGTCGAATTGCAGCAGAACAACATCGACATGGCGGTGCCGTACCTGGTGTCCAGCCGCAACTATGGCCTGCTGTGGGACAACAACTCGATCAGCCGCCTGGGCGACCCGCGCGGTCTGCAGCCGCTGCCCAAGACGCTCAAGTTGTACGACGCCAAGGGCAAGGCCGGCGCACTGACCGCACGCTATGCCATCAACGGCAAGCAGGTGCTGGAGCGTCGCGAGAGCGAGGTGAACTACCAGTACCTCAGCGACCTGACCAAGTTCCCGAAGAAGGCCATCACCAAGGACAAGGACAGCCGCATGCAGGTCACCTGGGAGGGCGAGATCGAAGCGCTCACCGGTGGCGAGCACACCTTCTCGCTGTATTCGAGCGAATACGCCAAGTTGTACGTGGACGGCAAGCTGGTGATCGATCGCTGGCGGCAGAACTGGAACCCGTGGAATCACGAGTTCAAGCTGGACCTGGAGCCGGGCAAGCGCCACACCGTCAAGGTCGAATGGGATCTGATCGACCCCAGCTATATCGCGCTGCTGCATCGCGACCCGCTGCCGGCAGCGGAAGCGAAAGATCTCTCGCTGTGGTCTGAAGCCGGCCAGATGATCGACTACTACTTCGTCTCGGCCGATTCCTACGACCAGGCCGTGGCCGGCTACCGCGAACTCACCGGCAAGTCGGTGATGCTGCCCAAGTGGGCCTATGGTTTCTGGCAGAGCCGCGAGCGTTACAAAAGCCAGGATGAGTTGGTCGGCGTGCTGGCCGAGTACCGCAAGCGCAAGCTGTCGCTGGACAACATCGTGCTCGACTGGTCGTACTGGCCGGAAAACGCCTGGGGTTCGCATGATTTCGACCCGAAGCACTTCCCGGATCCGGATGGCATGGTCAAGTCCGTGCACGACATGCACGCGCAAATCATGATTTCGATCTGGCCCAAGTTCTATCCCACCACCGCCAACTACAAGGAACTGGATGCCGCCGGTTTCATGTACAAGCGCAACGTGGAAGTGGGTGAGCTGGACTGGATCGCCAAGGGCTACAAAAACTCGTTCTACGACCCGTACTCGGAGAAGGCGCAGGCGATCTATTGGCGCCAGGTCAACGAGAAGCTCAACAGCAAGGGCTTCGATGCGTGGTGGATGGACGCCGACGAGCCGGACGTGCACTCCAACCTGGACATCGGCGAGCGCAAGGCACGCACCACGCCGACCGCGCTGGGCTCGTCCACCGAATACTTCAATTCCTACCCGCTGCCGCACACCCATGGCGTCTACGAAGGCGACCGTGCGGCTGACGACAAGCGCGTGTTCATCCTCTCGCGCAAGGGCTATGCCGGCACCCAGCGCAATGCGGTGGCGGTGTGGAGCGGCGATATCGTGTCGCGTTGGGACGACATGCACGACCAGATTTCCGCCGGCGTCAACATGGCGCTGTCGGGCCTGCCCAACTGGACCTTCGACATCGGCGGGTTTGCGGTGGAGAAGCGCTACGAGAACCAGGACCCGGCGCATCTGCCGGAATGGCGCGAGCTCAATACGCGCTGGTTCCAGTTCGGTGCGTTCGTGCCGATCTTCCGCTCGCACGGCCAGTTCCCGTACCGCGAAATCTGGAACATCGCCCCGGAAGGCACGCCGTTCTACGACAGCATGGCTTACTACAATCGCCTGCGTTATGCGTTGCTGCCGTACATCTACAGCCTGGCCGGCGATACCTATCAGCGCGATGGCGTGATCATGCGCGGCATGATGATGGACTTCCCGGATGATGCGAAGGCGCGCGACATCAACGACCAGTACCTGTTCGGACCGGCGTTCCTGGTCGCACCGGTGACCCGCTTCGGCGCCACCTCGCGTCAGGTGTATCTGCCGGCCGGCACCAGCTGGCTCGATTTCGCCACCGGCAAGCGTTACGACGGCGGCCAGACCATCGAAGCGGCCGCGCCGATCGAACGCATGCCGCTGTTCGTGCGTGCCGGCTCCATCGTGCCGACCGGCCCGGTGCAGGAATATGTGGACCAAAAACCCGACGCGCCGCTCACCGTGGTGGTCTACACCGGCGCCGACGGCCAGTTCTCGCTGTACGAAGACGACGGCAAGGGCTATGGCTACGAGAAGGGCGAGTTCAGCCGCATTCCGCTGGTGTGGAACCAGGCCAAGGGCGAGCTGAGCATCGGCAAGCGCGAAGGCAGCTGGACCGGCATGCAGGCCAAACGCACCATCAATGTGCGCTTCGTCGATGGCCCACGCGACGATGCCGGTGCGCTCGAGCCCAAGACCGACACCAGCCTCCAGTACGACGGCAAGGCGGTCAGCGTGTTGCAGCGCAAGATTGCGTCCGGCAAAGCGCGTCGTCGATGATCGCAGGCTGTCTTCAGTCGATGAGCAAGCAGATGCCGGAACGCCGCAAGGCAGTCGCGGGCGGTTCCGGTGATGCAACACGGCGGTGGCCGTGCTGACCCGTCGGGAACTGTGCAAGGCAACCGGGGCCGCGATGGCGGTCCTGGGCGCCGCACCGGTTGACGCGCAGGCTGCAGCGCAGGCTGCAGCGTCTTCCAAACACGCCGCGTTGCCGCCCGTGGCGGCCGCTGACGCATTGCAGCTGTGGTACCGCGAACCGGCCAACGAATGGGTGGAGGCTCTGCCGGTCGGCAATGGCCGAGTCGGCGCGATGGTGTGGGGCGGTATTGCCCACGAGCGCCTGCAACTCAACGAAGACACGCTCTACGCTGGCGGGCCCTACGATTCCACCAGCCCGGACGGATTGGCCGCGTTGCCGCAGGTACGTGCGCTGATCTTCGCCGGGCGCTATGCCGAGGCCGAACAACTGGCCGATGCCAAGCTGCTCTCGCGTCCGCTCAAGCAGATGCCGTATCAACCGCTGGGCGATCTGTTGCTGGATTTCGATCGTGTCGACGGCATCAGTGAGTATCGCCGTCAGCTGGATCTGGACACCGCAGTGGCCACCACCAGCTTCCGCTCTGGCGGCGTGCTGCATCGGCGCGAGGTGTTCGTCTCTGCGCAGTCGCAGTGCATCGTGGTGCGTCTGTCGTGCGAGCGGCCGCGCGCGATTTCCTTGCGCGTTGGCATCGACAGCCCGCAACACGGCGAGGTCACGGCAGAGCAGGGCAGTTTGCTGTTCACCGGCCGCAACGGCAGCTTTGCCGGCATCGACGGCAAGTTGCGGTTTGCGTTGCGCGTGCTGCCGCAGGTGAAAGGCGGCAAGGTGACTGCGTTGCGCGATCGCTTGCGTATCGAAGGCGCCGATGAAGTGGTCTTGCTGCTCACCGCAGCCACCAGTTACCAACGCTTCGACGCGGTGGATGGCGACCCGCTCGCACGCACCGCAGCGAGCCTGCGCAAGGCCGAAACGCTGGACTATGCCGCATTGCTGCGCGCGCATCTGGCCGATCACCAACGCCTGTTCCGGCGTGTGGCGATCGACCTGGGCACCAGCGACGCGGCAGCGCTACCCACCGACCAACGCGTGCAGCGGTTTGCCGGCGGCAACGACCCGGCATTGGCCGCGCTCTACCATCAGTACGGCCGCTATCTGCTGATCTGCAGCTCGCGGCCCGGCTCCCAGCCGGCCAACCTGCAGGGCATCTGGAACGACCTGATGCAGCCGCCGTGGGAAAGCAAGTACACCATCAACATCAACACCGAGATGAACTACTGGCCCAGCGAGGCCAACGCATTGCACGAGTGCGTGGAACCGCTGGAATCCATGCTGTTCGACCTGGCCACCACCGGCGCGCATACCGCACGTACGCTCTACGACGCGCCCGGCTGGGTGGTGCACAACAATACCGATCTCTGGCGTCAGGCCGGGCCCATCGATGGCGCCAAGTGGAGCCTGTGGCCGATGGGCGGGGTGTGGTTGTTGCAGCAGCTGTGGGACCGCTGGGATTACGGGCGCGACCGTGCGTATCTGAGCAAGATCTACCCGTTGTTCAAGGGTGCGGCGGAGTTCTTCGTTGCCACCTTGATGCGCGACCCGCAAACGGGCGCGATGGTGACCAATCCATCGATGTCGCCGGAAAATCAGCATCCGTTCGGCGCCGCCGTGTGCGCCGGGCCGAGCATGGATGCGCAACTGTTGCGCGACCTGTTTGCGCAGTGCATCGCGATGAGCAAGGTGCTCAACGTCGATGCAGCGCTGGCGCAACAGCTGGCCACGCTGCGCGAGCAACTGCCGCCCAACCGCATCGGCAAGGCGGGGCAGTTGCAGGAGTGGCAGCAGGATTGGGATATGGACGCGCCGGAGATCCACCACCGCCACGTCTCGCATCTCTACGCGCTGCATCCGTCGAGCCAGATCAATCTGCGCGATACGCCGGAGCTGGCCGCTGCTGCCAGGTGTTCGCTGGAAATCCGTGGCGACAACGCCACCGGCTGGGGGATCGGTTGGCGGCTGAATCTGTGGGCACGGCTGGCCGATGGCGAGCATGCGTATCGCATCCTGCAACTGCTGATTTCGCCCGATCGCACCTACCCGAACCTGTTCGACGCACATCCGCCGTTCCAGATCGACGGCAACTTCGGCGGCACCGCCGGCATCACCGAAATGCTGTTGCAAAGCTGGGGCGGCAGTGTGTTCCTGCTACCCGCCTTGCCCGCTGCCTGGCCGCGCGGCAGCATGCGCGGCGTGCGCGTACGTGGCGGCGCCAGCATTGATCTGGAATGGGATGGCGGTCGCTTGCAGCAGGCACGCCTGCACAGCGATCGTGGCGGACGCTATCAACTGTCCTATGCAGGGCAGACCCTGGACCTGGAACTGGGCGCGGGCCGCACCCAGCAGGTGGGACTCAACAACAACCGATTGGTGAAGCAATGAGCTTGTACGTAGGACTGGACGTAGGCACGCAGAGCGTCAAGCTGGTGGCCTACGACGCGCAGGAGCGCGCTGTGGTTGCCACGATCGCCGCACCGATGGAGCTGATCAGCCGCGATGACGGCACCCGCGAACAGCAGGCGCAGTGGTGGGTCGACGGCATCGTGCATTGCTTCGCGCAGCTCGATGGCGAACAACGTGCGCGCGTGCGCGGTATCTCGGTGTCGGGCCAGCAGCACGGCTTCGTGCCGGTGGCCGCCGATGGCAGCGTCACCGCGCCGGTCAAGCTGTGGTGCGATACCAGCACGGCGCTGGAATGCGACGAAATCATGGACGCGGTGGGCGGCGCAGCGGGCAGCGTGGCTGCCGCAGGCAACCCGATCCTGGCCGGCTACACCGCATCCAAACTGCCGTGGACGCGCAAGCATCGCCCTGAGGCGTATGCAGCGATGACCACGGTGATGCTGCCGCACGATTACATCAATTTCTGGCTCACCGGCGAGCGCTTTGCCGAAGTGGGCGATGCCTCCGGCACCGGCTGGCTGGATGTACGCACGCGTCAGTGGTCCGAGCGCATGCTCGGCGCCGTCGATGCACAGCGCGACCTGCGCGCGGCGTTGCCGCCGCTGGTGGAAACCGGCGCGGTGTATGCCTTGTCCGATGCGGCCGCCGATGCATTGAAGTTGCCGGCCGGCGTGCGCGTCACCACCGGTGGTGGCGACAACATGATGGCGGCCATCGGCACCGGCAATGTGGTGCCGGGTCGCCTGACGATGAGCCTGGGCACCAGCGGCACTTTGTTCGCCTACGCCGATCATCCGGTGGTGGACGACGACGCACGTTGGGCCGCGTTCTGCTCGTCCAGCGGCGGCTGGTTGCCACTGATCTGCACCATGAACTGCACCGTCGCCACCGAAGCGGTGATGCGCATGTTTTCCATCACTCGGGAGCAGACCGAGGCGATGATTGCCGACACCGCACCCGGTGCCGACGGGCTGGTGTTGCTGCCGTTCTTCAACGGCGAGCGCACACCCAATTTGCCCGATGCACGCGGCTGCTTGTTCGGTATGGATCTGCACAACACCACCGCTGCGCATTTCTATCGCGCCGCGATGGAAGGGGCCACCTACAGCCTGCGCAATGGCTTCGACGCCTTCGTCGCGGCCGGTCTGCAGTTCGATACCATCCTGCTCACCGGCGGCGGCAGCAAGAGCGCGCAGTGGCGGCAGATGGTGGCCGACGTTTTCAATCTGCAGGTCGTGGTGCCAACCCAACCCGAAGGCGCCGCCTTCGGTGCCGCGCTGCAAGCGTTGTGGGCCTGCGACCGCGACGATGGTGGCGATGCCGCGTTGTCGGAGGTGGTGCTGGAGCACCTGCAGGTAGACGACGCGCTCGCCGCACAGCCCAACCCGCAGCGCGTAGCCCAGTATCAGCAGCACTACCAAGCCTTCCTCAAGCACCTGCACGTCGTCAGCCCGCTCTACGCTGACTGATTCACCACTCCCCCAGAACCAAGGACATCACACCCCATGAGCAACACCGTTTTCATCGGCGCGAAGGAATATTTCCCCGGCATCGGCAAGATCGGCTTCGAAGGCCGCGACTCCGATAACCCGCTCGCGTTCAAGGTCTACGACGCCAACAAGAAAATCGGCGACAAGACCATGGCCGAGCATCTGCGCTTTGCCGTGGCCTACTGGCACAGCTTCTGCGGCAACGGCGCCGATCCGTTCGGCCCAGGCACGCGCGCGTATCCGTGGGATGCGGGCAATACCGCGCTGGGTCGCGCCGAAGCCAAGGCCGATGCCGCGTTCGAATTCTTCACCAAGTTGGGCGTGCCGTATTACTGCTTCCACGACATCGACCTGTCGCCGGATGCCGACGACATCGGCGAATACGAAAGCAACCTCACCCACATGGTCGGCATCGCCAAGCAGCGCCAGGCCGATACCGGCATCAAGCTGCTGTGGGGCACTGCCAACCTGTTCTCGCACCCGCGCTACATGAATGGCGCATCCACCAACCCGGACTTCAATGTGGTGGCGCGTGCGGCGGTGCAGGTCAAGGCTGCGATCGATGCCACCGTGGAATTGGGCGGCGAAAACTACGTGTTCTGGGGCGGCCGCGAAGGCTATGCCTGCCTGCACAACACGCAGATGAAGCGCGAGCAGGACAACATGGCGCGCTTCCTCACCCTGGCACGCGACTACGGCCGTGCGATCGGATTCAAAGGCAATTTCCTGATCGAGCCCAAGCCCATGGAGCCGATGAAGCACCAGTACGACTTCGACAGCGCCACGGTGATCGGCTTCCTGCGTCAGCATGGCCTGGACCAGGATTTCAAACTCAATATCGAAGCCAACCACGCGACGTTGTCGGGCCACAGCTTCGAGCATGACCTGCAGGTGGCATCCGATGCCGGCCTGCTCGGCAGCATCGATGCCAACCGCGGCAACCCGCAGAACGGCTGGGATACCGACCAGTTCCCGACCGACCTGTACGACACCGTCGGCGCGATGCTGGTAGTGCTGCGGCAGGGCGGGCTGGCACCGGGCGGCTTGAACTTCGATGCCAAGGTGCGTCGCGAATCGTCCGACCCGCAGGACCTGTTCATGGCGCATATCGGCGGCATGGACGCGTTCGCACGCGGTCTGGAAGTGGCCAATGCGCTGCTGACGTCCTCGCCGCTGGAAACCTGGCGCGCCGAGCGTTACGCCAGCTTCGACAGCGGCGCCGGTGCGGCGTTCGTCAATGGGTCCAGCACGCTGGTGGACGTGGCCAAGCATGCGGCCGGCAATGTGCCGACCCAGATCAGCGGCCGCCAGGAAGCCTACGAAAACCTGATCAATCAGTACCTGACGCGTTGATGTCCCGTGGCGGGCGGCGCATCGCGTCGCCGGCCGACGGCGGCCACACCAGTGACCGCTCCCTTGCATGTTTCCAGGTGAACCCATGTCCAGTGTCTCCGTAAACGGCGCCCCCGATGCCGGTGAGAACACCCGTTTCATCGTCCTGATCAGTTGCGTTGCAACGATCGGCGGTTTTTTGTTCGGTTTCGATAGCGGCGTGATCAACGGCACTGTCGATGGCCTGAAGCAGACTTTCCATTCCAGCGCAGCCGAGACCGGATTCGAGGTCGCCTCGATGCTGCTGGGTTGCGCCATCGGCGCCTTCTTCGCCGGCCGCCTGGCCGACCGTTGGGGCCGCCGCGCGGTCCTGATCATTTCTGCGGCGCTGTTCCTGCTCTCGGCCATCGGTGCCGGTGCCTCGCACAGCTCCGGCTTTTTCATCTTCGCGCGCGTCATGGGCGGCTTTGCCGTTGGTGCGGCGAGCGTTATTTCACCGGCCTACATCGCCGAGGTTGCCTCCGCGCGCTATCGCGGCCGGCTCGCCACGATGCAGCAGATCGCCATCATCAGCGGGCTGTTTTGCGCCTTCCTGAGCAACTATCTGCTCGCCAACGCGGCGGGTGCCTCCACCGAGCCGTTGTGGGCCGGGCAGGCCGCCTGGCGCTGGATGTTCTGGATGCAGGCGATTCCGTCGCTGGCGTTCCTGCTGTTGCTGCTGGTCATCCCCGAAAGCCCGCGCTACCTGGTGGTCAAGGGCCGTCGCGAGCAGGCGCTGGTGGTGCTCAAGCGGCTGTACGGCAACGCTGCTGCGCAGACCAAGCTGACCGAGATCTCCGCGTCCATGTCGGCCGACCAGCACAAGCCCAAGTTCTCCGACCTGATCAGCAAGGCCACCGGCAAGGTTCGCCCCATCGTCTGGATCGGCGTCGGCCTGGCGGTGTTCCAGCAATTGGTCGGCATCAACGTGGTGTTCTATTACGGCGCGGTGTTGTGGCAGGCGGTGGGCTTCTCCGAACAGGATGCACTGCTGATCAACGTGCTCTCCGGCGGCCTGAGTATCGGCGCCTGCCTGGTCACGGTGATGCTGGTCGACAAGATCGGCCGCAAGCCGCTACTGTGGATCGGCTCGGTCGGCATGGCAGTGTCGCTGGCCTTGGTGACTTATGCGTTCGCCACCGCGTCGCTGGACGCCACAGGCAAGCTGGCGATGTCCGATGCCATGGGCATGCTGGCACTGGTGGCCGCCAACGTCTACGTGGTGTTCTTCAACGCCTCGTGGGGCCCGGTGATGTGGGTGATGTTGGGCGAGATGTTCCCCAACCAGATCCGCGGTTCGGGCCTGGCCATTGCCGGTGCCGCGCAGTGGACTTCCAACTTCGCCATCACCGTCAGCTTCCCGATCCTGCTCGGCAGCATCGGTCTCGCCGGCGCCTACGGCATCTACACGGTTGCCGCCTTCATCTCGGTGTTCTTCGTGCTCAAGTACGTCTACGAGACCAAGGGCAAGGAGTTGGAGCAGATGGAAGGTTGATTTAGCCTGCTATGCAACTTTCGGCATGAAAAAAGAAGAAAGCCGCGCAACAACGCGGCTTTCTTTTATGTCCTAGCGCATGCGGCGTCGAAGACGACTGCTGCATAAGCGCATCAAGATGAGTGTTGATGGCTTGAGTGTTCCTGCACCTGATCCGGTCAGGGCGACGCGATGCCGGCTAGCGCACTTCCTCGAGTTGAGTGACGCACCAGTAAAGTGCAAAGCGTGTCCTCGAATGCATTTGCCGAGTGAAGAGCAACTGCCTCTTCTAGCGAATTGTGCGCCACCGCTATACTCCAATCCGCAGTTCCCTCCAGACTAGGGTGAATCGTGGAACCAAGGAGTGGTGGTATGGCTTCAGCCAGGGAAGTCCTCAGGGGCACGCTGATCGGCGTGTGCTACGGACTTACGTTTGTGATGCTTTGGTTCTGCTCGATAGACCAGTGGTACCTGCCTGTCGGCTTGCGCGTCATCACCTTGCTGTTTCGGCCGTACCGTGAGTGGCCGTTTTTGTTGGCGGGTGACGCTGCTGCCATGCTCTGGCTGCGCGTCCCACTGGCACTGCGCCAAGATTACAGCTTGATATGGGCCTATCTCAGTCCGTTTTTGCACGCGCCAATGATTGCGTACGTTATATGGCTAGCAAGGCATCATTCGCGCGGGCAGGTCTACCAAGTTCGTTGGTTGATCCCATTTGCCATCGCTGTCGCTTTTTGTAATTCATTGTGGAGCATTGTGATCAATGCACTGCTGGATGGCCCGGCGACAGTTAACTTTTTGGAGTTCCTACTCCGTTATTGGGTAGGTAGCTATCTCGGCATCTTGATGTTCCTGCTTCCAGTGATGCTTTGGTCGCCCAAGCAGTCGCAGCCGATCAGGGCTGAATTGCCACGTGATCTTGGTGCTTCGGTAGTCGCCATCGTTGCGTTGTTTTATATGCTCAATTACACGCACGATGCGCTTCCCCGTAACATCTTGATGATCGCATTGATAGGGCCCGCAGTTTTATTGACTCGACGTCACGGCATTACAGGGACTGCTCTAGGTACCTTGTTGGCGATGGTGGCGCTTGCTATCAGTATTCCAAAGGTCTATCAAATTGGATTCTATGATCCGAATCTTTTTTTGATTCAGTTGTTCCATGTCCTGGTAAGTGCCACGCTTTTCATTTTTGGTGCTCGTCTGACCATTCCTTTTGAGCGATTCGATACGATCCGCAGAATCAGGGCGGACTCGCAACAGGCCGTAAAAGATAGTTATTTAGGTGCCGAACGTACCTTGCGCAATCAAGTGTTGGAGTATTCGGATGTCAATGCTCAGATCAATCGAATGCGCAAAGATATTGTGGCGGATTTGCGTTCGAGGGGGCATCACGCGGCTGCGATGGAAATTACTCGTGTCGCTGTGATTGAATCTCGGCTTCTTCAGGAGTATGTCGCCAATTTGTACCCTCTGGAGATTGAAACGCACGGCTTGTTTCAATCGCTGCGTTCGCCAGCTTTGGCGCGATTCAAATCCACAGGGTTCGAGTATCTTTTGCGAGGGGATTGCCGTCAGCTCTCACTCGGTCTTCAGTTGGCTGCCTATCGCTGCACGCTTAGTGCAATCGAGTTGCTGCCCCATGCAAACAAGCATTTTATCCAAGCCCGCGCATGGCGGGGCCGGGGTGGGCAAGGTGTTGTGATACGTGTGTTCGCGGATACATCTTTGGTGGACTCCGTGCGGCGCGACTCGCCCGAAGCGGAAGCCGAGTTTCGCGCCCGATTGAAATCGCATGGCGGCATGTTCCGTCGCCGCCATGCGTTAGTACTCACCTTCCTTGTCGCGGAGGCGTCTGCTGTTACTTCGAAGGAGAGACTCTCCAGTGTTCCCCGTTGGCTTGCGACTCGACGTGCACAGTGAAATTTGCATTCCGATAGACCATGCGAGACGTGTTGCTGATTGCACTATTCACGTTGAAAGAAACCGCGTTTTCCGAAATAGAGTTGGTGGTCGGTACTGAAACGCGGTCGACATCCTTGCCCATTGGGACTACCCAAAGCGCATTGTCGACACGCGCGACCACGGCCCGTACTGTGCCTGCGGTGTCGTTGATTTGCAGGTAGGTGACGCCATCACGTTGAAATTCGTAAATGGACCAAGCGGCATCCAATGCGAGGTTAGTGGCACTCGGATGGTTTTCGCCGAGTCCGGTTGCTCTCACTCCTACGCCTCCGGAAGGACAACATGTTTGAGCGATCGCATGACCCATCACCAGAAATCCCGTTAGCACAAGAATTGCTTTCAGTGCATTATTTTTCGCGTCCATAATGTCTTTGCCTTCCCCCTGCATGGGGCAACTCCGCCTGCAATTCAGGCGCTTATACGTTACGTGTTGAGGGAAGCGTTTTGTTGATTGTTTGTCGCATAAAAACGCGACCACATATCACGGGTGATAAATAAGCGTAGTCAACCACGGTATGCATCCCGGACCCATCTTCTTCACCAAGCGTCGCGGCTTTGAGAGGTGCTTACTTAGCCGAGCACTCGCTGCCGGCACGCTCGAACCATTCAATCACTTGCCGGTGGTGTGCCAGGCCCCAACGACGCAGAAATTGTTGGGTTTGGTGGTTGGCGGTGTCGCGCAGTTCGATGAGGCGCTGCGCAATGAAGACCGGCGTCAGCGGCTGGGCACAAGCGATCTCGATGCAGTGACGCCAGGCAGAGTAGCTATCAGGAAGGTGGGCAGACATCGGGCGGGCTCCAGGGCGGGTTGTTAGATGAATGTCGAGGCACAGGGTTGGACGTTCCCTAGTGCTGCGACAGCGTTGTGTTATATTATAACAATTACGGATCTTCGCGCGCTTCCTGCCTCTCGTGTCTTACCCCCTATCTCTGTCTAAATGCTGTTCGATCGTGCGTCACCCTCCACGGATTCCCCTGTCCGGGCGAGCTGATGGCTCGGGCAGGCGCGGGTGCCAACGATGAACCGGCGACATCTGTTGCAAGGCGCGAGCGCTGCGTTGCTGCTGTCGCCCGTTGCCGGCTATACGCAAGGTCTTCCTTCCCTGCTTGAGTGCAGCGTGCAGCAGCAAGGCGATGTACTGCGTCTTCGGCTGGCCTTGAGTGGACAGGCTGGTTATCGCAGTTTCGGCTTGTCGGGTCCTGAGCGTTTGGTGATCGATTTATCCGGTGTGTCGGCACAATCGCCCCACATCGTGCCGCCAGCTGACGATGTTGCGGTCACACGCATCCGCAGCGGGCCACACGCCGATGGGATGCGTGTGGTGCTCGATCTGGCCCAGCCGGTCGCAGTCACTAAGCACTGGGACGGCAATGTTTTGTTACTGGACCTGGTTGCCGCATCCAGCGCGGTGCCGCTGCCGACAGTCGTTGCTGCAGACGCGCCGGTCATCGCGATGCGCTCGCGCCTGCATCCGTACGTGATCGCCATCGACGCCGGCCATGGCGGCAAGGATCCCGGTGCGGTCAGTGCCGATGCGCGTTATGAGAAGTATGTCGCCATGGCGGTGGCTGGGCGTCTGCATCAGCGGCTCGTTGCCGACACGCGCTATCGACCGACCATGATCCGTAGCGACGACCGTTTCGTACCGTTGCACGAACGGGTGTTGATCGCCCATCGCCACAATGCCGATCTGTTCGTGTCCATCCATGCCGACGCCGCGCCCAACGCGCAGGCCAGCGGCGCGTCGGTGTTTGCTTTGTCCGAAAATGGTGCCAGCTCGACGTTGGCGCGTTGGATTGCCGACAGCGAGAACGCCGCAGACGACATGGGCGACAACGCACGCCGGCTGCGCGTGCCGAGCAATCCGGTGCTGTCGCAGGTACTGGCCGATCTGTCGCTGAGCGGAACCATCGCCAGCAGCGTTGCGTTCGGTAATTTGATGCTGGGCCGCCTGCAGCACGTGACCCGGCTGCATCAGCCTCAGGTGGGGCAGGCCGGTTTTGCGGTGCTGAAGTCGCCCGACATTCCCTCGCTGCTGGTGGAAACCGGCTTCATGAGCAACCGCGACGATTGCTATCGCTTATGCGGCGATGCGCATCAGGACGAGCTCGCGCAGACCCTGCATGCGGGCATCGACGACTACTTCCAGGCATTTCCTGGCCGCGCCTGATACGCGGCTGTCATCTTCATCATCAACGAGTTCCCGATGTCCGCCACGCTTCCCGATGTTGCCGTTACCGAACCGCCCGCGTTGAGCGCACCGCTGCGCTGGGTGGGCATGCACGATATTGCCATCCCCGTACGCCTGGATGAGGCCGAGCCCAGCGGCACCGTCTCGGCTCGCGCCAGCGTGCAGGTCGATCTACCGCGCCCCGAGATCAAGGGCATCCATATGTCGCGGCTGTATCGCCTCTTGGACCGGCATCTGGAACAGCCGGTCTCGCCAGCGATGTTGTCGCAGTTGCTGCAGGCCTTGATCGACAGCCATGCCGACTGCGGCAGCCGGGCGGCGCGGGTGACGCTGTCGTTCGAGGTGATGCTGCGCACGCCGGCTTTGCTCAGCGAAGGCCTGGCCGGCTGGCGCGCATACCCCGTGCGCATCGATGCGCAGTGCAGGGCAGGGCGCAGCCAGGTCCAACTGCAGATCGACGTGCTGTATGCCTCGACCTGCCCGTGTTCGGCGGCATTGTCGCGGCAGTTGTTGAGCGAGGCATTTGTGCAGCAGCACGCCGGTCGCGCTGCGGTGCCGTTGGACGACATTGCGCAGTGGCTGCAGGTGCACGGTTCGTACGCCACACCGCACAGTCAGCGCAGCCTGGCGCAGGTGCGCGTGGATCTGTTGGCCTGCCTGCAGCGGCTGGATATCCGTGCATTGATCGGCGTCTGCGAACAGGCATTGGCGACGCCGGTGCAGGCGGCGGTGCGGCGGATCGACGAGCAGGCATTCGCACGTTTGAACGGCGCCAACCTGATGTACGTGGAAGATGCCGCGCGGCGTTTGCGCATGGCGTTGGCCGAGCGCTACACGTCCTTCGACGTGGCAGTGCGCCACCTGGAAAGTTTGCATGCCCATGACGCCGTTGCCGAAACCGGCAGCGATGAAGATCGCACATCCCCGTTTGCCAGTTGAGGAGAGGCCATGCACTGCAAGTATCCAAGGCGTGTCGCGCGGATGGCGCGCAAGTACGGCATGTCGGCTATCGCGATGGGGCAGGGGCGATACAACATGCGCTGCGCGCCAGGGATCGATCTGTCTGTGCTGCTGGCACTCATCGTGTTGCTGTGATCGACCAGCCTGCGGATCACGCCGCGCACGCGTGGCAGTGCAGCAGATCGCTCGGCAGAGTGCGATCTCGATTGCTTCCAGGTCGGCCAATGGTGTGGCGCTCAACCGGACTCGGCCAGATGACTCGATTGGCCTAAGAGTGCTGTGACGGAGGCTGCCGAACGTCACGGCCTGTGCGGTCACGCTGCCCGCCGCTGCAGCGCCGCCGCCCATTAAAACTACCTGCGCCACAATGCAAAAACCCCGCAATGCGGGGCTTTGGCGTGGTCTGCAGCAGGACGAACGTGGTGCTCCCTAGGGGACTCGAACCCCTGTTTTAGCCTTGAGAGGGCCACGTCCTAACCATTAGACGAAGGGAGCGTTTTTGTCGCGTCTTGTGCAGCGCGCTAGTATAGTGAGGTAATAGCCGTTGGGCAATCCTGCAACACAAGACGGAAGCGCCATCATCGAACCCTCAGTTACATCCCCGTTCACGCTGCGCGTCATCCCACGCGATCAGCACACCATTTCGCGTAAGGACATCAGCCCCAACGCGCTGCGCGTGCTGTATCGCCTGCGCGAGTCCGGCTTTGGCGCCTATCTGGTCGGTGGCGCAGTCCGCGACCTGCTGGTCGGTGGCCACCCCAAGGATTTCGACGTTGCAACCAGCGCCACGCCGGAAGAAGTCAAGGCGCTGTTCCGCAATTGCCGGTTGATCGGCCGCCGCTTTCGTCTGGCGCACGTGGTGTTCGGCCGCGAGATCATCGAAGTTGCCACGTTCCGCGCCAACATCGACGATGGCAGCGGCGACCGCGAGCTGGATAACGGCCGCCTGGTGCGCGACAACGTCTACGGCAGCATCGAAGACGATGCGATCCGTCGCGACTTCACCTGCAACGCCTTGTACTACGCGATCGAAGATTTTTCGGTGCGCGATTACTGCGGCGGCTTCGAAGACGTGCAGGCACGCCTGATGAAGTTGATCGGCGACCCGGAGCTGCGTTACCAGGAAGATCCGGTGCGTATGCTGCGTGCAGTGCGCCTGGCGGCCAAGTTGAACTTCGAAATCGAAGCCGGCAGCGCCGAACCGATCCCGCGTCTGGCCGGGCTGTTGTCCGAAGCCGCGCCGGCACGCCTGTTCGAAGAAATTCTCAAGCTGTTCCTGTCCGGGCACGGCGTGGCCAGTTTCGAAGGCCTGGAGCGTTACGGCCTACTCGGTGCGTTGTTCCCCGAGAGTGCAGCGGCGCTCAAATCCAACCGTAGCGGCGCATTGCGCGCGATGGTGCTGGAAGGTTTGCGCAATACCGATGCGCGCGTGGCCAACGACGAGCCGGTGTCGCCGGCCTTCCTGTTCGCGTTGCTGCTGTGGCCGGCGTTCTGCCGCACCTTGATGGGGCTGCAGGCGCAGGGCGTGCAGCCGGAAGATGCGCAGCGGCGCGCCGCCGACCGGGTCACCTTGCACCAGCTTGAGCGGGTGGCGTTGCCGCGCCGCTTCTCGCTGCCGATGCAGGAAATCTGGTTGCTACAGACGCGCTTCTCGTCGCGTCAACGCAAGCGCGTGTTCCGTACCTTGTCGCATCCGCGCTTCCGCGCGGCGTTCGATTTTCTGGTGTTGCGTCAGTTCGCGTCGGCCGATCATGCGGCCGATGTGGAGTTCTGGCGCGAGGCGCAAAAGTCGTCCGGCCAGGAGCTGGTCGATGCGATCGAATCGGCGCAGGCCGATCACGACGGCGACGAGGGTGCGCCGCGCAAACGTCGCCGTCGTCGTCGTCGCACCGGCGCGTCGGCAGGCGAGTAAGGCATGCATGTCGCCTTTGTCGGCCTGGGTGCCAACCTGGGCCCGGCCGAGGCCAGCGTGCGCGAGGCCATCGCTGCGCTCGGCGCGCTGCCGCAGTCCACGCTGATTGCGGCTTCGCGCCTGTACCGCACGCCGGCCTGGGGCCACGAGAACCAGCCCGACTTCATCAATGCCGTGGCGCAGCTGCGTACCGAGCTGGCGCCGCTGCCGCTGCTGGAGGGCTTGCTCGGCATTGAGCAGTCGTTCGGCCGTGAGCGCCGCGCCGGCGAGC
The DNA here is from genome assembly GCF_035012785.1 of Xanthomonas sp. WHRI 8932A. NCBI lineage: Bacteria > Pseudomonadati > Pseudomonadota > Gammaproteobacteria > Lysobacterales > Lysobacteraceae > Xanthomonas > Xanthomonas sp. WHRI 8932A. The sequence goes on from NZ_JAYGQQ010000007.1 coordinate 132,110, forward strand.
GCTGGGGCCCGCGCACGCTCGATCTGGACCTGCTGCTGTACGCCGATCAAGTGATCGATCTGCCGCAGCTGCAGGTGCCGCACCCGCATCTGCACGCGCGCGGCTTCGCGCTGCTGCCGTTGTCCGAGCTGGCACCGGAGGCCATCATTCCAGGTCATGGAACAGTGCGGCACGCATTGCAGGCCATCGATGTCTGCGGGCTGGAGCCGATTGGGTAGATAATGGCCGGCTTATCACCCCACGTAATGACTTCATGAGCAGCCACGCCGACAGCAAGCCCTGGACCGTGCCCGCCTTGGCGCAGGCCAAGCGCGAGGGTCGAAAACTGGTGATGTTGACCGCCTACGACGCCGGGTTTGCGCGCAGCTTCGACGCCAATGGCGTGGACCTGATCCTGGTCGGCGACTCGCTCGGCATGGTGGTGCAGGGGCACGATTCCACCTTGCCGGTCACCACCGCCGACATGGTCTACCACACCGCTGCGGTCGCGCGCGTGCTGGAGCGGGCCTTGCTGGTGGCCGATCTGTCGTTCCAGGCCGATGCCACGCCCGAACGTGCGCTCGATGCCGCCACCCAGCTGCTGCAGGCCGGTGCGGAGATGGTCAAGATCGAAGGCGCCGGGCACAAGCTCGACGTCATCCGTTACCTGGTGGAGCGCGAGATTCCGGTGTGTTCGCACCTGGGGCTCACCCCGCAATCGGTGCTGCGGTTTGGTGGCTACAAGGTGCAGGGCCGCGGCGAAGCCGGCGAGCAATTGCGCCGCGATGCGCGGGCGGTGGTCGACGCAGGAGCCAGCCTGGTGGTGCTGGAATGCGTGCCCACGCCGATCGCCGCGCAGATCAGCGCCGACCTCAGCGTGCCCACCATCGGCATCGGTGCCGGCCCGGGCTGCGATGGCCAGGTGCTGGTGATGCACGACATGCTGGGTCTGGACAGCGGCCATCGCCGGCCCAAGTTCGTCAAGGATTTCCTGGCCGAAGGCGGCTCGGTGGCCGGTGCAGTGCGTGCCTATGCGCAGGCCGTGCGTGATGGCAGCTTCCCCGATGCAGAGCACGCGTACGCCGCATGATCCAGACCATTACCGATCTTTCCACCTTGCGCGCCCTGGTCACCGGCTGGAAGCGCGAGGGCCTGCGCGTGGCGCTGGTGCCGACCATGGGCAACCTGCACGCCGGGCATTATTCGCTGGTGATGCTGGCGCGCCAGTATGCCGACCGCGTGGTGTCGAGCGTGTTCGTCAACCCGACCCAGTTCGGGCCCAATGAAGACTTCGCCCGCTACCCGCGCACGCCCGAGGCCGACCTGCGTGGGTTGGAAGACGCCGGTTGCGATGCGCTGTGGCTGCCGGACGTAGACACCATGTATCCGCTCGGCACCGCGTTGGCTACACCGGTCCACGCACCGGGCGTCAGCGATGTGCTGGAAGGCGTGTGCCGGCCGGGGCATTTCGATGGCGTCTGCACGGTGGTGGCGCGTCTGTTCAACCAGGTGCAGCCGGATGTAGCTGCATTCGGCAAGAAGGACTACCAACAGCTGGCGGTGATCCGGCAGATGGCGGCCGACCTCGCATTTCCGATCGAGATCCTGGGCGGCAGCATCGTGCGTGAAGCCGACGGCCTGGCGATGAGTTCGCGTAACCAGTATCTGTCGGCCGAAGATCGGCCCGTGTCGGCACAGATCCGCAAGGTGCTGCTGCAGATGCGCGACAGGTACACCGCCGGCACGCCACGCGCGCAGGTTGAAGAAAGCGCCGTGCAGGCGCTGGAACAGGCCGGTTTCCGGGTCGATTACGCGGTGGTGCGCCTGCCCGATCTGAACGAGCCGGACGATAGCAATGCCGGTGCGCGTGTGGCCTTGGTCGCCGCGCGTCTGGGCGCGACGCGGCTGATCGACAACCTGGAATTCTGAGACTGCCCGGATCGCCGCGTGCTGCCGCGCTGGGCGGTAGCGACAAGCGCGCGATCCAGGGCCAAAGGTCGGGGCCAAAGGTCTTGCCTCACCGCCGCCTGAAGCCCTCACCAGCGGCCGCGCGGCACCCGGGTGAGCGCGGGCGCTTTCCGCTAAAATGCCATCTTTCCTTTCGTTGTTGCCTGCGTCCATGCACCTGTCCCTGCTCAAAGCCAAGATCCACCGCGCCACCGTCACTCACTCCGAGCTCAATTACGAAGGCTCGATCGCCATCGACGGCCTGCTGCTGGAAGCGACCGGCATCCGCGAATTCGAACAGGTCCACATCTGGGACGTCACCAACGGTGCGCGCTTCAGCACCTACGCCATCCGTGCCGAAGACGGCAGCGGCATCCTGTCGCTCAACGGCGGTGCTGCGCGTCACGTGCAAGTGGGCGATCTGATCATCGTGGCTGCGTTCGCCAGCATGAGCGAAGACGAAGCCAAGACCTTCAAGCCCAATCTGGTATATGTGGACGCGCACAACGCAATCTCCCACACCAACCACAGCATCCCCACGCAGGCCGCATGACACAGACCAACGGATTCGACGCGCTTCACGCCCACGCCCAGCGCCTGCGCGGCGCTGCCATCCCCGCATTGCTTGCCGCCGAGCCGGAACGGCCGACGCAATACGCCAGGCAAGTCGGTCCGTTGTATTTCAATTTCGCGCGCCAGAAGTACGACCGCGCAGCGCTCGACGCACTGTTCGCCATCGCGCGCGAGCGCGATCTGGCCGGTGCATTTCAGCGCCTGTTTCGTGGCGAGCAGGTCAATGTCACCGAACAGCGCGCTGCATTGCACACCGCGTTGCGTGGCGATTTGACCGACGCGCCGGTGGCCTCTGAGGCTTATGCCACCGCTGCGGAAGTGCGCCAGCGCATGGGTGCGTTGATCGAGCAACTCGAAGCCACCGACGTCACCGATATCGTCAGTGTCGGCATCGGTGGGTCGGACCTGGGTCCGCGTCTGGTCGCCGATGCATTGCGTCCGGTGACCGGTGCGCGCTTCCGCGTGCATTTCGTGTCCAACGTCGATGGCGCCGCCATGCAGCGCACGCTGGCCACGCTGGACCCGGCACGCACCGCCGGCATCCTGATTTCCAAGACCTTCGGCACCCAGGAAACCCTGCTCAACGGCGGCATCCTGCATGCCTGGTTGGGCGGCAGCGAGCGCCTGTTTGCAGTGAGCGCCAACCCCGAGCGCGCGGCCAAGGCATTCGACATCGCACCAAGCCGCGTGCTGCCGATGTGGGATTGGGTCGGCGGGCGCTATTCGTTGTGGTCGGCGGTCGGTTTCCCGATTGCGCTGGCGATCGGCTTCGAACGTTTCGAACAGCTGCTCGAAGGCGCCGCGCAGTTCGATGCGCATGCGCTCAACACGCCGCTGGAAGAAAACGTCGCGGTGCTGCACGGCCTGACTGCGGTGTGGAACCGCAATCTGCTCGGCAGCGCCACGCATGCGGTGATGACCTACGACCAGCGCCTGGCCCTGCTGCCGGCGTATCTGCAACAGCTGGTGATGGAGAGCCTGGGCAAGCGCGTCAAGCTCGATGGCTCGGCGGTCGACAGCGACACCGTGGCGGTGTGGTGGGGCGGTGCGGGCACCGATGTGCAGCACAGCTTTTTCCAGGCGCTGCATCAGGGCACCAGCGTGGTGCCGGCCGATTTCATCGGCACCGTGCACAACGACGACCCGTATGCCGAGAACCACGTGGCCCTGATGGCCAATGTGTTGGCGCAGACCGAGGCGTTGGCCAATGGTCAGGACAGCAGCGACCCGCACCGTAGCTATCCGGGAGGCCGTCCGAGCACGGTGATCCTGCTCGATGCGCTCACTCCGCAGGCGCTGGGCGCATTGATCTCGATGTACGAGCACAGCGTCTACGTGCAATCGGTGATGTGGGGCATCAACGCGTTCGACCAGTTCGGTGTGGAGCTGGGCAAGCAGCTGGCCAGCCAGTTGCTGCCGGCACTGAAGGGCGAGTCGGCCGACGTCGCCGACCCGGTGACGCGCGAGCTGCTGAGCAAGTTGCGCGGCTGAGCGACTGCGCAGCTGTAGCGTCAAACGACGGGGCCTGCGGGCCCCGTTTCAGTTTGGGCGGCTAACAAGACGACTGCGCTCGCCGCCAGATGGGTGCGGCCGCTGCTGGGTGCAGCGTATTTACTCGTCTGTCTTAGTGCTGAGTGCGCCGTTTGCACCCACCTGATGACTGCCCACTACGGTTTTTAGCCTCTCGTGTAGGGTTTGGCGTGGAGTAGTCCAAAATGGACAAATTTCCAAAAATGGGTATTTTGGCGTAGCCTGGGACCACTCACATCGCAGGACCGCCCCATGTCCCGTCATCAGGACTTGCCCGAGCTCGAAAAAGCGCCAGCGGCCGACATCAAGATCAAGGGCTGGCCCAGCCTGATGCGCAAGGTGCGCACCCATGGCGCGGTGGTCATCACCAATCACAATCACCCCGAAGCGGTGGTGGTGGATGCGGATAAATACCGGCATCTGGTGCGGCAGGCCAGCGCGCTTGCCGATGCGGCCACGCGCGCGCAGTCGCTGCAGGCCTTGCAGGTCAGATTCGACGCGCATCTTGCCGCGGTCACCGATGGCGCGGTGCTGGGACAGGTGATCGCCAAGCCCGCACGCCGTGGCCGCAAAATTCCCTTGGGTCCGTCGCTCTGATCGATGGGACATATTCTGGTACTGGCCGGCGTCAACGGTGCCGGCAAGAGTTCGCTGCTGGGCACCTTGCTGCAGGAAGACGGCGCTACCTGGTTCAACCCGGATGCCTTCACCCGGCAACTGGTGGAGCAGGGCTGGACGTTGGAAGAGGCCAATGCCCAGGCTTGGCAGGAAGGTGTGCGACGGCTGCGCCAGGCAATGGCGGACGGCAGCGATTACGCCTTCGAAACCACGTTGGGCGCAACCACCATCCCGCGCTTGCTGCGCGAGGCCTGCGAACGGCACACGGTGGCAGTCTGGTTCTGTGGCTTGTCGACGGTGGAGTTGCATATCGAACGCGTTGCAGCGCGGGTTGCCGGCGGAGGTCATGCGATCGCCGAGCACAAGATCCGCGAGCGCTTCGATGCCTCGCGCGCCAATCTGATCGCCTTGCTGCCGCATCTGTCGGTGCTGCACGTCTACGACAACAGCGCCGCTGCCGATGCATCGGGGCAGGCCGAGCCGCTGCTGGTACTGGAACTGGATCGGGCCGGTCTGCATTACCCGCAGACGCCCGCAGAGCTGGCACAGGTACCGGAATGGGCCAAGCCCATTGTGATGGCAGCACTGGAAACGCGCCGCGTGTCTTGAAGCGTGCATCCGGGTGGGGCTGCGCGAGTTCCCTGCCTGATTCGCAACGCATGCGTTGAACATCAGAGTGGCTAGTAAAACTACTTCACACCGGTCTACCGCAGGCCGGTTGATCTGCTGCCTGGCTGCAGGGTCCTTGCCCGCCCACCCTCGCGGGACACGCCGTGAATCCGTCCCTGGAGGCTCTTACGCGGCATCCATGCCGCGTAAGGTCCCGCGAGGTTGGGCGGGCAAGGACCAGTCGGGAATGTCGGTCCGCATGGTGCAAGCAATGCGCGATGTATGTTGTTGGGATAACCGTGGTTTCGGTTAGCTTTCCAACGCAAGCCGAGCCACCAATAAGCTTTCAAAGAAGCAACCGACTACCTTTCTGGTGCGGTGTCCTCACCGCTTGCGGGACCGTGTGGCGGCATGGATGCCGCCACACGGACGGATTCACGGCGTGTCCCGCGAGCGGTGAGGGCACCGTGCCCTCGACTCACTCAGCTTCTGACTGTATCCAAACGCCTCTACGACTCAAATCCTTTGCTGCTTTTGCATCTTGTGTCTGGATGGAATGAGACAGTCGGATGGATCAAAAAACAGAGCGAATGATCTGCAGCGTGCAACACCACTGCATTCATTACTAGGCGAGTGCTCGCTACGTTGTGTCAGTCGCTCAACATCTGTGCCGCAGGCAGACCGCGATTGCACAGACGGGCGCCGATCTCCCAGCCTCGGCAGACATCGGTGTTGCAGAACAAACGCGTTGCCGAATTGCAGAAATGCAGGTTGCCGAATTACAAAAAGCAGATGGATTGGATTCGACGTCTTGCGTTGTTTGCATCAGATAGCCGTATACCAGCGCGCCCTCGCGCAAGCGTCCGTCGCCCATCGCCCAGTTGCAACGACAGAAAGACGGTGCCGCTCGCAGCGCTTTGCCAGCACTGCGAGCGACGACAACCTGCGCTTACGCCTTGCTCAATTGCACTGCCACCGGGTCGCCGGTGAGATACCCCACTGCAGCGCCAAAGCGGTTCTTGTAATTGGCGCGCACCAGCGGGTCCAGGGTGGCCTTGACGGTGTCGTGCAGCGGGGTTTCCCAATCGCCGGGGTGCTGGAAGTTGCTCATCACGTAGGTCCAGCCGTGGATCTGGTCGACCGCATGCAGGCCGGTGGATTCGGCGCCTGCCGGCACCGACAGCACGCGTGTCAGTGCGCCGCTGTCCACGTTGTAGGCCCACAGGAAGTTGTTGACGTGCAGGCTGCTGTCTTCGCCGATGAACAAGGTGCGCAGCGCTTCGGAGAACTTGAGATTGTCCGGGTTGGCCAGCCGTTCCGGGTCGGCGAGATTGCCCAGTGCATCGGCGCTGGCCAGGTCATGGCCGGTGAGCGCGGCCGGGGCGGCCATATCGATTGGCACCCAGTCGCTGTGGATCGTCGCACCGTGGCTGTCGCGCTGCCCGCCACGTAGATTCAATGCGTACACCGCGCCGGATTCCGGGCCTTGCACTTTCACGTCGCCCGAGCCGTTGAGCATGCTGGTGACGATGTAGGACATCGCCATGTAGGCGACCTTGTCCTTTGCATTGACGGTAGTGCCTTCGAGTTTGGTAAAGCCCAGGCTGCCGCCGGCCAATGCCGCGTAGCGGTGGGTTTCCAGATACGTGGCGGCCTTTTCCATGCCGGGCTTGATGCGGATCCAGTTGAAGGTGCCGTTGAACGGGATCTTGGTGAAGCTGGCATCGCCCGGGTCGCTCAGATGCACGTCGAGAATGTCGTCGGCGGTAAGGCGGTCGGCCATCGCCTGGATCTCGGCGCTGGTGGCGTGGCCCAACTTGATCCAGCTCAGCGTGGCCGCACCCGGGCCGATGCCCGAGGTCTGGTGCCACTTGCCGACATACAAGGTGCCAGCCGACAGGTCAGCCTTGCGGTCGGCGATGAACATGAAAAGCCCGCCATTGGTGGCGTCGTCGCCCATCAGCACGGTGCGTTGGTCTGGCATCACCTGCACCAGTTCGTGCGAGATGCGGCCCAGGCAGTAGTGCTTGCGCACGCTCCCGGTGCCATCCGGGTGCACGGTGATCTCCGGCAGGTGGCCGTAGTGATACGGGTTGGCCTTGGTCGGGTCGCCGTAGAGATGCGTGCTGTAGCTGCGGAACTGGGTATTGCTGGCCAGCGCGGTGGCGTCGGGTTCGTACTCTTCGCTGGATAAGTGGGTATTCCACGGCGACAGGCTGGCGCCGCAGGTGGTCCATAGCCCGTGCACCGGCGCAGTGTCGACGTTGTGGTACTTCACCAGCGATAGCTTGCCGGTGGTCGGGTCCTGGTCCAGCGTCAGCACCGCGATCGGCGCCGGAAGGTGACGGTTGGTGTCGTTGCCGGCCTGGTCGCGGGTGGTGTATTCGAACTGCACCACCGCAAACACGTGATTGCCCTTGACTCCGGTCACCTTGGCATTGGGCAGGGTCAGCAGCGACGAGCCGTCCGGGCAGTCGGAAAAGAACGGGCGCTCGGCGCCGGGCTTGGAGCGGTCGATGATGGGGCGATGCTGGATGTCGTAATAGCCGCCGGCCAGCACGGTGCCGCCCTTGCCGTCGGGCACTTGATCGCCGGTGATGAAGAACGGGTGGTAGGCCAATGCGTAGCGCTGGGTACTGCCGTCGCTGCGGGCCACGGTCAGTGCCGAGCCCACCGTGGTGGTGGCCATCGCGGCCGGGTTGGTCAGGCTGGGCGCAGGCATGCCATGGAAGGTGGCCGAGACCAGACGGGTGGGGTTTTCCGATGGCCGCAACCCACGCGCGGCCATGGCGGCACCGCTAAGTTGCTGGAGCGCGGCGGCGCTGGCGCTGCCGAGCGGCAACAGGGGAACGGCCGCCAGCAGTTGCATGAGGCGGCGACGGGAGGGGTCGGGGGAGGCAGACATCGGAACTCCAGGCAAAGACAACGATCAACGATGGCCGGTGGCGCATCGGCAAGCGGGTCACGCTAGGCCCGGGATATGACAGTTGTTTGACGGCGAGCTCACCCGTTGGCGTCGGTTCGGATGCCGCGCGTAAAGCGGACGCGACCAGTTCGCTGCGAGGCGCAGCGCCTGCGCAGTGCGGTCCGAGTCCGGTGGTGCGATGCAGCAAAGTACGAGATGGGCCAAGGCCAAACGGCGCGCCGGATTTGGCGATTTTCCGTGGTTTGACAGGTGCTGTCGGTATTCCAAGGCTATAGCCCCGGCCAATAAGTTGGCCGTCATTCGGCATACGGGCGAGCGTGGTTGACAGGGTAGGGGAATCACGCAAGCGTACGCCGCCTAATGGCCTGCGGCGCAACGCATCGCCGTGGGAGAACCACCCTGGAGACCCGGATCTTGGACATGCTGCTTCGCCGTACCGCCGCGCCCGTCGCGCGCCGCGCCCTCTCTCTGGCTACCGCTGCGGCGGTGCTCATGCTGGCCGCCTGCCAAGGCAAGGATGCCACTGCCGAGGCCAGCAAGACCGCGCCGGCCGCAGCGCCTGCCGAAGCGTCTACCACCATCCATCCGGACCAGTGGCCGTCGCCGAAGTGGCCGTTTGCGCAGGATGCGGCGCTGGAGCAGCGCGTCACCGACGTGATGGCCAAGATGAGCGTGGAAGAGAAGGTCGCCCAGACCATCCAGGGCGACATCGCCAGCCTGACCCCGGACGATGTGCGCAAGTACCGCCTCGGCTCGGTGCTGGCCGGCGGCAACTCCGATCCCGGCGGCAAGTACAACGCCAGCCCGGCCGAGTGGCTGAAGTTGGCCGACGCCTTTTATGAGGCGTCGATGGACACCTCCAAGGGCGGCAACGCGATTCCGATCATCTTCGGGATCGATGCGGTGCACGGCCAGAGCAACATCGTCGGCGCCACGCTGTTCCCGCACAACATCGGCTTAGGGGCCACGCGCAACCCGGAGCTGATCAAGAAGATCGGCGAAGTCACCGCTGCCGAAACCCGCGTCACCGGCATGGAGTGGACCTTCGCGCCCACCGTCGCGGTACCGCAGGACGACCGCTGGGGCCGCAGTTACGAAGGCTATTCCGAGTCGCCGGATGTGGTGGCCAGCTTCGCCGGCAAGATGGTCGAAGGCGTGCAGGGCATTCCGGGCACTCCGCAGTTTCTGGATGGCAGCCACGTGATTTCGTCGGTGAAGCACTTCGTCGGCGACGGCGGCACCACCGACGGCAAGGATCAGGGCGACACCAAGGTGTCCGAAGCCACCATGCGCGACATCCACGCCGCCGGTTACCCGCCGGCGATTGCGGCCGGCGCGCAGACGGTGATGGCCTCGTTCAACAGCTTCAACGGCGAAAAGATGCACGGCAACAAAGTCATGCTGACCGACGTGCTGAAGGGCCGCATGAACTTCGGTGGCTTCGTGGTTGGCGACTGGAACGGCCAGGGCCAGGTCAAGGGCTGCACCAACGACAACTGCCCGGCCTCATTCATTGCCGGTGTCGACATGGCGATGGCTGCCGACAGCTGGAAGGGCATCTATGAAACCGAACTGGCGGCTGTGAAGTCCGGCCAGATTTCGGCCGAGCGCCTGGACGATGCGGTGCGCCGCATCCTGCGCGTCAAGCTGCGCCTGGGCCTGTTCGAAGCCGGCAAGCCGTCCAAGCGTCCGCTCGGCGGCAAGTACGAATTGCTGGGCGCGCCGGAACATCGCGCCATCGCCCGTCAGGCGGTGCGCGAGTCGCTGGTGCTGCTGAAGAACCAGGCCGGCATCCTGCCCCTGGATCCAAAAAAGCGTGTGCTGGTGGTCGGCGATGGCGCCAACGACATGGGCAAGCAGTCCGGTGGTTGGACGCTGAACTGGCAGGGCACCGGCACCAAGCGCAGCGACTACCCCAACGGCAACACCATCTGGGAAGGTCTGGACAAGCAGATCAAGGCCGCCGGCGGCACCGCCGAGCTGGCTGTGGATGGCGCCTACAAGACCAAGCCGGATGTGGCGGTGGTGGTGTTCGGCGAAAACCCGTACGCCGAATTCCAGGGCGACATCGCCACGTTGCTGTACAAGCCGGGCGACGACAGCGAGCTGGCCTTGCTGAAGAAGCTCAAGGCCGACGGCATTCCGGTGGTGGCGGTGTTCCTGAGCGGCCGTCCGCTGTGGATGAACCAGTACATCAACGTGGCCGATGCGTTCGTCGCTGCATGGCTGCCGGGTTCGGAAGGCGAAGGCCTGGCTGACGTGCTGCTGCGCAAGGCCGATGGCACGGTGCAGAACGACTTCAAGGGCAAGCTGAGCTTCTCCTGGCCCAAGACCGCAGTGCAGTTCGCCAACAACGTGGGCCAGAAGGATTACGACCCGCAGTTCAAGTTCGGTTTCGGCCTGACCTACGCCGACAAGGGCGACCTGGCCGCACTGCCGGAAGACTCCGGCGTGTCCGGCGAGCAGTCGGTGGGCGGGGTGTACTTCGTCCGCGGCAAGCCGGCGCTTGGCATTGCGATGCAGCTGTCCAACGCGGGCCAGGCCAACATGCCGGCGACCACCCTGCCGGTGGGCCTGTCCGATGGCAGCCTGAAGATGAGCGCAGTCGACCACAAGGCGCAGGAAGATGCGCGGCGTCTGGTGTGGTCCGGTGCCAAGACCGCCAGCGTGCTGCTGGTGTCCGGCAAGCCGGTGGATGTCTCGCGTGAGAGCAACGGCGATGTGCAGCTGCAGCTGACCATGCGCCGCGACAGCGCAGTGACCGCGCCGGTGTGGCTGGGCGTGGGCTGTGGCGACAAGTGCGGCGGTCGCGTCGATGCGCAGAAGACCCTGGCCGCACTGCCGCAAGGCCAGTGGAAGGTGGTCGGAATCCCGCTCAAGTGCTTTGCCAAGGCAGGTGCCGACGTCACCAAACTGACCCAGGTCGCCAGCATCGAAAGCGGTGCGGCACTGGATCTGGCGGTGTCGAAGATCGCGCTGGGCGCGCTCAACGAAGCCGACGTCGCGGTGGACTGCGCGGTCAAGTAATCCCCATGCCCGGAGGCACGCTTCCGGGCACGGTGCAGGTCAAGCGAAACAGGTGCGTCGCCGTTTCCGGCGACGTCTCAAAGCGGCCACCGATCGCGGTGGTGCCATCAGCCGCCGCGGGGGCGGTGTTGTCGATCGGCCGGGATGGCCTGCAGACGCGGTTCGCCGCGCTGCCATTGCGCACCTGGTGCGCTGCGGCGGCATTCTGCAGCCCTGCCTGATCGTCGGCGCATACCCCAGAGCCAGACAGGAGAGTGCAGTGGGTTTGGCGACGTTGGATATCGTGATTGTGCTGGTCTACCTGACCGGCATCTTCGTGCTCGCGCAGTGGGTGTCGCGCGAGAAGGCAGGCCACAGCAAGAGCGCCGAGGATTACTTCCTGGCCAGCAAGTCATTGCCGTGGTGGGCGATCGGCGCTTCGCTGATTGCCGCAAATATTTCTGCCGAACAGATCATCGGCATGGCCGGCTCCGGCTATGCGATCGGCTTGGCGATTGCGTCCTACGAATGGATGGCGGCGTTGACGCTGCTGATCGTCGGCAAGTTCTTCCTGCCGATCTTCCTGCGCAACGGCATCTACACCATGCCGCAGTTCCTGGAGCAGCGTTACGGCAAGTGGATACGCACGCTGATGGCGGTGTTCTGGCTGCTGCTGTACGTGTTCGTCAATCTCACCTCGATCCTGTGGCTGGGGTCGATCGCCGTCAGCCAGGTCACCGGCATGGACCAGACCCTGGCGCTGACGCTGATCGGCGTGTTTGCGCTGGTCTACCAGCTGTATGGCGGGCTGAAGGCGGTGGCGCTGACCGATATCGTGCAGGTCACCCTGCTGGTGCTGGGCGGGCTGCTGGTGGCCGGGCTGACGCTGGCGCGGATCGGCGATGGCGCCGGCGTGCTGGCTGGCTTCAAGCAGTTGTGGGCCGCGCACCCCGAGCACTTCCACATGATCCTGACCAAGGACAACCCGTTCTACAAGGATCTGCCGGGCCTGAGCGTGCTGCTCGGCGGGCTGTGGGTGATGAACATCAGCTACTGGGGCTTCAACCAGTACATCATCCAGCGCGCGCTGGCCGCCAAGAACATCGGCGAAGCGCAGAAGGGCATGGTGTTTGCGGCGTTTTTGAAGCTGCTAATGCCGTTGGTGATCGTGGTGCCGGGCATTGCCGCGGTGGTGCTGGCGCCGGATCTGGCCAAGCCCGATCAGGCCTATCCGACCATGATGCAGTTGCTGCCGACCGGCATCCTGGGTCTGGTGTTTGCGGCGTTGGTCGCGGCGATCGTGGCGTCGCTGGCATCGAAGATCAATTCGGTGGCAACCATCTTCACCCTGGATTTCTACGCCAAGTTCCGCCCGCAGACCGAGCAGAAGCAGCTGGTACGCGTGGGCCGGATCGTGGCCGCAGTGTCGGTGCTGATCGGCATCCTCACCGCGCGTCCATTGCTGGGCAACTTCGATCAGGGCTTTCAGTTCATCCAGGAATTCACCGGCTTCTTTACGCCCGGCGTGGTGGTGATCTTCATGCTCGGCCTGTTCTGGAAGCGCGCCAACGAAGCAGGTGCGTTGACCGCAGCGATCGGCTCGGTGGTGCTGTCGTTCGCGCTGAAATTCGCCTGGCCGGAACTGCCGTTCATGGACCGTATCGGCGTGGTGTTCCTGGCCGCACTGGTGCTGGCGGTGGTGGTGTCGCTGATGACCGCACCCACCCAGGCACGTGACCTGATTCGTACCGACGATGTGGCCTACGGCACCACGCTGGGCTTCAAGATCGGCGCAGCCGGCGTGATCGCGATCCTGATCGTGCTGTACACGGTGTTCTGGTAAGTCAGGGAGTTGTATGGAGTTGCCGACGCATCGTCTGTCGGCTGCTCCAGGGCTGAAAAACAACGCGGCGCGACACTTCGGTGTCGCGCCGCGTTGCGTTACAGCGTTCGTCGCTGGCGTAGCAACCAGTGACAGTCACGTTGCTTGCATGGCGAGCGGCTGCGTAGCGGCAGCGCGCGATGGTGCAGGCATCGGGTGCGCGTGCTTACACCCGCGCCGCAGCCAGGCTTGCTGCAAGCAACGTGGCCGGCGCGTTGAATTGCGCGTGCCACGGCGTCTGTAGCCAGGTTTCCAGTGCGGCGGCCGGCATCGGCTTGGCGATCCAGTAACCCTGGCCTTCGTCGCAGCCCCAGGCGCGCAACTGCGCATACGCCTCGGCCGACTCGATGCCTTCGGCCACCACGCGCTGGCCCAGGCTGTGGCCGAGCTGGATCATCGCCGGCACCAAGGTGCGGTCGGTGCGGTTGTCCGGCAGCGAGCGGATGAAGGATTGATCGATCTTCAGCGAGCTGGCCGGCAGCTGCTTGAGGTAGCTGAAATTGCTGTAGCCGGTGCCGAAATCGTCGATGGCGATGTGCACGCCCAACGCGGCCACATCGGCCAGCTGTTCGGCCAGATGATCGGGGTGGCGGATCATCGCGCTTTCGGTGAATTCGATTTCCAGCCGGCGCGGGTCGAGCTTGTGACGTTCCAGCCCGCGTCGCAGCATGCCGGCAAAGCCGGGACGGTCCAGATCGGCCGCCGACACATTCAAGGCCAGGTTGAAGTCCAGGCCCTGCTGCTGCCAGCGCGCGGCCTGGGCGATGCCGCTATCGATGACCCAGGCAGTGATGCGGTTGATCAGCGCGGTCTTTTCGGCCATCGGTATGAAGTCCGATGGCATCACCGGGCCGATCATCGGGTGCTGCCAGCGCAGCAGCGCTTCCACCGCCACACAGCGGTGATCGTTCAAGTCCACGCGCGGCTGGTAATGCAGACGCAGCTGGCTGGCGCTGTCCAGCGCGGCGGGCAGGGCGGCGAGCAGACGAAAGGTGTTGCGCTGTGCCACATCGTGCTTGCGCTCGTACATGCTCCACGCCAAGCAGCGTTCGCGCGACACGTCCACCGCAGTGGTCAGCGAGCGGATGGTGTCGGCCGCGCCGTAGCTGGTCTGCAGCGACACCGCGCCGATCGAGGCTACCGCGGTATGCGGGATGCCCTGGTGATCCAGCGGCTCGGCAAACGCCTTGGACACCTTGTTGCACAGGCTGGACAGGCGTTGGCTTTCGGCCTGGGTGAGGAAGCCGAAGGTGGTCGGGTCCAGCCGGTACAGCACCGTGGTGGCAGGCAGGTAGGCGGCCAGGCGACGCTGTGCCAGCGCGACATACCCGTCGGCGTAGTCCCAGCCCAACGCCTTGACCATGTCGCGGAAATAGTCGCTGCCGCAGATGTCCACCGCCACCGCAGTGGTGGTCGATGCGGTATCGCGCTGCAACAGCCAGGCATCCAGATCTTCGCCAAAGCGCGAACGATTCGGCAGCCCGGTCGACCCGTCGCGATAGGTGGTGCTGCGTAGGTTTTCCACCCGCAGCACGGCCAGATCGCGCAAGTCCTGCAGATGCGTCAAGGCGTCCGCATCCAGACCCTCGCGCGGGCTGGTGCCGATCACGCACAGGGTGCCGATGCGGTGACCGTCGCGCAGCCGCAACGGCGCGCCTGCGTAGAAGCGGATGAAGGGCGGGCCCAGCACCAGCGGGTTGTCGCAGAAACGCGGATCCAGCTGCGCATCCGGTACCACCATCACCTCGTCCGAGCGGATCGCATGCGCGCAGAACGCCTGGTCGCGCGGAGTTTCCGGTGCGTCCAGACCGACACGCGCCTTGAACCACTGGCGATGTTCGTCCACCAGCGACACCAGCGCGATCTCCGCGCCCAGGCTGCGCGCTGCCATCGCGGCAATGGTTTCGAACATCGGGTCCGGCGGCGAATCCAGCAGGCACAGGCCGCGTAGAACGGCCAGACGGGTGGCTTCGTCGGACATGGAGGTCGCTTCAGTATCGGAGGTGGGCACGGATTGCATGTGGCTCTATCGGCCTCGGCCGTATCCACTTGACGTGACCGTGCCGGCTTATTCAGCTGCCAGCAGCGCAACGGCATGCTGCAGCGCGGCGGATGGAGCGCGCGCGCTGTTGTTACTGCTCACGCGGCAGATCCGGTTTTCGCGCTGCAGCACGCGAGTGCGCGCTGCCGCGTGTCACCAGTGCGTTGCGCTGTCAGGCTGGGCGCGTCGTCATGCCGACACCGCAAGTCGCTTGAACACACGGAAGTTAACGTTACCAGCGGGCTGGTGCCTGGTCTGCGCGCTCGGTCTGCATCCCGCAATTTTTTCGGATCTGTGAACCAGCCGCAGATCGCGCCCGCCGGCCACCGGCACGGTTGGGCGCACGTGGGCCGGACATGCGAGTGCGTGTCGACGCGCCCGCGCTACCCACTCCTGGAGCCGATCATGAAGATCTTCAATCGTCTGGCGCAGCGCCTGGTGCTGCTGGTCGCCGGTCTTGCGCTGGCCTCGGCCGCGCACGCCGGCCTGTCCGTGTCCGGTACACAGTTGCGAGAGACCAACGGCAACACGCTGGTCCTGCGTGGCATCAACCTGCCGCATGCCTGGTTTGCCGATCGCACCGATGCTGCGCTGGCGCAAATTGCCGCCACCGGTGCCAACAGCGTGCGAGTGGTGCTCAGCAGCGGCCACCGCTGGAACCGCACGCCGGAGGCGGAGGTGGCGCGCATCATCGCGCGCTGCAAGGCATTGGGCCTGATCGCCGTCCTGGAAGTGCACGACACCACCGGCTACGGCGAAGACGGCGCGGCAGGCACCCTGGCCGATGCCGCCAACTACTGGACCAGCGTGCGTGGCGCGCTGGTGGGGCAGGAGAACTACGTCATCCTCAATATCGGCAACGAACCGTTCGGCAACCGCCTCAGTGCCAGCGAATGGGTCACCGGCCATGCGCGTGCGATCGCCACGCTGCGCAATGCCGGCCTCACCCACGCGTTGATGGTGGATGCCCCCAACTGGGGCCAGGACTGGCAGTTCTACATGCGCGACAACGCTGCGGCGTTGCTGGCGCTCGACAGCCGCCGCAACCTGGTCTTCAGCGTGCACATGTACGAAGTGTTCGCTAACGATGCGACCGTGGACAGCTATCTGCGTGCGTTTCGCAGCAATGGACTGGCCTTGGTGGTCGGCGAATTCGGCGCCGACCATCGCGGCGCGCAGGTCGATGAAGCGTCGATCATGCGCCGTGCGCGCGAGTACAACGTCGGCTACATGGGCTGGTCGTGGTCGGGCAACGACAGCAGCACGCAATCGCTGGATATCGTGCTGGGCTGGGACCCGACGCGGCTCAGTAGCTGGGGTCGCACGCTCATTCAAGGCCCCGACGGCATCCGTGCAACGTCGCGCAGGGCCAGCGTGTTCGGTGCCAGGCAGCGCTGACTCAATGGTCGCGGCGACTGGTTACGTTTTGCCCGGGCGGCATCAGCGCCCGGTCAGCGCAACGGTCCAGGGCTGGGCCGCTTGGTCAGCTTGCGCTGCAGTGAGCGCCGATGCATGCCCAGCAAGCGTGCGGCAGCGGAGACGTTGCCGCCGGTTTCGTGCAGCGCCTGCTGGATGTGTTCCCACTGCAGGCGGCTGAGCGGGGTCATCATTTCCTGCGCGGTTTCTTCTTCGTTCGGCTCGGGCAGGTCGTCGTCTTCTTCGCCCAGCGCCCGCATGATGGTGGGAATATTGGCCGGCTTGGGCAGGTAGTCGTCGGCACCGAGTTTGATCGCTTCCACTGCGGTGGCAATGCTGGCGTAGCCGGTCACCAGCAGGATGCGCATGTCGGCGCGAATTTCGCGCAGCGGCTGGATCAGGCTCAGGCCGGAATCGTGGCCGAGCTTGAGATCGACCAGCGCGAAATCCGGCAACGCGCTGCGCGCGATCGATAGCGCGCTTGCCGCATCGGTGGCGGTCAGGGTTTCCACGCCGCGTCGAGCCAGGCTGCGTTGCAAGGTGCGCAGGTACAAGGTGTCGTCGTCGATCAATAGACCGGTGCGGATCGGAGTGCTTGTCATGCCAAAGCCTCGTGTTCGGAAAGCGGCAGGCGGAAACCGACGCGGGCGCCGCTGCCTTCGGCGGGCAGCATCCACAACTCGCCCTGCAAGCGCTCGACGGTGGCGTGCGACAGCGCCAGACCGACGCCCATGCCATCGTGCTTGCCGCTGTTGAACAAGGTACCCGGCAACATGGCTTGCGCGGTGTCGAAGCCGGGCCCGTAATCGCGGACTTCGCCACTGAGATGGTCATGTTCCACCCGCAAGGTCAGATCGATCTGCGGGCGTCCGGCGCGTTCGCCGGCATCGGCGGCGTTGTTGAGCAGCACCATCAGCAGATGGCTGACGCCGGGCTGCAGCATCAGCCGCATCGGTGCGTCGTCGTTGCGACGCAGTTCGATTGTAGGGCGCACCAGCCGCCACTGCTCCAGCACATCCTTGACTGCCACTTCGCGGCTCAAATGGCCGTTGTCGGCCGGCGCGGCCAGCGCCAATACGCGTTCGTGGCATTGCACCAACAGCTCGCGCAAGGTGTCCAGATCTTCGCGCAGTTCGTTCTGATCGCACTGGTCGGCAATGTCGTCGACCAGCAGGGTCATCGTGGCCAGCGGCGTGTTGAGTTCGTGCGCCACCGACGCCGCATGCGTGGCCAGCGCGACGATGCCCTCATTACGGGCGAAGCGCTCGCGCAGGGTGGAGATTTCCCGCTCGCGTTCGCGCATCGACAACGCCAGCCGGGTGGCGAAGGCCAGCACCACCACCGTAGACAGCAGGAAGTTGGCCGCCATGCCCCACATGTGCAGGCTGAGCGGGTCGAAGCTGCCGTACGGCAACGGCAGGCCGAACGCGGCGCTGATCACATAGCCGGCCACGCACGACGCCGCCACGGCCATCGCCCAGCTCAGCGGCAGGGCCAGCGCGGCCAGCGCGATCAGCACCAGGAACAATGAGCCGAACGGGTTGGCGATGCCGCCGCTCCAGCCCACCATCCAGGTCAGCACCGTCACATCGACCAGGATGTGGCCGAACTCGGTGGCCGGGCTCACCGCGCCGCGATGCGCCACGCGCAGCTGCGCATACAGGTTGAACACCGCCAGCGCGGCGACGCCGGCCCACAGCGGTTGTTGCGGCAGGTGCAAGCCCATCAGGCCGGAGGCGACCAGGATGGTGGCGGCCTGGCCGGCGGTGGCGAGCCAGCGCAGGCTACACAGGGTCCGCAGGAAGGAAGCGTCGGAGCTGTTCATCTGGGCAATGCTATGCGCTCAGGGACGTGATGGCCTGCGACAAACCGTCGCATCGGCCGGGATGGCGGCCCGCACGACGCTTCAGCTGTGAGCGGACGACGGACAGGCTAAAATAGCGCCATGTATGACGCCGTGACCCGCCCAACCCCTCCCGCCGACGCCACCGCCTGGCCGCGCCGCATCACTCAGGCCGTCAAGATCGGCAGTGTGATCGTGGGCGGCGGCCACCCGGTGGTCGTCCAGTCGATGACCAACACCGATACCGCCGACATCGCCGGTAGCGTCAAACAGGTGTCCGAACTGTGGCGCGCCGGCTCGGAGATGGTACGTCTGACCGTCAACAACGCCGAGTCCGCCGCCGCCATCCCGCGCATCGTCGACAAGCTGCGCATGATGGGGATCGAAGTGCCGCTGATCGGCGACTTCCATTACAACGGCCACCAGCTGCTCGCTGCCGAGCCGGCCTGTGCCGAAGCGTTGGCCAAGTACCGCATCAATCCTGGCAACGTCGGGTTCGGCAAGAAGAAGGATCTGCAATTCGCGCAGCTGATCGAATTCGCAATCAAATACGACAAGCCAGTGCGCATCGGCGCCAACTGGGGCTCGCTGGACCAGTCGCTGGCCGCGCAGCTGATGGACGAAAATTCCAAGCGCGACACGCCATGGGACGCCAGCCGCGTATTGCGTGAGGCGCTGATCCGGTCTGCGGTGGATTCGGCCGAGCGTGCGGTGGAGCTGGGTTTGTCGCGCGAGCGCATTATCTTGTCGGCCAAGGTATCCGGCGTGCAGGAGCTGATTGCGGTGTATCGCGACATGGCGACGCGCTGCGATTTCGCGTTGCACCTGGGCCTGACCGAAGCCGGCATCGGCAGCAAGGGCATCGTGGCCTCGGCCGCGGCGTTGAGCGTGCTGCTGCAGGAAGGCATCGGCGACACCATCCGCATTTCGTTGACGCCGGAACCGGGCCAGTCGCGCACCCAGGAAGTGGTGGTCGCACAGGAGCTGCTGCAGACCACCGGCCAACGCGCCTTCACTCCGATGGTCACTGCGTGCCCGGGCTGCGGCCGTACCACCTCCGAGTTCTTCCAGGAGTTGGCCGGCGTGGTGCAGAACCATGTGCGCGCCAAGATGCCGGAGTGGAAGATTTCCAACCCCGGCGCCGAGAACATGACCCTGGCGGTGATGGGCTGCGTGGTCAACGGCCCGGGCGAATCGCGCCACGCCAATATCGGCATCTCGTTGCCGGGCACGGGCGAAGCGCCGTCGGCGCCGGTGTTCATCGATGGCGAAAAAAGCGTCACCTTGCGTGGCGAAAACATCGCGTATGAATTCATCGATCTGATCGATCAGTACGTCGAACGCACGTATGTCCGCCGCGCCGGCTGAATCGCCGGCCGGTTTCAGCGTCTGGCTGCGCAACAATGCATGGCGCATGGCGCTGTTGTTTGCCGGCGTACTGCTGCCGCTGGGTCTGTTCGTGGACCTGGCCGATGAAGTGCATGAGCTGGAAAACTTCTATTTCGACGAACCCTTGCTGTGGAGCATGCGTAGCATCGCAACGCCCGGGCTTGATGCGTTTTTCGGCGTGATTTCCAAGGTGGGCTACCAGTACGGCGTGATCCCGATCGATATCGCGATCGTGGTGGTGTTGTTGGCGCTGCGGCGCTGGCGCGAGGGCACCTTTGCGGCGCTGGGATTTGCTGGTTCGGCGTTGTTGAACATGGGCGCCAAGCAGTTCTTCCAACGCGATCGGCCCAGTTTGTGGGAGTCGATCGCGCCGGAAAGCACGTTCAGCTTTCCCAGTGGCCACGCGATGGGCTCGATGACGCTCGCCGCCGTGGTCATCGCGCTGGCATGGCGCACGCGCTGGCGTTGGCCGGTGACCATCGCCGCCAGTCTGTTCGCCGCGTTGGTGGGCATTTCGCGCATCTATCTAGGCGTGCATTATCCCTCCGACATCCTCGGCGGCTGGTCGGCGGCGTTGGTATGGGTGGTGGGGCTGTATCTGGTGATGTTCCGCGGCGCACGGCGGCCGCATTGGCGTCGCCCGGTCGTGTCGGGCTAAGCCAGGGTAACCGGGCGACTGCGCAATGGGCAGGCATGCGCGGCTGATGTTCGGTGCGGCATGTGCACGTTGTATTCGGTTGCTCCGCGCTGGACGCCCCGGTCAACGATTGCTCGTTCTGTCAGATGCCGCTCTACGCAGACGGATGGCCGGCACGTTCCCGTCGCGATAGCTGCAATCCAACCGTCGTGCCGATCACTGCCAGTAACACCATGTAATAGCCCGGTCCCATGGGATGTTGCTTGGCCAGCATCACCACCAGCAGCGGTGTCAGCCCACCAAATACGGCATAGCCCAGGTTGTAGGCGAACGACACGCCGGACAGGCGCACTTCCGGCGGGAACGCCCCGACCATGATGCGCGGGATCACCCCAAGCACGCCCAGTGCGGCGCCCAGCAGCGCATACAACGGAAACACCAGCTGTGGATCGCCGGCCAGGCGGTAGAACAACCATGCCGAAACGCCCAGCAGGACGCTGCCGATGAGCAGTACGCGCCCATTGCCGTAACGGTCGGCCAACGCACCGGCCACCACCGACCCCGCAGCCTGCAGCACGATCGCCAGACTATTTGCCTGCAGCGCCACTGCCGCCGGGTAGTGGTAACTGCTCTGCAACAGGCCAGGTGTCATCAACGACACCACCAGTACGCCGCCGGCCACCATCCAGGTCAATGCCAACGACAGCAGCACGCCAGGCCGATGATCGCGCAGCACCAGCTTGAGCGGGGTTTCGCGCGCCAGCGCACGCATGGCGACCAGTTCTGCGAACACCGGCGTCTCGTGCAGCCAGCGCCGCAAGTAGACCGATACCAGCCCGAATACGCCGCCCGCCAGGAACGGCAGCCGCCAGGCATAGTCGGCGATCTCGGCAGGGCTGAAGTGGCGGTTGAGGGCGCCGGCGCCCAGTGAGCCGAGCAATACGCCACCGGCCAGGCCGGCGGTCAGGGTGCCGCAGGCGAGTCCGGTGCGGTGCGCGGGGACATGCTCGGCGACGAACACCCAGGCGCTGGGCACCTCACCGCCGATTGCGGCACCCTGCAACAGGCGCGCGCCCAGCAGCAGCAGCGGCGCAGCGATGCCGATCTGCGCGTAGGTCGGCAACAGGCCGATGCACAGCGTTGGCAACGCCATCAGCAGCAGGCTCAGGCCGAGCATGCGTTTGCGACCGAGCAGGTCGCCGAAATGGGCCATCACCATGCCGCCGAGCGGACGCACCAGATAACCGGCGGCAAAGATGCCGAAGGTCTGCAGCTGGCGCATCCACTCCGGGATGCCGGGAGGGAAGAACAATTCGCCCAGCACCGCGGCAAAAAAGATGAAGATGATGAAGTCGTACAGTTCCAGCGCGCCGCCCAGCGCAGACAAGGCCAGCGTCTTGTAGTCGCCGCGTTTCAGGTGCGGCTTCGGTGCAATGCCTGTGGATGGCTGGGTCTTCAAGGCGTGACATCCTGTAGCGGGTGATGGCGCGCATGCGCGTGGGCAGCAGTACAAGTGCAGGCGGCAATGCTAGCGCGCCAAGAGAGTCCAGCTTGCATGCTTGTGTTGGATGGCACGTATGCGGGTTTCGGTAAACGCGTGGTGCCTGCGCCCGTGGTAACGCATCAAGCGCGCAGGCTTGCCAACGCCGCTGCTTCGGCATGCAGCACGGTGGTATCGAACAGCGGCCGCGCTGCATCGTCGGCATCCACCAGCAATGAAATCTCGGTGCAGCCAAGCACGATCGCTTGCGCGCCTTGCCGGTCGAGTTCGGCCATGACCTGACGAAAATACGTGCGCGACCCGGCATCGATCACGCCCTGGCACAGCTCCTCGTAAATCACCCGATGCAGTTCCGCGCGTGCATCGGCAGGCGGTATCGACACCGTCAGCCCACGTGCTTCCAGACGCTGACGATAGAACGGCTGCTCCATGGTGAAGCGCGTGCCGAGCAGGCCGACCTGGGTGATGCCTGCCGCGAGCAAGGCATCGGCGGTGGCATCGGCGATGTGCAGCAACGGCAGTGGCGTTGCTGCGGTGATCGCATCGGCAACGCAGTGCATGGTGTTGGTGCACAGCACGATGAAGTCCGCGCCGCCAGCGTGCAGCGCACGCGCGGCGGCCGCCATCTCGCGTCCTGCGCCTTCCCAGTCGCCGGCGTGCTGCAGGCGTTCGATGTCGTGGAAGTCGACGCTGTACAGCAACAATCGGGCCGAATGCAGCCCGCCACGTTCGCGGCGAATGGCCTGGTTGATATGTCGGTAGTAGGGCAGGGTGGACTCCCAGCTCATGCCGCCGATCATCCCGATGGTTTTCACGTGCAGTGTCCTGGCGCAACCGTGTTCGCCTGCATGGTCGCATACGACCTCAGTCGCGTGACAGCAGTGCCAGATGGCCGCCGGTAATTGCTCGTGCGCCGTGACGCCACTGCCTTGGGTGTGGTGCGCATGATGACGCGTGAGACCAAGCGCACTGCGCGCGTACTGCCCATCGCTGTCGCGTCACTCGCCCGGTTTTGCGCCCTCCACCGGGGCATGCGTGGCAGCACGACGTGCCAGCACCGCTTCGCGATGGGCGATGTAGACGTTGGCACCGATGATGATGGCCGCGCCAATCAAGGTGTGACGCTCGATGGCCTCGCCAAACAACCACCAGCCCAGCAAGGCCACCAGCGGTAGCTGCATGAAGCTGATCGGCTGCAGCGCGGACACTTCGCCCATCTTCAGCGCACGCGTCCAGAACAACTGCCCGACAGTGCCGAAGATGCCGGTCGCCACCAGCCACAACCAGTCGATGCCGTGCGGCAACGTCCACTGGAATAGCGCCGGAATCAGCGACATCGGCACCCAGAACACATAGGTGTAGAACACCACCGTATCCGAGTCGTCGCTTCGCGACAGTTGCTTGATCTGGATCGCGACGATGGCGCTGATCACTGCAGCCAGCAATGCAATCAACAGCCCCGGACTGAAGGTGGATGAGCCCGGGCGCAAAATCACCAGCACACCGATAAACCCGGCCGCCACCGCCAGCCAGCGCCGCATGCGCACCTGCTCTTGCAGCCACACCACCGCCAGCACGGTGACGAACAATGGCGTGGAATAGGACAGCGAAATCGCCTGCGACAGCGGCAGATGCCCGATGGCCCAGAACCCGCACAGCATCGAGGCCAGGCCAATCAACGTGCGTGCCAGATACTGCGGCAGTTGGCGTGTACGCGGCAGCGTCTTGCCGGGGCCGATGAGCAACGGCAGCAATGCCAGCAACCCGAATGCATTGCGGAAGAATGCAATCTCGGTAGTGGCGATATTCTTCGATGCCAGTCGGATGGTGATGGCCATCAGGCCGAACGCGAGTGTGCTGATCAGCATCCAGACGGCGGCGCGCACGGGCGCCGATGCAGCAGTCACCAATGCGCCCCGATGATGCGTGGCTCCGGTTCCAGGATCACCGAGTAACGCTCGCGCACCGATTCGGCGATGCGCCGCGCAAAGTCGAGCAACTGCGCGCCGCTGGCAGTGCCGTAGTTGACCAGCACCAACGCGTGGTCGGGGGACACGCCGGCATCGCCTTCGCGCTGGCCCTTCCAGCCGCATTGCTCGATCAACCACGCGGCCGATAACTTGCCCTGGCCTGGCTGCTCGCCGGGATACACCGGCATGTCGGCGAAGGTGGCCTGCAACGCGGCGATCTGTTCGCTGGGCAACAATGGATTCTTGAAAAAACTGCCTGCATTGCCCAGCACATCGGGGTCCGGCAGCTTGCGTCGACGGATGTTGATCACCGCCTGCGCCACGTCGGCCGCGCCCGCCAGTTCGGCGCCCATGCTGGCCAATTCTTCGCGAATGCCGGCGTAATCAAGGCGTAGTTCATGCAGCAACGGCAGATTGAATTCCACCGCCACAATCAGATAACGCTCGGGCTGCTGCTTGAACACGCTGTCGCGGTAGGCGAATGCACACTCGGCCGCGGTCATCCGCACAAACTGCTGGCTAAGCCGATCGAACGCTTCCACCACGTGGATGAAGTCGCCCACCTGCGCGCCGTAGGCACCGATGTTCTGGATCGGGCTGGCGCCGACAGTGCCGGGGATCAATGCCAGATTTTCCAGGCCCGACAAGCCTTGCTGCAACGAATACAGCACCAACGCATGCCAGTTCACACCGGCCCCGGCGCGCACGATGGCGTGGTCGGCGTGGTGCGCGATGATGGCGATCTCGCGATTTTCGAAACACAGCACGTAACCTTGCGGGTCGCCGGCCAACAGCACATTGCTGCCGCTGCCAAGCACCAGCAATGGAAGCTCGGCAACCTCAGGCGCGGCCAGCGCCTGCGGCAATGCCTCGGGCGTGTGGATGCTCAGCAACCAGCGCGCCGTTGCCTCGACATGAAACGTGTTGAGCGCACGCAGCGGCGCATGCGCGCTCAAGCTCCAGCCGGTCTGCACTGCATCGCTCATAGCGGCGAAACCGCGCCACCGCTGGGCGCTTCGCGACGACGACGGATGGCGTCGACGCACTCGCCGATCAACGGCGGACCGCGATACACCAGGCCGCTATAGCACTGCACCAGGCTCGCACCGGCCGCCATTTTGGCTAATGCATCGGCGCCAGAATTGATGCCGCCCACGCCGATCAACGGAATCGACTCGGGCAGGCGTGCGCGCAAGCGTCGTAGCACCAGGGTGGATTGCCCCAGCAACGGCGCGCCGGACAAGCCGCCGGCCTCACCAGCCAGCGGATGATTGGCTATCAAGGTGCGCGTCACCGTGGTGTTGGTAGCGATCACGCCATCCACCGCCAGATCGGCCAACACGCGTGCGGCGGCATCGATGTCGCGGTCGTTGAGATCCGGCGCCACCTTTACCAGCATCGGCACGCGCTTGCCATGTTGCGCAGCCAATGCTTCCTGGGTTTCGCGCAGATCGGAAATCAGCCGACGCAGCGCCTGTTCTTCTTGCAGCTCGCGCAAGCCGGCGGTATTGGGCGAGGAAATGTTGACGGTGATGTAGTCGGCCAGCGGATACACGCGCTCCATGCAATAGCGGTAGTCGCTGGTCGCGTCTTCGTTGGGCGTGTCCTTGTTCTTGCCGATGTTGATGCCGAGCAGCCCGCCGCGTCGGCGCGCACGTTGCACATTGGCGACCAGCGCATCCACGCCCAGATTGTTGAAGCCCATGCGGTTGATCACCGCCTGATATTCCGGCAACCGGAACATGCGCGGCTTCGGGTTTCCCTCCTGCGCGCGCGGAGTCACCGTGCCGATCTCGATGAAGCCGAAGCCCAACGCCAGCAGCGCATCGATGTGTTCGCCGTTCTTGTCCAGGCCGGCGCCAAGGCCGACCGGGTTGGGAAACATCAGCCCGAATGCCGGCGTCGGCAGCGGGACCGGTTGCTTGGCCAGCAGCGACGTGGTGCCGGTGCGGTAGGCGATGTCGATGGAGCGCAGCGCCAGCGCATGCGCGCGCTCGGCATCGAGGGTGAACAGCAGGGGGCGGGCAAGCGAATACATGGGGTCAGTTCAATTTTCCTGCGAACACGCGGGTCTGGTATTGGAAGTCGATCTGCCCGTCCTGTGCATGCGCGTCGAACAGCGTGCGCAGCGCGGCGAGCATCGGCGCATGGCGTGGGTCGTGTGCGAGCGGCGCGTATGAAGACGACAACAGGCGGCCGCGCAGTGCGTCGAAATCCAGTCGCTGCACATTGGGAAAGCGCGCCATCGCACGGAACCCATCGCCGAACCAGGCCTGCATGGTCGCATCGTCCTGGTAGCGCTCTGCCACTGCCGAGTAGTCGGTGCCGTAGTCCAGCAATAGTTGCTCGTAGCCGCGCAAGAAGGCGGTGGTGTCCAGCTCGCGCGAGTTCCAGTAGATCACCGCCAGCCCGTCGGGCCGCAGCACGCGCGCCCATTCGGCACGGATGGCCTGGGTGTCGAACCAGTGGAAGGCCTGCGCGGCAGACACCAGACCCATGCTGGCATCGGCCAGCCCGGTGGCTTCGGCCGTGCCATCGATGGCCTGAAACTTGGGGAAACCCGCCAGCCATTGCTGCGCGGCCTCACGCATGGCCGGATTCGGCTCCACTGCCGTGACCGCATAGCCGGCTTCCAGAAACAACCGGCTGGAAATGCCGGTGCCGGCGCCGATATCGGCCACCGCGGTCGCTGGGGTGATGCCAAGTTCGTCATGCAGCCAGCGCAGCAACTGCGGCGGATAACTGGGCCGGTAGCGCACATAGGCCGCCACGCGGTCGTTGAAACGCTGGGCCGAGGAGGGCGCGGCCATGCTCAACTGTTTGCGGCCGCAAGCCAGGCCATGCCGCCAAAGAACAGGACAAAGATTGCAATGCCGATCAGCCACATGGCCGCTGCCAGCCAGCCGAGGATCAGCCCGCCGATCGCCAAGCCGTCGCCTTCCAGCCCCTGCGGGTTGCGGCGGATTTCTGCGCGCGCCAGGTGGCCGGTGATGATGGCGCACACGCTGCCGAGGAACGGGATCAGCGTCCAGCCGAGAATGCCTGCGACCAGGCTGACGATCGCCATGGCACTGGTCTGTCGAACGACAACGTTCATCATGAACTCCTAGAGATTGGCGGCAGCAGAGGGCTGGCGTGGGCCGATTATCCCAGAGCGGCCGCCCGAATGGCGTGCCGTCTGCGGCGGAAACGCGATCGCCGGGCCATCAGTGGCCGGGAAGAGGGGCCTGAACTGTCTGATTGCGTGGGGCAGGGAGGCGTTACCGAATGGGCTCCGGTCCCGGCCGAGACGTCATCGGCCCTTGGCGAACCGCTGCGGGGTGGCGCGTACCGCTCTCTTTATCGCGATTGCAGGCCGCCCGTAGCAGAGGGTGGCCATGTGACAGCTGCAGCGCGCCGGCCATGGCCGGGCGCGCTGCGATGCCATCGATTACAGATCGAACTTGATGCCCTGTGCCAGCGGCAGCGAGTCGGAGTAATTGATGGTGTTGGTCTGGCGACGCATGTAGACCTTCCACGCATCCGAGCCGGACTCGCGACCGCCGCCGGTTTCCTTCTCGCCACCGAACGCGCCGCCGATCTCCGCACCGGAGGTGCCGATGTTGACGTTGGCAATGCCGCAATCGCTGCCCGCAGCAGACAGAAACTTCTCGGCCGCTTTCAGGTCCTGGGTAAAGATCGACGACGACAGGCCCTGCGGCACGCCGTTCTGCAGATCGATCGCTTCATCCAGCGTGCTGTACTTCATCACGTACAGGATGGGGGCGAAGGTCTCGTGCTGCACCACCGCGTCGCTGTTCTGCAGCCCGGTGACAATCGCCGGCAGCACGAAGTTGCCCGGGCGATCGATCGCGGTGCCGCCCACTTCCACCGTGCCGCCGGCGGCCTTGGCCTTGGCGATCGAAGCCAGGAACTGCTCCACCGCGCCGCGGCTGTTGAGCGGGCCCATCAGGTTTGCCGGGTCGGTGGGGTCGCCGATCTTGCTGTCGAGCTGCTTGTACGCCTTGACCAGCGTCGCCAGCACGTTGTCGTAGATGGACGCATGCACGATCAAGCGGCGCGTGGTGGTGCAGCGCTGCCCGGCGGTGCCGACCGCGCCGAATACGATGCCGGGGATCGCCAGCTTCAGGTCGGCGGTGTCGTCCAGGATGATGGCGTTGTTGCCGCCCAGCTCCAGCAGGCAACGGCCCAGGCGGTGCGCAACCTTCTCGGCCACCACACGACCGATCTGGGTCGAGCCGGTGAAGCTGATCAGCGGGATGCGGGTGTCTTCGACCAGCTTTTCCGACAACGCCGTGCCGGCATCGTTGATCAGGAAGAAGATGTCCGGGAAACCGGCGTCTTTCAATGCCGCATTGCAGATCTTCATCGTGGCGATCGCGGTCAGCGGCGTTTTGTTGGACGGCTTCCAGATACAGATATCGCCGCAAATCGCCGCCAAAAACGCATTCCACGCCCACACCGCCACCGGGAAGTTGAACGCGCTGATGATGCCCACCAGCCCCAGCGGCTGGTACTGCTCGTACATGCGGTGACCGGGACGCTCCGAATGCATGGTGTAGCCGTAGAGCATGCGGCTCTGGCCCACGGCAAAGTCGGCGATGTCGATCATCTCCTGCACTTCGCCATCGCCTTCGGGCTTGCTCTTGCCCATTTCCAAGGCCACCAGCGAACCGAGTGCATCCTTGTGCTTGCGCAGCGCCTCGCCACACAACCGCACTGCCTCACCGCGACGCGGCGCCGGGGTGGTGCGCCACACCTTGAAGGCCGCCTGCGCGCGCGCCACGATCAGCTCGTAGTCGTCCGGCGTGGTCGCCTGCACATCGGCGATGACCACGTTGGTGGTCGGATTGAGCGGCTGCAGCACGCCGGCGCCGGTGGCCTGCGACCAGGTCGCCTCGCCGAGGTAAGTGCCGGAATTGGACGCAGCGAGGTCGAGCGCCTTGAGCAGGTCAGCGGACATGGAATCTCCTGGAAACAGTGGCGGTCGCGCGGTAGCCAAGGCCGGCAGCGACACGGGTAGCCGCCGATTTTAGCAGGCTCCACCCACCCCCGGCCGGCTTGGCAAGCTGGCTGAACATGCGACAATGCCGCCCTTGGCCCCGTAGCTCAGCTGGATAGAGCGTCCCCCTCCTAAGGAAGAGGGGAAATTGAAGGACCACCTTTATCTGGTCTAACCTCCTGTTTCATAAGGCGTACGGCTGACCTTGCAGTGGGCGCTATGCAGGTCTAGACAACGTAAAGCAGCTTCTAAAAGCGCTTGTTCGTCACAGCATTGCCACGGCTTCCAAGGTCTCTTTAGCTACGCTATAAGACAATTGTAATGAGTCTAGGGATGGCCCATCTCGCATGTCTGCAAGCGCGCTTCAAACGCTTCGAGAGTTGTATCCGCAGCGCTATGCACTTCGGCCCGAAGAGGTCGCACATGTGCTTCGCGGTCAAAGCACAAGTCTGGTTGGCAAGTGACTCTGGCGCGGGTGTATCGACAAGTGATTTGGCGTTGTGCGTTCGACGTCCCCCCGCCCTGAGTAGCGGTCTGGTTTAGAGTCCGGGGTTGATTGACCCACCCCCGATTACCTTGCCATTCGAAAGTAGAGAATTCGACCTTCTACGGCGCCTGGGAATTCGCTTGGGACCCGCAATTTCGGGCGAATTCCTCAGGGGTTTTCCATGCCAGTGCACTGTGGGGTCGCTCCTCGTTATAGAAGCGCCGCCACGCTTCGATTTTGCTCCGCGCGTCGGCCAGTGACAAGAACCAGTGCTCATTCAGGCACTCCTGCCGCAGGCGCCCGTTGAAGCTTTCCACCAGCGCGTTGTCGGTCGGTGTCCCTCTGCGGGAGAAGTCCAGCTCCACGCCGTTTTCATACGCCTAGCGGTCCATCACCTTGCCGGCAAACTCGCTGCCGTTATCCACCTTGATCGCCTCCGGCTTGCCGCGTTGAGCGGCCAACCGTGTCACTGCCTCGGCCACATCGTCGGCCCGCAAGGACTGGTCTACGACGATGGCCAGGCACTCATGCGTGAAGTGATCCAGTACCGGCAACAACCGGAAGCGACGGCCATCGAACAGCGCATCACTGACGAAGTCCATGCCCCACAGGGGATTGGGCGCAGTGGCCACTTTGATCGGTTGCCGTCGGCGTGCACTGCGACTGCGACGAGGCCGACAATGCCTTAAAGACAGGCCTTCCTCCTTGTAAATGCGATGGATGCGCTTGTGGTTGTCCCGCCAGCCTTCCCGGCGCAGCATCACGAAAACCCGCTCGCACCCGTAATGAACACGGCTCAAGGCGATCTCCCGCATTCGCATGCGCACCACGCTGCAGTCCCGCGCCTTGGCCTTGTAGGAGTAGCTGGACTGGGACATCGACATCATTTGCAACGCGCGGCGCAGGCTGACCCCAAAACGCTCACGCAGCTGGCCTACCCAGGAACGTCGCTGGGCAGGCCTCAGAGCTTTTTTGTGACCACCTCCTGCAGCATCGCCTTGGCCAGGCTCAGGTCGGCCACCAGTTGCTTGAGCTTGCGATTCTCCTCTTCCAGCAGCCGCAGGCGCTTGAGCTCGGACGGGCCCAGCCCACCCTATTTCTTGCGCCACACGTAGAACGTGGCCTCGGCTATGCCCATCTTCCGGCAGATCTCCCCGACCGCCATCCCCAGCTCGGCCTGCTTGAGCGCGTAGGCCATCTGCTCTTCAGTAAATCGTGACTTCTTCATCGCTTGAATCCTCGTTGCTACGGGGGCCCATGCTGCCGAAGTCTCTACTTTACTGTGGCTTAGTTTTCAGTGGGTGGGTCAACGCCAAATTCAATGGAAAAGCGTCCATCTCGCAGTGCTCGCTTGTGAGTGGTGCTGGCCGATGAATTGGATGTTTTGAAGAACTTCGAAATTTCGTAGGGCTTCTCGTTGGCTTCCGCGACGCTATAATCCTGATGTGGTTGAGTTCTGTGCCTTAAACAGCAATACGCTCAACACTTCTGGCTTTCCGGGCGCCACCGTGGAAACTAGTAATTTAAGATGACTACCCACCATCTGTTGCTGCGCCCAAAGGGCCGCTATGCTTCATAGGCAAGCTTAAAATGTCTTGCAAACTAGCCCTCGCCGATGTGCCAGTCGTGAAGAGCCAATATATCGCTCTGGATATCAATGTTTTTTGCGCGTAATGCAATGGTGATCGCAGGAATTACGTGCCATGTGATCATTTCGCTGGGCAGATCGATCGCTGCGCGCCAATGAGAACCCATAGCTAAATCCCGCATAGAGGAAAAATCCAAGTGATTTAGCATTGCAGAAATCTCTTCGGAATTTAGATAAATTCCTGAAAATACCTCAGGTTCCTCGGTTCGCCACACATCTATCTTCTTCCCAGAATGGTGATCGTTAGGGTCAAGGCTTGCAAGTTTTATGAATTTTCCGATTGCCAAATTCCAATCTTGAGTCGTGCTTAAAAAGTAACGCCATGCGTCTTGAGCAAGAGGAGAGGTGAGAAACGTAAGCCTTTCTTCAAGCTCTTTGGCTAGCTTTATCCGCGACTGTTCGTATCGGGCAAGGAGAAGTTGGTCATTGGCCGCTATGCTAACCACCGTTTTTTCCAAGTTTACCTTGAATTGAACAGCCTCTTGTTCAATCGCGTGGAGCGCAATGCGCGTGGCCAAAGCCTCCTGATCACTTGGTGTGCCAGTAAATTTGTTTAGTTCGCCCAGTGTTATGGTTTCAATTGCTGATGGCGCTTGTGAAACAGGGGTTGCGCCATTAGCTCTGATGTGAATTAGAAGGTCATTTAAGTCATCCAGTCGTTTCATTAAATTTTGATGCGACTCTCTAAGGAAGGTTTTTGTGCTTGAAGCGGTTATTTGGTTTGATTCGAGCAGGGCAATCACATCATCATGCCTTTTCGTAGCAAGCCAGGATTTGAACTCTTCGATCTCTGCGTCGCGAGAAGATTTGCGCTGCGCTACGAAGTCGGAAGCAAGCGAGACGATGGTGGCTAAGCCTGACGCTGCAGTGATCGGATCCATGATAACCTCTTGTCGGTTGCAAGCTGGGATTTTTAAGTAATAGATTGAAAGTAGCGCAGGTTAGAACGAGATTTGGTCGCCTTTGCTGTTCTTCCGTTGATCGCACGCTGAAGGTATGACCAAATTCACGGCTGTTCAAAGTCATCAGAGTTGCATCTTCCGAACTTTATTCTCTAAGTCTGTGGAGCGTGGAGCGGTGGAGTGGTCGTCGTGCGAAAGCATGCCGAGGTGCTTTCCTTCCTTTGTGAGCTTGTGCATCGGCGATCCATCCAGCGGCGCTACCTTGAAATCGGGAAGTTCGATCTTGACGGGAAGCTCGGCAAGAAGCAGTTCGCCAATCTCAATTCGAAGCGTCGTTTGAACTAAGATTTCGTAATCTTTAGCTTCAAACGGTGCCTTGGCTTCAAACTCAAGTGGTCCCATGACAACTGATAGCGTCTCGCCCTTCAAGAGTGCATAAGCAAGCTCGATATCTCCCATTTCGCCCGGTGTGATGTCATAGCCAGGCGGCAATTGGAAAGAAGATTGGACGGCGTCGGCCACAAGGTGGAGCCTCCCAAACGTTCGGGCGGTATTTATCAGCGATTGGAGCTCCGGCGCCGTGGCCAGCGTAATGGGAAGAACGTGGTGCGCACCTTCGAAACTAAATTCAATCCTTGCACACTGCTTGATCTCCACTGACGTCGCCCATGACTCCCAATCGCGAAGCGCGGTGAGATCTCGCATGAGAACCGATGACAATCTCACATCACTCCAATTGATGTGCCAATCTACTTTTCCCCTCATGGCACCTTGTTGATGGAAGTCGGCAGACATATCCATGAGGCGATCTGGATGACATGCCAGCACCGACGCGCCTTCCTGCCCAATGAAGAGTTCAGCGGGAAGCGTAACGGTTGGCGAAGATACAGTTTGACGTTCACCCGCATGCAGGCGAATGAATCCTGTGCGGCGTTGAGTTGGTTCGATTGATATCGTTCCACCGGACCTGGAATCTAAGCCGAGAGTGGAGAGAAGGGGAGACCCCATCGAGCGTACATCTTCCACCTGGATCTCTGCAGGCTTACCTAGCCTAATGGCGTCAGACAAAGCTTTTAAGTTAGCCTCGCCGGCAGCAGCTTGAAATTGGATGCGGGCTTTGGAATTGTCCACAGTAGCCCGGACAGTGAAGCACTCATGCCCATCGACGAGTCCAACTTCAACCTCAAGGCTAGGATCAAGAGAGTTAAGGTAGATGCGACGATCTTCCGCAAGTTCAGCTAATGCATGAGGCCGCTGTGCAACTGGCGTTAGACTTGCTTGGAGGAAGTGTTCGAAGCTCTCGCGTTCGTTAAGTTTTTGATTGAGGTCCATCCGCACACCCGCATTGCCTGAGCCGCTCAATCGACCTGGATTGGCTTTGGCCCACGCCTGCGCGTGAACCCAATAGAGCTCCCCATTACCGGTGCGCCTGACGATAATAACGGGCTGTGGATCTTCCGCGTAGTGAAGAAGACGCTTCTTAGCAACCGGTGCTGTAACGCTACGCTTCTTGCCAATTTTCGCCTCCCCCTTGACTTGGACCG
This sequence comes from Xanthomonas sp. WHRI 8932A, assembly GCF_035012785.1. Classification (NCBI taxonomy): domain Bacteria; kingdom Pseudomonadati; phylum Pseudomonadota; class Gammaproteobacteria; order Lysobacterales; family Lysobacteraceae; genus Xanthomonas; species Xanthomonas sp. WHRI 8932A. The sequence goes on from NZ_JAYGQQ010000007.1 coordinate 165,560, forward strand.
AAAATCGAGCGCCCTTGTAAAGAGCGCGATCAGGCATAACGAGAAGGTCGTAGCCATCGTCAATGTGGTCTGTGCCGACCACCCATCCCCAACTGTTGAAGAGCTGCTCAACCTCGAGTTCAGCGGCCCGTCCTGTAATTTGATTGGCTGAAAGACTCAAAGCAACCCCTCATTTGTAAAATAGCTGCCTCTAAGCCAATGCCGCTGGGCACCGGGAGATGACTGCATAAGCAGCCGGACCTTTACCAAATTCCCGGCCTAGCCCCGGTTCCGGATACCGGTTCATGCTCATGCCGCGACAAACTGAGTCTATTCACTGCTTTTGCCGTTGTAGGTGTGGCTACGTTCGGAGGTTCAAAGCATCTGCTCGAGCATCGCGAAGTGCCCGGCTCCTGACCAAAGTGATCGATTGCCAATGACATACACCGCCTCCTTGGCGCGCGTGACTGCAACATTGAGGAGGTTTGGCGTCGATCCAGCCCATCCTCGCGCACCATGCTGGGCAGCTTGCGGAGCGCCCAGCACGAAGATCACAGCCTGGGCTTCGCGACCTTGGACAGTGTGTACGGTGCCAATACGCTCTTTGGTCCAATCGTAATCGCTATCCACCCAGCCGGTGAGCAAGCCTGAGCGACGGATCAAATCTCGAAGTTCGTCCTGAACCACGACGAATGGCGTGACGATATAGAGATCAGGCTCAATGTTAGCTGCGTGCAATGAATGCAAGAGCGCGATCACCTGCTCGCCTTCCTCAGGCGAATACTTATCGCGCCCACTTCCGCGAACATCGATCCAGCGTGAAGGACCCAAAACATCCCGGATGAGCGAAGCGTCAGGCACTTTGGCTTGCACCATGAGGTTGTTGTAAGCAACCCGGTTAGAAATATCGAACATCGGCGAGGCACAACGCCTATGCACCAAGAGAGGCGCGCCAACCATGCGCGAACCTGATGTGGTTTCAAAGCGTGCGCAGTGCAGGCTGCCATCGTCAGCAAGCGTTTGGGCAGAAGCGTTGGGAGCAGCAAAGCGATCCGGATCAACCCTGAACTCGCGCATCACTGCTTGCGTGAGGACGGGCGGCAGCGGGACCACGGGCTCTACCTGCAATGGATCGCCCACAATGAGCGCGTGCTTGGTTCGAAGCAGTGCACCAACGGTCGACTGAGGCGTTGCTTGGCCAGCTTCATCGACGAGCAACCAACCTAGGCTCTCATCAGGGAGCTGGTTGAGCATACGCTCGACTGATGCAAAAGCAGTGGAAATGACTGGCACCACAAGGAACAAGCTCGCCCACAGATCTGCTACCAGTTGCTTGCGATCAGCCCCGAGCTTGAAGTTGCTGCCCACAAGCCCCTGCAAGTTGCGAAGGAGTGGTAAGGCCGCCGCATCGATAAAGGCGCGGTGGACATCCATTGCCGCTTCAAACAGCTCAGAACGCTGGGTTTGAAGATCGCGATCCAGCCAAGGCAACGCCAAATTCTTGGCGCCGTGCGCAAGATCGTGGAAGCTCGCATCAAGCACGCAAGCGCCGTCGCCCACTTGAATGCTTGCGCATCGAGCAAGGACCTTGTCCAGCGCATCCTTTGTTGTGACGTGAGATGCGGCGGTATCATGGGCGGCTTTTCGCGCCTGCTCAGACGCTTGAAGGGCGGCATCTTCTTCGGACTTTAATTTCCGACAGGCAACTTGTGCTTGATCATGCTCGCGAGCAAGGGGTGTATGTGCGGCCTCCCACTGCTTCACGCTGGTCGAACCAAACAGGCGTTTCACGGCGAACAAACCAGGACGATCCCGCTCATGTTGGCTCAGCGCTTCCCGGCTGCCTTCAAGCTGGCTCCTGGCGTTGGTTGATATCGATTGTGCTGTCTGCCAAGTCTCCATCGTTGTGGCAGCGCTATGCTCAGCATCGGCTCTTTGCCGCGAGGCGTGTTCTTCGCGCTGCCGAAGAGAGGGCAGTGCACTCAGCGCCTGTCGCAGTGCCTCCAATTCCGCCAAGCGCTTGCTCACTTGCGCTGAGCGGGTTTGGAAATTCTGTTTTGTTTGCTGCCAACGAGCCATCGCCTCAGCTGGATTGGCCGGAGCTTGGCAAAGCTCAGCTAAGCCCTCGGGGTCGGATTCTTGGCGCGGCGTGATAGCACTGACGCGTTCCAGGTAGGTCTTGAATGAAAGATGCGATTCGGTCCAAAACGCCTTTCGAAAGCGTGAGCGATTGGCGCCGTTTCCTAGGACAGCTGCCGAAAGACCCCAGGCGTTTTTTCCAAGCAGCTGGGTTGCTAACGGTTCGAAGTAGCGAAGCGTGCTCCCGGACGCAATTGATTTGAGAGCCGGGATCTCTTCGCTGATGTTCTCGACTGCTTTGTTGTTCGAGCTTGCTACGACCATTTCGAAACCACGAAGCGACGGATCAAGAGCAAAAAGCTCCTGGTTTTCGCCTCGGATGCGTTTACTCCATGCGGTCTTGAAGGCCTTATTTGGATCATTGAAGGCGCACATGGCCTCAGCCCGACGCGTCAGCTGATCGGCCACAACATCGCGCAGTAGCGTGCTCTTGCCCGTGCCAGGAGGACCATTGACGCCCAGCAAGGGGCTCGTCTTAGGCAACTGTGAGGCGAGGTTTACCGCCGCTTGCTGCAAGAGCGCAGGACGCTGGTTTGGTGGGGTGATCCAGCGCCCCAAGGGCGTAGTAGCGGGTGACAGCGCTTGGTCGAGCGCTTGGGGATCATGCAAAAGATCATGGCGTTCTGAGGGCTTCGTCTGGCCTAAGAAGCGCGCCAATGCGGGCGGAAGCGTCTGACGCACCGCGCGATCCTTGGCTCGGGCCAGATCGCGCAAGAAGAAGCTGTTGAGCAGGAGCGGATCCGGGATGAGGCTGCTACGAAAGCCTATGTAGGCAGCGACGGCAAATTGCGGGCCCTGCGCCAGCTCGGCAGGGAGTCCGAGGGTTTGCACCAGCCAAGAGAACGCCTTTTGGATTGTGGCGTAGGCGATCGGTGTATCCGTCCCACTTGGGTCGGGTCGGAGCTGCTTGGTCAGACCTTCAATCAGGCGTTCTTCCTCCTGTGTCCAAGCAGCCAAGCTTTGCAATGAGCCGCCCAGCGCCACAGGTAGGCCCCAGCCGAACGCCGAGAGGGACACCGGCATTTCGCCAGCCAGAAGCCCATCTTTGTCGACCAAGATCGACGCCAGAACGACTTCGCCCTTGATGTTGGGTGGGTTGGGGCGTGCATCTTGAAAGCGCGTTAGAAGCTTGCCGAAAGCGGGCTCGGCTGCAAGTGTTCCCAGTATGATATGAAAGTAGACCTTGAAGTTCGGTTTGGAGCGGGCTGAGCCTCTATCCCAAGGCAGTCCTGGTCCAATCGAGACGACATTTTGCGCGATGTTGCTCGCAAGTTCTGCTCGGCGCTTGAAGGTCGTAGGAGACAACACCTCCAGAGCCGACCAAGCATCCAGAATGTCGGGAGCGCGATTGGTGTAGTTCACTGGTTCGAGGTCAGGCGAGGGGATGGTGGGCCCAGCCGGATGCTCCGCCGTATCGCCCGGCTCAGAACGAGAACGCATTGACTCGTTTGGAGCGTCGGGTGGCGGTGCCGGGTTGCGATCCAAGGCATTGACCACCTCGGTAGCAAGCTCCTTCGCACGAGGGGTCCGGCGAAAGCCAAGCTCCTCTGAGAGTTCAGTGAGCGTAGCCGGATCGTAGAGCGACGCTGCGTAAAGCTCTTCGAGCTGATCGATGGACTTAGATAGATGCGGGCGGCTCATCCGTGGGCTCAGGTGCAGAATAGGCCTAGCTTCGTAACTGCGGCGTTCATCGTCAAGCTTCTAGCGAGTTTTCGCCAAACGAGGATTTTGTTAAATCAGTCCGTTGGCATTTTTGCGACATTTCTGTGCGGGTTTAGAGCCAATTCCCAACTATGCTTCTAGCCAGCTCATCGAGAGTGGGTGGAACTGTGTCCTTCGTTGCGGAATGGCAGGCGGGCGTTTGCGTTTGCGTAGGTTGGGTGACCAGATAGCACGCCGTGGCCCTGGTGCTGTAATGAGTGCAACCGATCTGATTGCGGAAGTATCCAAGACGAGCTTCGCTCTGTTTTGCCAACTGCTTGGTCAGAGCAGAAAAACCGTGTGGCGGCGCCTTAGCTTCATGATGCTCATGGGCATCTTGATCTGTCTTGGCTCATCTATCTTTGTCAAGCTCCTGATGGCCGAAATTGATAGTCGCAATTCCCAGCGAAGTGCCGAACAGCGTTGGGCAATTGAGGATGCTTTTCGTTTTCGTGCACTCAGCGCCATTGATGATTGCATCGGGGCCATGCAACGCAAAGACCCAGAGGTGGTGTGGTATTGCGACGAGGCGAAGTGGAGCTACACACAGGTTGTTTGGCCGACGCCTCAGCAAAGAGAGCAGGAGATCATCAAGCGTGAGGTCTACTGGGCCATGCGCTCGGACCTGCTGATGCAGGAGCATCGTGCAGATGCCAGTCGAAAAGCGGCTAAGCCGGAGCGATGGGAGCGGGCAGTTGACTCACTCGGCAAATTCGAATGGATGTTGACGGCCTCGCTCTTGGTGCTAATTCCTTACTTGTTGGCCAGTGGTGCACTGTATTGGGGTCTCGGACGTTGGGGATCCCACAGGACTTGACCGAGTTTCTGGGTGAAGCGTCCTCGATTCTTCGAGTCACTCAGAAGTAGAGGTGGTTGCTGATTGTGCCATTGCGAAGCGGATGGGCGGCAAGCCGCCGAGTGATCGATGTGGCCGTTGGTGGTTGTATCGATGACGCCAGTCCTCTGCCATGCGCCGAACCTCGTCGAGCGTGGTGAACACGAAGCGGTCCAGGACTTCGCTGCGGAAGGTGCGGTTGAAGCGTTCGATGTAGGCGTTTTGGGTAGGTTTGCCCGGCTGGATGTGGATCAGGGTGACGCCGTGCTGCTGTGCCCACTGCCTGAGCGCAGCGCTGATGGACTCGGGGGTCGTTGTCCAGGCGCAGTCGCCTTGGGGCACCACGCAGCTCGACCAATTCGTCCAGTGCGCGGATGACCCGTGCCGAGGGCAGGCTGGTGTCGATTTCGATCTTCATCGATTCGCGATTGAAGTCATCGTTGATGTTGAAGGTGCGGAAGCGGCGTCCAGACCACAAGGCATCGGACATGAAGTCCGCCGACCAAGTGTGGTTTGCCGCTTGCGGGATCTCCAGCGGCGCGCGGATGGGGTCAGGTAATCGGCGTTTGCCGCGACGTGGAAGGTTGAGCTTCAGCGCGGTATAGACCCGCTAGGCGCGGGTCTTGCCCCAGCCCTGCGGTCGCAATGCCCAATCCATCAGCAGGCCAAAACCGTGGCCGGGGTTGTCCTTCAAGTGCGCCTTGATTGCGGCGATGAGCAGGCCATCGTCGCGCTGGCGCGGACGGTAATGCCGTGCAGATCGGGACAGCTGCAGCACCCGATCAGCTCGACGGGCACTGAGGCGTGAGTAGTTTGCATGGCCAGACTCAATTCCAGTCGACGAGCCTGGCTCAACCTTTTCGCGACAGCACGTCCTTGAGCGCGTGGTGATCCAATGCCAACTCGGCATACATGCGCTTCATCCGGGCCAACTCGGCTTCCACATCCTTCAGATGCCGCAACTGCGACACCTCCATGCCGGCGTACTTGGACTTCCAGACGTAATGGGTCGGCTCGCTGATCCCGTGCTTGCGGCAGGTCTCGCCAACCCTTGCACCGGCCTCGACTTCTTTGAGGATCCGAACCATCTGTTCTTCGGTGAACTTCGACTTCTTCATACAGAGCTCCTTGGGATGGAACTCTACTTCCAAGTGGATCGAGTTAACGAGGACGCTTCACTTGATGTAGGAGTTCACAAAGAGCCGGCATGGCGCCCCAAGAAGTCATCCTGAGTCAGATCCTTGGCCAACTTGCGTGTGAGGTGGGGCATGTCGGTTTGGCTCAATCCAAGACCTTTTCCACCTCCCAAGAAGAGATAGGTATTGGAGTGGTCGGTCCTGACCGAAGCGTGCTTGATCAGTCCATCATCGATTTCTTGGACAAACCGGCGCAGCAGATCCCCGAAGGTCCAGGCCTCTGCCGTGTGCGCGTAGGGCGTTTGCCGAAGCTCTAATGAGGGATGCTCACGGCGGATATAGGCCTCGGCCATGAGCCGAGCAGCATCGATGTAATGCTCAGTGTTCGTGGGCGCCTTGGGGTCGACGGGATAGCGCACCAGCGGGAACTTCAATACCTGGCCGTTGAGTGAGCGGCGGATGCGCGCCTCCCACCTGAGTTGACCATCGGTTCTGAGCGTCACGCCCGCCACAGTGCTAACGGCCTGGGAGGCCTTGATGCCGCGCGGGAGCGTGCCATTGAAGGTCTTGGTACGCCCAGGCTTGACGGCCGCTTTGGCTTTGCTCACTTAGCGTCTCGCTGTATCCTTAGACATATGGCCCCGTGGCACAATTGGATAGCGCGCGTCCCTCCTAAGGACGAGGTTGCTGGTTCGAACCCAGCCGGGGTCACCACTTTTTGGCAAACGGCGGGAGTAGGACCGTCGTTACCACAGAATCGCCACAGTCAAGCCAAATTTACGTGCAAAGCCTCGTTCCGCTTGGGTCGTAGTCTAGCGACGTTGTTCCTCCTAAGGGGAAGGTCGCCCGTTCGAATCGGGCCGGGGTCACCAAACGCAATCGTCTCGAGATTTGGCACGGAGTGTGAGGCTGCCATATTTTGCCGTTATCCACAGTCCTTGGTCACAGTGGTCACACCTGGGACCGTAACTTCCTGACAGCTCCATCGCCACCCTCCGGCGTCAGGTGCGCGTAAGTACTTCTCCGTCGTCGCTTAGTCGGCATGGCCGGCCAAGATCTGCACCCACCGCAGCGGTTCTCCAGCGATCACCATGTGCGCGCAGAACGTGTGTCTTAGCCGATGCAGGCTGCCTCCAATTCCTGCCTTAGCGGCGTCCTTCGCGAACCAGTCTGATACCGTTCAAGCTAGGCGCTCACCGGAGGCAGGCGAGCGAGGATGCGAACGCCATGGGTTAGCTCAGCTTCTTTCGCTGCTCGTATTTCTTCAGCCTCATGAGGGCCGAGGCGGCCGAGAGAAATGCGGTGAAGTATGCCGCGTTGGTGCCAGAGGAAGTAAGCGCTTGCGCCTCGCAGACGCTAACGAAGCGAGTTGGCGGACCGCTAGTTACTTGACTTGCCGCGGTGCGGCCAAGCAGCCTCCGCTGCATCTAAGGACAGATTGATATGACCATGCGCGAAATTGATGGATGGACGGTGACCGCCCATGTGGAGACTGATGAAAAGGGCAAGCCCTTGGCCGGCGTTTTGAGTAGGCGCATCGAAGGCCGGACACGTCACATACTCTGGCTGCGTGGCTTCAAATTTCGCAGTGAACGTGAGGCGAGAGAACACGCTGAGCGTGTTATTGCCAAGATTCGGGGCGTCACCGGTGAAGGCATTCCGATACCTTTCTGAGTAGTGCTTGTCTGAGGAGTGCTTGGGAGGCAGGGCCTGCCCGCGCAAAATAGGCACTAGCTCGTTTGTCGTTACGCAAACGCTACCTTTCTCACCGATGCCGCACCACCCGCACCCCCACCGGCCGTGCGGACTTATCCATCGACACCGATGAGATGCGGCTATGGCGGAGCAGGGTGCCGAGTTGTTCGGTGGCGCCCAGGCGTTGGTCCACTTCCAGTTCGGCCACGGTGCGGGGGCGTTTGCGCTTGTCGGCGTTGGCGAAGCGCAGGCGGTTGTATTCGGCCCAGCCGACCGTGGTGATGGCGGCCATCAGGGCGATGACCGGCAGTGCGCCGAGGGCGAACGGGTCGATGGCGTTGTGCTGCAGGTAGAGCTCGGTATACGCGCTGCGCAGGCCGAAGAACCAGGCGATCAGCGTGGCCAGCGGTGCCCAGAGATAGAAATAGACCATCCAGGCGCCGGCGGTGGCAGCGCCATAGGCGAGACGGCGCGAGCGGCCGAGGCGTTGCGGCAGGTTGATGATGGGCGGGGTCATTGGATTCCTCGGTCGGGGCTCTTCCATCGCGCGCGTTTATTGCGGCGTGCGATGAGAGCGCGGGGGAAGGCGATGACGGCAGTGAGCATGCCGATCATCCAGAAGGCAGCGGGGTACCAGATCACCCAGAAAAACTGGCGTGCCAGGCCTTTTTCGTAGCGACGTTCGATGATCAGGCTGGTGCCGAACTGCAGCAGGCAGACCACTGCCAGCACCAGGCCATGCCAACGTGGCAGGATGGTGTCGATATACAGCGCAGGCGGCATCGCGATGAACTTGCCGAGCACCCACAGCACGATGATGAACAACATCACGTAGGCCCAGATCAGGCTCAGCGTGTATTCCAGCAGCACTGCCCACATGCGCCGGCTGCGCCAGGCCAGTGCGCGGCGGCCATGGCTCAGCAGTACCTCGACGCCACCGCGCGCCCAGCGCAGGCGCTGCATCCACAGGCCGCCAAAGGTTTCGGGCATCAGGATCCAGCACAGCGCGTTGGGCTCGTAACGGATATCCCAGCCATCGAGCTGCAGGCGCCAGGAGATGTCGATGTCTTCGGTGACCATGTTGTCGGACCAAAAGCCGACGTGGTGCAGGGCCGAGCGACGAAACGCGCAGATCACACCGGACACGGTGAACAGGCGGCCGTACACGCGTTGGGCGCGCTTGATCAGGCCCACGATTGCGGAGAACTCGCCGACCTGCATGCGGCCCATCAGCGTGGTGCGATTGCGCACGCGCGGGTTGCCGGTAACGCCGCCGACGCGCGGGCCGGAAATCAGGTGACCCACCATCCAGCGCGTTGCATGCGGATCGAGAATCGCATCGGCATCCACGCACACAAGATAATCGGACCGCGCCGCAAGCGTGCCGACCCGCAAGGCGTTGGCCTTGCCGTGGTTCTGCTCAAGATGCACCACGCGCAAGCGCGGATGCTGATGCGTGAGGTCGTCGAGGACTTCGGCGGTGCGGTCGGTACTGCCGTCGTTGATGGCAATGATCTCGAAGTCCGCGTAGTGCTGCGCACTCATCGCTGCGATGGTTTCCGCGACATGCTTGGCCTCGTTGTAGCAAGGCATCAGCAACGACACGAACGGCTCGCTGGCCATCGGCGGCGGCTTGGACGGCCCTGGTGTGCCGCGTTCGCGCCGCAGGTAGTAGTAGATACCGCCGATCATCCAGAAAAACGCCATGATGATCGGGTAGTAAAACGCGAAGTTGAACAGGGCGGCCAGTAAGAGGCTGGTCGTCATCGGTCATCGCTCGATATAGGGGAATTGGCGGGCCGAGATGGCTTCGCGCGCTTCGGGCAGGGACGGATGGCCGCCAATGAAATCGTCGGGGTAATACGCCAGATGACGCACGCCGGCCGCCAGCAGCAGTTTGGAATGTGCCAGTAGCACGCCCTCAGGTAGCGGCTTGCCGGTGCGCCAATCCACGGTCTGCAGTTCGAAGATGGTCTTGTCGAAACCATGTGGCTGCTGACCGACGCGCGTGGCCAGTTGCGTGAGCCACTGCTGCGGGTCGTCGGCCTTTTCCATGTAGGGCATCGCCATCAGCGCGGTGTAATCGTAGGCGGCAGAAAAAGCGTCCAGACGCTGCGCAAACCACGCTTCGCTGTGCGGCTCCAGCACCGGCTGCGCGAACAAATTGCGCACCGTGACCAGCTTGGGACGCCAGCGCTCTGCGGCGACCTTGAGCTGCTGAGTGAAGCCGATCAGCGCCTGCGTGCGCTTGGCCGGATCGCCGCCGCCGTAGGCCGGCACTTCGTCATCGCGCAGGTAGGCATCGTCATGGAACAGAAGGCCTTCGAAGTAGGCATTCGCAGCGAGGTCTTCGTAGACGTCGGCGACCAATTGGCGGGTGCGCGGGTTGCCCGGGTCCAGACGCGGCACATCCTTCGGGTCGTTTGCACGGATCTGCAATGCGGCCTGTTGCTGCGCGTCGGGCAGATGGAAGCCGAGCACCGGCAACCAGGCGAATACGCGCACACCGGCGCGGGTACGCAGCTGCCATGCCACGCGTCCGAACAGGTCGGCGCGCATCGGCAGATGCCGATTGGGGAAATACAGTGCATCGGCCGCGCCATCGCCATCCGGGTCGGCAAAGGCCTGCAGGAAGACGTGGCTGGGCCCGATGTCCTTGACGCGCTGAACCAGGATGTCGAGGTTGCGCGCCAGCTGTGCCGGGTCCGGGTCGTAGACGTAGTCCAGGTCGATCTGGATGGCGCGCAGCCCATCGCGTGACAGATCGCGGCGCAGTTCGCCGGCCAGATCGCGCACGTCGGGGTTGTTGAACAACAACAAGCGCCCGAGGCTGGCCAGCAATTGCCCATCCACGCGGTCGCGGCCTTGCTGGCCGATATCGGCTTCGTGCGAGCGGCCTTCCAGATCGAAACTGAGCGTCATGCCCAGTTGCGCGGCAATGGCGTTGCTGGCGCGGTTGTAGGCGGCATACGGCCACACCATCGTGCGCGGCGGCTTGCCCAGATGCGCCACGATGGCATCGCGGCTATGCCGCAGATCGGTTTCGATGCGCTGGCGATAGTCGGCTTCGTTCTCGTAGCCGCTGCTCGCATCCCACAGCCGTGTGACTGCCGCAGGGGTCTGGTTGCCGAAAGGATTGCCGGCAATACCTTTATGCAGGTCGTCGCTATGCGAGCCGATCTCGACCAGGCCGCTGTCCTGCATCTCGCGCAGTTGCGCCCAGGTGACGAAATCGTCGCGGGTGAAATCGCGCGGGCCGTACGGCACCACCTTGCCCGCAGGCAGTTCGACCCAGCTGGTTACCGGCGCGACCAGGGCGGGGTAGCCGTAGGCCTGCAACAGCGGAAATACCCGTGTATAGACGCTACGTAAGCCGTCATCGAAGGTGAGCAACACCGGCCGCGAGGGCAGGGCACGCCGGCCGGCGCGTGCATCCAGCACCTGCTGCACGCTCACCGGGTGATACGCGTGCGAGCGCAGCCAATCCAGATGCGCGGCGAAGTTGCTGGTGGACACCGCATAGCGATCCGGGTCGCCTTTGGCGGCGACGTCGTCGCGAATATCGTGGTAGCTGAGCACCAGCAGACCCGCATGCGCCGACGACGCGAAGGTCATCAGCAGCAGTGCGAGCAGTAACAGCGGCAGGCGGATCAAGGCGTACCTCCCCATCGGAAATCCAGGTCCAATCCAAGTTGTTGTTCGCGCCGGCCGTCGTAGACCGGGCGCGACCAGCTCACGCCATACGTCAACGCGCTGCCATCGCCCAGCGACCACAGATGCCGATAGGCCAGCGCAGGCACCCATTGGCTGCCAAAGCCGGATTGGTAGGTCGGGCCGGCGGTGACTTCCAGACGCTGCCGAAACGCGTAGTCGTAACGCCGCCAGCCAATCTGTTCGATCCGCACACCCGCAGCCACGCCTGCGCTGCGGCGTGGGTTGAAGTAATCGACCACACGGTCGTCTTCGGCACGCCCGGCAGATGCAGAAATCAGCCCATCGATCAGCACATGCGGCCGTGCCCACAGCCGTTGACTGCCCGAGAGATCGAGCTGGTTACGCCGATTGCCATCGCTGTAACGCAGCTGGCGTGCCTGCAGGTCCCAGCGCGTTTCATCGCTGGGTGTCCAGCGCAGCGTCGCGCCGATGCTGTCGCCGGTGATGCCCAACCGACGCGCTTGCAACGATGCCTCCGGGTCGCGTGTGCGCCAGGCAACGCTGCCGTACCACGCATCGGAGAATCGCCAGCCCGCATCCAGTGCCCAGGCGGTGCCATCGCGATCGAAATCATCAAGTGCGCGGCCACCGTAGGCGCTCAGATCCAGCCGGTCGTAGCGGTAGTGCGTGCCCAGCCAGAAGCTGCGATAGCGCACGCGGGTGTCCTGAAAATCGGCCCAGTCGTCGCGCGCGCGCAAGCCCACGCGCCAGCGCTCGCCCAGCAGCGGCGATTCGGCTTCCAGCAGCGAGCTGCCGAAATGATTGCCGAGCGGCGAGGTTGCGCTGGCGCTGTTGTCGTTGTCGCTGCGTCCCCAGGCATGGCTCAGATGCACCTGCCAGCCGCGTTGGCGCTCCAGCGACGCACCCAGCCGTTGCAGGCCGACATCATCGGGATACTCGGTGCGCAAGGTCTTGAACTGCGCATCGGCCAGATCCAGGCGATCGAGATCGCGCTGGTTTTCGACCACGCCGCTGCGTGCCTGCTTTTGATGCGGGTCCAGCGTCAGCGCGATCTGATTGCGTTGCAGGGCTTGCGTGGTGTGTCCGCGGCGCGATTCGATCGAGGCCAATGCCGCTTGCAGCTCGGCATTATCGGGCCCAATTGCGATGCGCTCGCGCAATACCTGGTCCGCACCGCGGTTGTCGTTGGCTGCAGAGCGCGCGGTGGCGAGTGCGACATCGGCGCTGAAACGGTCCCAGTTTTCGTAGCCGCTGGTTGCGCCGGCGCGACGTGGCCAAGGCGCTTGCGTGGCCGCAAGTTGTTCGAACAACGGCATCGCCTGATCGAAGCGTTCTTGCTCCAGCAATGCGTAGCCGAGCAGTAGTTGCGTGTTGAAGTCGTCCGGGCTGTGTTGCAGCGCTTGCCGCAGCACGGTCTCGGCTTCGGCAGGGCGACGCAGCCCCATCAGCGAATCGCCAATCGTCGGCAGCACGTAGCTGGGCACCTCGATGCCTTCCGCACGCAATGCCTGATAGTTGGCAACGACGTCGCGATGGCGCTGACGCTGATTGAGGGCAACCAGGCTGTCGATGCGCAACCGCGTCGCTTCCCAGGCCACCTGTGGTGGTGCATCGCGCTCGATGCGCGCCACATTGACCAACGCCTGATCGGTCTCGGCATAGCGGTGCGCGGCATCGACCGGCTCGGCGCTGGCCCAGCCGATCATGCGCGCGACGCGATCGTTGTCGATGCGCTCGCGCTCCTGCTGCGAAAACCAGTCCGGATGGCGCCACATCGCTTCTGCGGCAAGCTGCGCGCTGCCCAGATCGCTGAGCGTGAGCGCACGCAGCGTGTACGCGCCTTTGTCGCGCGGGTCTGCACGCAACACGCGTTCGTAGATGGCGAGCGCCTCCGCATAGCGCTGCTGGCCGCGCAATTGCTCGGCTTGCTGCATGGGCGTAAGGGCGATGGAGGCGCCAGTCACATCTGTCGACCGCACTTCTCCGCTGTGCGCCAGGGGCACACATGCGGCAAACAAGGCAAGGCTGATCAGGGGAGTGAGTGCGCCTGTACGGTCAGGACGACCGCGCTGCACGTGCATGTGCAAACAGGGGGGAAGAGAAGTTCACAAGCGATCCAGCTATGAAGTGCGGCGATACTGCGTATGCCCGTGTAAAGCGAGCGTCATCACTATGTTGATGAGATGTTCATTACTTGAGATCGGTTGGCACAAATGCGCAGGTCTGCACAATCATGGGCGCCAATGTAGCGGCCCATCTATTGAGTCGACAGCAGCGTCCGGCCTCATTTTTGAAAAGCCGTCTACGCATCAAGAATGAGTTAAGACACAGGTAGGGGTAACGGTATGCGTTGTGGTGCATGTCTTGAATAGTCTCAATAGCCGCGCGTTGGCGGAACTTCGGGCCTATGAGGGCGATTAAGCGACCCTGCGATCTCCGTGACCCTTACGGTAGCGTCCGATATTTGTGTGATTTATGTCACATAAATGCATTTGTCGGCATTTTCTTACAGGGTGGCCCCTACACGCTGCGTTGACCTGCTCTTAACGCTGCAGCACAGTGGCGCCGCATTCGCCGTGTCCAAGGGTTGTGCTGCCGTTTTGGCAGCCAGGTGCGGCGATGTGAGCAACGGCAGGCCCAGGTCTGACCGGTGCACAGGGGGCATGACAGATGTGGATGCGATCGGCGCCGTTGGCGCTGGCGGCTTGCCTATGGGCGGTCGCCGGGCTGGCGGCTGCACAACAATCGGCACCGACCAGCCTGGACCGGCAGGAGCAACTGCGCCAGGCCGAAGAGATTCAGCGTCGGCAGGATCAGGAGCGCCAGGCGCCTTTCGCCGGCCCGCGCGAGGATGCCGAGCGCGTGGACGTACGCAGTACTGTGCTTCCCGAAGAGGCGCTGTGTTTTTCGATCACGCGTGTGCGCCTGTCGGGCGCGGGCCAGGATGCTGCGCGGTTCGCTTGGCTGTGGAAATCGCTGCGCCGTTACGAGGGACGCTGCATCGGCCGCATCGGCATCGATGTCATTCGTCGTCGCGCACTGGATCGGCTGGTCGCGCGCGGTTTTGTCACAACGCGCATCGGCGTGCCCGAGCAGGATTTATCACGCGGCGAGTTGCGCTTCGAACTGATGCCGGGCCGTTTGCGTGCGGTACGTGTGGTGTCTGATACCGACGGTGCGCACTGGAAGACCGCCTTGCCATTGCGCACTGGCGATCTGCTGGATTTGCGCGCGATCGAACAAGCCGTGGAGCAGTTCAAGCGCCTGCCATCGCAGGACGCCAAGATCGATATCGCACCGGGCGAAGCGCCAGGCGAATCGGATCTGGTCATCACCTTGCAGCATGGGCGGCGTTGGCGCGGTGTGGTCAACGCCGAGGATTCGGGCGTGGAAGCCACCGGTCGCGTGCAGGGCGGGCTGGATGTGTCGCTAGACAATCCGTTGGGGCTCAACGACCTGCTCAGTGTCGGCTACAGCCACGATCTGGCGACACGCGATGAAGAGCGCGGCACCCGCGGCAACAGTCTGAGCTACAGCCTGCCGTGGGGCTGGTGGACGGTTGCGCTGTCGGCGTCGTCGTACCGCTATCACCAGCGCGTGGACGGGTTCTTGCAGACCTTCCAGTCCAGCGGCGAATCCAGCAATGCCCAGCTGGACATCCAGCGCGTCTTGCATCGCGATGGCACCAGCAAGACTTCTGCCGGGGTGACAGTGGGGCGGCGGCGTGCGCGCAGCTATCTGGACGGCGTGGAGATCGGTATCCAGCGGCGCGATACCAGTAGTGCCGAGTTCTATTTCACGCATCGGCGTTACCTGGGCGCGATGCAGCTGGATGTGCGCATCGCACACCGACGCGGCACGCCGTGGTTCAACAGCCAATGGACCGGCTATGACCCGCAAATCGGTTTCCCCAGCTTTCGATATGGCGTGACCACGCTGGATGTGAGCACTGCGCTGCCGTTCAAGCTGGGTGCGGTGCCCATGGCCTGGGAAAGCAGCCTACGTGCCCAGACCGCAGGCGAACTGTTGCTTGGCTCGGAATTCTTCACGATCGGCGGCCGGTACAGCGTGCGCGGCTTTGATGGCGAAGCGACCCTGGGTGCCGAAAAAGGCGGGTATTGGCGCAATACCCTGAGTTTTCCGGTGCAGCAGATCGGGCTCACGCCTTACCTGGGTTTGGACGCGGGACGCATCGATGGCACCAGCGCCAGCGGGCTACGCAGTCGCAGTCTGGTCGGTGGCGCGGTAGGGCTGCGCGGCGGCTGGTTTGGCGCCAGCGTCGATGCATTTGCCGGTTGGGCGATCCACCGGCCCGATGGATTTGGAAGTGCGCAGCCGGCCTACGGCGCGCGTGTGATCTACCAGTTTTGACATGGATCGCGCTGCCAGCCGGCGGCGCGCTTGTTGATTGATGACGCCTGCGGGCGGCGAGAGAGAAACGATGGACACCGAAGCGATGAGCGTGCGTGGTTACGTAGCCGAACAAAGCAAGCGCGCGTTGGCGCTGCTGCTGTGCTTCACCGTGACCTGGACATCGTTTCCGGCGTGGGCGCAGGTTGTGCCGACGGCCAACCCCGGTGGTCAGACACCCGGCCAGCAGGTCGCGGCCAACGGCGTGCCGGTGGTGGATATCGTCGCCCCCAATGCGCGCGGCATTTCGCACAATCGCTACAGCAATTTCAACGTCGGCCCGAACGGGTTGATCCTCAACAACAGCGCGCAGATCTCCAAGACCGAGCTGGGCGGCTATGTGGCCGGCAACAATAATCTGCAGCGTAGTGGTGCGGCGTCGTTGATCCTCAACGAGGTCACCTCCGCCAGCAGCCGCCTGCAGGGCTACACCGAAATCGCCGGCGCCAAGGCGCAATTGGTCATTGCCAATCCCAATGGCATTTCCTGCGACGGCTGCGGATTTCTCAATACCTCGCGCGTCACGCTGACCACCGGCACGCCCAACCTGGGCGGCGATGGCGCATTGACTGGCTTCACCATCACCGGCGGTGCGCTCAGCATCGGCAGCAATGGTCTTGACGCCTTCAATGTGGATCGTCTGGATCTGCTGTCGCGTCAGCTCAGCGTCAATGGGTCGATCTGGACCAAGGAATTGGTCGCGAGCGCTGGCGCAGGGCGCGTCAACTACGACGGCATGTTGCTCGACGTGCTGCCTGGTACCGATGGTGCTGCGCCGTCGATCGGCATCGATGTCGCGCAACTGGGCGGCATGTATGCCGACCGCATCCGCCTGATCGCTACCGAAGCCGGTGTGGGCGTGGTCAGCCGCGGCACCCTTGCCGCGCAGAGCGGTGATCTGCAGATCGACAGCGCTGGGCAGGTGAGTCTGAGCGGCACCGCCGTGGCACGCGATGGCTTGAACGTGCGGGCAAGCGGTGATCTGGACCAGCGCGGCGTGCTTGGCTCGCAGCAGGGTGATGTCAGCCTGCGTGGCGCAGGCATGCGCCTAGCCGGCGACCTGGTGGCCGCTGGCGCGTTGACTGCGCAGGCCGACGGTGCGTTGAGCCATACCGGGCGTAGCAGCGCGGGGGCGATCCGTCTGTTCGGCTCCGAATTGACCGCCGATGGCAGCCTGCATACCACCGGCGCGCTGGAGCTGGGCGCTGACGGCGTGTTGCGCAGCGGCGGTGTGGCCTATGGCGGCACGGGTGCAACGCTACGCGCGAATCGCATTGCATTATCCGGCACCTTGCAGAGCGGTAGCGCCATTGCATTGAACGCAACCAGCATCGATGCGCTGGGGACGCTGGATGCAGCGTCCGCACTGCGTGTGGTCGGCAGCGGTGATGTGCGCATGGACGGGTTGGCCCAGGCCGGGCAGGCTGCAGAGATACAGGCCGGTGGCCGCCTGGATGTGCAGGGTCGGGTGATCGCTGCAGATACGCTCGTGCTCAACGCCGCTGCGATCGATATTGCGCAACGCGGCGCCGTCTCGGCTGGCACGGATCTGGATCTGCGCAGCGCCGGCGCGTTGAGCAATGCCGGCAGCGGCTACGCGGGGCGCGATTTGCGTGTCCAGGCCAACAATCTGACCACCACCGGCAGCTTGTCTGCCGCGCGTGACGTGCAGGCAACCGTGGTTGGCGGGCTGGTCAACGCCGGGACCGTCGTCGCCGGCAATGCATTGACCGTGGACGCCGCACAGCTGGAAAGCCGCGGCGACATTGGTAGCCAACGCGGCGACGCCACGCTGCGCAGCCGCGCTGGCTTGAGCTTGAGCGGCAACACGGTGGCGGGCGGCACGCTGGCACTGGATGCCGGCACGGATGCACGGATTGCCGGTGCGGTGAATGCCGCCAGCGTGAACCTGCGCAGCGGCGGCGATACGGCGGTGTCCGGCACATTGCAGAGCACGCGTGGTGCACTGAACATCGCCACCGGCGGCGCGCTGAGCAGTGATGCCATCGTGCAGTCGGCTGGTGTGCTCGACCTGCAGGCGAACGGTGCATTGCGTCAACGTGGGCAGCTGCGCAGTGGCGGCGCGCTGCAATTGCGTGGCTCCACCGTTGATCATGATGGCGTGATCGATGCAGGCGGTGATCTGCGGATTGCAAGCACTAATGGTCTGGCCCTGAGCGGCACGGTGCAGAGCGCAGGCGCTGCTACCTTGCAGGCAGGTGGGCTGCTGGACAATCGCGCCAACGTGGTTGCAGCAGGTGCACTGCAGGTGGATGCGGCGTCGCTGCGTAATGCGCAGGGTGCTGCATTTTCGTCCGATGCCGATATGCGCTTGCGCACCACCGGTGCGTTCGACAATGCCGGCAGCCTCTATGCCGGCAATGCACTCCAGCTCGCCGCTGACACGCTGACCCAGAGTGGCCGGGTCGGTTCGGGCAATACGCTGTCGGTGTCGGTAGCAGGTGCGCTCGACAACACTGGCAACATCGTGGCCAAGAACGCCTTGCAGATCGAGGCCGGTAGTTTGCGCAGCAGCGGTCAACTCGGCAGCGAAGCGGCAGAGGTGCGCCTGACCACCGATGGCGACATCGCATTGCAGGGTGTGGTCGCTGCGGGGACGTCGCTGCAGGCCACGGCCGGTGGCGATCTGCAACAAGCAGGTTCCGCGACCGCGCAAACCATGGTCCTCGCTGCCGGTCGCGATCTCACTGCGGCCGGCACCTTGCGTGCTGCATCCGCGCTGGATGTGCAGGCGCAGCGCACGCTGACGTTTGCCGCACAAGGCCAGGTGGGTGGCGATGCTGCATTGCGTGCAGCCACCGTGATTAACAGCCAGGGTGCGGTGTTGCAGGCTGGCGGTGCGATCGCGTTGGACGGCGCCGCAATCGATAGCCGCGGCACGCTCGACGCAGGCAGCGATCTGCAAATGCGCAGCGATGGCGATCTGTCCCTGGCTGGCATTGCACAGAGCGGACGTGATGTGCGTCTGAGCGCGGCCGACACCGTCAGCAATGCCGCGCAGGTCGTCGCAGGCCGCAATCTGACAGTGCAGGCGCAACGTCTGGACAACACTGCCGCTGGCGTATTGGCAGGCGAGGGCAATGTGTCCCTGACGACGACGGCGCAGCTCAACACCGCCGGCCGCGTGCAGGCCGGTGGCGATATGCAGCTCACCGCGGCAGCGCTGGACCAGAGCGGCAGCGTGTCTGCAGGCAAGGCAATGACGGTTGCGGTAGCGGGCACGCTGGACAATCGCGGCACGCTGATTGCCAAGGATGCGATGCAGATCGATGCAGGCACGCTGCGCAGCACCGGGCAGTTGGGCAGCGAACGTGCCGATGTGACGTTGGCGAGCCAGGACGTCATGCAGCTGGGTGGCGTGGTCGCCGCGGCAACCGCGCTGCGCGCTACCGCCGGCAGTGATCTTGAGCAAGCCGGCGCGCTCAACGGGCAGTCCATTGCACTGCAGGCTGGCCGCGATCTCACTCTCGGCGGCACCCTGAATTCTGCATCCACTCTGGATCTGCAGGCCGAGCGCACGCTGGCCTTGAATGGCCAGGCAGCGAGCACGGGCAGCGCCGTCCTCAAGGGCGCAACCATCGCCACTGGCAGCACGGCTGTCCTGCAGAGCGGTGCCAACATCACCCTGGATGGCGCAGCGATCGATAGCCGTGGCTCGCTCGATGCAGCAACCGACCTGAGCGTGCGTAGCGCAGGCGATCTGACATTGGGCGGTATTGCCCAGGCCGGACGCGACGTCGCGCTGACTGCTACTAATGCATTGCGTAATGGCGCGCAGGTTGTCGCCGCACGCGACCTCAGTGTGCAGGCGGCCAGCGCCGAAAACCTGACGAATGCGACGCTGGGTGCGATGCGGGACCTGCGTGTCGACGTCGCTGGCGCACTGGACAATAGCGGTACCTTGCACGGCGAGCGTGGGCTGGCGCTGTCGACAGGGTCGCTGTTGCAGCGCGGCCGACTCTATAGCGGCGATGCGATCTCGATCGCATCGACTGGCGCATTCGACAATCGTGGTCAGCTGGTTTCCGGCAAGGATCTGAGCATCGCCGCCGGCAGCATTACCAGCACCGGCCAGCTTGGCTCGGTGAATGGCGCGCTGACGCTGATCAGCCAGAATGCGATCGATCTGCAAGGCGTCGTCTCTGCCGCCACCACGCTGCAGGCCACTGCAGTGGGTGACCTGGTGCAATCTGGTTCGCTCACCGCGCAGACAGTTGGCCTGCAAGCGGGGCGCGATCTCACTGCCGGCGGTACGCTGCAGTCAGCTTCCACACTGGACTTGCAGGCGCAGCGTGCGCTGGTCTTGAATGGTCAGGCACAGGCAGGCAGCGATGCCGCGTTGCGTGGCAACAGCATCGCCACCGGAACTGCTGCTGTGCTGAAAAGCGCTGGTTTGATCACCCTAGAGGGCGCGGCCATCGACAGCCGCGGCACGCTCGACGCCGGTAGCGACCTGCGTCTGCGCAGTACCGGCGCACTGGCATTGGCAGGCGTGGCGCAAGCCAATCGCGACGTCGTACTCAGTGCCGACGGCGCGTTGAGCAACGCCAGTCAGGTCATCGCAGGCCGTGACCTATCGGTGCAGGCAGGCACTGTCAGCAATGCTGCCACGGGCACGCTGGCTGCACAGGGCGGCGTCACACTTACCACTGGCACATTGCAGAACGCAGGCAGCGTGCAGAGCGGTGGCGATTTACGCATGACCGCCACCAGCATCGACCAGAGCGGTGCCGCCATCGCCGGCAAGGCGTTGACTGTCACGGCGAGCGGGCTGGTCGATAACCGCGGCAACCTGATCGCCAAGGACGCGTTGACGGTGGACACAGGCACCCTGCGCAGCAGCGGGCAGCTTGGCAGTGAAACAGCCAACGTCACGCTGGTCAGCCGTGGCGACATCGCGTTGCAAGGTGTTGTGGCTGCCGCAACCACGTTGCAGGCAACCGCTGCTGGTGACCTGCAGCAAGGCGGGTCGCTCAAGGCGCAGTCGGTCGCATTGCACGCAGGGCGCGATCTGGTTGCAGCAGGCACGTTGCAGTCGGCTTCGTCCCTCGACCTGCAGGCGCAGCGCACGCTGGCGTTGAACGGGCAGGCCGCCACTGGCGGCAACGCAACCCTGCGCGGTGCGACGGTCACCACGGGACAAACTGCTGTCCTGCAAGGCGGCGGTGCGATCAGTCTTGATGGCGCGGCGATCGACAGCCGCGGCGCGTTGGATGCGGGCACTGATTTGACCCTGCGCAGCACGGGTAACCTGGCAGTGGCCGGGGTGGCACAGGCTGATCGCGCAGTCGTGCTGAGTGCGGCCGGCGCATTGACCAACGCGGCACAGGTTGTCGCCGGCCAGAATCTGTCCGTCACCGCAGCCAGTGCAAGCAACACCGCCACGGGCGTGCTGCTAGCACAAGGCGATACCACGCTGTCCATCGCCGGCTTGCTCGACAATGCAGGCGCGATGCGCGCAGGCAATCAATTGACGCTTGGTGTCGGCTCACTACGTCAGACCGGCCAGGCGTACGGCTTGCAGCGCTTGGGTCTGACCGCCGCAGGTGCGGTGGACAATCGCGGTGATTTAATTGGCGGCAACGGCCTGCGTGTGGAGGCCGCGCAGCTCGCCAGCACTGGTCAGCTCGGTAGCGAGCGCGGCGACGTCGCCTTGATCAGCCGTGGCAACCTGCAGCTCGACGGAAGCCTGGCAGCAGCGGGCGCGTTCTCTGCGCAAGCCGACGGTACGTTGGCGCAAAGCGGCACCCTGAGTGCAGGCAGCACGCTCGACCTGCGTTCGAAAAGCGATCTGACCGTTGCAGGTCAGCTGCGCGGCCAGCAGATCACGCTCGCCAGCGACGCCGTAGTGCGTCAGCAGGGCGTGGTCAGTGGTGAGACGGTGGGACTGCAAGGCGCGCGTATCGAAAACGCCGGGCAGACCACTGCCGCCGGAAATCTTAGCCTGCGTGCGGGTGAAATCACCATCGCCGGTACGGTTGGTGCAGGCATTGCGGGTGATGGCAACCTGGGAACCGGCAGTACGTTGAGTCTGGTCGCCGATCGCCAGCTGAGTGCCTCGGGCAAGTTGTTGGCGGGCGGCAATCTGCTGGCGCAGGGGGCCCAGTTGCAGCTGGCTGGTGCCAGCACGCGCGCCACCGGTAATGTCGCGCTGACCACCGGCGGTAGCCTCGACCATCGTGGCGGCGACCTGCTCGCCGGCGGCACGCTGACTGTGCAGGCAGGCGGCACTATCGATAACGGCCGTCTCACGACGACTGGCGGCCAACTCCAGGCCAGTCAGCTCAGCATCGACGGCGGCAGTTTGAACAATGCCGGCGGCCGTCTCGTTCAAAGTGGTGCAGGCGCGACGCGCGTCAGCATTGGTGGCGCAATCGACAACACGTTGGGAACCTTGGCCAGCAATGGGCAGGATCTGACCATCACTGCCGCAAGCCTTGAGAATGCGCAGGGACGGATCGAACACGCTGGTACTGGCACTGCGTCGGTCACCAGCCGTGGCGCATTGGGCAATGCCAACGGTCGCATCGTCTCGCAGGGGACGCTGAACATCGGCGCCAGCAGCGGCATGAACAATCAGGGCGGCACGGTGGCTGCCGCTGGCGATGCAACGCTTGCTGCGGCCAGCCTCAACAATCTCGGTGGTTCGGTCGCTGCACGCGGTTTGACGGTGCAAAGCGGTGGTGCTGTCGACAACCGTAGCGGCCTATTGCAGGCCAGCGGTGGCGCGATGACGTTGCGTGCCGATAGCCTCAGCAATAGCGGTGGCACGCTGCAGGCGGTGAGCAGCGGTGGTGTGGGCGGCAGTCTGCGCGTCGAGCTCACTCGTGGGTTGGATAACGGCACTGGCCTCATTGGTGCCAGTACCGATGCAGTGATCACTGCGGAAAATATCGCAAGCTCCGGTGGCAGCCTGCAAGCCGGGCGCGACCTCAGCGTCACCGCACGCGGCCAGCTGGACAATCACCAGAGCGGCAAACTCAGTGCGGGCCGCGATCTCAATGTTGCGGTAACAGGCGCGCTGCTCAACAGCGGCGGCCAGCTCGACGCCGGTAACACGCTCACCGTATCGGGCGGACGGATCGACAATACGCAGGGCAGCATCGTCAACAATGGCGGCGGACTGACGCGTATCACCACCGGCGGCGCATTGACCAACACCAGCGGTAATCTCGGTGGACGCGGCAGCGTGGTGATCGATGCCGCCAGTATTGCCAATAACAGCGGGCAGCTGGTGGCAGGCGGCGACTTGATCGCCAATACCAACACCTTGAACAATCAGGGCGGCAACATCTATGCCGGCGCAAGCTTCCTGCTGCAGCGCGCAGGCGCCACGCTGAACAATCAGAACGGCAGGATCAAAGCCGAGCAGGCAGTTCGCCTGAACCTGCAGAGCCTGAGCAATGCCGGTGGCCAGATTGGCGCGGGCAGCATCACCGGCGGCGCCGGCGATGTGGTGATCGATACCGTCGGGTTCGACGGTGGTGGCAGCATCCTGGCGCAGAACCTGCTGGATCTGACCTTGCGCAGCGACTACACGCATCGCGCCGGCGCAGATCTCACCAGTAATGGCGATTTCAACCTGCGTCTGGGCGGCAACCTGGTCAACGAGGCCACGCTCAAGGCAGCGCGCCGCCTGGACATCACCGCCAGCAGCATCGCCAACCGCGCCGGCGCCAACATCCTGTCCAACGATACCCGCCTCAACGGCGGCAATGTCATCGACAACGCCGGCAGTATTTCCGGCAACGCCGCGCTCTCGCTGGTGGCAAACAGCGTCTACAACACCGGCAGCATCGTCGGCGGCAATGTGTCGGTGAATACCGGCACGTTGGTCAACGGCGCAGATTTTGGCGGTGTGACCAACAACGCTGCCTATGGTTCGGCCCTGCTGGGTTCCACCGGCAACATGAACCTGATCGTGCGCGATCAACTGCTCAACCGCGATGCGCGCATTTTCAGCCTGCGCAATATCGCCATTGGTGGTGCGCAGGATGGTGGTGGCACCTTGGTCTCGCGCACCGGTGTGGTGAATAACCTGTCGGGCAGCATTGAGGCCGATGGAAGTATTTTGATTGCGGCTAGTCAGCTGAATAATCGGCGGCGTGTTGTTAATGCCAGAACTGGACCTCTGACAGAGGCGGAGCGTGTTGCTGCTAATGCTGCTATGCCCGAAGACGTTATCCGAAGAGATCCAAGGCCGGGGAGTTCCGGTGCCGGTGGTGTTCGCTACGCAGGACACGATCCTGGTGTATACCGTTCTTACGATGTGCGTGAGCGCGAGCAATTGATTTCGGCTAGCGCCGAAGGCCGGATTATTGCCGGTGGTAATATCGGCTTGTCGGGTTACATAACAAACAATACGTCGACAATAGCTGCTGCGGGTTCTCTGCTGGTGAACCAGCGTGGTGTCGGTGGTTTGTCAGACGGAATGCTGGCCAGTAGTGATGATGTGCTCAATCAGGCCTTGGCGCTTAAGCAGGTCGCCAATTACACAGACACCGAATATACGGCTAGGGCAGTCTATAACGACTGCATGCAGCGGCCTGGTCAGAACGTGGTCTGCTATTGGGAAACAGATGAGCGTGTCGTAGGTTCTGGCAGCGTAGATAGTAGCTACCTCGCCCTAGGCGCCAGCATGACCGGCGGCCAAGGCGTCAGCATCAACGGTGCCAGTATCAGCAATGGCGCGGTCGGCAGCGATGGCCGTAACATCAGTGGTGCCTCGCTCAATGGCGTCAGCGCACAAGGCGGATTGAGCGGTCGCACGCGGCAGACCGCGGCAAATGTCGGTGGTCAGGCTGTCATCGGCCGGGCCAATGGCGGCGCAGCCAGCATCAGCGTGGCGAGCAATACCGCCGGCAACGCGGGTGCGCAGGTTGGCGCGAATACGCAGGATGCGTCGCTTGCGGCATCTGGCGGCATCGTCGCCATGTCGGCTGCACCGGTCATGACCAATGACAGTGTCTTGGTGCGCAGCACTGTTGATCAGGCCAACGTGCAGACCACCGCTACCGGTACCGGCGTCGTTGCAGGTGCTGGCGAAAGCCGCACCCGCGTCGATCCGGCCACCATTCCGGTGACCAACATCGTTGGCGGCGGCCAGACCTCGCTGACGCAGATCGATCTGCCCATCGGCGGGTTGTATCGCTTGTCCAATGGCAACGCCACCGATCGCACTGCCATGGGGCGCGCGGCAGTCGGCCTCGGCGGCATCAATGCCTGGCGCAGCAATGGCCCGGGCCGTCGTTACCTAATCGAGACCGATCCGCGCTTCGTCAATTACGACAACTTCATCAGCAGCGACTTCCTGCTGGACAAGCTGGGCGTGGACCCGGAGTGGACCCAGACCCGCCTGGGCGATGGCTTCTACGAGCAGCGCCTGGTGCTGGACCAGATCACCCAGCTCACCGGTCGTCGCTATCTGGGCAACTACGCCGATGGCGTGGCGCAGTACCGCGCCTTGCTGGAGTCGGGTGTCGCGGCCGCTGGTCAGCTGCAGCTGAGCATGGGCGTGGGCTTGACCGCCGCCCAGGCGGCAGCGTTGACGCAAGACATCGTGTGGATGGTGGAGCAGGACTACCAGGGCCAGAAGGTACTGGTGCCGGTGGTGTATCTGGCCTCCAACTCGTTGCAATTGCGCGGTAATGGCGCCTTGATTGCTGGCGGCAACGTCGAGCTCAACGCCACCAATGCCATGAGCAACCAGGGCGTGATCGCCGGTGCCGACGTCAGCATCACCGCAGGCAACCTGCTCAACCAGGGCCGCATCAGCGGCACCGGCGCTGTCTCGCTGGAAGCACGTAACGACCTGTTCAATCAGGGCCAGATCCAGGGCCGCGATGTGGCGCTGGTCGCTGGCAACAATCTGATTAGCGAAGCAACCAAGGCCATCAACGGCGTCGGCATCCTGTCGGGCATTACTGCCAGCAACACCTTGCAACTGTTTGCCGGCAACGACATGACGCTGACTGGTACCCGCGTGCAGGCCGATGGCAGCGCGGCCTTGATCGCAGGCAACAACCTCAGCCTTACCCCAAGCGCGTTGCGCGACGATAACGGCCTGCTGCGCGGTGGCGACGCCGTGTCGGTCATCACCGGCAAGGATCTGATCGTCTCGGCAGGCAACGACCTGCAACTGCACGGCGTCACCATCAAGGCCGGCGGCAGCGCCGCGCTGCAGGCGGGTAACGACCTCTCGCTGACCCCGACCACCGGTCTGGACGGCAAGGTCGCCACGCGTACCACCATCAGCACCGGCGACAGCCTGCAACTCACCGCAGGCAACGACCTGACCATCCGCCAGGCCAACGTCAACGCCGGCGGCGATCTGATCGCGGCAGCAGGCAACAACCTCAACGTCGAGTCGGTGCTCAACGACAGCGAAACCAACAGCTATAAGACACGCAACGGCAAAACCCGCGTCACCACGACAACCACGACCCAAACCATCGATCAGCAAGCACTGACGGCCGGCGGCAACCTCATCCTCAGCGCCGGCAACGACGTGAATCTGGTCGCGGCCAAGCTGGACGCCGGCAAAGGCCTGGGCATCAGCGCCGGCAATGACATCAACGCCAGCACACTGACCACGGTGGACACCAGCAACACCCTGGAAACGCGCAAGCGCTTCAAGCAGACCACCGCAACCAGCGATGAAACCGTCTACGGCACCGAGTTCAGTGCCGGCGGCAATCTCGCCATGCAGGCCGGTAACGACATCAACCTGACCGCCGCATCTGCGGCCGCCAAGGAAGGTGGCATCACTCTGGCTGCCGGCAACGACGTCAACCTGCTCGCCGCCAGCGAGCAGCACGATGCCGTGCAGGACATGACCAAGAAGAAGAAGGGCACGTTCTCAAGCAAGACCACGACTACGCATGATGAGTGGCACGACAACGTGGCCGTCACCACCACGCTCAGCGGCGAAACCGTGCAGATTGCGGCAGGTAACGACCTGTTGTCGCAGGGCGCGCAGGTCGCCAGCACCGGCGATGTAGTGTTGGCCGCAGGTAACAACCTCACGCTGGACACTGTGCAAAACACCCGCAGCGAAGAGCACGAAAAGACCGTCAAGAAGTCCGGTCTGTATGGCGGTGGCGGATTCAGCGTTGCGATAGGCGTCAGCAAGAAGACCGACGGCCTGGATGTTACCGAGGTGACCAACAGCGGCAGCCTGGTCGGCAGTACCGATGGCTCGGTGACAATGACCGCCGGTAACAAAGTGGCCATCACCGGCAGCGATGTGCTGAGTGCCACCAGCACCACGATCGTGGGTAAGGAAGTCACGATTGCCGCGGCGGAAAACACCGTGGATACGGTGCAGACGTCCAAGCAGCAGAGTGCGGGCATTACGTTGGGATTGACGGGTGGAGTGGTGGCTGCTGCGGAAGCGGCCTATAGCGCGACTAAACGTGGCTCGGAGGTGGAAGACGACCGTCTAAAAGCCCTCTATGCCGCCAAGGCGGGTTACGCGGTCAGCGACGGCGTGGCCGAGTATCAGGCAGCCGCGGCCGCTGGCAGCAATATGGGGGGCGTGAGTCTACGCATCGGCATTGGCGCTAGCAGTGCGTCGAGCAAGACGACTACACATGAGGAAACCACTGGCGGTAGCCGCATTCTAAGCGACGGCAACGTCACCATCGCAGCGACCGGCGGCGACCTGAATGTCATTGGCAGCAAGATCAATGGTGAAAATGTCGCGCTGTCGGCGGCGAACGACCTGAATCTGCTGAGTAGCCTGGAGACAAACACCAACAAGTCGGAGAACAAGAACGCAGGCGGCGAGATTGGTGTAAGCGTTGGTACCACGACGGGTGTGTATCTCACTGCTTATGCGGGTAAGGGCAGTGCCAAGGGCAATAGCGATGTGCACGCTGAGAGCGTTGTGACCGCTAATGACAGGTTGACTTTGATCAGTGGCAACGACACCACAATCAAGGGTGCACAAGCGATCGGCGACAGAGTGCTGGCCGACGTAGGCGGTGACTTGCTGATTCAAAGTGAGCAAGATACAAGCGACTACAAGAGCAAGCAGCAACAGGCCGGTATGACGTTGGTGTGGGGCTTTAGTGGCAGTAGTGCGAACTACAGCCAGCAGAAGGTCAACAGCACTTACACCAGTGTTAATGAACAAAGCGGAATTCAGGCTGGCACTGGTGGATTTGACATCACTGTTGGTGGCAATACGCACCTTGTTGGCGGTGCCATTGCAAGTACGGCGGATGCGACACTTAATCGATTGTCAACCAATGGTCTGATCGTCGAGAGTCTTGAGAATAATTCTAGCGGTAATGCCTCGGGGTTAGCATTGTCTGTAGATTCTGAGATGTTAAGTGGTAGCAAGTATGCCGCAGCCAAAGGGATTGTTGGCAATATGCTAGGTGACGGAAGTGCAAAGGAGAGTCATGCAAGCGCTACTCACAGTGGTGTAGCTATGGGTTTTATTGAAGTGCGAAATGGCGACTACTCGGCTTTACCTGATTTAGCTGGAGATCATTCAATTTTAAGTGGCGATGGCCTGAGGAAGGTGGATGTCACGGATCTGCAAGAAAGAGTTGAATTTGAGCAGCAAGCCAAAAATCTCGTTTATGATCAAGCAGTCAAATTTACGGATGAAGCTTACAAAACAATATTTTTAAAGGAGGCAAAAGTATATGTGGTTGAAAAAGACGAGAATGGAGGGTTGCTTGATCCACGGGAATTGAGTTTTGATGAAAAGTCAAAATTGGAGCCTTCTGCTGATGGGATGGTACATATGGCGAGCAATGGGATAAATAATGTTCTTAGTGGAGCTAATAAATATGCCAATCAACACTCTTCAGTAGATGGCCCTCAGTATTTTGTGCATTTTCCAAAGGCGGGTGATGCTTTCTCTGAGCTATTAATTGCCGGCTATCAGAAGTATCTGGAAAGCGATCTTTTGGGATTGGCGAATGCTACTGAAGTGACGCGCGGATACATGTTGCAGTATGGTCAAGAAGGCTTGGTTCTTGATGCACATAGTCGTGGCTCACTGACAGTGGGGAATGCAATGGAGTCTCTAGAAAATTTATCTAATTCTGTCGGATTACTTAGTGAGACAAGAGTTAACTTTATGGGCCCCGCTTATAATGCGGGTGCGGCTGATCATATTTTAGCGTACTTGCAGGATCGTGGCTCGTGGTCGAATCCCCAGGATGGTGTCCTTACGCTGCAAAATCATGCTAATGACTTCGTGGGAATATTTAGTGGTCTAAATCCTGTTACCGGAGGCGTAACTCCTGATGGTGGATCATCTCTTTGGGAGTTACTCAGAGTCATGGGTGGTAAGAATACTCCTCATAATTGTTATGGCGCAGCTCCGGCTGAATGTGCGCCGCTCTGGCTTGGCTCACCAGGAAATCGTTCGACCCCTGTTCCTATTGATAAGGTTCCAATGACTGTTATTGATAGATTTATTCGAAATGTAGAAATTTTTAGGGGGGGGTTAAAGTGATGAGATTTTTTATATCAATTCAATTGGCTTTTGTTTTGTCTGGTTGCATTCCCGTGGTCGTTGATTCCCCTCCTTCTGACGATTATGAAACCTGGAAGAAGGCTGGATCTAATAGTTTAGATATTTGGAAGGTGATGCTTGAGTGTGGTTATGCTAGTCCCTTTAGGCCCCGTGAGAAATTTTCTGGTGGCTATCGGACAGAAGAGGAAGTTACGGATTCTATGCTTTGTATTCAAAGCATGGGTTATGTTAAAAGCGTGGATGGAAAGGTTTCGCCTGTGTGTGATGGATTTAGAAAAAATCTACTTCCCTGTCGGGATGGCTTTAAAGTTCGTAAGCCGAGTGTTAGTGTAAGGCTGAATAGTGGGTATTGTAAGAGTTATCCGAAATCTATTGCCTGCGTATCTTGATATCTATTACTTGCCTGTCTTGATGTGTGTCTAATTTTTAATTTTTTAGAGTTGATACATAGGGTTAATCCTGGACTGCTGGACTGATAGGTGTTGTCGCTTATGCAAAGAATTTTTGCTGCGCACCGGGGTCCTCCCGTTTTCTAGTGGAGCCCCAGTTTGGAATCCAATTCCCTACCCATGGAGGTTGGACGGTAAGAGGCGTTTTACCGAAGAGAAGGTCATAGTTTCAGCCGCCGCAACTCTGTACCACATGAAACTTAGAGGTCCGCGATGGATGTTGACCACGAAACTCGGCGGGCGTAGTCCGCCCATGCTGTCGTGCGGTGTCTGTTCGTTCTAGGCGTTCAGCCAATGCGTGGTCTGCTCGCTCAACTCGTTCGGTGTGCGGAAGATGTGCATCTCCAGCATGCCGTGCCGGTAGCCTCCGTTGAAACTCTCGAACGCAGCATTTGCACCGTCTGGACGGCCGTTATGGCAGCTTAGCGGCTTCTGCGAGTGCGGCATCAGCGCCTCGTTTTTCACTCTGGGATATGCCGTGATGATGTCGAAGAAAGGGCAGTGGTTCGGGCTGATCGGCTGGCTGGCACTGTGCTACGCCGTGGCCGGGCTTGGTGCGATGGCGTCCATCCAGGCGGCCATCTTCTATGCGGAGCTGGCGCGGCCGGCGTGGGCGCCGCCCGGTTGGTTGTTCGGTCCGGTGTGGACGGCGTTGTACGGGATGATGGCCGTGGCGGCCTGGCTGGTCTGGCGACGCGGGGGATGGCGTGCGTGCCGGGGAGCGCTTGGTCTATTTGTTCTGCAGTTGGGCTTGAACGGGCTGTGGAGCTGGTTGTTCTTCGCGTGGCATCAGGGGGCGTGGGCCTTCGCGGACATCGTGGCGCTGTGGCTGTCATTGGCCTGCACGATTGCCGCCTTCGGCAAGCGGCAACGGTTGGCCGGGTGGCTGTTGGTGCCGTATCTGTTGTGGGTCAGCTTTGCAGCAGCATTGAATTACGCGGTGTGGCAGCTCAACCCTGGCGTGCTGTGAGCAAGCTAGCTCAAGGCGCTTTGGCCGAGTTCCAGGCGGGATTGCTAAGCGCACGAACCGAGCTGCGCGCGAAGATCTGCTTGCTGCGACGCCCTTTTCGCGGGTACATGGGCTGCGCAAGCAACGGTCTTGCCACTGCCTAAAAAGTTTCCATAGCAATCAATCGCTTGCCGAAGGATTGCTTAAAGCACTGTCCAGCAAGGTTTTCTGATCAGGCGATCATCGGGGCGCAAGCGCGCATTCACGCAATGCTTGACAGGCCTCGGCCCGGTGATGTCTTTTGCGTACATGCCTAACGCCTGTTCCACCGCTTCGCTTCTCTGTCAGCCGCTGCTGCGGCCGGGTGCGGGCGTGGCCGGCATTACCACCACCATTACCACCGTCACCATTCGCCCGGTGCGGCCCGTCGTCTTCGCGTAACTTCCGAAAACAACGGCCCCGCACCCGGATCAGGATGCGGGGGCTTTCCTCCCTCATCTGATGCGGACGGGGCCTCCCTAACGAGGTCTGTCGATGTCATCGCCTGTCGTTTCGCTCGAACCTGCTGCTGTTGCCGCCTCTTCCGCACGCACCGTTGTGCACAAATTCGGCGGCACGTCGGTGGCCGATGCCGAGCGCTATCGGCATGTTGCGCGCCTGTTGCTGGCGCGCGAGGAGACCGTGCAGGTCACCGTGGTCTCGGCGATGAAAGGTGTCACCGATGCCTTGATCGAACTGGCCGAGCTGGCTTCGCAGGATCGCCCGGAGTGGCGCGAGCGCTGGCATGACACGCGCGCACGCCATCGCGGTGCGGCGGTGGCCTTGCTCGGCGAACACTCGGGTCCCACGGTGGAATGGCTGGACGAACGCTTCGAGCATCTGGCGCAGATCCTGGGTGCCTTGGCGGTGATCGGCGAGTTGCCGCGCGAGGTGCTCGACCGCGTGCAGGGCCTGGGCGAGGTGTATTCGGCGCAACTGCTGGGCGATCACTTCCGCGCCATCGGCGAAGACTGCGCGGTACTGGATGCGCGCGATGTGCTGGTGGTCAACCGTGGTGAGCTCGGCGTGGATGTGGACTGGGATGTCAGCGCGCAGCGGCTTGCGACCTGGCGCCAGGCGCATCCGCAGACGCGGGTCGTGGTGACCGGATTTGTGGCGCGCGACCGCGCCGACCGGATCACCACGCTGGGGCGTAACGGCAGCGATTATTCCGGCGCGATCTTCGCGGCCTTGTTCGATGCCGAGGAGCTGCATATCTGGACCGACGTGGATGGCGTGCTGTCGGCCGATCCGCGCGTGGTGCCGGAGGCGGTGCAGCTGGAAACCTTGAGCTACGACGAGGCCTGCGAGCTGGCCTATTTCGGTGCGAAGGTGGTGCACCCGCAGACCATGTCGCCGGCGATCGAGCGCGGCCTGCCGATCATCATCCGCAACACCTTCCAGCCCGAACATCCGGGCACGCGCATCACCGCCAGCAGCGCGGTGAGCGGGCCGATCAAGGGGTTGACGCTCAGTCCCGACCTGGCGGTGTTGAATCTGGAAGGCACTGGCTTGATCGGCGTGCCAGGCACTGCCGAGCGCGTGTTCGCGGCGCTGCGGACGGCGCAGGTGTCGGTGGTGATGATCTCGCAGGGCTCGTCCGAGCATTCGATCTGCTGCGTGGTCAAACAGCACGAATCCGAGCGTGCACGCAATGCGTTGTTGCAGGCGTTTGCGCACGAACTCACCGTTGGCCAGGTGCAGCGTGTGCAGCTGACCACCGGCATCAGCGTGTTGGCGGCGGTGGGCGATGGCATGGCCGGCCAGCCGGGTGTTGCTGCGCGCTTGTTCGAATCGCTGGGGCGCGCACAGGTCAATATTCTGGCCATCGCGCAGGGTTCGTCGGAGCGCAATATCTCGGTGGCCATCGATGCGGCGCATGCGACCAAGGCCTTGCGCGCGGCGCATGCCGGCTTCTGGCTGTCGCCGCAGACGTTCTCGGTGGGCGTGATCGGGCCGGGCAATGTAGGCGCGGCGTTGCTGGATCAGTTGCGCATCGCGCAGCCGCAATTGCTGGGCAAGGCCAATATCGACCTGCGCTTGCGCGCGGTGGTGTCGCGTGGCCGCATGTTGCTTGACGAGCGCGGTCTGGTGGGCAACTGGCGCGATGCCTTCGCGTCCGCAGCTACCGCGACCGATCTGGAGCGGTTCACCACGCATCTGCTGTCTGCGCATCTGCCGCATACGGTGATCATCGATTGCAGCGGCAGTGCCGAAGTGGCCGACCGCTATGCGGGTTGGTTGGCGGCCGGTATCCACGTGGTGACGCCGAACAAGCAAGCCGGCTCCGGCCCATTGGCGCGCTACGAGGCGATCCGTGCGGCAGCCGACGCCAGTGGCGCGCGTTTCCGTTACGAGGCCACCGTGGGTGCAGGCCTGCCGGTGATCACCACGTTGCGCGATCTGGTCGATACCGGCGATGCGGTGACCTCGATCGAAGGCATCTTCTCCGGCACGCTGGCGTGGCTGTTCAACAAATACGACGGCAGTGTGGCGTTCTCCGAACTGGTCACCCAGGCGCGGGGCATGGGCTATACCGAGCCGGACCCGCGCGACGATCTGTCGGGCGTGGATGTGGCCCGCAAGCTGGTGATTTTGGCGCGCGAAGCGGGGCGCGCGATCAGCCTGGAAGACGTCAACGTGGAAAGCCTGGTGCCCGAAACCTTGCGTCAGGCCAGTGTGGATGACTTCATGGCGCATCTGCAGGACGTGGACGCGGGATTCGCGCAACGGCTGGCCGATGCGCGTGCACGCGGCAATGTGTTGCGCTATGTCGCGCAGCTGCCGCCCGATCGCGCGCCCAGCGTGGGCCTGGTGGAACTGCCGGCCGATCATGCGTTCGCCAATCTGCGTCTGACCGACAACGTGGTGCAGTTCACTACGCGGCGTTACTGCGAAAACCCGCTGGTGGTGCAGGGCCCGGGCGCCGGGCCGGAAGTCACCGCGGCCGGTGTCTTTGCCGATCTGCTGCGCGTTGCAGCAGGCGAGGGGGCGCGGTTGTGAATCAGGCGGTGAGCGGTCAATCCGCAGTCGCGTATACGCAAGCAAGCGGTGCGTCTTCCGGCATGGGCGCTCTGCACCAAGCGCGCGCCTTCGCCCCGGCATCGGTTGCCAATGTTGCCGTGGGCTTCGACCTGTTGGGGTATCCGGTCGATGGCGTGGGCGATACGGTGACGGTGCGTCGCATCGATACGCCGGTGGTACGCATCGCCGCCATTCGCGGCACTACCGTCGCGTTGCCGCTGGATGCCGAGCGCAATACCGCCGGCGCCGCCTTGATGTCACTGCGCGCTGCATTGGAGCTGCCTTACGGCTTTGAAGTGGAGATCGACAAGGGCATTGCGCTGAGCTCGGGGATGGGCGGCTCGGCAGCCTCGTGCGTGGCCGCGTTGGTGGCGGCAAACGCACTGCTGGACACGCCGTTGAGCACGACACAGTTGTATCAGCATGCGCTCGATGGCGAAGCCGTCGCCAGCGGTAGCCGGCATGGCGACAATCTGGGGCCGCTGTTTTTAGGGGGCTTGGTGTTGTGCACGCTGGAGCGGCTGGTGCGGATCGCGGTGCCAGCGGCGTGGCATAGCCTGTTGGTGCACCCGGACGCAGTGCTGGAAACCCGTCGCGCGCGCGAGGCCCTGGCCGGCGATTATCAATTGCGCGAGTTTGTCGCGCAGAGCACCAATCTTGCGTTAGTGCTGGCGGGCTGCCATGTCGGCGATGCCGGGTTGGTGCGTGCCGGCTTGCGCGATGTCCTGGTCGAGCCACGCCGTGCGCCATTGATCACCGGCTTTGCCGCCGCCAAGCAGGCTGCGCTGGGGCATGACGCAATGGGCGCCAGCATTTCCGGTGCCGGCCCCAGCGTGTTTGCATGGTTCGAAACGCGCGCCGCCGCGCAAGCCGCGGCGCCTGCGGTGCAGGCTGCCTTCGCCGCTGCCGGGTTCGATAGTCAGTCCTGGGTGTCGCCGATCGCCAGCCCGGCCGCACGGCTGATCGAATGAGCCGGCATCTGCATGTCCCGGCTAGGCAGAATGCAGCGTGCGGCGTGTGGAGCACGCAACACGCTGCAAGCAGCTCATTCCACCACGACCTCGCTGATCTGCATCACCGGGCTGAGGTCGGTGTAGTTGGCGATGTCGGCCAGGATCTCTGTCGCGTGCGGGCCGAAGCTGCCGTTGAAAGCTTCCACCGAGTCGCAAAAGATATGGCACATGCCGATGAAGGCCGGCGTGCTGCCGGGCTCGCCGCCACTGAGCCCCTTGTCCACCGTGTAACGCAGGCAGGCCGCACCCATGCGCGCGGCCACCAGCGGCATGTGCTGGTCGCGGTAATAGGTGTGGTCGAAACGGGCGCCTTCGCGGTAGGGGTACATCACACTGACCTTGATCATCTGCCGACTCCACGGAAAGGTGCGCGCAGCATAGCGCCGCGCCGGCGCGCGCAGGCGACCATTCGGCGGAACGCAGCAACCGCGCCAGCCATGCCCATTGCCTCGATCATTTCATTGCCGGGTCACGCCCGGTCCTGTTTTTGCCTGGAGTCACGCTGATGTTCATCTCCACCCGTGGCGGCGCACCCGCCGCAAGCCTGAGCCAGGCGATTGCCGCCGGCCTGGCCCCCGATGGCGGACTGTATGTGCCGCAGACCTTGCCGCCGGCGCGCACGCTGGCCGCTGGCGCCGACCTGGCCGCGACAGCCACCACCTTGCTGCAGCCGTTTTTTGAAGGCGATGCGTTGGCGCCCGAGTTGCCCGCCATCTGCGCCGAGGCGTTCGATTTCCCGGCGCCGCTGGTGGCGCTGGCCACGCCCGGCGATTACGCGCTGGAGCTGTTTCATGGCCCGACCGCTGCATTCAAGGATTTCGGTGCGCGCTTTTTGGCTGCCTGCCTGACCCGTCTACGCCGTGCTGAAGACCGCCCGCTCACCATTCTGGTGGCCACGTCCGGCGATACCGGCGCTGCGGTGGCGGCGGCATTCCATCGCCAGCCGGGCTTGCGCGTGGTGGTGCTGTATCCGGACGGGCGGGTGTCGCCGCGTCAGGCGCATCAGCTGGGCTGTTTTGGCGACAACATCCAGGCATTGCGGGTGGCCGGCTCGTTCGACGATTGCCAGGCGATGGTCAAGCAGGCCTTGAGCGACACAGCGCTGCAGACGCAGGTGCCGCTGAGCTCGGCCAACAGCATCAGCCTGGGCCGCTTGCTGCCGCAGATGAGCTACTACGCGCATGCCGCCCTGCAGCACCAGGCGACGGCGGGCAGTGTGCTGAATCTGGTGGTGCCCACCGGCAATCTGGGCAACGGGCTGGCCGCGATCCTGGCGCGCGCGCTCGGGGTGCCGTTGGGCAAGATCGCGCTGGCGTCCAACGCCAACCACGTGTTGCCGGATTACTTTGCCGGCGACGACTACGCCCCGCAGCCCAGCGTGGCGACCCTGGCCAATGCGATGGACGTGGGTGCACCAAGCAATTTCGAGCGGCTGCGCTGGCTGTACCAAGGTGACGATGCGGCGTTGCGCGAGGCTTTCCGCGCCCTGTCGGTCGACGATGCGGCCATCAGCCACACCATCCAGCAGCGCTATGCGCGCTACGGCGAAGTGCATTGCCCGCACACCGCCACCGCAGTGCATGTGCTGGAGCAATTGCGTGCCGAAGGTGCCGAGGGCGTGACCGGCGACTGGGCCGTGGCCGCCACCGCGCATCCGGCCAAGTTCGAAGGGGTGGTGGAGCCGTTGATTGGCCGCGCGGTCGATGTTCCGCCGGCATTGGCGGCGCTGCTGCAACGTCCGGCACACGCCGAAGCGCTGGCGCCGGATTACGCCGCGTTCCGGCAGCGTCTGCTTGCGGATGCGGGCTGAGCCAAACGCGTTCAGCCAGCCGGGGTTGGAAAGTGCCGCGCATGGGGCTATCTCTATCGGGGTGCGGCCCCGGCGTGGCGCCGCGTTCGATGTGGGTTGCTGCATGTCTTATCGAGTGATTGCCGTTGCCGCCGCGTTGTGCGGATGGGCAGCGGCGGGTGCGGCCGTGGCGGCCGATACCATGGCTGCGTCTCCGGTGTCGCCATTGGGCGCGCCGCGTGCCGGGCTGATCGATGCCTTGGCGCGTCAGGCGCCGTCGCTGGATCGCCAGGTTCTGGCGTTGGCCACCGAAGCGTTGCAATGCGCGCGGCAACGCCAGCAGGTGGGCGATGAGCGTGTGCTCAGCGTCATCGACTACAGCCGGCCGTCGACCGAACGCCGGCTGTGGGTGTTCGATCTGGCACGGCAGCGGTTGTTGTTCCAGGAATGGGTGGCGCACGGGCGCAATACCGGCGAGAACCTTGCCGCGAAGTTCTCCAATGCCGACGGCAGCTTCCAGTCCAGCCTGGGGGCGTTTACCGCGCAGGAGTCCTACACTGGCCACAACGGTTATTCGTTACGGCTCAAAGGCCTGGAGCCGGGTTTCAACGATCACGCGCGCGACCGCGCCATCGTGATCCACGGTGCGCCCTACGTCAGCGAGGCCATCATCCGCAGCCAGGGTCGGCTGGGGCGGAGCCTTGGCTGCCCGGCAGTTCGGCCGGCAGTGGCCAGGCAGCTGATCGACACTTTGCGCGAGGGCGCGTTCGTGTTCGCCTATTACCCCGACCGTGCCTGGCTGCGGCAGTCGCAACTGCTGAGTAGCGGCTGCGGTGCATCGGTGGCGAGTGCGGGTGGGCGTTGAAGTGTCGTGCGCTGCGTGCTGATTCGACAACGTAGTTGAGAACACAGCCGGCGCGAGTTGAGCGCATCTGCGCTGTCGCATTGCGTGCCGCCATCCGGCCAGCACACAGCTGTCTTCGTCACCGCCGAGCGTATTGGCGCCGCGTCGTCGCCAACGTGCAGTGGCGCGGCCATGCAATCAAACCAATTGTTCAACCACCATCGACCAGATAGCGCTCAGACCGTGTCGCACGCCAGGCTGCGCAGGGCGGCGTAGTCCAGGATCTGCACCAGCTGCAGTTGCGGCAGCGCGATCAGCTGCTGCTGCCTGAGTTTGGTGAAGGTGCGGCTTACCGTTTCCATGGTCAGCCCGAGATGGTCGGCGATGTCGCCGCGGCTCATCGGCAGCGCCACGGTGTCGCCGCTGGCGCCGGGCTGGGTGGAGCGGGCGGCCAGGCGCAGCAGAAAGTGCGCCAACCGTTCGCTGGGCTGCAGCCGCGCCAACAGCAGGCCGGTGTCCTGCGCGGCGGCCAGTTCCATGCTGGCGCGTTGCAGCAGCTTGCGCTCCAGATGCGGGTAGCGATCGCGCAACTGGCGCATCTGCGCCATCGGCGTACGACACACGCGGCTGTCGACCATGGCTTCGATATCGTGGCGGTGCTGCGCGGTTTCGGTCAGCCCTACATAGTCGCCGGGTAGCACGAAACCGGTGATCTGGCGGCGGCCGTCGGCCAGCGTGCGCACCAGGCGCAAGGCACCGGAGGTGACGGTGTAGACGTGCTGGCGCGCATCGCCGGCACGCACCAGCGTATTGCCGGGTGCATAGCTGGACGCAGTGGTGGCCTCATCGAGTGCGTCCATTTCCTGCGGCGACAATGCCGCGCAGATCGCACGGCCGCGGACCGCGCATAGCGCGCAATCGGAGCTGCGCGCGTCGCTGCCGGATGCGGTGCCGGGCGCCGGGCAGGTCACGCTGGGGTCTGAAAGCTGCCGATACATGGGTCACGCACTGCCTGGGACGCAGATCGATGATACGCCATGCGCTCAGCGCGGCCGCCCAGCCGGTAGAATTGCGGGCTCGCCCCAGTCGTTCTGCAGGAGTTTCGCTCGTGATCAAGCCCCGTACGCCGCCCGGCATCATGGAATTGCTGCCACGCGAGCAGATCGCGTTCCAGCGCATGCTGGACGTCATCCGCCGCAACTACGAGCGGTTCGGGTTCCTGCCGGTCGAGACCCCGGTGTTCGAGCTGTCCGACGTGCTGCTGACCAAATCCGGCGGCGAAACCGAGCGTCAGGTCTATTTCGTGCAGTCCACCGGCGCGTTGGCCAATGCGGCAGCCGCAGCTGACGACGGTACCGAAAACGGCGGCTTGCCGGAGCTGGCGCTGCGCTTCGACCTCACCGTGCCGCTGGCGCGCTATGTCGCCGAGCACGAGCACGATCTCAGCTTCCCGTTCCGTCGTTATCAGATGCAGCGCGTGTACCGCGGCGAGCGTGCGCAGCGCGGGCGTTTCCGCGAGTTTTACCAGTGCGATATCGATGTGATCGGCAAGGATGCGCTGAGCATCCGCTACGACGCCGAAGTGCTGGCGGTCATCCACGCGGTGTTCGCCGAACTGGGCATCGGCGATTTCAAGGTGCAGTTGAACAACCGCAAGTTGCTGCGCGGGTTCTTCGAAAGCCTGGGCGTGGCCGAAGGCGAGTTGCAGCTGGCGGTGTTGCGCGAGGTCGACAAGATCGACAAGCGCGGCGCCGATTATGTGCGCGACACGCTGGTGGGCGAGGGCTTCGGCATTGCTGCCGAGCAGGTCGCCAAGATCCTGGCCTTCGTGGCGGTGCGCTCAAGCGGCCATGCCGATGCGCTGGCGCAGTTGCAGGCCTTGGAAGCCTCGGTCGGCGCCAGCGCGACGCTGGGCGAGGGCATTGCCGAATTGCGCGAGGTGCTGGAGCTGGTCAAGGCGCTGGGCGTGCCGGAAAGCGCGTACTGCCTGAACTTCTCGATCGCGCGCGGGCTGGACTACTACACCGGCACCGTCTACGAAACCACGCTCACCGACCACCCGCAGATCGGCTCGATCTGCTCCGGCGGCCGCTACGAAAGCCTGGCCAGCCACTACACCAAGTCCAAGCTGCCGGGCGTGGGCATCTCGATCGGCCTGACCCGATTGTTCTGGCAGCTGCGCGAGGCCGGCCTGATCCAGGGCATTGCCGAAAGCAGCGTGCAGGCCATGGTGGCGCTGATGGACGAAACCCGCCTGGACGACGCGCTGGATATTGCGCGCCGGCTGCGCATCGGTGGCATCAACACCGAAGTGCAGATGGAGCCGAAGAAGGTCGGCAAGCAATTCCAGTACGCCGCCCGCGCCGGCATCCGCTTTGTGGTGCTGGCCGGCGACGACGAACTCGCGCGCGGCGTGGTAGCGGTCAAGGATCTGGTCCGCGAGCAGCAGTTCGATGTGGCGCGCGAAGAGTTGGCGAGCACGCTGCAGGTGGAGCTGGAGCAGGCCAAGGCGATGTTGGTGGCCGGGGGCGACAAGGCCGGTTGAGCGGATGGTTCGGCCGATGCGCTTGGCTAGACCCAGCCGACTGATCGCTGCGAAGACGAACCCACTGATGCCTGGCATCAGTGGGTTTTTCATTGCCTGCATGTAGCTGATTCGGATTTTGGCCTGAACAGTTCGCGTCCCAGGCCTTGTCGCTAGCGCACGATTTGCGTTAATGTACTAACACGCTATTACATTAACGCAATGAAACAACGACCCGCTCCCCGCGAAACCACCGACGTCGCCGCCTCCCTCAAGATGCTGGCCGATGCACTGGCATGCCTGACCGAGCCCGGTTCGGTCGAGGCATTTCTGCGCGATCTGTGCACGCCCGCCGAGCTGGAGGCCATGGCCGACCGCTGGCGGGTGGTGCCGCTGCTGATCAAGGGCGTGCCGTACCGAGAAATCCACGAGCTGACCCAGGTCAGCGTGACCACCATCGGGCGCGTTGCGCGCACCCTGGATCATGGCGCCGGCGGCTATGCCGAGGCCTTGCGCGAGCAGTCGTCGCGCCCTGTCGATTCCCACTGAGAGAACAAGATGAGTGCTTCCACGGCAGCGCCGGCACGTGACCGGTTGCGTATTGCCATCCAGAAAAACGGCCGTCTGGCCGAGCCGGCGCGCAGCCTGCTGGCCGCCTGCGGGCTGAGCTGGCGGCAGAGCCGCGACAAATTGTTCTGCTATGGCGAATCGTTGCCGGTGGACTTGCTGCTGGTACGCGATGACGACATCCCGGGCCTGATTGCCGATGGCGTCTGCGACCTGGGCATCGTGGGCCAGAACGAGCTGGACGAGCAGGCGTCGTCGCGTCGTCGCGCTGGCTTGCCGGCTGCGTACCACGCTGTTCGCGGGGTCGGTTTCGGCCAGTGCCGGCTGATGCTGGCAGTGCCGGAAGAATGGGACTGGCAGGGCATCCAGCAACTGGCGGGCAAGCGCATCGCCACCAGCTACCCGGCGATCCTGGCCGACTGGCTGGAGCGGCAGGGCATCGATGCGGCGGTGGTGGAATTGTCGGGTTCGGTGGAGATCGCACCGCGTCTCGGCACTGCCGATCTGATCTGCGACCTGGTGTCCAGCGGCGCCACGTTGGCGGCCAATCAGCTCAAGCCGGTGGAGCTGGTGATGGAAAGTGAAGCCGTGCTGGCCGGCGCCGTACGCGAGCCGGCCGATGCGCGCGCCGCGTTGCTGGCGATGCTGCTGCGACGCATGGACGGCGTGCTCAAGTTGCGCGACAGCAAACTGCTGATGTTCCGTGCCGAACACGGCAACGTGGATGCGCTACGCCGCCTGCTGCCCGATGCCGACCCGCTGGTACAGCTGCCGGACGATGGCAACGGCGCACTGCGGCTGCAGACCATGTGTCACGGCGCGGTGACCTGGCAACGGTTGGAAGAACTCGAACGCGCAGGTGCGCAAGGCTTGATGGTGTTGACAGTGGAGCGCTCGCTGGCATGAACATT
This sequence comes from Xanthomonas sp. WHRI 8932A, assembly GCF_035012785.1. Classification (NCBI taxonomy): domain Bacteria; kingdom Pseudomonadati; phylum Pseudomonadota; class Gammaproteobacteria; order Lysobacterales; family Lysobacteraceae; genus Xanthomonas; species Xanthomonas sp. WHRI 8932A. The sequence goes on from NZ_JAYGQQ010000007.1 coordinate 206,758, forward strand.
CTCGATTGGTCCCAACTCGACAGCGCGTCGCGTACCGACGCCTTGACGCGCCCGGTGCAGACCGTGGCCACACAGACCCGCGACGCGGTCGCCAGCTTGATCAGCGATGTGCGTGCCCGTGGCGATGCGGCATTGCGCGAAATCACCGCGCGTTTCGATGGCGTGTCGCTGGACAGTTTTGCAGTGAGCGCGGCCGAATTTGCCGCCGCCGAGGCCGCCGTGGCGCCGGAGTTGCGTCAGGCCATGCAGGACGCTGTCGCGCGCATCGACACCTTCCACCGCGCCGGCATGAGCGAAGGGTATGCAGTGGAAACCGCGCCAGGCGTGGTCTGCGAGAAGATCGTGCGGCCGATCGGGCGGGTGGGGTTGTACGTGCCGGCCGGCAGCGCGCCGTTGCCGTCGACCGCGTTGATGCTCGGTGTTCCCGCGCGTCTGGCCGGCTGTCGCGAGGTCGTGCTGTGCACGCCGCCGCGCAAGGACGGTAGCGTGGATCCGGCGGTGCTGGTCGCCGCGCAGCTCACCGGCGTGCGCCGCGTATTCAAGCTCGGCGGCGCGCAGGCGATTGCGGCGATGGCCTATGGCACCGAGTCGGTGCCGAGCTGCGACAAGTTGTTCGGGCCGGGCAATAGCTACGTCACCGAAGCCAAGCAGCAGGTGGCGCAGTCTGGCGCGGCAGCGATCGATATGCCGGCCGGTCCGTCGGAAGTGCTGGTGATTGCCGATGCCGGCGCGCAGCCCGCCTTTGTGGCTGCCGACCTGCTATCGCAGGCCGAACATGGCCCAGACTCGCAGGTCTTGTTGTTGTCCGACAGCGATGCGTTGATTGCCGCCGTGCAAGTGGAGTTGGATGTGCAACTGGCGCAGCTGTCGCGTGCCGCTATCGCCCGTCAGGCGCTGGCGCAGTCGCGGCTGGTCAAGGTGCAATCGCTGGACGAGGCATTTGTGATCAGCAACCGCTATGCGCCCGAGCACTTGATTCTGGCGCTGCGCGAACCGCGCGCATGGTTGAACCAGGTGGAAGCGGCCGGCTCGGTATTTCTCGGCGACTACACACCCGAAGCCTTGGGCGATTACTGCAGCGGCACCAACCATGTGTTGCCGACCAGCGGCGCGGCGCGCGCGTATAGCGGCGTGAGCGTGGCCAGCTTCCAGAACATGGTCAGCGTGCAGGCGGCGAGCAAGGCCGGCATCGATGGCATCGGCGAGTGCGCGTTGATTCTTGCGCGCGCCGAAGGCCTGGATGCGCATGCCAATGCGGTGGCGCTGCGCATGGGAGTGGCGGCATGAGCACGCCATCGATTCTTGAGTTGGTGCGCGAAGACCTGCGTGCATTTGCCGGCTATTCGTCGGCGCGCACCAGCGCGTTGCAGGGCGATGTCTGGCTCAACGCCAACGAATCGGCCTGGGGCAACCCGGCCGATCCCCACGGCAGCACGCGACGCTATCCCGACCCGCAACCCAAGGGCCTACGCGTGGCGCTGGCAGAGTTGTATGGCTGCGCCCCCGAGCAACTGCTGATTGGCCGCGGCAGTGACGAAGCGATCGACCTGCTGGTACGCGGCCTGTGCGTGCCCGAGCGCGATGCAGTGGTGGTGACGCCACCGGTGTTTGGCATGTATGCGGTCTGCGCGCGCTTGCAGAATGCGCCGCTGGTGGAGGTGCCATTGGTCGATGGCAGCGATGGATTCCATGCAGACATCGCCGCCATCGTCGAGGCGGCACTGGCCTCGAAGGCGAAGCTGGTGTTTTTGTGCTCGCCCTCCAACCCGGCGGGGTCGGCGATTGCGTTGCAGGACATCGAAGTTGCAGTGCAGGCGCTGCAGGGCAAGGCGCTGGTGGTTGTGGACGAAGCCTACGGCGAATTTTCGGACGTGCCATCTGCGGTGACGCTGCTGAGCCGCTACGACAATCTTGCCGTGCTGCGCACCTTGTCCAAGGCGCATGCGCTTGCCGCTGCACGCATTGGCTGCCTGATCGCCAATGCCGAATTGATCGCGTTGTTGCGACGCTGCCAGGCCCCGTATCCGGTCCCCACGCCGTGCGCGGTGATGGCCGAGCAAGCGTTGTCTGCGCCGGCACTGGAGGTCACACGCCGGCGGATTGCCGAGGTGCGCAGCGAGCGTGAGCGCGTGCGTGTGGCATTGACGCAGCTTGCCGGCGTCCGCCAGGTGTATGCGTCGCAAGGTAACTTTTTGCTGGTGCGGTTCGACGACGCAGAGGCTGCCTTCCAGGCGCTGTTGGAAGCCGGCGTGGTGGTACGCGATCAACGCGCGGTGCCGCGCCTGTCCGATGCATTGCGTATCACGCTGGGCACGGTCGAACAGAACCAACGCGTGCTTGGCGCGCTGCAGCGCAAGCAGGAGGCCGCATGACCCCGATCCTTTTTGTCGACCGCGATGGCACGCTGATCACCGAGCCGGCCGACTACCAGATCGACGCCTACGAGAAGCTGCGCTTTGTCGATAACGTGATTCCGGCGATGCTCAAGCTGCGCGATGCCGGCTATCAGTTCGTCATCGTCACCAATCAGGACGGTCTGGGCAGCGACAGCTATCCGCGCGCCGCATTCGATGGCCCCAACAACCTGATGCTGCAGATCTTCTCCAGCCAAGGCATCGAGTTCCGCGAAGTGCTGATCGACTGCAGCTGGCCGGCCGATAACGCGCCCACGCGCAAGCCTGGCGTTGGGCTGATGGTGCCTTACCTGCAAGACCGCAACATCGACTGGGCGCGCTCGGCAATGGTGGGCGACCGCCTCACCGATATCCAGTTTGCGCAGAACCTCAACATCCGCGGATTCCAGCTACGCACCGACGAATTCGGCGGCGACTGGGATTGGCCGGGCATCGCGCACGAACTGGCCGATGCGCCACGGCGTGCGGTGGTTCAGCGTAATACCAAAGAAACCAAGATCCGTGTCGAGCTGGACCTGGATCGCGTGGCCGAACCGCATACCGCCACCGGCCTGCCGTTCTTCGATCACATGCTGGAGCAGATCGGCAAGCACGGCGGCTTTGCGCTGGATATCCGCGCCGACGGCGACCTGCATATCGATGAGCACCACACCATCGAAGACACCGGCCTGGCGCTGGGCCAGGCACTGCGCGAAGCCCTGGGCAACAAGCGCGGAATTGGCCGCTATGGGTTCGATCCGGCCGAAAGCCCTTGGCTTGCGGCGGGCGAGGGCGCGCAACACGGGTTCACCTTGCCGATGGATGAAACCATCGCCAGCGCTGCGCTGGATTTCAGTGGCCGGCCGTACTTCGTGTTCGATGGTGAGTTCAAGCGCGAACGCGTGGGCGATATGCCCACCGAGCTGGTCCCGCATTTCTTCCGTTCCATCTGCGATGCGTCCGGCTTGAACCTGCATCTGAGCGTGCGGGGCGAGAACGATCACCACAAGGTCGAGGCGTGCTTCAAGGCGCTTGCACGCGCCTTGCGCCAGGCGATCCGTCGCGAAGGCACGGCGCTGCCCTCGACCAAGGGCGCGCTATGACTGACCTTGCGCTGATCGACGCCGGTGGCGCCAATCTGGGCTCGGTGCGCTACGCATTGGAGCGGCTCGGCGTGGAAGCCCGACTGGTGCGCGATGCGGCTGGTTTGCAGGGTGCCGATCGGGTGATCCTGCCCGGCGTCGGCGCGGCACCGGAAGCGATGAAACGGCTGCGTTCACAAGGATTGATCGAGCCGCTGCGCCAGTTGCAGGTGCCATTGATCGGCATCTGCCTGGGCATGCAGCTGCTGTTCGAGCGTTCCGAAGAGGGCGATGTGGAATGTCTGGGCCTGTTGCCGGGTGTGGTGCGCCACATGACGCCGGCGCTTGGCATCCGCGTGCCGCATATGGGATGGAACCAATTGGTGCCGATGCGCGAATCGGCCTTGCTGGCCGGCCTGCCCGAACGCGCCAGCGCCTATTTCGTGCATGGGTACGCCGCGCCAGTCACCCCGGATACGGTGGCTGCTTGCGATCACGGCGGCTTGTTCACTGCAGTGGTGCAGCAAGGCCTGCGTTGCGGCGCGCAGTTTCACCCGGAGCGCTCAGCCGAGACCGGTGCCCGCATCCTGCGCAATTTTCTTGAGATGAGCTTCCCATGAGTTTTACCGTTTACCCGGCGCTGGATATCCGCAACGGCCGCGTGGTGCGCTTGTTGCAGGGCGATTACGCGCGCGAAACCCAGTATGGCGACGATGTGCTGCCGCGTGCGCAGGCGTTTGCCGATGCCGGCGCACAGTGGATGCATCTGGTGGATCTGGATGCGGCCAAGGCCGGTGGCTATACCTTGGCCGGCACGCTGGGCGAGATTGCGCGCGCCACCGGCTTGCAGGTGCAGACCGGCGGCGGCGTGCGTTCGCGCGACGATGTGGCGCACATCCTCGACGCCGGTGCGGCGCGCGTGGTGATCGGCTCGCTGGCGGTGCGCGAGAGCGACACCGTGATTGCATGGTTGCAGGAATTCGGCGCGGATCGCCTGACCATTGCGCTGGACACGCGGCAGGATGCGGCGGGTGTGTGGCAGCTGCCGGTGCATGGCTGGACCGAAGCGGCCGAGGCCACGTTGGACCAATTGGCGGTGCGCTACGCGCAGGCCGGCCTGCAGCACCTGCTGTGCACCGACATCGCACGTGATGGCATGTTGTCCGGGCCGAACATGGACCTGTACGCGCATCTGCGTGTGCTCACGCCGCAGCTGCAGGTGCAGGTCTCCGGCGGCGCGCGCAATCTTGCCGACGTCGCCGCGGCCAAGGCCTCGGGCTGCGCCGGCATCGTGCTGGGCAAGGCCTTGCTCGAAGGTCACCTGGATCTCAAGGACGCACTGGCATGTTGAGCCGTCGCATCATTCCCTGCCTGGACGTGCGCGATGGGCGTGTGGTCAAAGGCGTCAAGTTCCGCGACCACATCGACATGGGCGATATCGTCGAACTCGCATTGCGTTATCGCGCGCAGGGCGCCGATGAGCTGGTGTTCTACGACATCGGCGCCAGCCCGGAAGGGCGCTCGGTCGATTACACCTGGGTCGAGCGCGTGGCGCGGCTGATCGACATTCCGTTTTGCGTTGCCGGCGGCATCCGCGATGTCGAGACGGCACGTGCGGTGCTGCACGCCGGTGCCGACAAGATTTCGATCAACTCACCTGCACTCGGCCGCCCGCAGCTGATTTCCGAACTGGCCGATGCCTTTGGTGTGCAATGTGTGGTGGTCGGTATCGATTCCATTCGTGAAGAAGACGGCCAGTGGCGGGTACGTCGCTACACCGGCGATCCGAGCAAGACCCAGGCGCTACCGATGCGTACGCTGGATTGGGTGGCCGAAGCGCAGCGTTTGGGCGCCGGTGAGATCGTGCTCAATTGCATGGACAACGATGGCGTGCGGCGCGGCTACGATATCGCGCAGTTGCGCCAGGTGCGTGCGCTGTGTCGGGTGCCGTTGATCGCCTCCGGTGGTGCAGGCGAACTGCAGCATTTTGCCGATGTGTTCGACCAGGCCGATGTGGACGGCGCCCTGGCCGCCAGTGTGTTTCATAGCGGCGCGATTCCGATCCCGGAACTCAAGCAATTTTTGCGCGCGCAACAGATCGAGGTACGTGATGGGCAGTGACACCGTGGCAACCGACGACGCGCTGCAGGCGCTGGACTGGAGCAAGGGCGATGGCTTGTTGCCGGTCGTCGTGCAGGATGCCGACAACCTGCGCGTGCTGATGCTGGGCTACATGAATGCCGAGGCGTTGGCAGTGACGCAGCAGCGCGGCGAAGTCACCTTCTTCAGCCGCAGCAAGCAACGCTTGTGGACCAAGGGCGAAAGCTCGGGCAACGTGTTGCGCGTGGTCTCGATCGAAGCCGACTGCGACGCCGATACGTTGCTAGTGTTGGCGCGTCCGCATGGTCCCACCTGCCATCTGGGTCGCACCAGTTGTTTTCCGAGCGCGCCCGGTCAATTCCTCGGTAGCCTGGATGCATTGATCGCCACGCGCGAGCGCGAGCGGCCGCATGGCAGTTACACCACCCAGCTGTTCGAGCAAGGCATCCGCCGCATCGCGCAGAAGGTGGGCGAGGAGGGCGTGGAAACCGCCCTGGCCGGCGTGGTGCAGGGCGATGCGGAGTTGCTCGGCGAATCGGCCGACCTGCTGTACCACCTGATCGTGCTGCTGCGCGCACGCGGCCTGGGCCTGGGCGATGCAGTGGCATTGTTGGAGTCGCGGCACAAGTAGTGGATTGGTAGGAGCGCACCCAGGCGCGACGCGTTACCGATAAGGCCCCCATCGCGCCCGGGTGCGCTCCTACGACGTAGTGTGGAGTGCCCGTCTCGTTCACGTGGCCGCAGAGCACGTACCCGTCCCGCCGGTCTTTGCGTAGGAGCGCACCTGGGCGCGATGTGGGGGCGTTAATGGTGAGACCCCGTCGCGCCCTGGTGCGCTCCTACGTTGCGATGCGATGCGATGTGGTTTGCACGCCTACGCCGTCCACGTTGCCTCGGCGGGTACAATTTCCGCTGGTCTTATCGCGGGAACACGCATGCAGCTTCGCTTCGCTCTTCTAGCCCTGGGTGTGCTCGCCGGCAGCGCGTATGCACGCGATGCGGTGGTCGATGGCATCGTGTACGAAGAACGCGACGGGCGTGCCGGCCGCAGTGCCGATGAGTCCGGTGTTGCCGATGTGGCGGTGTCCAACGGCACGCAGATCGTGCGTACCGATGTACAAGGTCGCTATCGTTTGCCGGTGCGCGAGGGGCAGACGGTGTTCGTGATCAAACCGGGCGATCGCGGTTTTGTGCCTGCCGCTGACGGCTTGCCCGGGTTCTGGCGGCACTACGCGCCGCGCGGTTCGATCAAGCGCAAGTATCTAGGCATCGCCGCGACCGGTCGCAAGATGCATGACTGGAATTTCGCGCTGACGCCGCGCACGCAGGCGGCAGGCAGTGGCTTCGACATGCTGGTGTTTGCCGACACCCAGACCGCCAACCTCACCGATGTGGGCTATTACCAGCGCGATATCGTGGCGCCGCTGGTCGGCAAGACCGCCGCCCGGCTCGGCACCACATTGGGCGACATCGTCAGCGACGATCTGAGCCTGTATCCGGCCTTGAACAAGGTCACCACGCAGCTTGGCGTGCCGTGGTTTCATGTGCCCGGCAATCACGATCTGAATTTCGATGCCGGCGACGATCTGCAGTCGCTCGACAGCTGGCGTGCGGTGTACGGGCCAGACACCTACGCGGTAGAAGAAGCCAACGCCAGTTTCGTGTTTCTGGACGATGTGATCTATACACCCGGCGGCAAGCCGGCGTATGTGGGCGGTCTGCGCGAAGACCAGTTCGTGTTTCTGCAGGCCTATCTGGCGCAGCTGCCGCGCGAGCGCTTGCTGGTGCTGGGCATGCATATCCCGTTGTTCGATGCAGCCCCGGGGCAGGAGACCTTCCGGCATGCTGACCGTAGCCGCCTGTTCGCGCTGCTGAAGGATTTCCCGCATGTGCTGGTGCTCAGCGGGCATAGCCACACGCAGCGGCAGGTGGAGCATGGCGCGGACGAAGGCTGGCAGGGCGCGCGCCCGTTGCACGAATACAACGTTGGCGCGGCCTGCGGTGCGTTCTGGTCCGGCGTCAAGGATGCCGACGGCATTCCCGCTGCGACGATGAGCGACGGCACGCCCAACGGTTATGCAGTGCTGAAGGTCGCTCCCAGCGGCGACTACACCCTGGCCTATCACGCTGCGCGCGCGGCCGACGATGCGCAACTGTCGCTGTCTGCGCCCAAGTTGCTACGGCAGGGTGCGTATGCGGCCTGGGGCGTGTACGCCAATGTGTTCATGGGGCAGGACAGCACCGTGGTGGAGTCGCGCATCGATGCTGGGCCGTGGCAGGCGATGAAGCGCGTCGAGCGTGCGGACCCAGTGCTGCTTGCGGAGAATGCGCGCGACGATGCAGCGCCGGAACTGCGTGGTTACGACCGCTCGCCTGAAGCCACGCCATCGACGCATCTGTGGCGCAGCGCGTTGCCCACCACGCTCGGCGTTGGCGAACATGTCGTCGAGGTGCGCGCCACCTTGCCGACCGGGCAATACAGCGCACGCACGGTGTATCGCTTGCAGCGCGCCGATCCTTGAGCAGATGCGCGCGTGCAAGGCGGCAAGAGGTGTTGCGGTAACGCCCGCCGCGCCCAATGACGCTCTTGCGGCATCGCTGGGGGGCTCGGTATCGAGCCCCACAAACGCAAACGCCTCCACGAAGGAGGCGTCTTGAGATCCGGGCTGGCAGGCGAAGGCGCGCTGGCGAAGATCGGTGCTGGCTGGCGAGGTGCTGGCTGGCTGCGCGAGTGTAGCGATGCGCAGACATTGCTGGCGAAATGAGAATTAGTCTCAGCGCGTCGGCTTTATCGCGATGATGCGGGTGTCGGGCGAGTCGGTGCGTTGCGTCGCGACGCAGGCGACGCCGCTCCCGCCGTATCGGCTGCCGGTTCGGCGTCAGCCTCGCTCTGCGCTTCGGCGTCCATATCGGCGTTGGGGTCGACCTCCAGCGGCGGATACGGATAGGCAATTGCTGGGCCGAGGTGCAGCCCGGCGCGCCAGCGCGCCACTACCGGCGCAATGCGCCGGCCCAACGATTGTTGCGGCAATGACGGCAACTCGCCGTCCTGTTTCTCGCGCGCGGTGATCGCGGTCTTGGCGATGTCGAAGGCGGCCAGCGGATCGTCGCTGCGGTTCATCGCATCGATCAGCCAGGCTTGGCCGAAGTAGGTGGCATTGGACGTGTTGCCACAGCCGAACGATGGCCGATCGGCACGTGCCGCGGTCAGGACTAGCGTGTCCGGCGAGCGCAGCGCCGGAATGAAGCCGCCCGAATAGCAGGCCGACAGCACGATGATGCGATTGTCGATACCGGCATCGTCCAGCGCCTTGCGCAGATCCTGCGGGCTGATGAAGTCTTCTTCGTTCTGATCCACCTGCACATACAGCGTGTGGTCTTCGGTACCGTGGGTGGTGACGAACAGCAGCAGCGCATCTTCCTTGCGATCCATGCGCTTGCCGATCGCAGCGAGCGTGTCGTAGAGATTGTCGTAGGTCGCCAACGGTGCGTACGGCTGCTCGCCCAGATTGTCCGGGTTGTTGACCAGCGCGACCACGCGGCCGCGCGCATCGAAGCGTTGTTCGAACAATTGCTTGAGGTACAGCGTTTCGTTACGAAACACGTCGTCGCTCGCGTCGCCGGCAAAGCCGACGACATATAGATCGGTGACGCCGGGGCGTTGCGGCTGCACGGCGGCCAGCGCTTTTTTCAGCGCGGCCTGGTCGACCGGGTCCACCTGCGCCGCGTCGTCCGCAGTCTGTGCTGGCAACGCCGCACCCGCATCGGGATGACAGCCGGCAACCAGCAAGACCACGGCGAGCAGCACCAGCATCCGGCGCATCAACGCGTGCGACGCCAAGCGTGATTGGAGCGATGGGGACAACGCCGATGCCTCGATGATGCGTGGAATGGGAATGTGTGGGGCGGTCGATCGAACGTTGCATCTGGCGACTGCGACTGCCCTCAGACAGATGCGGAGACTGCTCAAGCCAGAAGTGGTGGGGCGCAGATCAGAACGCATCTTTCAGCCTTGCAAGCCGCTGCGCATCGTCTTCCAACCCGTCGTTGGCGCATGCATCAGCTGGCGAACCAGTTACTCCACTGACGCATGCGCTAGCTGGCAATCGGTTGCGCCAAGCCAGCCTGCTTCGGTGGCTTCAACACGGCTGTGCTGCTTACAAGATGTGCCCTCATGCGGCCGCGATCAGTCGTCGCACAAGGGCCAATCCATCACATGAGGCTTCGGTCCAGGTGCCTGTAGGTCCTACGTGCAACGCATCACACACGGCGTTCTTGCAACCTCATCGGCCGCCGCACCGCGACAGCCGATGTCTCAGCGAACTTGCCAGCTCAAAACACCAGCTGCGAAAAACTTTCCACGCGCAGGTGGCTGCCCACGTCCTCGGCCGAGCGTGGCGTTGGATAGTCTTCGCGGCGGTCCAGCAGCGCGGTGCGCATGCCGGTGCGCTTGGCGGCGTCGAGTTCTTCGATCACGTCCGACAAGAACAGGATCTCCGTTGCAGGCTTGCCGATGCGCTCGATAATGCGGCGATAGCTGGCGCTCTCGCGCTTGGGGCCAAGCTCGGTATCGAACCAGTCGGTGATCAAACCACTCAGGTCGCCGGCATCGCTATGCGCGAAGAACAGCTTCTGCGCCGGTACCGAGCCGGACGAATATACGTACAGCGGGATTCCCTGCGCGTGCCAGGCCTGCAGCTGGATCGCCGCATCGGCATAGATGTGCGCGGTGAAGTCGGCAGTCTTGTAGCCGTCGCCCCAGATCAGCCCTTGCAAGGCCTTGAGCGCGGTGTGCTTGCGGTCCTCGTCGATCCAGGTCTGCAGCGTGGTGATCAACACCTCGTCCGGCACGTCTTCGCCGATCTCGTCGGCCACCTGGTTGAGCCAGTGACGCACCTGCGGGTGATTGCCGTGCTCGCGCACGTAGGCGGGCATGGCACGGCGTGCATACGGAAACAGCACGTCCTTGACGAACGAAATGCTGCTGGTCGTACCTTCGATATCGGTGAGGATCGCTTGCGGTCGTGTCATCGTCAGCTGGCCTTGTGAGGTGTCTCGGGGGCGTAGCGGGGGAATTGTTTGGCGATTTCGGTGCCGGTGAAATGTCCGACCCAGCCGTCCGGCTCGGTGAAGAAGCGGATCGCCACAAAATGCGGCTCCGGCCCCATGTCGAACCAGTGCAAGGTGCCATCGGGCACCGCGATCAGGTCGTCCTTGACGCACTCGATCTCGTAGACCTTGGCATCCACGTGCAGCGTGAACAAGCCCGAGCCGGCGACGAAGAAACGCACCTCGTCTTCCTTGTGAAAGTGTTCGTCCAGGAACTTGGCGCGCATTTCTTCGCGCTTGGGGTTATCCGGCGCGATGCTCACCACGTCCACGGTCTTGAAGCCGCGCTCGCTGCTGATGCGGTCGATGTCGGCGCGGTAGGCGGCCATCACTTGTTCGGGCGTGGCGCCGGGTTCGACCGGCTGGCTGGCAGCCCAGCGCTCGAAGGTGACGCCGATCTTGACCAGCTCGGCAGCGATCGCATCGCCGTCGCGGCTGTCGAATTCCGGAGTGGTCGGGTTGGTGTCGGCAAAGATACGCAGTCGGCTCATGTCGGTCTGGCTCACGAATGGGGGGCGGACAACACTCAGCGCGGGCCGCGCAGTTTCAGCAGTTCGAGTTCGCAATGCAGCAGGAATTCGAACGCTTCCAGATGGCGGCGTGCCTCGGCCATGTTGCGGCCCCAGGCATACAGGCCGTGTCCTTCGATGAGATACCCCCACATGCTCTGTTTGTCCAGCAAGGCCTCGACCTGCGCGGCCAGCACCTGCATGTCCTGGGTGTTGGCGAACACCGGCACGTCCATTGCAGTGTCGTGGGTGGTATTGCCTTCGAACGCCTTGAGCAATTCGTAGCCTTCCAGACGGATCGCGCCGCTGCCTGCATACAGGCGGGACGCAATTGTCTGCACCGGCGAATGCGTATGCAGCACGCAGCCGATCTCCGGGAAGCGGCGATACAGCTGGGTATGCAGCAAGGTTTCGGCGGATGGGCGCAGCGGGCGGCCAACGGCCTGGCCATCGAAGTCCACCACCATGATGTCTTCTTCGACCAGGCGGCCCTTGTCGCGGCCGGACACGGTAATCGCGGCGTGCTGTTCGTCCAGACGATGAGAAAAATTGCTGCTGGTGGCGGGCGTCCAGCCGGCCTGGGCCAGCTCGCGGATGTTGCCGATCAGCAACTGCGCCAGCTCGTGCAAACGGGCGGCGCTATAGGGCAGGGGGGCAGTGGTCGCATTCATACGGCTATTCTACTGCCCCACCAGATTACGGTCAGGTGCAGCGCAGCAGGGTGTTCGACCTGCCACGCCCGGACTCCGTACACGCGCGGGGTCAGCGGTTGTCGCGCAGACGGCTGTGGCGATAGCCGTAGCCGAAATAGACCACCAGCCCCACCAAGGTCCATAGACCCATCAGCATCCAGTTGTGCAAGGTCATTGCCGACAGCAAGGCCAGGCAGCTCAGCACACCGGCGCTGCAGATCAGCCACGCGGCCGGCATGCGGAACGGACGCGGCAGTTCCGGATGTGTGCGGCGCAGGATCAAGACACCGGCGCACACGGCAGCGAAGGCGATCAGCGTGCCCATCGAGGTCAGCTCGCCCAGTACATCCAGCGGGAAGATGGCAGCCAGTAGTGCGATTCCCACGCCGGTGATGACGGTATTGATATGCGGCGTGCGGTACTTGGGATGGATGCGGGTGAAGATCGCCGGCAGCAGGCCGTCGCGCGCGATGATCATGAAGATGCGCGGCTGCCCGATGATCATCACCAGCACCACCGACGACAACCCGATCAGCGCGCCCACTTCCACCACCACCCGCAACCAGGCCAGCTGCGGATGCGCAGCCACAGCCGTCACTACCGGCTCGTCGGTGCCCAGCTGGGTGAACGGCACCAGGCCAGTCATCACCGCGGCCATGGCGATGTAGAGCACGGTGCAGATCACCAGCGACAGCATCATGCCGATCGGCAGGTCGCGCTGCGGCCGGTGCGATTCCTGCGCCGCCACCGACACGGCCTCGAAGCCGATATAGGCGAAGAACACCATCGCCGCACCGCGCAGCACGCCCTCCATGCCGTACTTGCCCGGTGCTTCGTTGGCGGGGATGAAGGGATGCCAGTTGGCCGGGTCCACGTACTTCCAGCCGGCCGCGATGACCAGGATGATCAGCCCGGTCTTGAGGATCACCATCGCCATGTTCATCGCCGACGATTTGCGGATGCCGACATAGCACAGCCAGGTCAGCAACAAGACGATGCCCGCGGCCGGCAGATTGGCGATCGCGCCGGTGCGCTGCAGCTTGCCGTCCAGCGGTGCGCTGACCAGCGAGGCGGGTAAATGGATGCCGAAGTGTTCCAGCAGGCTGAGGAAGTAGCCGGTCCAGCTGACCGCCACCGCCGAGGCGGAGACGCCGTATTCCAGCACCAGCATCCAGCCGATGAACCAGGCCGCCAGCTCGCCGAAGGTGGCGTAGGTATAGGTGTAGGCGCTGCCGGACACCGGCACCATGGCCGCAAATTCGGCGTAGGCCATGGCGCAGAACGCGCAGCAGATCGCTGCGAGCACGAACGACAGCACGATCGCCGGGCCGGCATGGTCGGCCGCGGCCTGGCCGGTGATCACGAAGATGCCGCCGCCGATCACCGCGCCGATGCCCAGGGCAGTCAGCCCCCAGGGACCGAGCGCGCGTTGAAGGCCCAGCCCGTCGGCCGCCTCATGGCTGGCGTGCGGGTGTTTGGTAGCCCAAAGTTGTTTGAACATGGAGCGATTCCTGTTGAATCCCTGCGCGTGACGGTGCGTGCTTTTGCGGGATGTGCGGGCTGTTGCGGGGGACTCGCGTTGTCAAATCCCCGCACACGGATGTGCGGGCTGTTGCGAGGGACTCGCGTTGTCAAATCCCCGCACACGGATGTGCGGGTTGTTGCGAGGGACTCGCAATCAAGCCTTGCGGGCCAGACGGCTATGGTGGATGCCATAGCCGAAATAGATGAACAGGCCGATCACGGTCCAGCCCACGAACACCTTCCAGTGCTCCTGGAAGGCCTGGAAGAACAGGAACAGGCAGGCCAATGCGCCCAGCGGGCAGATCACCATCGCCAGCGGCACCCGGAACGGGCGCTCCAGCTCGGGCTTGGTGAAGCGCAGCACCATCACCCCGGCGCACACGGTGGCGAAGGCGAGCAGGGTACCCATCGACACCAGTTCACCCAGCACATTCAACGGAATCACCCCGGCCAGCAGCGCCGCGACCACGCCGACGAAGATGGTGCCGACGTAGGGCGTATGGAATTTCGGGTGCACCTTGCCGAACAGCTTGGGCATCAATCCATCTTTGGCCATGGTGTAGAAGATGCGCGGCTGCGCCATCAGCATCACCAATACCACCGAGGACAGGCCGGCGATCGCGCCGATCTCCACCGCGGTTTTGAGCCAGCTCAATTGCGGGTGCGCTTCCAGCGCGGTGGCCACCGGCTTGGCGGTGCCAAGCTGGGTATAGGGCAGCAATCCGGTCAACACCGCACAGACGATGATGTAAATAACCGTGCAGACCGCCAGCGACACCAGGATGCCGATCGGCATGTTTTTCTGCGGGTCCTTGGTCTCGCCAGCGGAGGTGGAGACCGCGTCGAAACCGATGTAGGAGAAGAACACGATGGACGCCGCGCGGAACACCCCATCCCAGCCGAACTGGCCCGGACCGGTGTTTTCCGGGATGAAGGGGTGCCAGTTCGCCGGGTCGATATAGGCGATGCCGAAGCCGACGAACAGGCAGATCACCACGACCTTGATCGCCACCACGATCGCATTGGCGAACGCTGATTGCGTGACGCCCACGTAGCACAGCATGCTCACCGCGGCGACGATCAGCACCGCCGGCAGGTTGACGATGTTGCCGGAGCTGACAAAGCCATGACCGTCCCAGGCCAATGGCGCACCCGCAAGTTCTGCCGGGAACGGCAATCCGAGCGTGCCGGTCAGGAAGCTGATGAGATAGGCGGACCAACCGACCGCGACGCTGGAACCGGCAAACAGGTATTCCAGCACCAGGCACCAGCCGATGAACCAGGCGATGCCTTCGCCGAGGGTGGCGTACGAGTAGGAGTACGCGCTTCCCGAGACCGGCATCATCGCCGCGAACTCGGCGTAGCACAGGCCGGCGAAGGCGCAGGCGATACCGGCGAAGACGAACGACAACATCACTGCGGGGCCGGCGTGATTGGCCGCGGCCTGGCCGGTCAACACGAAAATACCGGCGCCGATCACTGCGCCGATGCCGAGCATGATCAGATGCTTGGCGGTGAGGGTCCGTTGTAGCGTCGCTTCGCCCTGCAGGCTGCCTTCGACCGGTTCGCCCGCATCCACATGTCCAGCGGGCTCGATCGGTTTGACCCTCAACAGAGACTTCAGCATTCGGTACATCCCTAAGTGGCAGAACAAAGGCGCGCGCGCCTGGGCGAAGGTGTGCGCCGCATCCCAGTGGGACAGGCAAGCGGCCTACCTTGCCAAAGCTACACGCTCACGACAAGCGCGTACGCAGCATGAATGGCGATAATGGTCGCTGATCCATGCGCAACCGAGAACGACAGATGGTGGATGCAACCCTGCGGCAGCAACTGGCTGCCTACCGCGCACGTTGGCCGGACGAGGCCGAGGTGGCCGACCAGTTCGTGCAGCTGCTGGACGATGCCACCGATCCGTTCGTGCGCGAGCGTGTCGAAGGTCATTTCACCGGCTCGGCCTGGGTGGTCAGCGCCGACGGCAGCCGCACGCTGCTGACCCACCACCGCAAGTTGCAGCGCTGGCTGCAGCTGGGCGGCCACGCCGACGGCGACCGCGATCTGGCGCAGGTGGCGTTGCGAGAAGCCGAAGAAGAATCCGGTCTGACCGGTTTGCGGCTGGCAGATGCCGAGCTATTCGACCTGGACCGCCACTGGATCCCCGCGCGCGGCGAGGTGGCGGGGCACTGGCATTTCGACGCGCGTTACGTGGTGGTCGCAGGCGCGGACGAGGCGTTCGAAGTCAGCGAAGAGTCGCTGGCGCTGGCGTGGCGCCCGATTGCCGAGCTGCTCGCCGAGCCAGAGCTGGATCCGTCGATGCGGCGTATGGCCGAGAAGTGGGTGGCCCGAGGCGTGTGATGGGGGCTAAAGGAGTGCGCCCTCATCCGCCCTGCGGGCACCTTCTCCCGCAGGCGGGAGAAGGCAGCACGCGGGAGAAGGATGACCTGCACTCCTTCTCCCGCTTGCGGGAGAAGGTGGCGCAAAGCGCCGGATGAGGGCCGCTCCTCCACCAACACCTCAATACAAAATCCGCGTCCGCAATGTCCCTTCGATCAAGGCCAGGCCTTCCTTCAGCGCGGTGGCCTGCGCTTCGCTGGCGCTGACGTCGATCACCACGTAGCCGACCTTGGCATCGGTACGCAGGAACTGGCCGTCGATGTTGACGTTGTGGCGCGAGAACAACTCGTTGATCTTGGACAGCACGCCCGGCACGTTGCGGTGGATGTGCAGCAACCGCAGGCTGTCGGGGTGCTCGGGCAGCGTCACTTCCGGGAAATTCACTGCCGACAAGGTGCTGCCGTTATCGCTGTAGCGCACCAGTTTGGCGGCCACTTCGATGCCGATATTGTCCTGCGCTTCCAGCGTGCTGCCGCCTACATGCGGGGTCAGGATCACGTTGTCGTGCGCGATCAATGGCGATTCGAATGCATCGCCATTGCCCTTGGGCTCGATCGGGAACACGTCCACCGCCGCGCCGCCGATCTGGCCGGAGGTGAGTGCCGCATCCAGCGCGTCGATGTCGATCACGGTGCCGCGCGAGGCGTTGATCAGATGCGCGCCAGGCTTCATGCGGGCGATTTCTGCCGCGCCGATCATGTCCTTGGTGGATGGCGTCTCCGGCACGTGCAGCGTCACCACGTCCGAGCGCGCCAGCAGGTCGTCCAGATCGATCGCCGCACGGGCGTTACCCAGCGACAGCTTGGTTTCGATGTCGTGGAAGATCACCTGCATCCCTAAGGATTCGGCCAGCACGCCAACCTGGGTGCCGATGTGCCCGTAGCCGACGATGCCCAGCACCTTGCCGCGCGTTTCGTGGCTGCCAGCGGCCGATTTGGACCAGCCTCCGCGATGACATTCGGCATTTTTCTGCGGGATGCCGCGCAGCAGCAGGATCGCCTCGGCGATCACCAGCTCGGCCACGCTGCGGGTGTTGGAGTAGGGTGCGTTGAACACCGGAATGCCGGCCAGCTCGGCCGCGTCCAGGTCGACCTGATTGGTGCCGATACAGAAGCAGCCCACCGCCATCAGCCGCTTGGCATGCGCCAGCACCTCGGCGCTCAACTGCGTACGCGAGCGGATGCCAACGATATGCGCGTCGGCGATGCGCGCGATGAGCTCGTCTTCGGGCAACGACTTGGCGTGCAATTCGATCTGCGAATAACCGGCGGCGCGGAATACATCCACGGCGGTCGGGCTGATGCCTTCCAGCAACAGGACGCGGATGTCCTGCTTGGGAAACGAGGTTCTCTTCGGCGACATGGGGGAGCGCATTGCAGCAATCGGGTCGGCAACTATGCCAGATGAGGTGCCGGATTGGGTGCTCGCCATGCATGGGTTGCACGCGGCAATCCCTTGCGCTGCAACGGTTTCAGCTGAATCCAACGCAGCGCAAGCGCACCACAGCGCAACTGGACGAGGCCGGCGCGCACTGGCACGCTGTGCGGTTCCTACTGCCGCGCCGTGCCCCATGACCGATCCCCGCATTCTTTCGTTGCAACAGGCCGTGCCGGCATTGCGTTTGAAGACCGAGCCGGCCGACCTGGAGCATTACGGCCGCGACTGGACCCGGCGCTGGACGCCCAACCCGCTGGCCATTGCACTGCCAGGCTCGGTCGAAGAAGTGCAGGCCGTGGTGCAATGGGCGAATGCGCAAGGCGTGGCGGTGGTGCCATCGGGCGGCCGTACCGGTTTGTCCGGTGGCGCGGTGGCCGCCAATGGCGAGCTGGTGCTCAGCCTGGAACGCTTGAACAAGCCGCTGGACTTCAACGCGGTGGATCGCACGCTCACCGTACAGGCCGGCATGCCGCTGGAAGCGGTGCACAACGCCGCGCGCGACCACGGGCTGGTGTATCCGGTGGATTTCGCCGCACGCGGGTCCTGCTCGATCGGCGGCAACATCGCCACCAATGCTGGTGGCATTCGCGTGATCCGCTATGGCAACACGCGCGAATGGGTGGCCGGTTTGAAAGTGGTCACCGGCGGCGGAGAGTTGCTCGAGCTCAACAATGCGTTGGTGAAAAATTCCAGCGGCTACGATTTCCGTCATCTGATGATCGGTTCCGAAGGCACGCTCGGTATCGTGGTCGAAGCGACGCTGCGGCTGACCGACCCGCCGCCGCCGAGCAATGTGATGCTGCTGGCACTGCCCTCGTTCGAGGTGTTGATGCAGGTGTTTGCCGCGTTCCGCGCGCAGCTGCGTCTGGAAGCGTTCGAGTTCTTCACCGACCGCGCGCTGGAGCACGTGCTCGCGCACGGCGCGCAGGCACCGTTTGCCGAGGTGCACCCGTATTACGTGGTCACCGAGTTCGCGGCCGGCGATACAGCGCAGGAAGCTGCCGCGATGGCTGCGTTTGAAACCTGCATGGAGCAGGGCTGGGTCAGCGACGGGGTGATCAGCCAGAGCGATGCGCAGGCCGCGCAACTGTGGCGGCTGCGCGAGGGCATCACCGAAGCGGTGGCGCGCTATACGCCGTACAAGAACGACGTGTCGGTGCGCATCTCGGCAATGCCGCCGTTTTTGGCCGAAACCCAGGCGTTGCTCGGCGAGGCGTATCCGCACTTCGATGTGGTGTGGTTCGGTCATATCGGCGACGGCAACCTGCATATCAATGTGCTCAAGCCCGACGACACCAGTCAGGCTGATTTTGTGACGGCCTGCGATCAGGTCACCAAGGTGCTGGCGCACGCGTTGCAGCGCTTTGGCGGCAGCATTTCCGCCGAACACGGCATTGGCCTGGTCAAGAAGCCGTACCTGGGGAGCACGCGCTCTGCCGCAGAAATCGCGCTGATGCGTGGCGTCAAACATGTGCTGGATCCTCAGCTTTTGCTGAATCCCGGCAAGCTGTTCGACATGGACAACGTGCCCGGCGCGACGCCTGCCGGGTAGTCTCTTCATCACCTCACATGGAATCGACACGCCGATGATGCGCTCTCTGGTGTTTTGTGCTTTGACCGTGCTGCCGCTGGCAGCCGCCGCATCCAGTCTTGCGGGTACTTCGGCCGGTGCATCGTCTGCCGGTTCGTCCAACAGCAGCAGTTCCGGCGACGACAAGGTGGTTGCCGACGCACGCGAAGATGCGGCCGGCTTCGTCGCCAGCGATGGCGCCATTCGCGGCGCGCGTCTGGAAGCGGCGTTGCTGCAATTGCGCAGTCGCAGCGATGCGGCGCGTGTGTCCAGCGATCTGGAATTGGCTCAGTCCATCCTGGCGCAGTGAATCGTCGTCGCCGGTGCGCATGGCTGTGGCTGGCCGCAGCGATCGCACCGGCGGCGCAAGCCCAACCGCAGCTTTCGCCTAAGCTGCAGGTGACGGTTGTCGCATCGGAGTTGACTCCGTCAGAGCGCGCTGCCAGCCAGGCGCTGGTGCAGCAAGTCTTACAGCGGTTGCCGACGGGCTGGGTAGGGCGCGACGCGGAACCCGTTCAATTGCAGTGGCGCCGCGATCTGCCGGCGCAGGTGCACGGCCGCGCGATCGGCAATCGCATCCTGCTCGATCATGCGTTGTTGCAAGCCTGGAGCGTGCAGTCCGCCAGCGCACGCTCCGACATCGGCGCACCAGCCACGCGGGCGGCGATGGCAGCGGTGGTGCACGAATTGGCACATGTGCGCGACCGTGGCACCGGCAGCAGCTTATCGCGCGACCCACGCCTGCGCGATCTTGCCGGCTGGCAGGTGCGTCCCTGGCGGGTCGGACGCGGCGCAAACCGCTTCAGTGACCGTAGTCCCGATGCGTACGAGCGACATAGCCCGGCCGAATTTGTTGCCGTCAATCTCGAGCATTACGTGCTGGATGCGGACTATGCCTGCCGCCGTCCCGCGCTGGCGGCATGGTTTTCCGAGCGGTTAGGGCCGTCGCAGAATGCGGCAGCATGCGCGCCGACCTTGCCGTATCTACAGGCCGACAACGATGCCGGTGCGATGTCGCTGCTGACGCTGGATCCATCGCGCGTCTATGCGGTGGATTATCTGCTTGCCGAAGGCAACGAGCAGCCGATGAGTCGCTGGGGCCATAGCATGTTGCGGCTGGTGATCTGCGCGCCCGGTCGCATGCCAGGGCCGGCGTGCCGGCTGGATCTGCAGTATCACCGCGTGCTGTCGTTTCGTGCGTTCGTTGGCGATGTGCAGATCTCCAGCTGGCGCGGGCTGACCGGCTCCTATCCGTCGCGGCTGTTCGTGCTGCCGTTGAACCAGGTCATCGACGAATACACCAAGGTGGAACTGCGTGCCCTGTCGTCGGTGCCGCTGGCGCTGAGCCCGGATGAGATCGCCGCTTTGCTGACGCGCGCCGCGCAGGTGCACTGGAGCTACGACGGGCGCTATTACTTCATCAGCAACAACTGCGCGGTGGAAACCTACAAGTTGTTGCACGACGGGGTGCCGCGTCTGGCCGCAGCCGGCCTGTCGTCGATCACTCCGCGTGGCGTGCGCCAGCGCCTGCAGCGTGCCGGCCTTGCCGATCTGCGCGTGCTGGACGACCGCGCGCAGGCCACACGTCAGGGCTATTACTTCGAATCGGCGGCCGCGCATTATCAGGCCATGTTCGATGTGCTTCGACGCGGCATCCCGGTGCCGCAGACGAGTGTCGCGCAATGGCTGGATGCTGCGCCTGATGCACGCGCGCAGTGGTTCGACCGCGGTGGCTTACGCGAAACCGCAGCCGCATTGCTGCTGGAACAAGCCGCGTTACGGCGACAGGAACTGGTGGCGCGCGATGCGCTCAAGCGCCTGTTGCGGCCCGGCATTGC
Source organism: Xanthomonas sp. WHRI 8932A (assembly GCF_035012785.1). Classification (NCBI taxonomy): domain Bacteria; kingdom Pseudomonadati; phylum Pseudomonadota; class Gammaproteobacteria; order Lysobacterales; family Lysobacteraceae; genus Xanthomonas; species Xanthomonas sp. WHRI 8932A. The sequence continues at coordinate 227,403 of NZ_JAYGQQ010000007.1, forward strand.
CGAGCGCGCAGCAGTGCAGGAGCAGCTGCAGAGTCTGTTCGCCCGGCAGGCGCAGCTCAGTCACCCGGCGGCGCTTCTCGATGACTCCGATCTCGATGGCCCCGGCTACGGACTGCCGCAGGCCGACGAGCAACAACGTGTGAGCGCGCAGGTCGCCCAGGCAAGCGGTGGCTTGGCCGATGGCTGGAAGCAATTGCAGGCCTTGGGCCGACAACAGTTGCCGGCTGAGTTGCGTGCCGATCTGGAGCAAGGCGAGGCGAACGTGGAAAGACTGCGTGCACGACTGCGGGTGCTTGCACAGCCGGTGCAGGCGGTTGCGGTATTGCCGGAGCAGCGTGTGGCAACTGCACAATAAGAGCAGCTAACAACACGGCTGTGCAGCCGCGAGGCGGGTGCGGCCGGTGCTCGGTGCGGCATGTGCCACGCGTACACTCCGCTTCCTCCGCGCCGCACGCACCCACCTGGCGACTGCTCGCTACGTGTTGTTAGCCGCTCTAAGTGGCGTCCGCGTCTTTGGGTAGCAGCGTTGCAGGCATTGCGGGGCAGCCGGGAAACGGACACGCCCGCGACGTGAAAGTCTTTCCAGACGATTACGAATGAGTCGACACTGACAATAGCGCGCATGCGGCGTTGCGCCGCGAAGTAAAGTTCGGAATACACGGCACTGGGCACGTTCCATCGTGAAAGAGCGGCTTGCGGCAATCGAACCCGCAACAAGCCGCTATAACTCACGCACTGCTCAGCTCGCCGGCTGCAACTCCGCCTGGGTGGCGTATTGCCGCAACCACTGGCTCACCTGCGCATCGTTGCGGTACCGCTGCATCAGCTTGGCAAGGCGTGCCGGTGCCGGTGTGCAGAACTGCGCAATCGCCACTTCGATTTCGTGGCGACGGTCGGCGTCGTACGGCTCTTCGCCGGCGAAGTGTTCGCAGGTGTCGTAGTCCTCCACCAGCTTGCGCACATCCTCCGGCATGCCGCACAGGCCTGCCGGATGTTGCAGCCATTCTTCTTCCACCTTGGGATCGGTGCAGGCGACCGCAGCGGAGGCCGGCGCAGGGGCCGGTTCCGTGGTGCAGGCAGCCAGCAGCCCCAGCGTCAGGGCAACGGCCAGGCGACGCATCAGTCGGCGCGGCCGGCAAATTCGCCGGTGGTGGTGTTGACCAGCACGCGCTCACCGTTGGTGATGTACTCGGGCACCATGATTTCCATGCCGGTGTTGAGCTTGGCCGGTTTGGGACGCTTGGTGGCGGTGCCGCCCTTGAGCTCCGGTGGCGTCTCGATCACTTCCAGCGTCACCGTCTGCGGCAGCTGCACCGCCACCGGCTGGTCGTCGATCACCTGCACATAGATGCCGGTCAAGCCATCGGTGATGTAGCCGGCGTCGGTGCCGATCACATCGGCGTCCAGCGTGTAGGGCGTGAAGTCTTCGTCGTCCATGAACACGAACGCTTCGCCATCCTTGTACGAAAACGTGGACAGGCGACGCAGCAGTTCCACTTCGGGCAGATTGTCGTCGGCATCGAAACTGGCATCGGTTTTTACGCCGCCCGGCACGCTGTACATGATGAAGCGGAAGCGCACGTTGCCGCCGCGCCCCTGCGGCGAGCTGCGCTCGATGTCGCGAATCTGGTAAATGCCGCCGTTGTATTCGACGACGTTGCCTTTCTTGATGTCGTTAGCTTTCATGGGAATCGTGAGTAGGGAATGGGGAATTGGAAAAGCCGGTAGCGGGGTGCTGAGAGTAAGGCGCCATTGCGATTCCCCATTCTCGATTCCCCATTCCCGGCCTACTTGGGCGCCAACCGCACGCCGCCATCCAGGCGAATCGTTTCGCCGTTGAGGTAGCGGTTGCGCAGGATGAAGGCGACGGTGTCGGCGTATTCGTCGGGTTGACCCAGGCGCGACGGGAACGGGATGGAGGCGGACAGCGATTGCTGCACGGCCTCGGGCATGCCGTCCACCATCGGGGTCCAGAACACGCCCGGTGCAATCGTCATCACGCGAATGCCGAAGCGCGCCAGTTCGCGCGCCATCGGCAGGGTCATGCTGACCACGCCGCCCTTGCTGGCGGCATAGGCCGCCTGGCCGATCTGGCCTTCATAGGCGGCCACCGAGGCGGTGTTGATGATCACCCCGCGCTCGCCGTCGTCGCCGGCAGCGTTGTGCTGCATCACATCGGCCGCGGCCTTGGCGACATTGAAGCTGCCGACCAGGTTGACCAGCACGGTGGTGCGGAAGGTCGCCAGCGGCATCGGCGCCTCCTTGCCCAGCACACGGCCGGCGCCGAGGATGCCTGCGCAATTCACCGCAAGATTCAGCCCGCCCAGCGCTTGCGCGGCCTGCGCGATATTGGCGGCAACCTGCGCCTCATCCGTGACATCGGTGGCGAAGTAATGCGCGTTGCCGGCACCCAGCAAGGCCAGCGCCGCATCGGCCTTGTCGGCATTGACGTCGAACAACGCAACCTTGCCGCCGTCGGCCACGATGCGCTGCGCCACTGCCAGGCCCAGGCCGGACACGCCACCGGTGATGACGGCAAGAACAGAAGATGGCTGCATGCGGTGGTTCCCTGGTAGAGACAAGCATGGCGGCGGATGCCGACACGCGAACGGTGGACGAGGCGGCCGGCAATTCTAGCCGAAGCCTTTGCGTGATCGTGCCGGGGGACGCTGCCACTGCAACGGCAGCGGCGCGGTGTCAGCCGGCGGCCGCCAGCGCCTTGCCGACCTTGCTGCCGGTGTCGCGGCCCAGTAGCTGCGCCAGCCAGCGGCCAGTGTGGGCGAGGGCAGGCAGGTCGATCCCGGTCGAGATGCCCAAGCCGTGCAGCAGATACACCACGTCTTCGCTGGCGACATTGCCGCTGGCGCCCTTGGCGTACGGGCAACCACCGGCGCCGGACACCGCGGCATCGACCACGCGCACGCCTTGCTCCAGGCAGGCCGCGATATTGGCCAGCGCCTGCCCATAGGTGTCGTGGAAATGCACCGCCAATGCGTGCATCGGCACCACCTCTGCCACCGCGGCCAGCATCTGCCGCGCCTTGCGCGGGGTGCCGACGCCGATGGTGTCGCCCAGCGAAATTTCGTAGCAGCCCAGTGCGTAGAGCCGCTGCGCGACATCCGCCACGTCGGCCACTGGCACCTCGCCTTGATATGGGCAACCCAGCACCGTGGAGACGTAGCCGCGCACGCGCACGCCGTCGCGGGCAGCCTGTGCAAGGATCGGCCGGAAACGCTCGATCGATTCGTCGATACCGGCATTGGTATTGGTGCGGTTGAAGGCCTCCGACGCGGCGGTGAAGACCGCCACTTCCTGCGCGCCGGCTGCCTGCGCACGGGTGTAACCCTGCAGGTTCGGCACCAGCACCGGATAGGCGATGCCTGGCGCCTGGGCGATGCCGGCGAAGACCTCGGCTGCGTCGGCCAGCTGCGGCACCCAGCGCGGGCTCACGAAGCTGGTCGCCTCGATGGTGCGCAGGCCGGTGGCCGACAACCGATCGATCAACGCGATCTTGTCGGCAGTGGCGATCGGCTGCGCCTCGTTCTGCAGCCCATCGCGCGGGCCGACCTCGACAATGCGCACGAAGTCGCTCATGCGCGAGCCCCGCTGCCTGCAGTAGTGCGAACAGCGACCAACACCACACCGCGCAAGGTCGCTGCGGTGCGTCGACGATCATCAGTGAAAGACATCGTTAACGTGCTCATGCGGCGCGGTGACAGACCACTTCGATGTTGTTGCCATCGGGGTCGAGTACGAAAGCGCTGTAATAGTCAGGGTGATACTGCGTGCGCAGGCCAGGTGCACCATGGTTGCGGCCGCCTGCAGCGAGCGCAGCCCGATGAAACGCATCGACCTCGGCGCGGTGGGTGGCGGCCAACGCCAGATGCGTATTGCCCGGCGCCTGTGGGTCGGCGCCCAGCCAGAGAACTGGCCGCTCGATACCGAAGCCGGCGTGGGCGCGGGTGCCTGTTTGTTCTGCACTCAGCTCCGTGATCAATGCAATGTTCAATGGAGCCAATGCGGCCTGATAGAACGCCACGCTGGCGCCCAGGTCGCTGCATGCAAGTCCCACATGATCGATCACGCTCATGCCGCGTTCTCCGGCATCCAGGCCGGCGAGCGTTTTTCCAGGAATGCGCCCAGGCCCTCCTGGCCTTCGGGCGAGACGCGCAAGCGGGCGATCCACGCGGCGTTGGCGGCATCGATGGCATCGCGGTCGGCAGCCGGCAGCACCGAACGGACCAACGACTTGGCCGTGCTGGCGGCCAGCGGCGCGGCCGCCAGCAGCAGGCGCACCTGCCGCTCCACCGCAATGTCCAGTTGATCGGCCGCCACCAGTTGATGCAGCAGCCCCAACAACTGCGCGGTGCCGGCGTCGAAGATCTCGCCGGTGGCGAACCAGCGGCGTGCCTGGCGTGCGCCGATGGCGGCGATGACATACGGCGAAATCACCGCGGGCAAGAGCCCCAGCTTGCTCTCGGTCAGGCCGAAGCGCGCCTCGGTGCAGCCGATGGCGATATCGCAGCACGCCACCAGCCCCACGCCGCCGCCGAATGCTGCGCCGTTGACGCGCGCGATGGTGGGTTTGGGCAGTTCGTCGAGCGTGCGCATCAGGCGCGCCAGCGCCAGTGCATCGGCGGCATTCTCGGCCTCGCTGGCGGTGGCCATGCCGCGCATCCAGTGCAGGTCGGCGCCGGCAGAGAAGGCGCCGCCGTCACCGGTCAGGATCACCACGCGAATGTGCGCCGCCGCGCCGGCCTGCTGCAGTGCGTCGGTCAACGCGGCAATCAAGGTCGCATCGAAGGCGTTGTGGACGGTCGGGCGGTGCAGTCGCAAGCTGCGGACCGGTCCCTGGTCCTCAACGATCAAGCCGGTGTCCTGCATTGCGCATACGTCCATGAATGGGATGCGAACCATGATAGCGGCACGGGTCGCCGGAGCCATGACGCGGTGCGTCGATGCTAGAATTGAGAACCATTCCTAACAATCAGGCCGTCTTTGTGACGCTGTCCGACATGCCTTTGCATCGCGCCGCCATCGTGGACTCCGTGGAGGATCGTCTCCCCAACGACACGATCGCCCGGCGCCTGCGCGAGCTGGGGTTTGTCGCAGGCGAGGAAGTGACCGTGCTGGCCACCGGGCCGGTCGGCCGCGAACCGTTGCTGGTGCAGGTGGGCTACACGCGTTTCGCCCTGCGCCGTAGCGAGGCCGCGCGCGTGCAGGTGCGGCAAGACGGAGCATCGGCATGAATGCGGCGGCCGTGCCGCTGCGTCTGGCGCTGGTGGGCAACCCCAACAGCGGCAAGACCGCGCTGTTCAACCAGCTGACCGGCAGTCGCCAGAAGGTAGCCAATTACACCGGCGTCACTGTCGAGCGTAAAGAAGGGCATTTCCGTGCGCCGTCCGGTCGCGACTTTGCGGTGCTCGATCTGCCCGGCGCCTACAGCCTGCAACCGGCCAGCCTGGACGAAGCGATCACCCGCGACCTGTGCCGTGGTTTCTACCCCGGCGAGCCGGCGCCGGACGTGCTGGTGTGTGTGATGGATGCCACCAACCTGCGCCTGCATCTGCGCTTTGCATTGGAGCTGCGCGAGTTGGGGCGGCCGATGATCGTGGCGCTGAACATGGTCGACGCCGCGCAACGGCGCGGCATCGTGATCGATCTGCCGGCGCTGGAGCAGGCACTCGGCGTGCCGGTGGTGGAGACCGTCGCGGTGCGACGCGGTGGCGCCAAGGCACTGGTCGAGCGCATCGATGCGCAGGCCGCCAGCCTGGTGGCTCCGACTGCCACGCCGCCTGCCGACGGGAATTATCATGCGCAGGTGCGGCAGATCCTGAGCGCGGCGGTGACCATGCCGACGCGGACTTCGCGCGTGGACGATGCGCTGGACCGCTGGCTGCTGCACCCGATCTGGGGGCTGGTGACGTTGGCGGTGGTGATGTTCCTGATCTTCCAGGCGGTGTACGCCTGGGCCACGCCGATGATGGACCTGATCGATGCCGGCACTGCACTGCTGGGCGAATGGGCGGGCACCACGCTGCCGGAGGGCCCGCTCAACAGTCTGCTCAAGGACGGCATCATTGCCGGTCTGGGCGGGGTGATCGTCTTCCTGCCGCAGATCCTTATCCTGTTCGCCTTCATCCTGGCGCTGGAAGAATCCGGTTATCTGCCGCGTGCGGCATTCCTGCTCGATCGCATGATGGCGGCAGCCGGCCTGTCCGGGCGCTCGTTCATTCCGTTGCTGTCGAGCTTTGCGTGCGCGGTGCCGGGCATCATGTCCACGCGCAGTATCCAGGACCCGCGCGACCGGCTCGCCACCATCATGGTCGCGCCATTGATGACGTGCTCGGCGCGCTTGCCGGTGTATGCGCTGCTGATCGGTGCGTTCATTCCGCAGAAAACCGTCTGGGGCATCTTCAATCAGCAGGGGCTGATCCTGTTCGCCCTGTATGCCGCTGCTATCGTCAGTGCGTTGTTGGTGTCGTGGACGATGAAGAAGTGGCGTCGCGACAAAAGCGAGCATCCCTTGATGCTGGAGCTACCGTCGTACCGCGTGCCGCAGCTGCGCGACCTGGCCTTGGGCTTGTGGGAACGCGCGGTGATCTTTCTCAAGCGCGTCGGCGGCATCATCCTGGCGTTGACCATTCTGCTGTGGTTCCTGCTGTCGTTCCCGGCCGCGCCGGTCAATGCGACCTTACCGCCGATCGACTACAGCTTTGCCGGCCGCATCGGCCACGCGATGGCGGTGTTCTTCGCGCCGCTGGGCTTCAACTGGCAGATCTGCATCGCGTTGATTCCCGGCCTGGCCGCGCGCGAGGTGGCGGTGGCGTCGCTGGCCACCGTCTATGCGTTGTCGGCTGCCGATGACGACGCAGCGGCGCAGGCCTTGTCGCCGCTGATCAGCGACGGCTGGTCGCTGGCCACCGCGCTGTCGCTGCTGGTCTGGTACATCTACGCGCCGATGTGCATCTCCACCCTGGCCACGATCAAGCGCGAAACCAACTCGTGGAAGCAGATGACCATCAGTGCGGTCTACCTGTTCGCACTGGCGTATCTGGCCTCGCTGGTGACCTACCAGCTGGCCGTGTTGTTTGGCGCCGGCTGACATGGATCTGTCGCTCACCCTGCAATACGTGGTCATCGCTATCGCAGTGCTGGTCAGCCTGTGGGTGGTAATGAAAAAACAGTTCCCGAGCGCATTGCGGCGCATGCGCGGCGCGCTGGCACTCGCGTTGCTGCGCGATGGGCGACCGGCCTGGATGCAGACCCTGGGGCGACGCGTGGCGCCGCCGGCCACGCAAAGCAGTGCGGCCTGCGGTGGTTGCGACAGTTGCGGCCCAGTACCAACGCGCAAGCACTGATCCCGTTCGCCTCGGTTAAACTTGCAAGGCCGCAGGACGCGGCGTGACAGGGGGCAGTACATGCGTTTGCTGGTGTTGTTGGCGGTTTTGGCCGCGGTTGCGGGGTTGTACAACTATGGTGGCAACGCGCTTGACGAGACGCAGGTGCGCGATTTCTACGCGGCGCACGACAAGGCGATGGTGAGTCAGGATGGTGAGGCGCTCTGCGCCATGACCGCGCCGGAATTCGAAATGGTGGTGCTGTACCGCATGGACTCCCATCAGAAACGCGAGACCGTCAATCGCGCCAAGTACTGCAAGTCCAACGGCGAGTGGGCACAGGTGCTGCAGCAGATGCGCTCTGTGGCCGAGCCGGAAGAGCTGATGGACTACAAGCATTCGATTACCAAGATCGAGATCGCGCCCGATGAGCAATCGGCGATCGTCGAAACACGCGCAACGCTCGGCTTGCCGGGTCTGCGCATGACTTTCCGTTCGCGCGACAAGGTGGTACGCAAGCGCTGGAAGACCTTGATCACGCGTAGCGAAGGCACCGCCTGGGTTGGTCCGGCGTATCGGTAGCCGGTAACCACGGTGCCTTCTACTGCCGCCAAGACCGTCTAACGACGCGACTGCGCGCACCGCCAGTTGGGCGCGGCCGATGCTCGGTGCGGCAGTGTCCACTCGTCCGCTCCGGTTCTAGGCGCGGCCGTCCACACCCACCTGACGACGGCTCGCCACGTTCTGTCAGCGCTCTACATCGCAGCACGCACGCTGCAGTGCACAGCGCCGGCATTGCGGGCGTTGGGTATGCTTGCGGCATGACGACCTCCTTCCAGATCTCCCGACGTGCGCAGGCGCTGACCAGTTCGGCGATTCGCGAAATCCTCAAGGTGACCGAGCGGCCGGAGGTGACGTCCTTCGCCGGCGGTCTGCCATCGCCGGCGACCTTTCCGGTCGAGCGCATGCGCGCGGCCAGCGATCAGGTGTTGCGCGATGCGCCGCAGGCAGCGTTGCAATACGGTCCCACCGAAGGTTATGCGCCATTGCGCGAATGGGTGGCCGCGCGCTTGAGTCGCGATGGCGCCACGATCCGGCCCAGCCAGGTGCTGATCACCACCGGCTCGCAGCAGGGCCTGGATCTGCTCGGCAAGGTGTTCATTGACGAAGGCAGCAAGGTGCTGGTGGAGACGCCGAGTTATCTTGGCGCATTGCAGGCGTTTTCGCTGTTCCAACCAGCGTTTGTCGGCATGCCATCGGACGAGGATGGCGTGGTGGTGGATGCGCTGGATCCGGCGCTGTTGGCCGATGCGCGCTTTCTGTATTGCCTGCCCAATTTTCAGAATCCCACTGGTCGGCGCCTGCCATTGGCGCGACGTCAGGCGCTGGTCGCGCGTGCGGCCGAGGCCGGTGTGCCGATCGTCGAAGACGACCCGTACGGCGAGCTGTACTACAGCGGCGAACCCTTGCCGAGCCTGTTGTCGATGAACCCGGAAGGCGTCATCTACATGGGCTCGTTCTCCAAGGTGTTGGCGCCCGGGTTGCGGTTGGGGTATGTCGTCGCGCCGGAGGCTGTGCTGGGCAAGCTGATCCAGGCCAAGCAGGCGGCCGATCTGCATACGCCTTCGTTCACCCAGCGCATGGTGTATCAAACGCTGCAGGACGGCTTTCTCGACACGCATATCCCGCAGATCCGCGCGCTGTATGCGCGGCAGTGCAGTCTCATGCTGGAAGCGTTGGACCGGCACTTCCCGGCGCAGGTGCAGTGGAATCGCCCCGAAGGCGGCATGTTCCTGTGGGTGACGCTGCCGCCGGGTCTGGATGGCACCGTGCTGCTGGCGCGTGCGATCGCACGCAATGTCGCCTTCGTGCCGGGTGCGCCGTTCTTTGCGACCTTGCCGCAAGTCAACACGCTGCGGCTGTCGTTCGTCACCGTGCCGGGCGAGAAGATCGATGCCGGCATCCAGGTGCTGGGTGAGGTGCTACGCGAGGCGCTGGCCGAACTGCCAGGGCAGGGCGCATGACATCGCCTGCGTTGGTGTCGCAAGCGCCGGTTGCCACGCACATCGATAGCGTCGCAATTGGTGTTGCGCGCGACTTCACCCGCCCCGGTAGCCGCAGCGCGATCGACAAGCGCGTCGTGCACGGGTCGCTGCAAGTCGGTGTCGAAGGCTTGCAAGGCGACGAGCAGGGAGACCGGCGCGTGCATGGCGGGCCGGACAAGGCGATTCATCATTATCCGCGCGACCACTACGCTGCCTGGCGCAACGAGATTGGCGCGCATGCACTGCTGGAAGCGGCCGGCGCGTTCGGCGAGAACCTGAGCAGCACCGGCCTGACCGAGGCCACGGTCTGCCTTGGCGATCGCTTTAGGTTGGGCACGGCCGTGGTGGAGGTCTCGCAGCTGCGTCAACCGTGCTGGAAGCTGTCGGACCGCTTCGGTGTGCGCGACATGGCGCGCCGGGTGCAGGAAACCGGCCGCACCGGCTGGTATTACCGCGTACTGCAGCCCGGTGCCGTGGCCTCCGGCGACACGCTGACACTGCAGGAGCGGCCGCATCCGAAGTGGAGCCTGTCGCGGGTACAGCAGGTGCTGTATGCACGCGAAGTCGATGTCGCGGCCATCACCGAGCTGCTACGTCTTCCGTTGGTGCCGTCGTGGCAGGCCTTGTTCGAGCGCCGCCTGTAGCGCAGCGAAGTGGAGAGCTGGAGCAGGCGCCTGACCGGCGTCGACGAATAAAGAGCAGCTAACAAAAAACCACCGTGCTCACCGCCAGGCGGGCGCGGCCGGTGCTCGGAATCCTCTTGTACGACTCATGCGCGTCGGTTCTCGTGCGCCGTCCGCACCCAGCTGACGACTGCTGGCCGCGTTTTGTTGACCAATCTAAGCAGGCGTCGCGCTCTGCGGTCATTGATCAGCCGCTGGCCAACCGCGCAAAAATCCGCGCAAAGCTAACGTCACGCGCTGCGGCGGCGCTGAAGCACAAGCCATTGCCGCGCACGCACAGTCTCCACAGATGCGCGCAGCCAGCCGCGGCGCCACTGCAAACGTCAACAAGCCACAAGCGACAAGCCACAAGCCACAAGCCACAAGCAGCTCCACATCCACCAAACCACGACATCCCCAACAATCGCTCAGACCGCACACACCGCTCTGACGATTCCCCAATCCCGACTCCCGATTCCCCGCACCTTGTGCAACCCCCACCGCCTCGCTAGCCTGCGGGCATGACAACGTCCCCTGTAAAAGTGTTGATCCACGGTGCCTCCGGGCGGATGGGCAAGGCATTGCTGCGCCTGGCGGCTGAAGACGACGCGTTGCATGTCGTCGGCGCGGTGGTAGGGCGCTCGCCATCGCAGCGCGTGGTGGACGGCGTGCCGTTCTTTGCCGCCAGCGAACTGGGCGGTGCACCAGCCTTCGATGTGGCCATCGACTTCAGCCTGCCGCAAGGCTTTGCGCCGATTCTGGCGCTGTGCGCGCAACGCGGTAAGCCGCTGGTGTCCGGCACCACCGGGCTGGACGAAGTGCAACGCGCCGCGCTGCGCGATGCTGCGCAACAGATTCCGTTGGTGTGGGCCTCCAACTTCAGTCTGGGTGTCGCGGTGCTCACCGAATTGGTCGAGCGCGCCGCCGGCACCTTGCCAGGCTGGGATTGCGACATCATCGAAGCGCATCACTTGCACAAGCAGGACGCGCCATCCGGTACCGCATTGACGCTGGGCGAAGCGGCCACCGGTAGCGGTGCGCAGCCGCGGTTTGCCAGCCTGCGTGCCGGCGACATCGTCGGCGAGCACACGGTGCAGTTCACCGGGCTGGGCGAGCGCGTCGAGCTGGTGCACCGCGCCACCAATCGCGACATCTTCGCGCGCGGGGCCTTGCACGCGGCCAAACGCCTGATCGGCCGGCCGGCCGGCAGCTACCGGGTACGCGACCTGGTGCTGTAAGACATCGCGCAACCGCGTATGAACAATGCGCGGTCGCGCGGCGTATTCATGCCGCCGTTGCGATGCGCCCGACGCATTGGCTGCGCTGCAGGCTGGCAAGCCGGGGCACTTGCCTTTACAATTCTCGCTTGCCCGAACCAGCGTCGGACCGGTCCCCAGCACCGCGTCCGCGCTTTGCTGCAACCGGAATTTGGCCGGAAGCGCATCGGAGTCCCAGGCAGCCAGAGCGAGACCCCACGTGACCCAACCCGCAATCCTTGTCCTCGAAGACGGCACCGTGTTCGAGGGCGAATCCGTAGGCGCCACCGGGCTTTCCGTCGGTGAAGTGGTGTTCAACACCGCCATGACCGGCTATCAGGAAGTCCTGACCGATCCCTCCTACGCCCGCCAGATGGTCACGCTGACCTATCCGCACATCGGCAGTACCGGCTTTACCGACCAGGACGACGAGGCCCGCAAGATCTGGGCCGCCGGCCTGATCGTGCGCGATGTGCCGCGCCGCCCCAGCAACTGGCGCAGCCAGGTGGCCTTGCCGGAGTGGCTGCAGGCCCGCGGCGTAGTCGCCATCTCCGGCATCGACACCCGCAAGCTGACCCGCCTGTTGCGCGAGAAGGGCGCCCAGAACGGCGCGCTGATGGCCGGCGAGATCGACGTCGAAAAGGCACTCGAAGCCGCGCGCAAGTTCCCCGGCCTGAAAGGGATGGACCTGGCCAAGGTGGTCTCCACCGAGACGCGTTACACCTGGCAGGAAGGCTCGCTCGACCTGAACTCCGACACCTTTCTCGGCCTCGGTGCCTTGAAGAGTGGAAAGTCCGCAGATGCAGGTGCGGGCTCTGTCGAAGGACGCACGTTCAAGGTCGTGGCCTACGACTACGGCGTGAAGCTCAACATCCTGCGCATGCTGGCCGAGCGCGGGTGCGACGTCACCGTGGTGCCGGCGCAGACCCCGGTGGCGGAAGTGCTGGCGATGCAGCCCGATGGCGTGTTCCTGTCCAACGGCCCGGGCGACCCGGAGCCCTGCGATTACGCGATTGCCGCGATCAAGGAACTGATCGCGCAGAAGATGCCCACCTTCGGCATCTGCCTGGGCCATCAGCTGCTGGCGTTGGCCGCCGGCGCGAAGACGGTGAAGATGACCACCGGCCACCACGGCGCCAATCACCCGGTGCAGGATCTGGATGGCGGGCGGGTGATGATCACTTCGCAGAATCATGGCTTTGCGGTGGACGAAACCACACTGCCGGCCAATGTGCGGGTCACCCATCGCTCGCTGTTCGATGGCACCAACCAGGGCATCGCCCTGACCGACGCACCGGCGTTCTCGTTCCAGGGCCACCCGGAAGCTTCGCCGGGCCCGCGCGATGTGGGGCCGTTGTTCGACCGGTTTACCGCGTTGATGGCGGCCAGGGCCTGATGATGGCGTCGCTGGCTCTGCCGTCGCGACCGCGCCGCTGGCGTGTGTACGTGTTGGCGGCGCTGGCGCTGGCGGCCTATCCGGCGTTCGTGCTGGTTGCGGTGTATTCGCAGTGGCTCGGCGCTGGGCTGGCAGGTGGACGCAACGGCCCGGCCGATGCGTATCGGCACAGCCTTGCAAGCGCCATCGTCGCCTACACCTTGTCCCCGCGTTGCGTGGATTTGGTGACGGCGGTGATGGAGCGCGGCGGGCAGGGCAACGCCAGTCGGGCGATGGATGCCCACAACAACACGATCGGCGCGCGCATTGGCGCGGCCGCTCCGAGCTGGGCCGCGATGCAGCGAGAGGTTCGCGCCGCGGTCGACCATGGTGCGATCGATGCCCGATCGCCCGACCAGATTACCTGGCGCGCCCCTGCGGCGTGGCAGGACCGACTTTACTGAGGACCCCCATGCCAAAGCGCACCGACCTAAAAACCATTCTGATCATCGGCGCCGGCCCGATCGTCATCGGCCAGGCCTGCGAGTTTGATTACTCCGGCGCGCAGGCGTGCAAGGCGCTGCGCGACGAGGGCTACCGCGTGGTGCTGGTCAACAGCAACCCGGCCACGATCATGACCGACCCGGACATGGCCGACGCTGTGTACATCGAGCCAATCAACTGGCAGACGGTCGAAAAGATCATTGCCAAGGAAAAGCCCGATGCGCTGCTGCCGACCATGGGCGGGCAGACTGCGCTGAACTGCGCGCTGGATCTGGCCGACCACGGTGTGCTGGAGAAGTACAACGTCGAGTTGATTGGCGCCAAGCGCGAAGCGATTCGCATGGCCGAAGACCGCGAGCTGTTCCGCGTGGCGATGGGCGAAATCGGCCTGGATTGCCCCAAGGCCGAAGTGGCGCATACGCTGGAAGAAGCGCTGGATATCCAGACCCGCGTCGGCTACCCGACCATCATCCGCCCCAGCTTCACCCTGGGCGGTAGCGGTGGCGGCATCGCCTACAACCGCGAAGAACTGATCGACATCGTCGGCCGCGGCCTGGAACTGTCGCCGACCACCGAAGTGCTGGTGGAAGAATCGGTGCTGGGCTGGAAGGAATTCGAGATGGAGGTTGTGCGCGATACCGCGGACAACTGCATCATCGTCTGCGCGATCGAAAACCTCGACCCGATGGGCGTGCATACCGGCGACTCGATCACCGTGGCGCCGGCACAGACGCTCACCGACAAGGAATATCAGCGCCTGCGCGATGCGTCCATTGCAGTGCTGCGTAAGATCGGCGTGGATACCGGCGGCTCCAACGTGCAGTTCGGTATCAGCCCGACCAATGGCCGGGTGGTGGTGATCGAGATGAATCCGCGCGTGTCGCGTTCGTCGGCGCTGGCGTCCAAAGCCACCGGTTTCCCGATCGCCAAGGTCGCCGCCAAGCTGGCGGTGGGCTACACGCTGGACGAATTGCGCAACGAGATCACCGGTGGGTTGACCCCGGCCTCGTTCGAGCCGTCGATCGATTATGTGGTCACCAAGATTCCGCGCTTTGCGTTCGAAAAATTCCCGCAGGCCGATGCGCGCCTGACCACGCAGATGAAGTCGGTGGGCGAGGTGATGGCGATGGGCCGCACCTTCCAGGAATCGCTGCAAAAAGCGCTGCGCGGCCTGGAAACCGGCAAGATCGGGCTGGACCCGACCGGCCTGGATCTGGGCAGCGAAGACGATATCGCTGCGCTCAAGCGCGAGCTCAAGGCCCCCGGCCCGGAGCGTCTGTTCTATGTGGCCGATGCGTTCCGCGCCGGCATGAGCGTGGATGAGGTGTATGCGCTGTCGTTCATCGACCCCTGGTTCCTGGATCAGATCGAAGAACTCGTCAGCCACGAGCAGCAGCTGGCCGACGATGGCATGGCCGCGCTGGACGCGCCGCGTCTGCGCAAGCTCAAGCGCGCAGGTTTCTCCGATGCGCGCTTGGCCGAGCTGATCGGCAGCAATGAAGAATCGGTGCGCACGCTGCGTCGCGCGTTGAAGGTGCGCCCGGTCTACAAGCGCGTCGACTCGTGCGCGGCCGAATTCGCCACCAGCACCGCGTACCTGTATTCGACCTACGAGGACGAGTGCGAAGCGCTGCCGACCAATCGCGACAAGATCATGATCCTGGGCGGTGGCCCTAACCGCATCGGCCAGGGTATCGAGTTCGATTACTGCTGCGTGCACGCGGCACTGGCGCTGCGCGACGACGGCTACGAGACCATCATGGTCAACTGCAACCCGGAAACCGTCTCCACCGATTACGACACCTCCGACCGTCTGTACTTCGAGCCGCTGACGCTGGAAGACGTGCTGGAAATCGTCGAGCTGGAACAGCCCAAGGGCGTGATCGTGCAATACGGCGGCCAGACCCCGCTGAAGCTGGCGCGTGCGCTGGAAGCCAATGGCGTGCCGGTGATCGGCACCTCGCCGGACTCGATCGATCTGGCCGAAGACCGCGAGCGTTTCCAGCAGCTGGTCGACAAGCTGGGCCTGAAGCAGCCGCCGAACCGCATTGCCCGCAATCCGGAAGAAGCGCTGGTGCTGGCGCGCGAGATCGGCTACCCGCTGGTGGTGCGCCCGAGCTATGTGCTGGGCGGCCGCGCCATGGAGATCGTGTACGGCGAATCCGATCTGGCGCGCTATGTGCGCGATGCGGTGAAGGTGTCCAACGATTCGCCGGTGCTGCTGGACCGCTTCCTCGACAATGCGGTGGAAGTGGACGTGGACATCATTGCCGACAAGGACGGCAACGTGTTGATCGGCGGGCTGATGGAGCACATCGAAGAAGCCGGCGTGCACTCGGGCGACTCGTCGTGCTCGCTGCCGCCGTATTCGCTCTCGCCCAAGACCCAGGCCGAACTGCGTCGCCAGGTGGTGATGCTGGCCGAAGGTTTGAACGTGGTTGGCCTGATGAACACCCAGTTTGCGGTGCAGGTGGATGAGGCTGGCGACGATGTGGTGTTCCTGCTGGAAGTGAACCCGCGTGCTTCGCGCACCGTGCCGTTCGTGTCCAAGGCCATCGGCATCCCGCTGGCCAAGATCGCCGCACGCTGCATGGCCGGCAAGACGCTGGCCGAGCAGGGCGCCACCAAGGAAATCGTGCCGGACTATTACTCGGTGAAGGAGGCGATCTTCCCGTTCGCCAAGTTCCAGGGCGTGGACCCGATCCTCGGGCCGGAGATGCGCTCCACCGGTGAGGTGATGGGCGTGGGCCGCAGCTTCAGCGCCGCGTTTGCGCGCGCGCAGGAAGCCGGTGGCATCAAGGCACCGCCGGTGGGCAAGGCCTTCGTCTCGGTGCGCGACCCGGACAAGAAGCGCGTGCTGCCGGTGGCGCAGGCGCTGGTGGAACGCGGCTTCACCCTGGTGGCCACGCGCGGCACCGGTGCCTGGCTGCAAGAGAACGGGCTGAACTGCGAGATCGTCAACAAGGTGGCCGAAGGCCGCCCGCATATCGTCGACTCGATCAAGAACGGCGAGATCGTCTATATCGTCAACACCACCGAAGGTCGCGCCGCCATCTCGGATTCGTTCTCGATCCGGCGTGAAGCGCTGCAGCATCGCGTGACCTATTCGACCACTGTCGCCGGCGCCAAGGCGCTGGTGCATTCGCTGGAATTCCGCGGCACCGGCCCTGTCTGGTCGCTGCAGGAACTGCACAAGGAGCTGGAAGCATGAGAGCACCCATGACCGCGAAGGGCGCGCTGCGCCTGCGCGAAGAACTCGATCAGTTGAAGTCGGTCAAGCGTCCGGCGGTGATCAGTGCGATCGCCGAAGCGCGCGCGCACGGCGACCTGAAGGAAAACGCCGAATACCATGCCGCGCGTGAGCAGCAGAGCTTCATCGAAGGCCGCATCAAGCAGCTGGAAGGTGAGCTCTCGCATGCCGAGATCATCGACATCACCAAGTTGTCGGCCGGCAGCAAGATCGTGTTCGGCGCCACCGTGACCCTGGCCGATACCGAGACCGACGAAGAGAAGCGCTACCAGATCGTTGGCGATCTGGAGGCGGACATCAAGATGGGCATGATCGCGATTTCTTCGCCATTGGCGCGCGCCCTGATCGGCAAGCTGGAAGGCGATTCGGTCACCATCGACGCGCCGGCCGGCCAGCGCGAGTACGAAGTGGTCACCGTCGCGTATCTGGATTGACGCACTGACGCCTGAGCGATGACGACCGCAACGCTGCTGCTGCCCGAAAAACGCCGTCTGCCCGGAACGCTGGACAACGCGGTGGTGGCCAGTGCCCTGGCGCGCGCCGATCTGCACGCTGCCGATGCCGGCGAAGTGGCGCAGTTGCAGCGGCATTTCACGTTGACGCCAGCGCAGTGGCCGGTGGCGGCGTTGACCCGGCAACTGGATGCCGGCGATGCCGCAGGCGCCACCTGGGTGCGTGCCGACCCGGCCTATGTGGTGCCGGACATGCAGGGCGCACGCCTGATGGGCTACGGCGAGGCGCTCGGTGCCACCGCCGAGGACCTGGCGGTGCTGCTGCCGATTCTCAAGCCGATGTTCGGCGATGCCGGATTTCTGCTCGATGCGCCGACCCCATCGCGCTGGTATCTACGTCTGTCGCCGGATGCCAAGCTGCCGGACTTCGCGCCGCCGGATGTGGCGATCGGCGACGACCTGTTCGAGCATCTGCCGGCCGGCGATTCTGGCCGGCGCTGGCGTGCCTTGCTGACCGAAGCGCAGGTGTTGCTGCATCAGCATCCGTGGAACGAAGGCCGCGTGGCCAGCGGCAAGCCGGCGATCAATTCGCTGTGGTTCTGGGGCGGCGGCGCACTGCCGCATGCGGTGATATCGCCGCATCGGCAGGTGCGCAGCCGCGAGTCGTTGTTGCGCGCGCTGGCGCTGGCGGCCGGTGCCGATGCGCAGGGCGATCAACGCGTGGATGCGTTGGTGGACCTGCGTCATCTGCGCTCGCTGCAGCAGTTTGGCGACGACGCAGTGGCACCGCTGCTGGCGGCGATGGCACGTGGCGAACTGGATCGGCTGGTGCTGGATTTCCAAGACGGCGAAACGCTGACGTTGGCACGCACGCAACGCTGGCGGTTTTGGCGCACGCCGCGGCAGCAACTGACGCAATGACCTCCACTCCCCGGATCGTCCGGCGCCCGCCAGGGCAGGCCGGAAGCTGGCCCGATGCCATGTTGCCGCTGCTGCGCCGCATCTACGCCGCGCGCGGTGTCCGCGATGCGCAGGGCGCGCAACCGCGCCTGGGCCAGTTGCTCTCGCCGGAGCTGCTGCATAACAGCGACGTGGCCGCCAACCTGTTGGCCGATGCGATCGCCCAGCAACGGCGCATCCTGGTGGTAGGCGATTTCGACTGCGATGGCGCCACCGCCTGCGCGGTTGGCGTGCGCGGTTTGCGCATGCTCGGCGCGCTGGATGTGCACCACGCCGTGCCCAATCGCATGGTGCACGGCTATGGCCTGTCGCCTGCCTTGGTGGACGAGCTTGCCGCGCTGCAACCGGAGGTGTTGGTCACCGTCGATCACGGCATCGCCTGCCATGCCGGCGTGGCCGCCGCCAAGGCGCGCGGCTGGACGGTGCTGGTCACCGACCACCATTTGCCGGGCGAGGTGCTGCCGCCGGCCGATGCGATCGTCGACCCGAACCTGGCGGTCGACAGCTTTCCCAGCAAATCGCTGGCCGGCGTCGGCGTGATCTTTTACGTATTGCTGGCGCTGCGCAGTGCGCTGCGCACGCGCGGCGCGTTTGCCGACCGCGCCGAGCCGGAACTGTCGGTGTTGCTGGATCTGGTTGCCGTCGGCACGGTGGCCGATCTGGTGCCGCTGGACACCAATAACCGCGCGCTGGTGTCGGCCGGATTGCGTCGGCTGCGCGAGGGCAAGGGCTGTATCGGATTGCGCGCCCTGATCGATGCCAGCGGCCGCGATGTCGCGCGTCTGAGCGCCAGCGATATCGGCTTCGCGCTCGGGCCGCGCTTGAACGCAGCCGGCCGGCTCGAGGACATGGCACTGGGCATCGAGTTGTTGCTCAGCGAAGACTGGAACCGGGCGCGCGAGATCGCCGCCACGCTCGAAGAGATCAATGCCGAGCGCCGCGCGGTGCAGCAGTTGATGACCGACGATGCCGAGCAGGCGGTGACCAAGGTGGTGCTGGACGCCGATGGCGCCTTGCCGATCGCCGCCTGCCTATTCGATGCGGAATGGCACCCCGGCGTGATCGGCTTGGTCGCCTCCAAATTGAAAGACCGGTTGCACCGTCCGGTGATCGCGTTGGCCCCGGCCGAGCCGGGCAGCAGCCAGTTGCGCGGTTCGGCGCGGTCCATTCCCGGCCTGCATATCCGCGACGTGCTGGCGGCGGTGGATGCGCGTCATCCGGGCTTACTGCAGAAGTTCGGCGGTCATGCGATGGCGGCGGGCTTGAGCATGGATCATGCCGCGCTGGCGACCTTCGAACAGGCGTTTCAGGCGCAGGTGCAGGCGATGGTGGATGCGTCGCTGCTGCATGCCGAGTTGCACAGCGATGGCGAGCTGGCCGCGCACGAACTCGATCACGTGCATGCCGAAGCGCTGCGTGTGGCCGGACCGTGGGGGCAGGGCTTTCCGGAGCCGCTGTTCGACGGCGAGTTCGAGATATTGCAATGGCGTCTGCTCAAAGAACGCCATCTCAAGCTGACCTTGCGGTGCGCCGGCCGTGCCGAGCCGCTCAATGCCATCCATTTCAACGGTTGGCGCGGCAGCGAACCAGCACGCAAGGTGCGGCTGGCGTATCGGTTGGTCAGCGACGATTACCGCGGCGGCACTGCGGTGCAGTTGATCGTCGAGCATTGCGAACCGGTTGTGGTCACGGCCTGAGCCGAACGCGTGGCAACTTGCCTGCTGGCGCTGTTTTGATATGAGTGCAAATAACTGCGGGCGCCCAATGGCGCCCGCAGCTGTCAGACAATAACGCTGTTACTTCTTGACTGCGGTCACCAGCGTGGGGAGCTGCCAGGCACCGCCGGCGATTCCGCGGCACAGACCGGAATTGGACTTGGCGGTCTGCACAAAGCGCTGTCCAGTCCAGCCCCAGCTTGCATCGACCGAGCAATCGCCCAGCCCACGTCCCTTCTGCGACGAGCGAATGGTCGACCCGCTCAGATCGGTGCCCTGCAGGGTCACCAGCACAGGTGCGAACGGCGCGCGCGCGTTGACCACCCAATACCCCATGCCGAGGTTGTAGGCACCCAGCGTGCAGGCAGCCGACACCAGCAGCTTGTCGTTGCTCAGGCGCGCGATGTTCAGCGGCTCCTGCGCGCCGCCCGGCTCCAGTGCCTGGCATTGCTCGTTGGCAGGCAGAGCGGTTTTCAGCGCGGCATACAGCGCCGGCAGACGCGCCAGCTTGGCATCGCCGGGTTGCGCGGCAGCGAGCTTGACCACGTGTACCTGTGGAGCCGGCAGTGCCGGCAAGACCGCCGATTCATTGCCCTTGCCCTTGCGGACCAGGGCGCCGCGGGTGCCCAGGCGGCCCTGGAACTCATCCATCTTGAGCAGCACGGCGCTGGCGCCCTGATCGGAGAGCTGCCAACGGCGGCCATCGTTACCCACCGCCGCAATGGCTGCGCTCTCACCGGTCAGTGCAGTCAGCAGTGCGCTGGTCTGGGCGGCGCTCAGCGTGGCGCTGCCTGTCGCGCCTTGCAGATTCAGGGGGCCGAGATCGCGCTTGCCGATGGACAGGGTCAGGGTCGAGGGAGCGGTAGCCTGCTTGAGCTGACCGATCTTGAGCTGCGCGGTCACCGGTTGTGCAGCTCCGGCCTTGCGGGTGAGCAGCACAGAGACCGCCGGTTCGGTGTCCTCCGGTTGGTAGCCGGCGGCACGGCAGGTCCGCGTGTTATCGCAGGCGATCGTCCAGTCCTTGTGACTGAAGTCGATACCGGTTGCGGAGGCGGCGGCAAGTGCTGCGCCAGGCGAGAGTATCAGTGCGGCGGCGATCAGGTTGATGCGCATGTCTTTCTTTCAGGGTGGATCGAGCCGGCATCTTGAGCGCTCGTTTCCAACGCCGTCTATACGGTCTCGCGCTGCTACCTAGTAGATCCGTGGAGCCGTTCAGTTCGACGCGCGTGGCCGGCAGCGCTACCGCTGCGGCCTTGCGAAATCTTGTCCGTTCATGCGATCCGCAGTGCAGAGATTCAGGCTGGAGCCGGCTCGGTCGAACGACATCGCTGAGCAGAAATCCGGTGGCGGCTGTTCTCTGCGTCGGTCGCGGCCGCACGGCTATGGGCGGCCGCACTGTCACTTGCCTGGATCAAGGTGACTGCTTGACCTCGGCCACCACCGTTGGCAGTTCCCAGGCGCCGCCGGCGGCCACCAGTCGGCACAGGCCCGACGTGGATTTGGAGGTCTGCACGAAGCGATGGCCGTCCCAGGTCCAGCGCTCCTCGCTGTAGCAATCGCCCAGGCCGCGACCCTTTTGCGAGGACAGGATGGTAGAGCCATCCAGATCGCTGGCATGCGTGGTGATCAACGTCGGTGCAAACGGCGCACGCGCGTTGACCACCCAGAAGCCGGTGCCGATGTTGTAGGCGCCCATCCAGCAATCGGTCGACACCAGCAGCTTGTCGCTGCTCAGGCGGGCGATGGTCAGCGGTTCGGCGGCATCGCTGGCATCCAGGCCCTTGCATTCTTCATCGGCCGGAAGCGTGGCGCGTAGCGCCTGGTATAGCGCCGGCAAGCTGCCCAGACCTGCGTCGCCGGCCTGCGCTGCGGCCAGCTTGGCCGCGCGGACTTGCGGGACCGGCAACGCCGGCAGCACGGTGGCCTCGTCGCGATCGCCCTTGCGCAGCAGCGCGCCGCGCGTGCCCAGCCGGCCCTGAAATTCGTCCATCTTCAGCAGCGTTGCCGCCGCGCCGCGATCGGATAGCTGCCAGCGGCGGCCATCGTTGCCGAGCGCCACGATCTTGCTGCTGCGGGTCAGTGCCGCCAGCAGCGCGGCGACCTGCGTGCTGCTCAAGACTGCGGTGCCGCTCTTGCCATCCAGCGCCAGCTTGCCCAGATCGCGCTGATCGATCTGCAGGCTCAGCGACGCCGGCAGCTTGATCTCGTCGTACTGGCCCAGCATCAGCTCGGCCGTCACCGCCTGGCCGGCACCGGCCTTGCGCGTCAGCAGCACCGATACCGGCGGGTGCTCGCCTTCGTCCGGCTGGTATCCGGCGGCGCGGCAGGTGCGGGTGTTGTCGCAGGCGATGGTCCAGTCGTCGTGACTGAAATCGACACTGGTGGCAGGCGCGGCAAGCGCGAGTGCGGGGCTGCACAGCAAGGTCGCGGCAAGCAGGTCGTAACGCATCGAAGTTCCTTCATCGCAGGTCCGGGCCGGCATCTTGCGATGGCTGCCGCAGGGCGTCCAGGCGAATCGTCCGCAGGCAGTGAACGCAATTCATGACGGCGAATGTGTCCGGTTGCTGCGGTGCATCGGCGCGCCCCCGCGAATCGACCACACTGCGCGTTGCAGATGGACTGCGATCTTCGCGCGGTGCCTGGGTTGTTCTGGCGACGATGCGCTAACGGCATCGTCTGTTCGGTCTTGTCTGCCGGCCTGTCGCTTTCAGCGATCACGCTTGCGTCAGCGTTGCCGCGGCGCGCGCCCTGCTCGGCGATTCCCGCATCGGCATCCCGAACAGCGGACGCAGCCAGCGCACGCGGCGGATCAGGTATTCGTGCAATAGCAGGCAGCCGGCAACGGTGGAGGCCAACACCAGCGACGGTTCCAGCCACGGGCCCAGGTGCAACGGCGCCAACCAGTACAGCGCCAGGATGATCAGACTCTGATGCAGGATGTACCAGGGGAACACCGCCTGGGTGCAGTACGGCAGCCACGCGAAGGGGCGGTTCAAGCCATGCCTTGCCCAGCCGAACAGGGTCAGCAGTGCCAGCCAGGTGTAGGCGGCGCGCGCCAGCCGTTCGACCACGTCCCAGCGGACTGTCGCCAGCAGGGCGGGCAGCTGCACCGGATCGAGCGAGCGGCCCAGATGGCGGATGCTCAGCTCGGTGGCGATCGCCAGCAGCGCGGCGATCAGAGTTGGCCAACGCAGCTGCACTGACCACGTCCAGAAGCGTGCGTGATGGGCCAGTGCATATCCCAGCACGAACAACGGAAACGACTCGGCATGCACAAACCAGTCGCCAACCAGGGCGTGGGTCGGTGGGTGGCGCGGCATCACCCACAGCAGGCAGAAGGCCTCCCACAGGATCGGGGCCAGCAGCAGGGCCGGCAGCGCGATGGGCGCCGGCAAGGCTCGCAGCGACACGGGTAGCATGCGGCCCAGTGCGACCATGGCCATCAGTAACAAGGTGTAAGGCAGCAGATAGGCCAGGTACCACAGATGGTTCCAGGTGATGCCGTGTTCCCAGCCATCGAAGCTGCCGGCGGGCCACGGCCGGACCTGCCAATAGCGCAGCAGGAAGTTGCCAAAGCCGGGCACGACCTTGCCGTTGCTGACGCCCTGGCAGTACGCCTGCACCGCCACCACCACGAACATGCCGAACAGCAGGGGTGGCAATAACCGGCCGCAGCGTCGCCAGGCGAACTGCCACGGCGCCCGTTCTGGGCGCGCCAGACCGATCGCGATGCCGGAGATCATGAACAGCAATGGCATCCGCCAGCGGTTGAGCGCGATCATGGGCGCCTGCAGCCAGTCGGTGGTGTACGCACTCTTTAAATGGAAGTCCCAGCCGGCCACGTAGGCCATACCCACGTGATAGAGGATCAGCAGGGCAAAGGCGAAGACGCGCAAGGCATCGATATCGTGGCGGCGCTCGGTCATGGGGGCGGTTGGTCGGTGAAGTGCACGTATCCTGCCCGCCGACCCGCATGAAGAAAGGGGCCAGGGGTGGACACGCCCGCGCGCAGTGACCAGTTGCATCCCCCCAGGGACGAACGGGAGCAGTGGGGATGACGGTGTCGCCCCGTTGCGCAGCCCTCTATCATCGGCAGCTGCCAACTGCGGACCTCTGCAATGGAAACCATCGGGCCGCGCCCGCCGACACCTCAGGACGGTGCGCGTCACTTCGCGACGCGCTGGGCAGTGACGATCTGGTTGCTGGTGTTTTACCTGAGCGCACTGGGCAACACGCTGACCGCATGGTTGGCGGGGCGTCGCGATGGCGAAGCGATCGTGCTGTGGCAGGTGCTGAGCTGGGAGCTGACCAGCGCCACGGCATCGCTGTTGTTGCTACCCGCGGTGTTCTTGCTCTGCGCAGCTTGGCCGCTGCATGCCGATGTCTGGCGTCGCCGTGTGCCGGTGTATCTGGCGGCTGCATTGGGTTGGTGGCTGGCGCACGTTGCCGGCATGGTGCTGTTGCGCAAGCTGGTTTACGCGCTGGCCGGTAGCCATTACGACTTCGGTGGCTGGCCGCTGCAGTGGTTTTATGAGTTGTCCAAGGATCTACGTACCTTTGCGATGCTGGTGGCGTTGCAGCACGCATTGGGCTGGTACGCGCGGCGGCGCCAGGGCGAGGCGCATCTGCTTGCGGCGCCGGACGAAGGCCCCCCGGAGGAGCCGCTGGACCGCCCGGAGCGCTTTCTGGTGCGCAAACTCGGCCGCGACTTTTTGGTCGCTACCGCCGATATCGAATGGGTCCAGGCCTCCGGCAACTACGTCAACCTGCGCGTGCGCGGCCACGACTATCCGTTACGCAGCACGATGGCGGCGATCGAAGCCAAATTGGACCCCGCAGTGTTCGTGCGGATCCATCGCAGCTATCTGGTGAATCTGGGCCAGGTGCAGGCGATCGAACCGGTCGATTCCGGCGATGCGCGCGTGCATCTGCGCGACGCCACGGTGTTGCCGTGCAGTCGCAGTCATCTGGCCGACGTACGCGCGCGGGCAGGGCAGGGTGCCGTTGCGCGCCGCACAGATGCAGTGACGGTCTGAGGCCGCTAGAGCCTGCGGGGCGGCAAAGCTGGCCACGGCGCCCTGCATATCCGTCGCAGCCACTGCGCCCATGCCGCCGCCGCTGCGACATCAGCACGCTGGGGGAAGGGGACCCGCAAGCCCTGCGGTCGCGCGCAACCGCAAGGCGGGCATCGAGACTGCCGGCTCTGAAGCGTGTGCAGCCCCGGCGCAACCGCGTTCCGCCACCGTCGCCCGCTTGCTAAACTAGCCCGCTTGTTTGCCGGAAGTCCGTCATGATCGAAACCAATCCGATCCGCCAGCGCATCACCGATCTCAACGATCGCGTGCTCTCGCTCAGGGGGTATCTTTGACTACGACGCCAAGAAAGAGCGTCTAGAGGAAGTCAGCCGGGAGCTCGAAAGCCCGGACGTGTGGAACGACGCCGAGCGTGCCCAGGCCCTGGGACGTGAGCGTTCCATGCTGGAAAAGACCGTCATCGGCATCGCCGATGTGCTGGCCGGCCTCACCGATGCCGGCGATCTGCTGGAACTGGCCGAGAGCGAGCAGGACGAGGACACCGCGGAAGCGGTGATCGCCGATCTGGACAAGTACCAGATCCATGTCGAGAAGCTGGAATTCCAGCGCATGTTCTCCGGCGAGATGGACGGCTCCAACGCGTTCGTCGATATCCAGGCTGGCGCTGGTGGTACCGAGGCGCAGGACTGGGCGGAAATCCTGTTGCGCATGTATCTGCGCTGGGCCGAGTCGCGTGGTTGGAAGACCGAGCTGATGGAAGTGTCCGGCGGCGAAGTGGCAGGCATCAAGTCGGCCACGATCCGCATCGAGGGCGAATACGCTTACGGCTGGTTGAAGACCGAGATCGGTGTACACCGGCTGGTGCGCAAGTCGCCGTTCGACTCCGACAACCGCCGGCACACCAGCTTCACCTCAGTGTTCGTGTCGCCGGAAGTGGACGACAACATCGAGATCGACATCAACCCGGCCGACCTGCGTACCGACGTGTACCGCTCGTCCGGCGCCGGTGGTCAGCACGTCAACAAGACCGAATCGGCGGTGCGTATCACGCATATCCCGACCAATACGGTGGTTGCCTGCCAGACCGGCCGCAGCCAGCATCAGAACCGCGACAACGCGATGAAGATGCTGGCCGCCAAGTTGTACGAACTGGAAGTGCAAAAACGCAACGTCGAACGCGACGCGCTGGAAGCCACCAAGTCCGACATCGGTTGGGGCAGCCAGATCCGCAACTACGTGCTCGATCAGAGCCGTATCAAGGATCTGCGTACCGGCATCGAACGCAGCGACACGCAGAAAGTGCTGGACGGCGACCTGGACGAATTCGTCGAGGCCAGCCTGAAGGCCGGTCTGGCAGCAGGCTCCAAACGGCTGGACGCCTGACCGCCGCGCGAGGTCGCAGCGGATGCGACGACCTTGCACGACGCTAGGCTGCATGCAGCGCTGCGCCACTCCGCGTTGCGGCAGCAAGACGTCAGGCCACCGACGCGCGACACCGTCAATGTAAAAGAGCCCGGCGCTGCCGGGTGCTCACTCCCCACCGGGCACGCGCCCGACTTCTAGCAGACCGACCCCGCCATGACCGAACAGACCCCCGCGCCACACCTTCCCGTCGACGAGAACAGCCTCATCGCCGAGCGTCGCGCGAAACTGGGCGCGTTGCGCGGCCAGGGCATCGCGTATCCCAACGACTTCGTGCGTGAGCATTTCGCCGGCGATCTGCAAGCCGAATTCGCCGATGCCGACACCTGGACCCCCGAAGCGCTGGAAGCCAGCGGTCGCACCGTCAAAATGGCTGGCCGCCTGATGGCCAAGCGGGTGATGGGCAAGGCCAGCTTTGCGCAGATCCAGGACGAATCCGGGCGCGTGCAGTTGTTCCTGCAGGGCAATGTGCTCGGCGATGCCTATACCGCGTTCAAGGGCTGGGATGTCGGCGACATCGTGGCGGTGGAGGGCGGGCTCACCCGGACCAAGACCGGCGAGTTGTCGGTCAAGGCCAGCACGCTGCGGCTGCTGACCAAGTCGCTGCGCCCGTTGCCGGACAAGTGGCACGGCCTGTCGGACGTGGAGCAGCGCTACCGCCAGCGCTACGTCGACCTGATCGTCACCCCGGAGGCACGCGAGGTCTTCATCAAGCGCTCCAAGATCATCCGTGCGATGCGCGCGTGGCTGGATGCGCGGCGTTTCCTGGAAGTGGAAACGCCGATGATGCATTACATCCCCGGCGGCGCCACCGCCAAGCCGTTCACCACCCACCACAATGCGCTGGATCTGGATCTGTACCTGCGCGTGGCGCCGGAGCTGTATCTCAAGCGGCTGGTGGTCGGTGGCCTGGAGCGCGTCTACGAGATCAACCGCAACTTCCGCAACGAAGGCGTGTCGACCCGGCACAACCCCGAGTTCACCATGCTCGAGCTCTACGAGGCCTACGCCACGTACCACGAGATCATGGATCTGACCGAGCAGGTCATCCGCGACACCGCGCAGTCGGTGCTGGGCACCACTCAGGTGAGCTGGGATGGCGCCGACATCGATCTGGCGCCGGCTTTCCGTCGCTGGCGCATGGATGAGGCCGTTCGTCACCACAATCCGGAAATCAGTGCGGCCGATTGCACCGATCGCGCCGCGCTGCTGCGCCATTGCGAGCGGCTGAAGATCCGCACCAAGCCGTCTTACGGCTGGGGCAAGCTGCTGCTGGAAATCTTCGAAGCCACCGTCGAGCACACCTTGGTGCAACCGACCTTCATCACCGACCATCCGGTGGAGGTGTCGCCGCTGGCGCGCTCCAGCGACACCGAGCCGGGGTACACCGACCGCTTCGAGCTGTTCATCAACGGCAAGGAGCTGGCCAATGGCTTCTCCGAGCTCAACGACCCCGAAGACCAGGCCGCGCGCTTCCAGGCGCAGGTGCAGGCCAAGGACGGCGGCGACGACGAAGCGATGCACTACGACGCCGATTACATCCGTGCGTTGGAGTACGGAATGGCGCCGACCGGCGGCCTGGGCATCGGCATCGACCGGCTGGTGATGCTGCTGACCGGGAGCACCTCGATCCGTGATGTCCTGCTGTTTCCTTACATGCGCCCGGAAGCCTGATTTTTTTTGTGCGAACGCGTGCTCACGGCACAGATACTGCATATGCTAGGGCACAGCTCCAGACAGCGTCAGGTCCGGGGGAGTCGACACAGGGGTCGGCGTCACGCTTTTCCGTTCTCGGGATAGAGGAGCAACGGCTATGCAGGATGTTTTAGGGAATCCGGACGGCATGGTGTCGGCGGATACATGGGGAAGCTGGGCGGAAAAGGCGGATCTGGGATTGAACATCGTCATTGTCGATGATCAGATGTCCGCGCGGACGATGCTGCGCCATGTCATCGAGGACATCGCGCCGGAGCTGAAGGTCTACGACTTCGGCGACCCGCTCGACGCGTTGGCCTGGTGCGAAGCCGGGCGCGTGGATCTGTTGCTGCTCGACTACCGCATGCCCGGGATGGATGGCCTGGAGTTCGCGCGGCGCCTGCGCCGGCTGCCGAGCCATCGCGATATTCCGATCATCCTGATCACCATCGTTGGCGACGAGCCGATCCGCCAGGCGGCGCTGGAAGCCGGGGTGATCGATTTCCTGGTCAAGCCGATCCGCCCGCGCGAGTTGCGGGCACGCTGCTCCAATCTGTTGCAGCTGCGTCAGCAGAGCGAGAGCGTCAAGCAACGCGCGCTGTCGCTGGAACAACGCCTGCTGGCCAGCATGAACGAGGTCGAAGAGCGCGAGCGCGAAACCTTGTCGCGGCTGGCGCGCGCCATCGAATACCGCGATTCGGGCACCAGCGCGTTTCTGGAGCGCATGTCGCATGTGGCCGGCCTGATCGCCGAACAGCTGGGCCTGTCGGAAGAAGAAGTGCGCATCATCGAGATGGCCGCACCGCTGCACGACATGGGCAAGATCGCCATTCCCGATTCGGTGCTGCTCAAGCCGGGCAAGCTCACCGACGACGAGATGAGCGTGATGAAGCGCCACCCTCGGATCGGCTACGAGTTGCTCAGCGGCAGCCAGAACCGCTTCATCCAGGTCGGCGCCTTGATCGCGCTGCGCCACCACGAGCGCTACGATGGCACCGGCTATCCGGACGGCCTGGTCGGCGAGGCGATTCCGCTGGAAGCGCGCATCGTGGCGGTGGCCGACGTGTTCGACGCCCTGCTGTCGCCGCGTCCGTACAAGGAAGCGTGGACGATGGATGCCGCGCTGGCCTATCTGTATGCGCAACGCGGCCGCCTGTTCGACCCGCGCTGCGTGGATGCACTATTGCGCGGTCGCGCGCAGCTGGACCAGATCTGCGGTGAGTTCTCCACCGCATCGGCGCGGCCCGGGGTATAGGCCATGAACTCGTTCGGATGGATCCGGCAGCGGCTGACGAATCGACCTGACAGCGAACATGGTCAAGCGATTGTTCGCATCGTTTTGATCACCTTGATCCTGTGTTACGTCCTGCTGCCAAGCGTCCATCACAGCTTGCCCCCGACCCAACACGCCAGCGTGTTGGGCATTATCCTCACAGGCTTAAGCCTCGGGCTTGCATTGTTCGGCTGGTTGCTATGGCGCCCCGGCCACTCGGATGCGCGTCGCATCCTGGGGATGCTGGCCGATTACGGCTTGATGGCAGCCGGCATGATCCAGATGGGGGAACCCTTGGCCTGGGTCTATGTGGTGGTCATGTGGGTCACCGTCGGCAACGGCCTGCGATACGGCAACCGCTATCTTTACCTTGCAGTGGTGATGGCTGTTGCGAGTTTTGCCACGACAGTTGCAATGACCGACTACTGGCGTCTCAACCAACGCCTTGGGGTCGGGCTGACAATTGGCCTGGCTGCTGTTCCGTTGTATTTCTCTAGCCTTTTACGGCAGCTGACCCGCGCCACGACGGAGGCACGCCGTGCCAGTGAAGCCAAGAGCCGTTTCCTCGCGAACATGAGTCACGAATTCCGTACGCCACTCAACGGGTTGTCCGGAATGACCGAGGTGTTGGCGACTACGCGTCTGGATAGCGAGCAGCGCGAATGTCTTAAAACGATTCAAGCCTCCACACGTAGCCTGCTTGCGCTGGTGGAAGAGGTATTGGACATCTCGGCCATCGAGGCCGGCAAGCTCCGGATCACTATTTCGGATTTTGCGCTGCACTCTACATTGCAGGCGATTGGCCTCATCCTCAAACCGCAAGCCAAGGCAAAGGGCTTGAGCTACGAGATGACCGTCGCCGCGGACGTGCCCCCGCAGATTCAAGGCGATGCCGGTCACTTGCAGCAAATCTTGCTCAACCTGGTCGGTAACGCAGTCAAGTTCACCGATCAAGGCAGTGTGCAGTTGAAGGTGTCGACAGGCTTGCCTAGCGGCCATGCCGGGGTATTGCTGCGCTTTGAAGTGCTCGATACAGGTATCGGTGTGCCGGTCGACATGCGGCCACGTCTGTTCGATGCGTTTGAGCAAGCGGATACCGGGCTGGCGCGTCGGTTCGAAGGCAGCGGTCTGGGGACCACGATTGCGAAGGGGCTGGTGCAGTCGATGGGCGGCGCGATTGGTTTTGCGGAAAATCCGACCGGCGGCAGTCTGTTCTGGTTTGAGCTCCCATTTGGTCTGGTGGCAGAAAAGCCCGCAACGGCGCTAGCGCCACTGCCCGTGTCGCAGGATGCAGACGCGACAACGATTCCGGGCAACGTCATCGCGTTTGCCGATCCATTTCTGCGTCACCGTGCCCGCGTGCGCAGCATGCATATCCTGGTGGCAGACGACCATCTGGCAAATCGTCTTGTGCTGCAACGTTTGCTGCAAAAGGCGGGGCATCGCGTCACCTGCGTCGACGGTGGCGAAGCAGTGCTCGACGCGCTTGCTGCGACGGATTTCGACCTTGCGATCGTGGATCTGCACATGCCTGGCGTCAGCGGTCTGGACATGCTGAAGCAACTCCGTGTCATGCAGGCCGGAGGCCAACCGGGTACTCCGGTGGTGGTGCTGAGCGCTGACGTAACCCCAGAGTCAATCCGTAGTTGTGAACAGGCCGGGGCTTACGCCTTCCTGGCAAAGCCGGTGGCGGCAATCAAGCTGCTGGATACGCTGGCCGAGATCGCCGTCAATCAAAAACTGCGCCAGACGGATTTGACGATTGGCATCCGCGGACCGGTTGTGACCGGCACCGTGCTGGATCCTGCCGTGCTGGACGAACTGGCGGAGCTGGGGATGGGCAATGAATTCGAGCGCGAGTTCATTCAACAATGTCTCAGCGATGTCAGCGCGTGTGTCGTTCAACTGGGTAAATCCGCTGCCGATGAAGATTGGGCACGGTTGCGTGAGCATGCACATGCCGTCAAGGGTGTCTCCAGCAATCTTGGACTGGTGATCTTGGCCGAACAGGGCGGAGAGTTGATGCGACTGTCAGAGGCGCAGCTGCGGGCCGAGTGGCGTCAGCGGCTGGAGCAACTCAAGGATGGATTGCAGCAAGGACGCGATGCGCTCGCTCAACGTGCACAACGGAAGTCCCAGGAAGGCGCCAGTGGAAATGGCGATCTTGGATGAAAGCCCGGCAATAGGCCGGGCCTGATCCCCCTGCATTGGATCTACCAAAATCAGGCGGGACCTACGCCCATTCGTCGATTCTGTGCCTTGACCAGCCGGTCCATCGTACGCAACGATTTGTTGCTCAATGCCAGTGCTGCATCCACCCATATTTCGGTGATGCGCAGCAATTCTTCATACGGAACCGACTGTGCCACGTTGCGCGCCGCATTCATCGCAAGGTAGGAGCTGGGGATACGTTTTTGCTGACGAATGAGATTTTCAGTCGCCATCACGCCTTGCCCCTTCGGGACCAGTACGTCCACGATCCCCATCGCGTGCATTTCTTCGCTGCTGTAGATGCGTCCGTCAAGAATGATTTTTTCTGCCAGATGAGGCGCGACGCGGCGGCATAGGAAGGAATATGCGCCCATTCCAGGGAATAGATCGAACAAGACCTCGGGAAGTCCCATGCCGATGCCTTCCTCGGCGACGATGGTGTGACAGGCAAGGGCCATCTCCAGTCCGCCGCCCAGTGCATCGCCCTGCAGTAGCGCGATGCTGCGGACGTCACCACCAAAGCCCACGTGCAGATGGTGCACACCTTCCACGCACCGTTTTGCATAGCGCAACAAGTGATCGCGATTTTGCTCGCGGATCAGGCGCGCAAACAGATCCAGATCCCCGCCTAGATTGAAAGCGCTTGAGTCAGAGGCAAGAACGAAATGACGCAGCTCGCCATTACGCCTTTCGTGCGGAGCACGCGTGATTGAACCCATGACATCCCATATCTCGTCCAATAACTGGGGGTTGCAGCAAGGGCGTACACCGAGGTGCGCGTTTGCATGCATATATAACCAATGGGTGCCGTCAGCTGCTGAGCAGTCGACACGAATGGTGGAGTGGGGGCGGCCGAGGGAAATCTTTTCAATCGTGTTCATGGGCTGATCCTGGAAGTGCCCGCTTCGGGAGAGTGGATGTCGGCGGGCGCGCACGATCCACTCGAAATCGATGCTACACCGGCACTATCTCCATAATGGCAAGGGGTTTCTTCCAAGTGTGAAGGATCAACGAACCGAATCTTTCGGTGAGCCTTCGTTATAGGGCGTGTGGCGTTGTGAGCTCAATTCTTTCGAAAATGAGCCCGGTTGTCATAATTATCTAGTTTGGCGTTAGCTATGTTTTGATGGTCGATTTTCTCCTCACTGGGTGAGGTTTATTGCGATGTGGTTAGAGGAGCGAGCTCTTCCGAATTGCGAATTGCGTCGTAGAAGATCGGGCGCGTGCTGGTTGCGGTTGCTTCAGAGGCGAGCCTTTATCGCTAAGCTAAGAGTCAAAGTAAGGCAGCATTTTTCATGTCGATGATTGGCGCCCCGAGTACATGGTGGCATTCAAGTCGGTGTCGCAATGTTGCGCGTAGCCGTCTGTGGCTTATTCTGAATTCTTGTCGGCGGTTCTTTCACTGCGGTAGATGGTGCTCTGTCGCAATCCAGTGTTTTTATGATGATGTCGCCAAGCGTTCGCATCATTGGGTTGGGGATTTGGCTCTCGCTAGCGCTGCACTTTTGGTGGTTAATCGAGTCCTTGGTGAGCGCGCCGGCGGGTGGTGTATGCTCGGTGCAAAGGCGCTCTAACCAGCGGTTCGTCTGATTGTTCTCGGCCCTCACCCGAGTCGTGGCGATCGCGCTTCGATGCTTCGCTTTTATCGAATGGGAACGCACGGTCTTTCCGTTATCAAACTTCCTACTTCCCCTCATCGCTGCGAACGTGAGGCTGAGTATATGCAGCGTGGTGTTCCCTTGCTTGCTTCCAGCCTTCATCGCGATCGCTTCTTTCACTTTCATGCTTCTTGACGTCTTGGATCCCTCTGCGGCCGTCTAGCATGAAGCATGCAGTGAAGTACGACAGGTAGAGCATGTATTCGTTTTCTGATGATTCCTGGGCTGAAATGTAGACGCCCGCAAGGCCTTGCGGCGTTGCGGGCGTCATGACGACTGAACGTCTTCAACTCTGCGGTCGCGCGGTGGACTACGCCTTCGGCGCATCCCGCAGTTCGCGCCGCAGGATCTTGCCGACGTTGGTTTTTGGCAATTCCTTGCGGAATTCGATCACGCGGGGCTGCTTGTAGCCGGTCAGATTGGTCCGGCAGTGCGCCTTCACATCGTCGGCGGTGAGGGCAGGGTCTTTCTTGACGATCACGACCTTGACGATTTCGCCTGATTTTTCGTCCGGTACGCCGACCGCCGCCACTTCCAGCACGCCGGGCATGGTGGCGATGACGTCTTCGATCTCGTTCGGGTAGACGTTGAAACCGGATACCAGAATCATGTCCTTCTTGCGGTCGACGATGTAGACGAAGCCCAGCTCGTCCATCCGCGCGATGTCGCCGGTGTGCAGCCAGCCGTCCGCGTCCATCACCTTGGCGGTTTCGGCGGGCTGCTTCCAATAACCCTTCATCACCTGCGGGCCCTTGATGCACAACTCGCCAATCTCGCCGATCGCCAGTTCCGCACCGGCGTCGTCCTTGATGCAGGCATCGGTGGAGGGAATCGGCAGGCCGATCGAGGCGTTGTAGTCCTTCAGGTCCATCGGGTTGATGCAGGCGGCCGGCGACGTCTCGGTCAGGCCGTAGGCCTCCACCAGGGTTTGGCCGGTGACTTTCTTCCACCGCTCGGCGACCGAACGCTGCACGGCCATGCCGCCGCCCAGCGTCATCTTGAGCGAGGAGAAGTCGATCTGGTCGAAACCGGGCGTATTGAGCAGGCCGTTGAACAGCGTGTTGACGCCAGTGAAGGCAGTAAAGCGGGTCTTCTTCAGTTCCTTGACGAAGCCGGGCATGTCGCGCGGATTGCTGATCAGGTGATTGCAGCCGCCGATCTTCATGAAGACCAGGCCGTTCGCCGTCAGCGCGAAGATGTGATACAGCGGCAGCGCGGTGATCACCACTTCGTTGCCTTCTTCCAGCTTGCCGGTGCCGGACAGCCACTGGTGCGCCTGCTGCATGTTGGCGACCAGGTTGCGGTGGGTCAGCATCGCGCCCTTGGCCACGCCGGTGGTGCCGCCGGTGTACTGCAAAAACGCAATGTCGTCCGATTCGATCTGCAGCGTCGGCACGCTGTGCTTGCGGCCCAGCGCCAATGCATCGCGGAAGCGGATGGCACCGTTGATTCGGTATTCCGGCACCAGCTTCTTGACGTATTTGACGACGAAATTGACCAGCGCCGCTTTTGGAAAGCCGAGCATGTCGCCCAGGCCGGTGGTGATCACCTGCTTGACCGGGGTGTCGGCGATGACCTGCTGCACGGTGGTGCCGAAGTTGTCGATGACCACCAGCACGCTGGCGCCGGAATCGATCAGCTGGTGCTTCAACTCACGCGGGGTGTAGAGCGGGTTGACGTTGACCACGGTCAGGCCAGCACGCAGGACGCCGAAGGTGGCGATGGGATACTGCAGGCAGTTGGGCATCATCAAGGCGACGCGGTCGCCTTTCTTCAACTGCAGCTCGCCGAGCAGATAGGCTGCGAATTGCTCGACCAGCTGATCGGCTTCCCGATAGGTAATGGTCTTGCCGAAGCTGTGATACGCAGGACGATCGGCAAAGCGCGCGACGGATGTCGCGAACACTTCGGCAATGGTGCGGAACTGCTCGAGATCGATCTCGGCGGCGACGCCGGCCGGATAACTTTGCAACCAAGGACGTGCCTGATTCATCTGCCCCCCTCCAGGGTGTTTAGTACGTGACGCGGTGTGTTCCACGGCACTACAACTCCTGGCAGCATACCGTCATGGATGGAAAAGGCGAAGCGTGATGCACGGCAGCATTCGGCAGTGGAAGCGGCTGTGGTGGCTGGTG
This sequence comes from Xanthomonas sp. WHRI 8932A, assembly GCF_035012785.1. Taxonomy (NCBI): domain Bacteria; kingdom Pseudomonadati; phylum Pseudomonadota; class Gammaproteobacteria; order Lysobacterales; family Lysobacteraceae; genus Xanthomonas; species Xanthomonas sp. WHRI 8932A. Next base: position 262,389 of record NZ_JAYGQQ010000007.1, read on the forward strand.
ATTTGTGCAGTGCTCCTGGCCGCTTGCGGGCGCGATGCGCCGGAGCAGCGCCTGCGCGCGACCTTGCAACACATGCATGAGGCGATCGAAGCGCGCGATATCGGCGACGCGATGGCGCCGGTGTCCGCCGATTTCGTAGGCGAAAATGGCCTGGACGCGGCCGGGTTGCGGCGCCTGATGCAGCTGCAGATGCTGGGGAATCGACAGATCGGCGTCACCGTGGGCCCGTTGGAGGTAGAGCTGCGCGGGCAGACGGCGACCGTGCGCTTCACGGCCTTGCTCACCGGCGGCAGCGGTGGCTGGGTGCCCGAACAGGCGCAGACCTATCAGGTGGTCACCGGCTGGCGGTTGCAGGACGGCGATTGGATGCTGAACCACGCGCAATGGGAACCGGCGGGGTAGTGATGGCGGTTGGGTGCCGCGTATGCCGGCCCTAACGCCATCACCGCAACGGGCGAGCCGCAGGGTAAAACGATGACGTGGCGGACGAACGCGTTGTTGCCTGGCAAGCGCGTGCACTGCATCGACAGCCCGCGGCATGCGACAAACGCACCGGACCCAGAAACGACATTCCCGCCAATCGGCGGGAATGTCGGTCCAGCGTCAGCGGCTAAGGATCAGGCCGCCTTGCGTGCAGCCAGCTGGCGCAGGACGTACTGCAGCAAGCCGCCGTGCTTGAAGTACTCTACTTCCTTCGGCGTCAGCAACAGCACCTTCACCTGGAACTGCTTGACGCTGCCATCGGACTTCTTGGCATCGACGGTAGCGCGACGGCTGGCGCCGTCCTGCAGGCCGGTGATGTCCAAGATTTCGGAGCCATCCAGACCCAGCGTCTGCGCGTTTTCGTTTTCCAGGAACTGCAGCGGCAGCACGCCCATGCCGACCAGGTTGGAGCGATGGATGCGCTCGAAGCTCTCTGCGATTACCGCCTTGACGCCCAGCAGGTTGGTGCCCTTGGCCGCCCAGTCGCGCGAGGAGCCGGTGCCGTATTCCTTGCCGGCCAGCACCACCAGCGGCACGCTATCGGCCTTGTACTTCACCGCCGCGTCGTAGATCGCCAGCTTTTCCGGCTGGCCGCCAGCTGCTGGGTAATACAGCGTGTTGCCGCCTTCTTCGCCACCGAACATCAGGTTCTTGATGCGGATGTTGGCGAAGGTGCCGCGCACCATCACATCGTCGTTGCCGCGGCGGCTGCCGTAGCTGTTGAAGTCGGCCGGTTGTACGCCGCGTTCCTGCAGGAAGCGTCCTGCCGGCGAATCCTTCTTGATGTTGCCGGCCGGGGAGATGTGGTCGGTGGTGATCGAGTCGCCGAACAGGCCCATGATGCGCGCGCCGTGCACGTCCTCCACATGGCCGACCTGCATGGTCATGCCCTCGAAGTAGGGCGGGTTCTTGATGTAGGTGGATGCGGCATCCCACTCGTACAACGCGCCATCTGGCGAGGCGATGGTGTTCCAGCGCGAATCGCCCTTGAACACATCGGCGTAGTTCTGCTTGAACATCTCCGGGCCAACGGTCGCGGCGATGGTGTCGCCGATTTCCTTGTTGCTCGGCCAGATGTCGCGCAGGTACACCGGCTGACCATCACTACCGGTGCCCAGCGGCTCGGTGGTGAGGTCGATATCGGTGGTGCCGGCGATCGCATAGGCGACGACCAACGGCGGCGAGGCCAGGTAATTCATTTTGACTTCGGGATGCACGCGGCCTTCGAAGTTGCGGTTGCCCGACAACACCGATGCGACGACCAGATCGTCTTTGGCAATCGCGGCGGACACGTCTTCCGGCAGCGGGCCGGAGTTGCCGATGCAGGTGGTGCAGCCGTAGCCGACCACGTAAAAGCCGAGCGTTTCCAGGTCGGCCAGCACGCCGGCCTTGCTCAGATAATCGGTGACCACGCGCGAGCCCGGCCCGAGCGAGGTCTTGACCCACGGCTGCGCCTTCAGGCCCTTGGCGGCCGCGTTGCGTGCCAGCAGGCCGGCACCGAGCATCACTGCCGGGTTGGAGGTGTTGGTGCACGAGGTGATGGCGGCGATCACCACCGAACCATCGCGCAGCTGCCAGCCGGCGCCGCTGTCGGCCGCGCCTTCGGCATGGGCCGCCTTGGCGCCGACTGCGGTACCGCCACCGCCTTCGTTCTTGAGGCGATCTTCCTGCTTGATGTCGCCCAGCCGCTTGCTGCGCGCCTCGGCGAACGGCTTGAGGCTTTCGCGGTAATTGGCCTGCATGTCTTCCAGCAGCACGCGGTCCTGCGGACGCTTGGGGCCGGCCAGCGACGGCTTGACCTCACCCATGTCCAGTTCCAGCGTGGCGCTGTACTGCGCCGGCGGGGTGGTGGCGTCGTGCCACAGGCCCTGCGCTTTTGCGTAGGCTTCCACCAGCGCAATCTGCTCCTCGCTGCGGCCGGACAGGCGCAGGTAGGTCAGCGATTCTTCGTCGACCGGGAAGATGCCGCAGGTGGCGCCGTATTCCGGTGCCATGTTGCCGATGGTGGCGCGGTCGGCCAGTGGCAGGTGCTGCAGGCCCTCGCCGAAGAACTCGACGAACTTGCCCACCACACCAGCCTTGCGCAGCATCTGGGTGACGGTGAGCACGAGATCGGTGGCGGTGGCGCCTTCGGGCAGTTTGCCGGTGAGCCTGAAGCCCACCACCTGCGGAATCAGCATCGACGACGGCTGGCCCAGCATCGCGGCCTCGGCTTCGATGCCACCCACGCCCCAGCCCAGCACGCCGATGCCATTGATCATGGTGGTGTGGCTGTCGGTACCGAACACGGTGTCGGGATAGGCGACCAGGGTGCCGTCCTTGTCCGCGCTCATCACCACGCGGGCGAGGTTTTCCAGATTGACCTGGTGGACGATGCCGGTATTGGGCGGCACCACCTTGAAGTTTTCGAACGCTTTCTGGCCCCAGCGCAGGAAGCCGTAGCGTTCCTGGTTACGCTGGAATTCGATCTTGCCATTGAGGTCGAGCGCGTCGGGCTTGCCGAACACGTCCACCTGCACCGAGTGGTCGATGACCAACTCGGAGGGAATCTGCGGGTTGATCTGGTCGGCGTCGCCGCCCAGCTTGACCACCGCATCGCGCATCGCGGCCAGGTCGACCACGCACGGCACGCCGGTGAAATCCTGCAACACCACGCGCGCGGGCATGAAGGCGATTTCGATCTCCGGCTCGGCCTTGGGGTCCCATTTGGCGACTGCCTCAATGTGGTCCTTGCCGACGGTCACACCGCCGTCCTCGTGCCGGAGCAGATTCTCCAGCAGGATCTTCATCGAGTAGGGCAGGTGGGCGATATCGAATCGCTCGCCCAGTTTGGGCAGGCTGTAATAGTCGTAGCGCTTGCCGTGGACCTCAAATGAGGCGCGGGTGGAAAAGGAATCGCTCATGCATCACTCCTATGGCGTCGAAGGCTTTAGGTAGGGGCCTATTCTGAGCAGTTCAGTGTGTACGCACGGTGTGTCCGAGTCGATCTGCTCGCTTGAGTACGACCGCCCAAGTACGTATCATGTACGCATACTTTCTGGAGCATGCTCATGGAAGCCACCGTTGCCGAACGTGGACAGATCACGCTGCCCAAGGCCGTGCGCGATGCCCTGGGCCTGACCAAGGGCACCACCCTCAAGATCGAACTCGATGGTGGGCGCATCATCTTGCGTAAAGATGTCAGCGAAGCGCTGCGCAAGGTGCGCGGCAAGTTCAAGCTGGTCGACGGCCTGACCAGCACCGACGAAGCCATGCGCGCCATCCGTGGCCGCGCGCCCGGGGATCCGTTCGACCCATGATCGCCCTGGATTCCTCGGTGCTGCTGGACATCCTCATCGGCGACCCGGTGTACGGCGAGGTGTCGGAAATCTGCATCGGCGATGCACTGGCGCGCGACGAGGTCGTGGTCTGCGACGCGGTGGTGGCCGAAGTGCTGGCCATGCTGGACACCCAGGTCGACCTGATGGAAACCCTGGCCTCGATCGGGGTGCGTTACGAAGCCACCCAGGAAGCGGCGGCAGTGCGCGCCGGCCATATGAACAAGCGCTTCCGTGCACGCGGCGGCAAGCGCGAGCGGGTGGTGGCCGATTTTCTGATCGGCGCCCACGCGATGCTCCAGTGCGATGGGTTGATTACCCGCGACGAGGGCTTCTTCCGCGACTACTTCAAGGGCTTGAAGATCACCGTCCCCAAGCCCGTTGCCTGATCCACGCCTTCTGATCCACGTCTGACGTTTTTACACATTCACTGCTGTCCTTTTGGAGAACCCGCATGTTGGAAGCCTATCGCCACCACGTTGCAGAGCGCGCCGCGCTCGGTATCCCGCCGCTGCCGCTGACCGCGCAGCAGACCGCCGAGGTCATCGAACTGTTGAAGGCTCCGCCTGCCGGCGAAGAAGCCTTTTTGGTCGAGCTGCTGAGCCAGCGCGTGCCGGCCGGCGTCGACGACGCCGCCAAGGTCAAGGCCTCGTACCTGGCCGCCGTGGCCTTCGGTACCGAGAAGACCGCACTGATCAGCCCCACGCGTGCGACCGAGCTGCTGGGCACCATGCTGGGCGGCTACAACATCCAGCCGCTGATCGACCTGCTGGATAACGCCGAGCTGGGCGCCACCGCCGCCGAAGCGCTCAAGCACACCTTGCTGGTGTTCGATGCGTTCCATGACGTGCAGGAAAAGGCCGACGCCGGCAACGCGCACGCCAAGTCCGTGCTGCAGAGCTGGGCCGATGCCGAGTGGTTCACCAGCAAGCCGGAAGTGCCGCAGAGCATGACCGTCACCGTGTTCAAGGTGCCGGGCGAAACCAATACCGACGACCTGTCGCCCGCGCCGGATGCGACCACCCGCCCGGACATCCCGCTGCACGCGCTGGCGATGCTGAAGAACACCCGCGAAGGCGCGGCGTTCGTGCCGGAAGAAGACGGCAAGCGTGGCCCGATCCAGGCTATTGCCGACCTCAAGGACAAGGGCCATCTGGTGGCCTATGTGGGCGACGTGGTCGGTACCGGTTCTTCGCGCAAGTCGGCGACCAACTCGGTGCTGTGGTGGACCGGCGAAGACATTCCGTACATCCCCAACAAGCGCTTCGGCGGCGTGTGCCTGGGTAGCAAGATCGCCCCGATCTTCTACAACACCATGGAAGACGCCGGCGCGCTGCCGATCGAGCTGGACGTGTCGCAGATGGAGCACGGCGACGTGGTCGAGCTGCGTCCGTATGACGGCAAGGCGCTGAAGAACGGGCAGGTGATTGCCGAGTTTGCGATGAAGTCGGACGTGCTGTTCGACGAAGTACGCGCCGGTGGCCGCATCCCGCTGATCGTTGGCCGTGGCCTCACCGCCAAGGCGCGCGAATTCCTGGGCCTGCCGGCCTCGGATCTGTTCCGCCTGCCGATGGACCCGCCGGACACCGGCAAGGGCTTCTCGCTGGCACAGAAGATGGTCGGCCGCGCCTGTGGCTTGCCGGAAGGCCAGGGCATGCGCCCGGGCACCTATTGCGAGCCGAAGATGACCTCGGTGGGTTCGCAGGACACCACTGGCCCGATGACCCGCGACGAGCTGAAGGACCTGGCCTGCCTGGGCTTTTCGGCCGACCTCGTGATGCAGTCGTTCTGCCACACCGCCGCTTACCCGAAGCCGGTGGACGTCAAGACCCACCACACGCTGCCGGAATTCATCTCCACCCGTGGCGGCGTGTCGCTGCGTCCGGGCGACGGCGTGATCCACAGCTGGCTCAATCGCATGCTGCTGCCCGACACCGTGGGCACCGGCGGCGACTCGCACACGCGTTTCCCGATCGGTATCTCGTTCCCGGCCGGCTCCGGCCTGGTGGCGTTCGCCGCCGCCACCGGGGTGATGCCGCTGGACATGCCCGAGAGCGTGCTGGTGCGCTTCAAGGGTGAGATGCAGCCGGGCGTGACCCTGCGCGATCTGGTCAACGCAATCCCGCTGTATGCGATCAAGGACGGCCTGCTGACCGTGGCCAAGCAGGGCAAGAAGAACATCTTCTCCGGCCGCATCCTGGAAATCGAAGGCTTGCCGAATCTGAAGGTGGAGCAGGCGTTCGAACTGTCCGACGCCTCGGCCGAGCGTTCGGCGGCCGGTTGCAGCGTGCACCTGGACAAGGCGCCGATCATCGAATACCTGACCAGCAACATCACCCTGCTGCGCTGGATGATCGCCGAAGGCTATGCCGACGCGCGCACCCTGGGCCGCCGCATCAAGAAGATGGAAGAGTGGCTGGCCGACCCGCAGCTGCTGCAGCCCGATGCCGATGCCGAGTATGCCGCGGTCATCGAGATCGACCTGGCCGACATCCACGAGCCGATCGTGGCGTGCCCGAACGACCCGGACGACGTCAAGACGCTGTCCGACGTGGCCGGTGCGGCGATCGACGAAGTGTTCATCGGTTCGTGCATGACCAACATCGGCCACTTCCGTGCCGCGGCCAAGCTGCTGGAAGGCAAGCGCGACATCCCGACCCGCTTATGGGTGGCACCGCCGACCAAGATGGACGCCTCCGAGCTGACCAAGGAAGGCCATTACGGCACCTTCGGCGCAGCCGGCGCGCGTATGGAGATGCCTGGCTGCTCGCTGTGCATGGGCAACCAGGCGCAGGCTCGCGAGGGCGCCACGGTGTTCTCCACCTCCACGCGTAACTTCCCCAACCGTCTGGGCCGCAACACCAATGTGTACCTGGGCTCGGCGGAACTGGCGGCGATCTGCTCGCGCCTGGGACGGATTCCGACCAAGGAGGAGTACATGGCCGATGTGGGCGTGATCAAGACCAGTGGCGACCAGATCTACCGCTACATGAACTTCGATCAGATCCAGGAATATCAGGACGTTGCGGATACCGTCGCGGCCTGATCCAGCGGATTAGATGGAGCTTAGAACGCCCGGCAATGCCGGGCGTTTTTCGTTTATCGGGCAATGACTTCGCTTCGCGTAGAGCGTGACGTGCGTCAAAACAAATCGCAGTTAAACCGCTTGCCGCACTGCAACAAATTTCTGATGTGAAGAGGTCTAGAGTTCCGCCGCCCTCCCATTTATGTCGATGCCGATGCCTTCTTGCACGATCGCAGGTCAAACACTCCATTACACCCAGCACGGTCACGGGTTCCCGATCCTGCTCGGCCATAGCTACCTGTGGGACGCGGCGATGTGGGAGCCGCAGATCCAGGCCCTTTCGCAGCACTACCAGGTGATCGTTCCCGAGCTGTGGGGCCATGGGCAGTCGGGCGAACTGCCGCAAGGCACGCAGGGAATCGACGATCTTGCCCGGCAGATGCTTGGCCTGCTGGACGCGCTGGAGCTGCCGCAGTGCGCGGTGGTGGGCCTGTCGGTGGGCGGCATGTGGGGCGCTGAGCTTGCTTTGATGGCGCCGGAGCGCGTGCGCAGCCTGGTATTGATGGATACCTTCCTGGGCGCCGAGCCGCAGGCCACGCGTGCGCGTTACTTCGGCATGCTGGATGCGATCGAAGCGGCCGGGCAGGTGACGCCTGCGCTGATCGAGGCGATCGTGCCGATCTTCTTCCGCCCCGGCATCGATCTGACCTCGGCCTTGCCGGCCGCGTTCGCGCAGCGCCTGGCGGCGATGTCGGCCGAGCAGCTACGGACGTCGATCGTGCCGCTTGGCCGCCTGATCTTCGGACGTGCCGATCGACTGGATGCCATGTCTGCGCTGGATCCTGCCAACACCTTCCTGCTTGGTGGCGACGCGGATATTGCGCGGCCGCCGGAAGAGCTGTGGATGATGGCCGAAGCGATTTGCTGCGATTACGAACTGGTGCCCGATGCCGGGCATATCGCATCGCTGGAGAATCCGGCGTTCGTCAATGCGCAGTTGCTCGGGTGGTTCAAGCGCACCTTGTCGTGAGGTTGAAGCGGGGAGGGTGCGCGTGGAATGACGCGTGTGCCTTTACCCCCAAGGCCTCTCCGATAGGGTGAGATGGCTTATCGCTGCTTTGCGTCTCCCGTCGGGAGCTTCAGATGTGTTTCCTTCTCCCGTCGGGAGAAGGTGCCCGCAGGGCGGATGAGGGTAGGGTTTCGGCGGGAATTGTGGGTGGCCGTACCCTCACCCCTCTCCCGGGGGGAGAGGGGCTTGTAAGCGCTGCAGCCGTCTAGGCGCTGCGGTCGTCTACGCGCTGCGGTCGTCTGGACGCTGCGTCGCTACGGTTGAGTGCCTAGCCAGGCTTCCAGTGTCGGCAGCTGCTTTCCTTCTCCCGTCGGGAGAAGGTGCCCGTAGGGCGGATGAGGGTAGGGTTTCGGCGGGATTTGTGGGTGGCCGTACCCTCACCCCAACCCCTCTCCCGCAGGGAGAGGGGCTTATAAGCGCTGCAGCCGTCTAGGCGCTGTGGTCGTCTAAATGCTGCAGTCGTCTGGACGTTGCGTGGTTATGGTTGCGCGCCTAGCCAGGCTTCCAGTGCCGGGGCCGGGAGGGGCCGCGAGAACAGGTAGCCCTGCAGGACTTCGCAGCCCAGGTCGGCCAGGAACAGGCGCTGTGCTTCGTTCTCGACGCCTTCGGCGACGACGTGCTTGCGCAGATGCTCGCCGATGCGCAGCACCGAGGTGGTGAGCGCGCGTGCGTCTTCGCTGTGTTCGATATCGCGTACGAAGCTCATGTCCAGTTTGAGTTCGTCGATCGGTAGGCGGTGCAGATGGCTCAGGCTGGAATAGCCGGTGCCGAAGTCGTCCAGCGATAACGAGATGCCGGCTTCGCGGATGGCATGCAGATTTTCCAACACGCCCGGTTGCCCGGACAGCATCACGCTTTCGGTCAATTCCAGGGTGAGGTCGGAGGCTTGCACGCCGGTGTCGGCGATCAGCCCAAGCAGGTCGGGGAGCATGCGCGGGCTTTCGAAGCCGCTGGCCGACAGATTCACCGACACGCGTGTGACCGGCACGCCGCGCAGACGCCAGTCGGCCACTTGTTCGCAAGCGCGCCGCAGAACCCAGGCGTTGAGCTGGGGCATCATGCCTTGCTCTTCGGCGACCGGCAGAAACCGTGCCGGCGAAATGGCGCCGAGTTGCGGATGATTCCAGCGCAGCAACGCTTCCACGCCGTACAGCGCGTGCGGCGCGGCGCTATGTAGTTGCGGCTGGTAATGCAGCTGTAGTTGGTCGCGGCCGATGGCCTGGCGCAGTTCCGCTTCCAGCGCCACGCGCTCCTGCGCCATGCGATTCATGTCGGAGCTGAAGAAACGGAAGCGTCCGCCACCTTCCTTCTTGGCGCGATTCATCGCCAGATCGGCATGCCGCAGCAGGATGTTGATGTCGCGCCCGTCTTCGGGAAACATCGCTACGCCGATGCTGGCCGACGGATGCACGGTCATATGGCCTACCGACAGCGGGCCGGCGATGGTGCCCAGCACGCGTTCGGCCGCGGCGCTGGCCTGCTCGGCGCTGCATTGCGGCAGGGCCAGTGCGAATTCGTCGCCGGCCACGCGTGCCAGCATGGCGGTGGCGGCAAGTTGGTCGCCGACGCGCAGCGCGATGTCGCGCAGCAGACCATCGCCGGCAGAATGGCCCTGACTGTCGTTGATCAGCTTGAAGCGGTCGATGTTGATGAACATCAACGCGACCGGCTCGGCAGCGTATTCGGCCTGGGTCAGCGCCTGCTCGGCGCGCGCGCTGAACATGATGCGATTGGGTAGGCCGGTCAGCGCGTCGTAGAACGCGAGTTGATGTACGCGTTGACGGATCTGCTCGCGCTCCAGTGCCAGCGTGCACAGCTGTTGGCACAGTTCGGTCAGCCGTACGTGCCAGGCATCGGCACGTTGCGGCTTGCGGTAATACAGCGCAAAGGTGCCGAGCACGCGCGAGCTATTGGCGCGGATTGGGGTGCTCCAGCAGGCGCGCAGACCCATCGGCATCAACTGCTCGCGGTAGGCGGTAAACAACGGGTCGGTGGCGATATCTTCCACCATCACCGCACGGCCGCGCCAGGCAGCGGTGCCGCAGGCACCTGCACCGGGGCCGATCTTCAGGCCGTTGACGGCGTCGGCATACTCGGGCGGCAGACTCGGCGCGGCCAGCGAATGCAGGCAGCCCTGGTTGTCGGCGCTCATGACGGTCGCCAAGACTTCCGGTGCGATGCGTTCGACCTCGGTGCAGATCAGCGTCATCACCTCGATCAGCGGGCGCTCCTGCACCAGCGCTTCCAGCACGCGGTGCTGCAGCACTTCGTGCATCTTGGTGTCGGTAATGTCGGTCAGCACCGCCACGTAATGCGACGGATTGTGTTTGGCGTCGTAGATCGGATTGAAGTTGAGCGAGATCCACAACGGCGAGCCGTCCTTGCGATAGACCAGCAAGTCGGCACGGGTTTGCTGCAGGGCATCGGCGCGATCGCGGATGCGCGCAACCTCGCCTTGGTCGCTCTGCGCACGGGTCAACACATCCGACGGGCGCTGGCCGACCAGCTCGGCTTCGGTGTAGCCGAACATGCGCTGGAAGCCATCGTTGGCGTAGAGCAGGCGCGATTGCAGATCGCAGATGAGGATGGCACTACTGCTGCCATCCAGCGCTTCGGCCAGCAAGCGCGAACGACGGTCATCCGGCGCTTCGCCGGGCTTGGCCATGCCGGCCGTGAGCGGGCCGTGCTTGATCGGCGTGCGCGCATGGTCGAATGCGGTAACCGACGACGTATCGCCGACCAGTTCCGCTGTCGCCCACGCATCCGTCGCCGTGTTGGCGTCGGTGTCCGGTGCGCCGTCGTGCGGCGGCAGATCGGTCGGATGCGGGGGCAGGGCGCGCATGGGCGATCAGCGCGCCTGTGCCGACAATGCGATCAGGCGTTCGGCAACACGGTCCAGCGGTACCACTTCCTGCGCGGCGCCCAGTTTGTAGGCGGCGCCGGGCATGCCCCACACCACGCTGCTGGCTTCGTCCTGTACCAGTGTGGGGGCGCCGGCCTGCAGCATTTCCAGCAGGCCGCGCGCACCGTCGTCGCCCATGCCGGTGAGGATGGCGCCGACCGCATTCGGCCCGGCGTTGGCGGCGACCGAGCGGAACAGCACGTCCACCGCCGGCTTGTGGCGATTGACCGGCGGGCCGTCGTCGATACGGCAGCGCCAACGCGCACCGTCGCGAATGATGCGCAGGTGCTGGCCGCCCGGCGGCAGATAAGCGTGGCCGGGCAGAATGGCTTCGCCGTCGCTGGCTTCGCGCACCGACATCGCCGAGTGGCGATTGAGGCGTTCGGCGAATGCGGTGCTGAAGCTGGCCGGCAGATGCTGGGTCATCACCACCGCCGGTGCGTCGGCAGGCATGTGTTCGAGCACCACGCGCAGCGCTTCGGTGCCGCCGGCAGAAGCGCCGATGGCGATCAGGCGGTCGGTGGTGCGGAAGCGCAGCGCGCTGCCCGGCACCGGTGCCGATTGCATGTCCAGGGTGAGCTTGGGCGTGCTGGGGCGATGCAGTGCACTGACCTTGGCCTTGGCGGCCATCTTGACCTTGCTGACGATTTCTTCGGCATAGCCTTCCAGTCCACGCACGACGTCGATCTTGGGCTTGGAGATGAAGTCCACCGCACCCAGCGACAAGGCCTGCAAGGTGGTGTCGGCACCGCGCTCGGTGAGCGAGGAAATCATCACCACCGGCGTCGGGCGCAGGCGCATCAGGTTTTCCAGAAACACCAGGCCGTCCATGCGCGGCATTTCCACGTCCAGCGTGATCACGTCCGGATTGAGGCGTTTGATCTTTTCGCGCGCCAGGATCGGGTCGGCGGCCGAGCCGATGACTTCGATGCCCGGATCGCGCGAGAGGATTTCGGTGAGCATCTGACGGACCACCGCCGAGTCGTCGACGATGAGTACACGTACGGGAGTTTCCAGCGTCATTCGAACAACTCCACTCCACCGGTGACCGGTGCTTTGGACAGACGGGCGCGCACGGCCGATTCTGTGGCGGCGACTTCGGCTTCGTGCGCATGCGGCAAACGCTGCACGACTACCCGGCCGGTCGTCGGAAAGAACCACACCTTGCGCGGATGGATGCCGCACAGATCTTCGGCAATGATGGGAATGTGTTCGGCTTGCAGGTACTGGCGCACGAACTCGGCGTTGCGGGTGCCGACCGGATTGCTGGTGAAGCCCTTGAGCACGTTGGCGCCGCCGAAGACCTTGGCTTCGATGCGTTTGCGATGCGCGCCGCGCTTGAGCATGTCGTTGATCAGCAACTCCATCGCATAACTGCCGTAGCGCGCCGGTGCACCGTCGCCGACCTGTCCTTCGGGCAGCAGGAAGTGATTCATGCCGCCGATCTTGAGCACCGGATCACGCAAGCAGGCCGCAACGCACGATCCCAAGGTGGTCGTCAACGCGGTGTCGTCGTCCACCACCAGATATTGAGTGGGCAGCAGCTTGGCGGTAATGGTCTGGAACCGCGAATCGCGGTAGCGCATCACGTCGTCGACTTGCACGGCCGTACTCATGCAGAGGCTCCCGAACGCGGAGCGCGCCGATACAGCGTGCGCCCGCACGGCTGGATCAGATCGGCTGCGTGCAGGTAATTCTCCGAGTGCCCGGTGTAGAGCAGACCGTCGTCGCCCATGTGGCTGACCAGACGCGACAGGATGCCGCGCTGGGTCGGTTTGTCGAAATAGATCATCACGTTGCGGCAGAACAGCGCTGCATAGGGGCCGCCGACGTCGTAACGCGGCGATAGCAGATTCAACTGGCGGTATTCGATGAGTTGGCGCAGCGCAGGAATCACCCGGCACTTGCCTTCGTTGGGGCCGCTGCCGCGCTGGAAATACTTGCGCTTGATCGCCGCATCCAGCGAGGCGACGCGGTCGATGGCATAGACGCCGCGCGAGGCGGTTTCCAGCACCTGGGTGTCGACGTCGGTGGCGACGATGCTCACCGGCGGGGTCAGTGTGCCGAACGCCTCGCAGGCGGTGATGGCGATGGAGTAGGGCTCCTCACCGGTAGATGCGGCGCACGACCAGATCTTCAGTGGCGCCTGCGAGGCGCGCTTCTGCAGTTCTTCGCGCAATTTGTCGAAGTGATGCGGCTCGCGGAAGAACGAGGTCAGGTTGGTGGTCAGGGCGTTGGTGAACGCCTGCCATTCTTCTTCGTCGTTGCCGGCTTCCAGCTGGTCGATGTACTCGCGAAACGAGCGCAGCCCGAGCACGCGCAGGCGGCGCGACAGGCGGCCATACACCATGTCGCGCTTGGCCGGTGCCAGCGAGATACCGACGCGTTGGTAAATCAGGTCGCAAACGCGCTTGAAGTCGCGGTCGCCAAAATCGAATTCGCGCGTGTCTGAAGCGGGAGTCGTAGTCGTCATATCCATACACGTCGGGAGCTATAACGTGGTATCGGCCATGTAGCCGTGCAACTGAAGCACCAATCCATCGATGACTGCGGTTGGGCTCGGTATCGCAGCAACGCTGCGGTGCGGCGGCGTGCAGCGACGGCGCGGCGGGGTGAAGGCTGCCTGTCGTTGCGAGAGGCAGAAACACAACGCCCCGGCAGTGCCGGGGCGTTGTGGGTGACAGCGGTGACTTGGAGCGGTTACCAGAACGTAGCGAGCAGTCGTCAGTTGGGTGCGGACGGCGCGAAGGAGGCGGAGTGTCCGCGTGGTACCTGCCGCATCCGCCGCGCCCGCCTGGCGCCTGCACAGCCCTTCTGTTGGCTGCTCTTAGAACTCTTGCCAGTTACCGTCGGCCAGTGCGGCCTGTGGCTTGGCAGATCGCGCCGACGGCGCTGCGGCTGTCCGCACGGCCGGCTTGGCCGCCGTCTTGACCGCAACCGGACGCGAGGCCACCGGGCGCACACGCGCTTGTGCAACCGCGGCCGATTCGTCCAGCTTGAACACCGACACCGCTTCGGCCAGATGACCGGCCTGCTCTTCCATCGAGCGGGCGGCGGCAGTGGCTTCTTCCACCAGGGCGGCGTTCTGCTGGGTGGTTTCGTCCATCTGGGTGATGGTCTGGTTGACCTGTTCGATGCCGGCCGACTGTTCCTGCGAGGCGGCAGAAATTTCGCCCATGATGTCGGTGACACGCTGCACGCTGGCAACGATCTCGGCCATCGTCGCACCGGCCTTGCGCACCAACGCAGAGCCTTCGGCGACCTTGTGCACGGAGTCGTCGATCAAACCCTTGATCTCCTTGGCGGCGCCGGCCGAACGCTGTGCCAACGTGCGCACTTCGGAGGCGACCACTGCAAACCCGCGGCCTTGCTCACCGGCACGCGCCGCTTCCACCGCCGCATTCAACGCCAGGATATTGGTCTGGAAGGCGATGCCGTCGATGACGCTGATGATGTCGGCGATCTTCTTGGACGAGGCTTCGATGCCGGACATGGTGGTGACCACCTGCGACACCACTTCGCCGCCCTGCGAGGCCACACCGGTGGCGCCGATGGCCAGCTGATTGGCCTGACGTGCGCTTTCGGCGTTCTGCTTGACGGTGGAGGTGAGCTCTTCCATCGAGGCAGCGGTTTCTTCCAGGTTGGCGGCCTGCTGTTCGGTACGGTGCGACAGATCGCTGTTGCCCGAGGCGATTTCGCCGGCTGCCGAGTTGATCGCACTGGAGGAGAGCTTGATGCGACCGACGATATCGGCCAGTTGCTCGGCGGTGGCATTGGCATCGTCACGCATCTGCGCGAACACGCCGCTGAACTGCCCTTGCATGCGCACGGTCAGGTCGCCGCGCGACAGCGCAGACAACAGCGCAGAGATCTGCTCGAGGCTGCCGGCATTGGCATCCAGCAAGCCGTTGAGCTGCTGCGCCAACTGCAGGAAGAAGCCCTGCTTGCCGTCGGTTTCGACGCGGCCGCTCATGTCGCCGCTGGCAGCGGCACGCACGATGCGGGCGACTTCTTCTTCGACCTGGACTTCGATGGTGCGGTCGCGCCATTCGCAGACTTCGCCGGTGGTTTCGCCTTGCTCGTTCTTGATGCCGGTGACGGTCTGCGCCAGCACGACTTCGCCGAAGCGCTCTTCGAAGCTGGTGACACCATCGCGTTCGAGCGCAGCAACGGCCTTGCGCACGGTCGCATCGGACAGGCCCAGGTAGCTGATGTGCTGACCGATGACCTTGCTCGCATCGAACTCGGGCGATGCCAGACGGATGCTGCTTTCGTACTGCGTCACGATCTTCTTGAAGGCATCGTTGGCGTAGATCATGACGCGGTCGGGATCGGTGATGAAGGTGCCGGTGGACGACTTGTCCAGCGCGGTGCGGATGCGCAGGTTCTCGTCGGCGATCTTCTGATCGCGTTCGATGCGCTCCTTCAGATCGCGCTGCATGCGCTGCATGGAGCGCATCAGTTCGCCCACTTCGTCCTTGCCGTGCGCATTGATCTGACCATCCAGCTTGCCGCCGGCGATTTCGGTGGCGGTGCTCACCGCGCCGCGCATGCTGCGCACGATGGAGCGGGCAAACAGGAATGCCAGGCCCAGGCCTCCGGCAATGCCGATCAGCAACACCACCAGGGTCAGCGAGACCGAGGTTGCGTGGACCTTTTCGGCCTTGGTCTTGGCCGCCTGTGCCAGCAGATTGTCCTCGGCGATCAACGCAGCCAGCGAATCCTTGGCCTTGTTGTGCAGGGTGCGGGTCTCGCCGACAAAGGTGTCGATGGCATCGTCGGGAAGATTGAGCTCGATCATTTCATCGACGCTGGCGTACGAGGCCGAGGCCTTCTTCCAGTCGGCCACGAACACGTTGAAGAGTTTTTTCTGCTGCGGGCTTTCGATCAGGCGGGGATAGCCCTTGATCGTTGCCTCGATTTCGCCGTTGAGCTTCTTGGCGCGGACCCTGGCTTCCTGCTTGACCGCATCGCTGGCGCGCACCAGATTTTGATAAGACGCATTCCGGTATTCGCCGAGCATGCCGCGCAGATCGCCGGCTTCGCGGACGCTGGACATGGTGTTGCCGGCCAGATCGCGCGTCACGTTGTTGAGCGATGCCAGGCCCGAATACGCGATGATTCCCTGCACCAGCATGATCAGCAGCACGATGCCGAACGCCAGCATCAGCCGCGGCATCAATTTCAGATTATTAATCCATTGCATTGACACGATTCCCCCGTAGAAGTCAGTCCGCATAATCCAGACAGCAGATCGCCACGCATGGGCGTGGCGATCTGCGATGCGATTACTTGATGGTGGCAAGCTTCAGGCTGGCCGGGGAGCTGACTTCGATTTCGGCGCGCGAGCTGTCGCGCTGGATCTTGCCGAGGACGCAGACGTCCTTGCCTTCCAACGATTCCGGGGCAAAGCTGAACTTGCCGCGGTTGGCGCCGTCGATGCGGGCCGAGAAGGTGTGACGCGGGAACATGCCGCCCATGTACAGGAAGGTGGGTTCGCCTTCCGAGCTCTGTGCGTACTTGGCCTTTTCGACCTTGCCGCACACCATGCCGTCCTTGCCGACGAAGCGGGTGGCCATCTCCGGCGGAATCATTTCCTGCGACTGAGCCGACAGCGTGGGGGCAACGATCACGAGAGCAGCGACGGGGAGGAGCGAGAGCAGGAACTTCATTGGGGATTCTCCAGAATCGAAAGTCGAACGGTGACCCGCTTATGAACGCGGGCTTCTATTCAGCTATCGGCTAACTGGGATTCAACTTGAAGTAAAAAAATGTGAGTCACATCGCACTTCTATCTAGCAGTGCGTCTCGTGTCAGGACGCTCCCGACACCTGATGGTGGTATGCGCATTAGGCATAAACCACTGCGGCCGTCAGAGGGCTGCCGGGTGCTCAAACGCGGCGATGCATACCTGCTGCATCGCTACGCTTGCCAACCACTGCATCCCTCTGACGACCGCAGGTCGCCGCACTCAACCACCGTGAATCAGGCAGCTTCTTCAGCCAGCTGCTGCTGACCCAGCTCGGTGCTGTCCAGCAGGGTTTCGATATCCAGCAGGATCAGCATGCGATCGTCCTGGGTGCCGATGCCGGAGATGAAGCGGGTATCCACTGCGGCGCCGAACTCGGGCGTCGGGCGGATCTGGTCGTCATTGAGCGGGATGACGTCGGAGACGCTGTCCACCACGATGCCGACCACGCGGTCTTCGACGTTGAGCACGATCATCACGGTGAACGCGTCGTAGCGCGCTTCCTTGAGGCGCAGCTTCAGGCGCAGGTCGATCACCGGCACGATGGTGCCGCGCAGGTTGATCACACCCTTGATGTAGTCGGGCGCGTCGGGCAGACGGGTGACCGAATCGTAGCCACGGATTTCCTGCACTTTCAGGATGTCCACGCCGTAGTGTTCTTCGCCCAAAGCGAAGCTGAGGAATTCACCACCGGTGCCGGTGGCAGTGCTTTTGTCGTTCATGAAAACTCCGGGCGTTGCGGCTGAGTGTCAGGTTGCGGCACTAGGTTGAAAAGGCTGCCATAGCAACATCGGCGCAGCGCTCGGCAACTTTAGGTGCGTGGACCAAGTGGTACGTGCGGGTTCAGAACACGCCGCTCTTGCGCGCGTTGCGCTGGCGGTCGACCCGAAAGATGTAGCGCTGGATGGTTTCGTCGGCGCCACGCGGCAGATCGCTGAACTGCAGGCCGACGCGGAAACCTTCGCTGCCATTGGGCAGGGTCTGCTTGTATTGGCTGCACACCGTGAGCGGCAGGGCGATCGGTGCGACGTCGGGCAGGTGCAGCGTGCAGTCGCGATAGGTGCGTTGCGGCTCCAGCAAGGGCATTCCGGCGGTGAGCGACACCGCCAGGCCGCCGCTGCTGATGTCGATCACGCGCAGCTGCAGGTTGAGGTTGCCGCCCTGGGCTTCGTCCTGGCGGATGATGCACACGGGCGAGTCGGTGATCGGCGTTTCCAGCCGGTACGATTCGCGACGTTGCATGTGGTACATCGCGTCCGGCAGCTCGGCGCGGAAGGCGACGTGGATGTCGCGCTCGATGCGCTCGGCCTTTTCCAGCCGGAAGCGCACGTTGACACGCTCCAGTTGCGCATAGCAGAGCAGGTACTTGGCATCTTCGATGGCACGGTTGGAGGTGTCGTTGTGGCTGCCGTCCAGAATCACGCAATCGTCGTCTTCATCGATTTCGAGCACGGCGGTAGGCACGGCCATGTCGCGGCCGGCCACATGCATGGTCACCACGGCGCGTTGATCGAGCAGCTGGCGCAGCAAGCCACGGATCTGCCGCTTGTTGCGCAGCAGATAGCGTTCGTCACCTTCTGCAAGGTGATCGTCGTGGTCCAGCTCTGACTCTGAGGTATCGCCTTGGGACATGGGCACAAGCACAGTGGTAGCGGGAAGAAGCCCGGAGGGTTGTCCCGGCGTCGCCTTGATATCGGCGGCAAAGCGAAATCTTTAAGTGCCGCTGACAAAACTCGTACGCCTGGCGCTGCTCATGACCCGTCGCGATGTGCGGTGTGCAGAGCTTTTAACGCAGCATCCATGCCGCCAAGGATCCTGCGACGGTGAGCGGACAAGGGCCAGTGAAGGTGGTCGGCGCGTTGGTGCAAGCGACAGGCGACGTTCGCCCGCGGTGCCGTCATATCACTGGCTGCTTTCGTAAAACAGCCAACCAACGTTCTGGTGCGGGGCACTGGCCGATTGCGGGACCGTTGGCGGCATGGATGCTGCCAACTAGCCCGCAGGGACGGGTTCACGGTGTGTCCCGCGAGCGGCGAGGGCACCGCGCGCTCGAGGTTTTTGCGTTTGCTGCAGGGCCCTTGCCCGCTCACCATCGCAGGACACGCTGCAAGTACGTCCTTGTAAGCTCCTTGGCGGCATCCATGCCGCCAAGGGTCCTGCGACGGTGAGCGGACAAGGGCCAGTGAAGGTGGTCGGCGCGTTGGTGCAAGCGACAGGCGACGTTCGCCCGCGGTGCCGTCATATCACTGGCTGCTTTCATCAAACAGCCAACCAACGTTCTGGTGCGGGGCGCTTGCCGCTTGCGGCATGGATACTGCCAACGAGCCCGCAGGGACGGGTTCACGGTGTGTCCCGCGAGCGGCGAGGGCACCGCGCGCTCGAGATCTTTGCGTTTGCTGCAGGGCCCTTGCCCGCTCACCATCGCAGGACACGCTGCAAGTACGTCCATGTCAGCTCCTTGGCGGCATCCATGCCGCCAAGGGTCCTGCGACGGTGAGCGGGCAAGGGCCAGTGCATGTGGTCGGCGCGCAGTGTTTGAGCGCGGCAACCAACAACGCCTGGACCTCTCTCGACTCACCCGGCGTTTGCCTCAGACAGCGTTTGTCGCATCAGTGATAGGCGTGGCGTGCGTTGGCCAGCAAGGTGCTCAGGCTGTCCTGCTGTTCGAGGCGGAACACCGCCACTGCGTCCACCAGCTGCGTGGCCTGTTCTTCCATCGAGCGCGCGGCTGCCGTGGCTTCTTCAACCAGGGCGGCGTTCTGCTGGGTGGTTTCGTCCATCTGGGTGACGGTCTGGTTAACCTGGGTGATGCCGGCGGCCTGCTCGCGCGAGGCGCTGGTGATCTCGCCCATGATGTCGGTGACGCGCTGCACCGAGCTGACGACCTGCTGCATGGTACTGCCCGCTTCCGACGCCAGTGCGGCGCCGTTGCCGATGCGGGTCACCGAGTCTTCGATCAGGTGCTTGATCTCCTTGGCCGCACCGGCCGAGCGCTGGGCGAGCGTGCGCACTTCCGAGGCCACCACGGCAAAGCCGCGGCCCTGTTCGCCAGCACGCGCGGCTTCCACCGCCGCGTTCAAGGCCAGGATGTTGGTCTGGAAGGCGATGCCGTCGATGACGCTGATGATGTCGGCGATCTTCTTGGACGAGGCGTCGATATCGGACATGGTGGTGACCACGCGGGAAACCACGTCGCCCCCCTTGGCGGCCACGCCGGCCGCATCCAGCACCAGGCGGTTGGCCTGGTCGGCATTGTCGGCGTTCTGCTTGACGGTGGCGGTGAGCTCTTCCATCGACGCGGCAGTTTCTTCGAGTGCGGCGGCTTGCTGTTCGGTCCGACGCGACAGGTCGCCGTTACCGGTGGCGATTTCGCTGGCGGCCGAGTTGATCGCCAGCGACGCGTCCTTGATGCGACGCACGATGCCGGCCAGCTGGTCGGCGGTGGCGTTGGCGTCGTCGCGGATGGTGGCGAACACGCCTTGCAGATCGCCGTCCATGCGCGCAGTGAGGTCGCCCTGCGACAACGACGACAGCAGCGCGGAGACACGCGATAGGCCATCGGCGTTGTTGTCCAGCAGCATGTTCAATTGCTGGGCGAGCTGCAGCAGGAAGCCCTGCTTGCCGGCGGTGTCCACACGGCCGCTCAGGTCGCCGGCTGCGGCGGCCTGCACGATGCGGGCGACTTCTTCTTCCACCTGCACTTCCTGGGTGCGGTCGGCCCACTCGATGACAAAGCCCATGCGCTCGCCGGCGGCATCCAGTACCGGGCTGACCACCTGGCGCACGATGCGGTCGCCAACGGTGATCTGGGCGACGTTGGTGCCGGTGAGCTGTTCGAGCATGCGCTCGTGCTCCTTCGGTGCGGCATGGAACTGATTGATGCTGGTGTCGATCAGCTTGTCCGCATCGAAGCCGGGCGCAACGCCACGCAGCTGTTCCTGCACGCCCTTGAGCAGGCGTTGCAGCGGCCGGTTGACGTAGATGATGCGCTGATGGATGTCGGCGATCATTACGTTGGTGCTGACATCGTCCAGCGCGGTGCGCACACGCAGTGCTTCGCTGGCGATCAGGTGATCGCGCTCCAGCCGCGCGCGCAGGTCGTCGCGCATGGTGCGGGCGCTGAGCAGCAGGCGGCCGAGTTCATCGTGCCGATCGATCTCGATGGGGTTGTCCAGACGGCCGGCGGCGACATCGCCGAGCACGCGTTCCACTGCAATCAGCGGCCGGGTGACCATCTTGCGTGCGGCGATGAACACCACCGCGATGCACAGCGCCAGTACCACCAGCGAGAACAACAGCATGCTGCCCATCAGTTGGTCGAGCGGGCCGTCGATGGCGCTGCGCGGCTGGGTGCCGATCACCGCCCACTGCCACGGCGCATAGCGCTGTGCGGTGACTTCGAACGCCTGCGCGTTGCCCTTGGCATCGCGCAGCTGCAGGCTGGCGCTGGGCTGCTTGCCGTCCAGCACCGACTGCAATGCCGCTTGCTGCGCGGCCGGCACCAGTGCCGACAACGTCGCCGGAGCACCAGGCGGTGCGGCGATGATCTGGCCCTGGTGCTCGCCAGGCGCCATGTCGGCGATGACGAAATAGCCGTCCTGTCCCAGCTTGGTCGTGCTGACCTGGGCCTTGAGCGCGGCCAGGCCCTGGGTGTAGTTGCGACCGACGAACAGCGCGCCGATCACCTCGCCAGCAGCGTTACGCAGTGGCGCGTAGTACGTCATGTACTGGTCGCCAAACAACTGCGCCTGGCCGGTGAAGGGCTTGCCTTCGGACAGCGCGGCGTAGGCCTTGCCCTTGCGATCGAGCAGGGTGCCGATCACGCGCTCGTTCTGCTTGTTGCGCAGCGAGGTGGTGATGCGCACGAAGTCGTCGCCGGTGCGCGCGAAGATGGTCGCAACGCCGCCGGTGGTCTGCGCGAAGCGATCCACCGCGTCGAAGTTGAGATTCAGGGCCTGCTTGCCGGAGCGCAGCGTGGGCGTGTTCTGCTCGCCGATGCTCACGGTACTGGCGGTATCCAGCTCGCGTTCGCCGCGCGGCAGCATGTCGTCGAAGACGCTGCCCAGACGCTCGGTGCCTTCGGTCAGGGTGACGTCGTACATCGCCACCGACTGCTGCATCAGCCGCGTGCTCGAACGCAGTTCGGCCTTGACCTGCGATTCGATGTCGCCGGCCGATTGCCGGTAGATGGTGAGGGCGAGCAGCCCCAGCGACATCGCGATGACCAGGGTCAGCAATGCGGACAACCGCGTACCAACGGAAAGTCGGTTGAAGAAATGCATGAGAGTGCCTTGCCCGGGGGAGGGCGTTACGGATGCGTGAATGCGATAACGGCCGTCTATGCGCGAAATTGATCGTTTTTGTAGAAATCAGCACAACAGGGTGCGCTGTATTCAGTTCCCGCTCATTGGAAGCGTTTCCAGCTACGCCGCCGACAATCAGCATATGTAAGGACTATGTGAAGTTGGAAGGGTCAGCGTAAAGGAAGCCATCGACCCCGATCTGCGGGTGCCGACGACGCGGACATAAAAACGCGAACATAAAAAGGGCCGCGTCCCCTTGCACGGGATGCGGCCCACAAGATCTGCGAAGCGCAGACTCGAACGACTCTCGAACATTCTGTAGTGCTGATGCTGATGGTGGCGGTGTTGCGCAACGCGTAGATCACTCACCGCGCCGTTACCTGCTGCAACGGTGGTACATGGCTGCGTCGGTGCATGCGCTGACGGGTATCAGCGCATTCCGTGCTGCGGGTGAATTCAGAACTCCTGCCACCCGCTGGCGTTGGCTGTCGACGCAGAGGCGCTCACCGCAGGGCGGCGCGCCATCGCTGGCGTGGCGGTGGTGCGTGCCGCCAGACGCGCTGGCAGGCGCGCAGTACGTGGCGCGCTGGCGATGGCAGTCAGGTGACGCGCGACCGGCGCCTGTGCCTCGACCTTGAACACGGCCACGGCTGCAGTGAGTTGCTGCGCTTGTTCTTCCATGGCGCGCGCAGCGGCGGTGGCTTCTTCCACCAACGCTGCGTTCTGCTGAGTGGCTTCGTCCATCTGCGTCACGGTGAGGTTGACCTGCTCGATGCCGGCCGACTGCTCCTGCGAGGCGGCAGAGATCTCGCTCATGATGTCGGTGACACGCTGCACCGAGGAGACGATCTCCGCCATGGTCTTGCCGGCCTGATCCACCAGTTGCGAGCCATCGGCCACGCGCTGTACCGAATCGCCGATCAGGTCCTTGATCTCCTTGGCGGCCGCCGACGAACGCTGCGCCAGCGTGCGCACTTCAGAGGCGACGACTGCAAAACCACGGCCTTGGTCGCCGGCGCGCGCCGCTTCCACCGCCGCATTCAAGGCCAGGATATTGGTCTGGAACGCGATGCCGTCGATCACGCTGATGATGTCGGAAATCTTTTTCGATGAGGCCTCGATGCCGGCCATGGTGTCGACCACTTTGCCGACCACTTCGCCACCTTGCGATGCCACGTTGGCGGCACCGATGGCGAGCTGGTTGGCCTGGCGTGCGCCCTCCGCGTTCTGTTTGACGGTGGAGGTGAGCTCTTCCATCGATGCGGCGGTTTCTTCCAGATTGGCCGCCTGTTGCTCGGTGCGCTGCGATAGATCGTTGTTGCCCGTGGCAATCTCGCTGGCCGCGGCGTTGATCGACAACGCAGAGGTCTGGATGCGCCCGACGATGTCGGCCAACTGGCTGGCGGTGGCGTTGGCGTCGTCGCGCATCTGTGCGAACACACCCTTGAAGTCGCCATCCATGCGTGCGGTGAGATCACCCGCTGCAATGGCCTGCAACATGCCCGACAGCGATTGCAAACTGCCATCGGCGGTGGCCATCAATTGATTGAGGCTTTCGACCATGATGCGGAAGTCGTACTGAAACTGCGCCGCATCGCCGCGTGCACTGAAGTCGCCATTGGCAGCAGCGTTTGCCAGGTGCTTGATCTGTTGGTTCATCGCAGCCAGGTTGGCCTTGACCTGCGCCATGGTGTTGGTGAGTGCGGCCTTTTCGCCGGGGAGCTGCTGCATGTCTTCGCTGAGGTCGCCGATCGCATAGCGGCCCATGATCTGCGCCAGACGTGTGGTGACCTGGATGTGGCTGTCGACCAGCGCATTGGTATCGCCTGCCATGCGGCCAAAATCGCCAGGAAATGCGCCGCCATCCATGCGGAAGCTGATCTGGCCGGCATCGTGGCGTTTGGCCATATCCAGCTGCGCGGTGATCAGGTTGCGTACCTGCGTTTGCATCTTGTCCATCGCCTGCAACAGGCGGCCGGTCTCGTCGCTGGCATCGGTGTGCACGGCATTATCCAGCTTGCCGTCTGCAATCGCTTCGGCAGCGCGTGTGGCACGGCTCAGCGGCCGAGTGAGGCTACGGGTGATCAGCAAGCCCAGCGTGCTGCTGAGCAGCACCACCAGCAGCGTACCGCCCACCAGCAGCTTGCGCGAATCGTTCATCGATTGCAGCGCAACTGCAGCGGCTTCGGCGGCGAGTTTGTCCTGCAAAACGATGTTGTCGCCGATCTTGTCCTGCCACTGCTGCAGCGCGGGCGCTGCCTTGGTGAGCAGCAGCGGCAGCGCTTCGTCGCTGTGGCCGGACGTCACCAGATCGATGACGTGGTTGTTCAAGTCGCGCACCGTGGGGGTGAGCTGATCGATGTCGTCGCGAATGGCCTTGCCTTGTTCCGAGACGGGCATGGCGTACAAGGCGTCGCGCGCTTTGGCGTAGTCGGCGCGTGCGCGTTTGATCTTTTCGATGAACGTCAGATTGTCGGCATCGCTGGTGGGCAGCACCAGGTTGCGCAATTCCGCGGCGATGATGTAGTTCGCATTCATCATGTCGTTGGACAGGCGGATCTTGGTCATGTTCTGGCTCACCAGGTCATCGACCAACCCGCGTGCCGAGGTCAGGCCGCGATAGCCGATAAAGGCAATGAAGCCCGATAGCAGGATCAACACGGCAAAGGCGCCCGCCAGGCGTGGTCCGACATTGAAACGCAGCAAAAAAGAGTTCATGGAGTCGCTCGGCTCGAAGGGATGGGGTGCATGACATCGACCGGGTGGCACGTCGCCGTGCGCTCGTGTCCGCTTTGCGGCATGCCCAGTGGTAACGGCTGCAACTGCCTCGAATTGACCGGATGCGCGGTGCCTGTACAGCGCTGGATCACACTGGTGAACAGGACGTGTGGGTCGGGTTGGCGCTGGTAAAAAATTGTGCTGAGTTGTTCGATTTCGGCGCCGGAATGTGCTGTTTATGCGCGTGGGCAGCGAAGTGGCATCTGGCTGTCATCGTTGGGTTTCACGTGCGCTGCACGGGTTTTGGCGACGTGGGCTTGGTTGGAGTGAGTGCAGTTGGGGCAATGGTTTTGAGTTTGTCGCTGCGCCGTACCCTCACCCCAACCCCTCTCCCGAGGGGAGAGGGGCTTTGGGCGTTGGGGCTTCGTTGCTACGTGCGCTGCGTGGTTGATCGTTGGTGACGGGCGGTGCGATTCTGCGAGGCGTGTGGACGCTGCTGCGATCTCTGCCAGTTGTTGCTGCGTGAGTATCTAGCTTCCTGCACGCGAGCAAGCTGCCTGCCAAAACGCACAAAGCCGACCCGCTTAGCGGGCCGGCCTTGTGTTTAATGCGGCGCGGTGTCTCGTCTGCTGCTATTGGTGCGTATAGCGATCGGTGCGCACAGAGTTGATCTTGCACATGCGCCGGTGGTGCGCGACCAGGCCTTTTACCTAGGTCGCGCTTACTGCGCGGCGTTCCTGCGCTTAGAACTCCTGCCAATCACCAGTGTCGTTGGCCGACGCCGATGCGGTGGTCTGCATCACGCCACGTCGCGGTGCTGTTGCCGGATTGGGGCGTACAACCGGACGCGGCGCGGTGCGTGCATTGGCCGGCGCGCTGGCAATGGCCGACAGACGGCGTGCAATCGGCGCGTGTTCGGCCACCTTGAACACTGCGACGGCTTCGGTGAGCTGCTGCGCCTGTTCTTCCATGGCGCGTGCGGCGGCGGTGGCTTCTTCCACCAGTGCTGCGTTTTGCTGGGTGGTTTCGTCCATCTGGGTCACGGTCTGGTTGACCTGTTCGATGCCGGCGTACTGCTCCTGCGAGGCCGACGAAATTTCGCTCATGATGTTGGTGACGCGCTGCACGCTGGCCACGATGTCGGCCATGGTGGTACCGGCCTGGTCGACCAGGGTTGCACCTTGCGCCACCTTTTCCACCGAGTCGTCGATGAGGTGCTTGATCTCTTTCGCTGCGCCGGCCGACCGCTGTGCCAGCGTGCGCACCTCGGAGGCCACCACCGCAAAACCACGGCCCTGTTCGCCGGCACGTGCCGCTTCCACCGCCGCATTCAAAGCAAGAATGTTGGTCTGGAAAGCGATGCCGTCGATGACGCTGATGATCTCGGCGATCTTCTTCGAAGACGCCTGGATGTCGGACATGGTGGTGACCACGCTCGCCACGACAGCACCACCCTGGGAGGCCACTGCAGCGGCGCCGATGGCGAGCTGATTGGCCTGGCTGGCGTGTTCGGCATTCTGCTTGACGGTGGAGGTGAGTTCTTCCATCGAGGCGGCAGTTTCTTCGAGATTGGCGGCCTGTTGTTCGGTGCGCTGCGACAGATCCTGATTACCGGTGGCGATTTCGCCGGAGGCCAGGCCGATCGCGCCGGCTGCTTCCTGGATGCGGCCCACGATGTTGGCCAGCTGCTCAGCAGTGGCATTGGCGTCGTCGCGCATCTGTGCGAACACGCCCTGGTACTGGCCGGTCATGCGTGCGGTGAGGTCGCCGGCGGCGATCGACTGCAACAGGCCGGACAGCGACTGCAGGTTGCCATCGGCAGTGGCCATCAAGGTGTTGAGGCTTTCCACCATGACGCGGAAGTCGAACTGGAACTGCTCGGCATTGCCGCGTGCGGTGAAGTCGCCATTGGCTGCCGCCTGCGCAAGGTGCTTGATCTCGTGATTCATCGTGGACAGGTTGTGCTTGACCTGATTCATCGCCGTGGTGATCGCGGCTTTTTCGCCTGGCAATTGCGGCATGTCTTCGCTCAGATCGCCGATGGCGTAGCGCTCCACCAGGTGGATGGTCTGCATCTTGACCTTGATGTGCGCGGCGACCAGCTCGTTGGTGTCCTTGGCCATGCGGCCGAAGTCGCCGGGGAACGCGCCGGCATCCATGCGGAAACTGATCTGGCCTGCATCGTGGCGCTTTGCCATGTCCAGCTGCGCGCTGATCAGGTTGCGTACCTGGTCCTGCATCCTGTCCATCGCCTGCAACAGGCGGCCGGTTTCGTCGTTGCTGGTGGTGCGCACATCGTTGTCGAGATTACCGTTGGCAATGGCTTCGGCGGCACGGGTGGCCTGCGACAGCGGGCGTACCAGGCTGCGGGTGATGGCCCAGCCCAGCAGGCCACTGATGAACACCACCGCCAGACCGCCGCCGATCAACATCGTGCGGCCGCGTGCCATCGCGGTGGTGGCCACCGCGTTGGCTTCCTGGGCGCGCTTGCGCTGCAGCGCCGTGTATTCCAGCAGCGTGTCCTGCCACGCCTGTGTGGCCGGCGCCGCACGTTGCAGCATCAACGGCAAGGCTTCATCGGTTTTGCCTGCTAACCCAAGATCGAGCACCTGGCGGTTGAGCGCGCTGGCGGTCTTGTTGTTCTGATCGATCTTCTCGCGGATGGCCTGCGCCGTCGGCGTCGCCGAGAAGGCGTAGAGCTGCTCGCGCACCTTGTCGTAGGTGCTGCGCTGTTCTTCGATGATGGCGGCGAAGCGACGATTTTCTTCAGCGGTGGTCGGCAGCACGATATTGCGCAGCTGCACGGCAATCACCGAGACGGCGTCATTCATCTCTTGCAGATGCTGGACGATGACCATGTTGCGATTGGTAAGCGTATCCAGGCTCTGACGCGCTTGCGCTAGCGTGTAAAGACCAGCGGCCACCAGGGCGCACGACAGCAGGATCAGCGTGCCGAACGCAAAGGTCAGGCGCTTGCCGACGTTGTACCGTTGAAGAAGAGCGATCATGTTGAGTCTCGAAGGCGATGGGCAGGAAGGGGAGATGCGCATCGGCAGGGTCGCGTCGTCGGTACGTCGAGCGCTGCCAGAGCGGGCATGCATCCGGCCGATCCATCGGTGCGCGTGACCGGCTGTCACGCTGCGCTCGATTGCAAGGCAGGTCTGCATGCTTGTGCTCGGTAACGGCGCTGGTGGCGACAGCTGAACTCGCTTGGCTGATTGTGTATGGGCGGCCGTCACCAAGATGATGCTCGTGTGCACAAATGACCCGGAAACCCTGATGGGAGCGCTACCAGCACGCGATCGGTGCGCTGCGAATTCACTGTTCGATCACGGGCTGAAGCGTGACGGCGGTGTGCAGGTAGGTGAGTTGCCGGGTGAGTGCACCGGCTTTGGGAAGCGAATCGGCGCAATGCCGCATTCGCTCATGACGCAGATCAGGACGCGCGGATGACGGCGCGCCCTATGATCGAAGGTGATATCGCGGTTGCCGCAGTGCCCTCAGGGTAGCGACACCGGTCGTCCTGTCAGGGCATCGATACGACGGCGATGGCGGGTGTGTGCCATCGCCAGGCGATCAGGTCGCCGGTCCCATCACCGGCCGTTTGCAGCGTGCTGCACACGCGGGTCATCGCGCGCCGCGGCGTTTAGGCCGCCCGCCCAAGACGGGGCGACACTGCCGCCTGCAACTGGAACACCGATACCGCATCGCGCAACTGCTGCGCCTGTTCTTCCATCGCGCGCGCGGCGGCAGTGGCTTCTTCCACCAGCGCGGCGTTCTGCTGGGTGGCCTGATCCATCTGCGCCACGGTCTGACCGACCTGTTCGATGCCTTGCGACTGCTGCAGCGAGGCTTCGCTGATCTCGTGCATGATCGTGGTGACGTTCTGCACTGAATCGACGATCTCCTGCATGGTGCGGCCGGCCTGGCCGACCAGCTGGTTGCCGTGTTCGACCCGGCTGACCGAATCGTCGATCAAGTGCTTGATCTCTTTTGCCGCACCGGCAGACCGCTGCGCGAGGCTGCGCACTTCCGAGGCCACCACGGCAAAGCCGCGGCCCTGTTCGCCGGCACGCGCGGCTTCCACCGCAGCGTTCAAGGCCAGGATATTGGTCTGGAACGCGATGCCGTCGATCACGCCGATGATGTCGGCGATTTTTCTGGAGGCCGCCTGGATACCGGCCATGGTGCTGACCACCTGGCCGACCACGTCGCCGCCTTGCGAGGCAACCGCGGCGGCGCCGACCACCAGCTGACTGGCGCGCTTGGCATGCTCGGCGTTGGTGCGCACGGTGGAGGTGAGTTCTTCCATCGAGGCAGCGGTTTCTTCCAGGTTGGCAGCCTGCTGCTCGGTACGCTGCGACAGGTCCTGATTGCCGGACGCAATCTCGCTGGCCGCATCGTTGATGGCATCGGTGGAGCGCTGGATGCGCCCGACGATATCGGCCAGCTGCGTCACCGTGGCATTGGCATCGTCGCGCATGCGTGCGAATACGCCGTGGAAATCGCCATGCATGCGCGCGGTGAGATCGCCTGCAGCGATTGCCTGCAGCACCTTGGACAGCGATTGCAGGTTGGCGTCGGCGGTGGCCATCAGCTGATTGAGGCTGTCCACCATCGCGCGGAAGTCGTACTGGAAGCGCTGCGCATCGCCGCGCACGCTGAAGTCGCCGCTGGCTGCGGCCTGCGCCAGCAGCTTGATCTCGTTATTCATCGCCGACAGGTTGGCCTTGACCGTGTCCATGGTGTCGGTAAGTACGGCCTTTTCGCCGGGCAGGCGTTGCATGTCCTGGCTCAAGTCGCCGATGGCGTAGCGCGACATGATCTGCGCCAGCTGCATCTTTACCGCGATATGCGAGCCGACCAGCGCGTTGGTATCGCGCACCATGGTGGCGTAAGCGCCGGGGAAGCTCTCTGCGTCCATGCGATAGCTAATCTGGCCGGCGTCGTGGCGCTGCGCCATCTCGCTCTGTGCAGCCAGCACGCGCTGCACCTGCTCCTGCATCCGGCGCATGTTGTCGAGCAGTTGGCCGGTTTCATCGCGGCTGGGCGGCACGATGCGTTCGTCCAGCTCGCCTTGCGCGATGTTGGCAGCCACCGTCGCGGCGCGGCGCACGTTGCGGGTGAGGTTGGACAAGGTGTACCAGCACAACGCAGCGATCAGCAGCGCAAGCAGCGACAGCCCGGCGACGGCTTGCCACATCGCATTGCGCGCATCCACCAGGTGACGTTCGGATTGCCGCTGCAAGGCCTGCAGCGAGGTGCTGCTGAGGTCCTGCATGGCCTGGCCAAGCGCATCGAGTGCGGCATTCCACTGCGTATCGGCCTGCGTATCGCTGCCTTCCAGCGCCGCGCCAAGAGCTTGCAGTGCGGCGTTGGCACGCGTGGCTTCGGCGTTGGCGGCATCGGCCAGGGCAGGGTCGGGCTGTTCCAGCAGGCCCATTGCTTTATCCAGCTCATGCCGGAAACGCACGTGGTTGCGCTGCAGCTGATTGAGCTGTTCGCGCAGCATGGCGCGCTCGCCACCTGCCTGCGACGGATCGTTGGCCGCATCCAGGCGGGTCAGCGATTCGGTGGCGTCGGGGCTATAGATCAAGGTCGCCACCACCAGGTGGTAGCTTTCGATATACGGGGTGTAGACCAGTTGGCTGTCGTCGCGCAGTGCATCCAGCGCAGCGAAGGCTTGTTCGCTCACGCCGCTATAGCCGCTGGCCGCAGTGGTGGCGACGTGGCGCTGCTGCAGGGCGAGCAGTTGTGTCTGGCTGCGTTCGAAGCCGGGCATGGCGGCGGTCGTGGCGAGCAGTTGCTGCAGATCGCGTTCGGCGCGTTGTGCTGCGGCGTCGGCGGCGCTGCCGCTATCGACGTGTGCCGCGTGCAGATCGGTGATCAGGCCCAGCATCTGCCCAAGCGGGGCGTAACTGCGCAATTCGTTGTTGCTGATGGTGACGCTCTCATTGAGCTTGCCGCTATAGAGCAGCACCGGGATCACCAGGCCGACCAATGCCAGCACACCGATCGCACCGAGTTTTTTGGCAATGGCCAAGTCGTCCCAGCGGCTGGTCCAGGGACGCGGGGCGGGTGAAGTGGTCTGCGGCAACAGCGCGGAAGCAGTGGTCATCGGTGCGTCTCATGGGCGTACGCAGGCTATCGGCCGATACCTGTTATGCCTTGAGCCGGCCGGCATCGCTGCCGACCGGATCCGTTCAGGCAGTTCAGCCCGCTTGCTCAGAACTCCTGCCAGCTACTGTCGTTGCTGGAGGCGGTGACTACCGCACGTGGCTTGGAGGCGGGAGTCCGCCCGGCTGCAGCCACTTTCGCCTTGACCGCCGAACTCACCACTGGTCGCGAGGGCGCGGCACGCACGGGCGGGGCCGCGTAGGTCGCATCGGTCTTGAACACGGCAACCGCTTCGGTCAGGCCCACCGCCTGTTCTTCCAGCGCCCGTGCGGCGGCGGTGGCTTCTTCCACCAACGCGGCGTTCTGCTGGGTGGTTTCGTCCATCTGGGTGATGGTCTGGTTGACCTGTTCGATGCCGGCCGACTGTTCCTGCGAGGCGGCGGAGATTTCGCCCATGATGTCGGTGACGCGCTGCACGCTGGCAACCACTTCGCTCATGGTCTTGCCGGCGGTGTGCACCAAGGCGGAGCCTTCGGCGACGCGCTGCACGGAGTCGTCGATGAGGTCCTTGATCTCCTTGGCCGCACCCGAGGAACGCTGGGCCAGCGTGCGCACTTCCGAGGCCACCACCGCAAATCCGCGGCCCTGCTCACCGGCACGTGCCGCTTCCACCGCTGCATTCAACGCCAGGATATTGGTCTGGAAGGCGATGCCGTCGATGACGCTTATGATGTCGGCGATCTTCTTGGACGAGGCTTCGATGCCGGACATGGTCTGGACGACCTTGCCGACCACTTCGCCACCTTGCACTGCCACGCTGGCGGCGCCGATGGCGAGCTGGTTGGCCTGGCGTGCGCCCTCGGCGTTCTGCTTGACGGTGGAGGTGAGCTCTTCCATCGAGGCCGCGGTTTCTTCCAGGTTGGCGGCCTGTTGCTCGGTACGCTGCGACAAGTCCTGGTTGCCGGCGGCGATTTCGCTGGCGGCGCCCTTGATCGAGATCGCCGAGGTCTTGATGCTGCCCACGATTTCGGCCAACTGCGTAGCGGTGGCATTGGCGCCGTCGCGCATCTGCGCGAACACGCCACGGAACTCGCCGCTCATGCGTGCGGTGAGGTCGCCGGCGGCAATCGACTGCAGCAGGCCGGACAGCGATTGCAGGTTGCCATCGGCGGTGGACATCAAGGTGTTGAGGCTTTCCACCATCACGCGAAAATCGTACTGGAAGCGCTCGGCATCGCCACGTGCACTGAAGTCGCCATTGGCGGCGGACTGCGCCAGCTGTTTGATCTCGGCGTTCATCGCGCCGAGGTTGGCCTTGACCTGCGCCATGGTGTCGGTGAACACGGCCTTTTCGCCGGGCAGCTTGCTCATGTCGTCGCTGAGGTCGCCGATGGCATAGCGCCCCATGATGCGGGCCAGATCGGTCTGCACGGCCACGTGCGAGGCCACCAGCAGATTGGTGTCGTTGGCCATGCGGCCGTAGTCGCCCGGGAAGGCGGATGCATCGATGCGAAAGCTGATCTGGCCCTCGTCGTGGCGCTTGGCCATCTCGGTTTGTGCGGCGATCAGGCTGCGCAGCTGCTGTTGCATTTTGCTCATTGCCTTGAGCAGGCGAGCGCTTTCGTCATTTGCCTGGGTATCGACATCGTTATCGAGCTTGCCGCCGGCAATCGATTCGGCGGCGCGAGTGGCGCGGCTGAGCGGCTGGGTCAAGCTACGGGTGATCAGCAGGCCCAACGCGCCACTGAGCAGCACGACGAGCAGAGAGCCGCCGATCAGCATCTTGCGCGAATCGTCCATCGATTTCAGCGCGATCGTCGAAGCGTCCGCGGCCAGCTTGTCCTGCAGCGCGATGTTTTCGGCAATCTTATCCTGCCATTGCTGCGTGGCTGGACTCGCCTTGTTGAACAGCAGCGGTATGGCATCGCTATCCTTTCCGGCAATCGACAATTGCATGACCTGCTCATTCAGAGCCTTCGCCGCCATGCGGAGATTGTCGATCTGCGTACGTATCGCCTGGTCCTGCGGCGACGCGGGCAGGGCATACAGAGCGTCGCGGGCCTTGCTGTAATCAACGCGCGCCGACTTGATTGCGGCAACGAACTCGTTATTCCGTTCATTGGCATAAGGAAGCGCCAGGTTGCGCACTTGCGTGCCAATGACGAAGTTGGCGTTCATCATGTCGTTGGACAGGCGAATCTTGGTCATGTTCTGGTGCACGATATCGTCCACCAATGCACGCGCCGAACTCAGGCCGCGATAGCCGATGAAGGCGATGATGCCGGACAACACGATCAGCACCGCGAATGCGGCCGCCAAGCGTGGACCGACGTTGTAGCGTTGCAGAAGTGCGTTCATACCGGTTTCCAGGAATGTGAGCGAAGGTGCTACGTCGCGAGTGGGCCGTGGCAGTTGCCATGACCTTGCTAACGCAGTAGCGGCGCGGGAACGTCGGAGCTGAATACCTCTTTATAGAAAAAGCATAACCACGGTCACGAATGTGAACTGACGGGACAGTAAGTGTCTTGCCAAGTCGCCGATACGGATCCAGACGAGCTCCGATGGCTGTCATCACCAAACGAGCCCTGCCGGAGCGCTTGATACCACTGAAAAATTGCGATGTCCTGCGGATGGCGCGCAGTTGTCTTGTCGATCATTGAGTGTGCTTTGCGGGGAATCGGCAGGCACTGCGTCGTCATGTGTTTTGATCCGAAAGCCAAGTGCCAGGCATAAAAAAGCCGCGCCCTTGAGGGGAGCGGCTGCATGACGGACTGGGCGGCAACGCTGCCAGCGTTGCCGCCGCTGGCTCAGAACTCCTGCCAGCTGGTGTCGTTGCTGGAGGCGGTGACCACTGCGCGTGGCTTGGAGGCGGGAGTCCGCCCGGCTGCAGCCACCTTCGCCTTGACCGCCGAACTCACCACCGGCCGCGAGGGCGCGGCACGCATGGCCGTGGCCGCGTAGGTCGCATCGGTCTTGAACACGGCAACCGCCTCGGTCAGGCCCATCGCCTGTTCTTCCAGTGCACGTGCGGCGGCGGTGGCTTCTTCCACCAGCGCGGCATTCTGCTGGGTGGTTTCGTCCATCTGGGTGATGGTCTGGTTGACCTGTTCGATGCCGGCCGACTGTTCCTGCGAGGCGGCGGAGATCTCGCCCATGATGTCGGTGACGCGTTGCACGCTGGCAACCACTTCGCTCATGGTCTTTCCGGCGGTGTGCACCAACGCGGAGCCTTCGGCGACGCGGTGCACGGAGTCGTCGATAAGGTCCTTGATCTCCTTAGCCGCCCCCGACGAACGCTGGGCCAGCGTGCGCACTTCCGAGGCCACCACCGCAAATCCGCGGCCCTGCTCACCGGCACGCGCCGCTTCCACCGCTGCATTCAAGGCCAGGATATTGGTCTGGAAGGCGATGCCGTCGATGACGCTGATGATGTCGGCGATCTTCTTGGACGAGGCTTCGATGCCGGACATGGTCTGGACGACCTTGCCGACCACTTCGCCACCTTGCACCGCCACGCTGGCGGCGCCGATGGCGAGCTGGTTGGCCTGGCGTGCGCCTTCGGCGTTTTGCTTGACGGTGGAGGTGAGCTCTTCCATCGAGGCAGCGGTTTCTTCGAGATTGGCGGCCTGTTGTTCGGTGCGCTGCGACAGGTCCTGGTTGCCGGCGGCGATCTCGCTGGCGGCGCCCTTGATCGAGATGGCCGAGGTCTTGATGCTGCCGACGATTTCGGCCAACTGCGTAGCGGTGGCATTGGCGTCGTCGCGCATCTGCGCGAACACGCCGCGGAACTCGCCACTCATGCGTGCAGTGAGGTCGCCGGCGGCAATCGACTGCAGCAGGCCGGACAGCGATTGCAGGTTGCCATCGGCGGTGGACATCAAGGTGTTGAGGCTTTCCACCATCACCCGGAAATCGTATTGGAACCGCT
Source organism: Xanthomonas sp. WHRI 8932A (assembly GCF_035012785.1). Lineage (NCBI taxonomy): Bacteria > Pseudomonadati > Pseudomonadota > Gammaproteobacteria > Lysobacterales > Lysobacteraceae > Xanthomonas > Xanthomonas sp. WHRI 8932A. Next base: position 297,000 of record NZ_JAYGQQ010000007.1, read on the forward strand.
CGGCGTCGCCACGTGCACTGAAGTCGCCATTGGCGGCGGACTGCGCCAGCTGTTTGATCTCGGCGTTCATCGCAGACAGGCTTTGTTTGACCTGGCGTATCGCTGCGGTGATGTTGGCTTTCTCGCCCGGCAGGTCCGGCATGTCTTCGCTCAAGTCGCCGATGGCATAGCGTTCCACCAGACGGATTGTCTCCATTTTGACCTTGATATGGCCGGCAACCAATTCGTTTGTGTCCCTGGCCATGCGGCCGAAGTCGCCGGGAAACGCATCGGTATCCATACGGAAGCTGATCTGGCCTTCGTCGTGGCGCTTGGCCATCTCGGTTTGTGCGGCGATCAGGCTGCGCAACTGCTGTTGCATTTTGCTCATTGCCTTGAGCAGGCGAGCGCTTTCGTCATTTGCCTGGGTATCGACATCGTTATCGAGCTTGCCGCCGGCAATCGATTCGGCGGTGCGAGTGGCGCGGCTGAGCGGTTGGGTCAGGCTACGGGTGATCAGTAAGCCCAATGCGCCGCTGAGCAACACCACCAACACGGTGCCGGCCACCAGTAGCTTGCTCGAATCGTCCATCGACTTTAGCGCGACCGCCGAGGCATCGGTGGCAAGTTTGTCCTGCAGCACGATGTTCTCGGTAATCTTGTCCTGCCATGCTTGCACGCGTGGTGAAGCCTTGCTCAGCAGTAGTGCCTGCGCCTGCTGCACCTGATTGGCCTTGATCAGCTGCATCACCTCATCGACAGTTGGCCGTGCAACGGCACGCCGTGCATCGATTTCATTGCCAAGGTCGCGCTCCTGCGGCGAAGACTGCATTGCGCGCAGCTTCTCGCGGGCCTTTGTGTAGGTCTCTCGGTTGAGCAGGATGGTCTCTGCATAGCGCTTGCTCTGCTCGGCGCTGTTAGGCAATACCAGGTTGCGCATCTGCATCGAGATAATGTAGTTGGCGTTCAACATGTCATTCGATAATCGGATCTTGATCATCTTCTGGTGCACGATGTCGTCCACCAACGCATGCGCCGAACTCAAGCCGCGATAGCCGATGAAGGCGATGATGCCGGACAGCACGATCAGCACCGCGAATGCGGCCGCCAGGCGAGGGCCGACGTTGTAGCGTTGCAGAAGTGCGTTCATACCGATTCCCGTGAATGTGAGCGAAGGTGCTACGTCGCGAGTGGGCCGTGGCAGTTGCCATGACCTTGCTAACGCAGTAGCGGCGCGAGAACGTCGAAACTGAATACCTCTTTAAGGAAAAGAAGCATAACCACGGTCACGAATGTGAACTGACGGGACAGTAAGTGTCTTGCCAAGTCGTCAATATGGACCCAGACGAGCTCCGATGGCTGTCATCACCAAGCGAGCCCTGCCGGAGTGCTTTGATGTAGCTGAAAAATTGCAATGTCCTGCAGATGACGCGTAGTTGTCTTGTCGATCACTGAGTGTGCTTTACGACGCATCGTCAGGGCACTGCGTAACGAGACGTTTTGATCCGGCCGCGAAGTGCCGGGCATAAAAAAGCCGCGCCTTCAGGGGCGCGGCTGCATGACGGACTGGGCGGCAACGCGGCCAGCGTTGCCGCCGTTGGCTCAGAACTCCTGCCAGCTGGTGTCGTTGCTGGAGGCGGTGACCACCGCGCGTGGCTTGGAGGCCGGCGTACGCCCGGCTGCAGCGACCTTCGCTTTAATCGCCGAACTCACCACCGTCCGCGACGGCACAGCGCGCACGGCCGGGGCCGCGTAGGTCGCATCGGTCTTGAACACGGCAACCGCTTCGGTCAGGCCGACTGCCTGTTCTTCCAGTGCACGTGCGGCGGCAGTGGCTTCTTCCACCAGGGCTGCGTTTTGCTGGGTGGTTTCGTCCATCTGGGTGATGGTCTGGTTGACCTGTTCGATGCCGGCCGATTGCTCTTGCGATGCCGCAGAGATCTCGCCCATGATGTCGGTGACGCGTTGCACGCTGGCAACCACTTCGCTCATGGTCTTGCCGGCGGTGTGCACCAGCGCGGAGCCTTCGGCGACGCGCTGCACGGAGTCGTCGATGAGGTCCTTGATCTCCTTGGCCGCACCCGAAGAACGCTGGGCCAGCGTCCGCACTTCCGAGGCCACCACCGCAAACCCGCGGCCTTGCTCACCGGCACGTGCCGCTTCCACCGCTGCATTCAAGGCCAGGATATTGGTCTGGAAGGCGATGCCGTCGATGACGCTGATGATGTCGGCGATCTTCTTGGACGAGGCTTCGATACCGGACATGGTGTCGACCACCTTGCCGACCACTTCGCCGCCTTGCACCGCCACGCTGGCGGCGCCGATGGCGAGCTGGTTGGCCTGGCGCGCACCCTCGGCGTTCTGCTTGACGGTGGAGGTGAGCTCTTCCATCGAGGCAGCGGTTTCTTCCAGATTGGCGGCCTGTTGTTCGGTGCGCTGCGACAGATCCTGGTTGCCGGCGGCGATTTCGCTGGCGGCGCCCTTGATCGAGATCGCCGAGGTCTTGATGCTGCCGACGATCTCGGCCAACTGGGTGGCGGTGGCATTGGCGTCGTCGCGCATCTGCGCGAACACGCCGCGGAACTCGCCGCTCATGCGTGCGGTAAGGTCGCCGGCGGCAATCGACTGCAGCAGGCCGGACAGCGATTGCAGGTTGCCATCGGCGGTGGACATCAAGGTGTTGAGGCTTTCCACCATCACCCGGAAATCGTACTGGAACCGCTCGGCGTCGCCACGGGCACTGAAGTCGCCGTTGGCGGCCGCTTGAGCGAGTTGCTTGATCTCGGCGTTCATCGCGCCAAGGTTTGCCTTGACCTGCGCCATGGTGTCGGTGAACACGGCCTTTTCGCCGGGCAGCTTGCTCATGTCGTCGCTGAGATCGCCGATGGCATAGCGCCCCATGATGCGTGCCAGATCGTTCTGCACGGCCACGTGCGAGGCCACCAGCAGATTGGTGTCGTTGGCCATGCGGCCGTAGTCGCCCGGGAAGGCGGATGCATCGATGCGGAAGCTGATCTGGCCATCGTCGTGGCGCTTGGCCATGTCGGTCTGCGCGGCGATCAGGCTGCGCAACTGCTGCTGCATTTTGCTCATTGCCTTGAGCAGGCGGCCGCTCTCGTCGTTGGCCTGCGTATCGACATCGTTATCGAGTTTGCCGCCGGCGATGGATTCGGCGGCGCGGGTGGCGCGGCTCAGCGGTTGGGTGAGGCTGCGGGTGATCAAGAAGCCCAACAGGCTGCTGATGACCAGCACAATCACGCCGCCGCCGATGAGTTGCGATTTGCCTCGATTCATCGCGGTAACGGCCTCAGTGTAGCTCTGCGCCATCTGCACCTGTTGGCGCTCGACACCCTGAGAAATCTTGTTCTGCCATTCGATAATGGCGGGGCGCGCTTTCTCACTCATCAAGACCTGTGCTTCGGCATTTTTGTTTTCGTTGGCCAAAGCAATGACTTGATCGTTCAGAACACGCGACGCTTCGCGCGCACTGTCGATCTCGGCGCGATTCTTGCGACCTGCAGGTGTTGGCGGAAACGCATCCAATGCCTTGCGTGCCTGGTCGTAACGTTCACGCTCGCGCTTGATAGTCGCCAAAGCTTCCTTGTTCAACTCCTCGCTGGTCACCATGGACAATGTGCCCATCGCAATCAGAATGTTGGAATTGGCGTCGCCCATGGCATTGCTCAGTCGCGTTTTTTCTACGTTGTTCTTGACGATGTTGTCCAGTTGCAGGCGCGCAGTTGCCATCGAGTTCAGCCCCGCAGCGACCAATAGACCCGACAGCAAGATGAGGATGCCAAAAGCTACGCCTAGACGGCGACCGACGTTGTAGCGTTGCAAAAATGCATTCATGACGAGATTTCCGAAAGCGTGGCGGGAGCAGTTGCTGACGATGCAAGTCATGGCGATCTAGTCATGCCCATGCAGCTATGCAAGTTAACGGCCGAGGTATGAAGTACTTAATGACCTCCAGGAAGGAAATGGAGCCGAAGTCGAAGGAATGAGAGAAGACGCTTTGTCCGTCTCATTTTTGAAGAGACATTTCAAGAGTCATAAATGCCGAAAATGGATGTTCATGCAATTACAAGTCTTTGATTTAAATAATTTTTATTTGTATTATTTATCTTGTCCCGTCTTTGCTGTGTCCGATGACGCCAAGTGCGGCGCGATTGCGATATGCGATTGCCAATGTTCGTTCACAAATAGTCGCGCGCCGCGATGAGGCAAGCGCGGCCGTTGGTAATCGCGGCTAGGCCCTGACTTGAGTCGTGAGGCTCGCCGCTACGCGCATGCGCGTAAGTTCAAGCGCTACGACAGCGTCAAAGCGTGGGCGTCCTGGGGGACATCGAGCGCAGATTGGACCAAAGCGCAACGCTCTAAGGCCGCAACGCACGTCCGAATGCAGCTGGCGGATCGAGGCCAAGAGTGTGAGCCAAGCGGGTCTGCAACTCACTAGGCCTGCGATCAGCGGCCATCACCGCGAAGCAGCTGCTGTGCGCAAATTGATCGCCCTGTATTGCCTCTGGTTGCCGTAACGCGGCCCGTTCTTCTCGAACGTGGCGCAGAGCCGATCCTCTCCGCAAGGGGCCAGGTCAGCGCGTGCGACTCGCTCCCAATAATCGATCGACGCGCGAAGCTGCACCAGCTCGTTGCGCTTCTCGTTGATGATGCCAACCGAGTACGCCACTGCACCCAGGCCCAAGACGCCCGACACCAGCAGGGCGATCGAGGCGATCCACATGCGTCGTGTGGTTGTCGTTTCCAGGGAGTGCTGCGCTTTTGCATAGCGTTGGGTGGCCTGCTGCAGCGTCTGGTCCGCATCGGCCATCTGCTTGGTGAAGCGCGCTGCCGCAGGTTCCAGCGTCTGCGTCAGTGCTTGTTGACTCAGTTGCGTCAGCCGTGGCAACGCGTTCTCCACGACCCGAGTGACACGCTGATCGGCGCTGTTGGCCGCGCTCTGCAGAAGCTGCAATTGCTGGCGCACCAGATCTTCCAGAACGTGTTCTCGCCGTTGCAGCTGCCCGATCAGTGCTGACATGGCTTGGATCGATTCTTTCATCGCGCGCTCTGACCCGTTGTCTTCGGGCAGCGCTGGGGAATTCTGCATGTCCATCGTGTTCTCTTGAGGGTTCAACGCGCCGAACGCATTCCGGTTATCCGCCGCCTCCACCACCGCCACCGCCTCCACCTCCATCGCCACCCCCACCACCGTCACCCTGCGGACCTTGCATCGCCGGTCCGTTGGCGAACTGCGGCAGTGTCATCACCATCACCGGGCCACGGCTGGTCTGCACCTCTGTCGAGACGTCCATGTTCAGTGCCTGGCGCGTGCTCGCCTGTTCCTGGGCTTCCTGCATCGCCTGGGCATCCAGAAATTCATGCCCCTGTTTGGCAAGGGCCTGGCTGTAGGGGCTGTTGGCGACCCGTTTCAAGGCCTGTTCGATCGCCAGTTCGTCCTTGCAGTCGATGGCGTACAGCAACTCGTCCACATCCGGATCGCCGGTGATGTTTTTACGCTGGGGCTGCGGCCGATCTTCCTGCTCGCCAGCGGCAATGGACTGTGGCGCGGTGTCTGCCGACGGGGCGCGTGGTGGTCTCAATCCCGAGGGACCATCCGGATCGTACCCATCACGTAATTCCAATTCGGTAAACGGCCGCTCACCACGGTCCACGCGCGCCTGCCGCGCTTCTGCGACGCGGTTTTCTGTTTCGAGATCCCGTTCGAGTTGTATGCGCAGCTCACGCATGGATCGCGCTATTTCCTCCCAGGAGTCCGGATCGGCGGGCACAGCGGCAGGACGGTCCTGCGCAACTGCCAGGGACGCCGAAAGCGGCTCGCGCGCATCGGCTGCGCCCTCGGGTGCGTCGGCAGAGCGGCCAGCGGTCGGCATGTCCAGCGATGGCCCTGTCGCTTGCGCGAGGTGTGCGGACAAGGGCAACGCTACAGGGGGATCTGGTGCTTCCGGTGCTTGAGCCTGTGGCGTGCGCGCCTGTTGATCGTCGTGCTGTTCTGCGGCCACTGGCGTGGCGAGCGATGGCGCGGAAGGCGCGGTCGCCGCCTGGGCCAGGCGCGCGTCCGCCGGCTGCTCGGGCTGCTGCGCAGGTGCATCTTGGTGCGTATCCGAGGCTTGCGCCGTCATCGACTGCTGGCCGCTGTGCAGGTCCGCAGCCTGCTGCTGATCTGCCGGTGCTGCCTGCGCGATCGCCGCGCTTTGCGCTGTCTGCTGCTGCACTTCCTGCGTGCGCTCTTCTTGCGCTTGTTGGCTTTGCGTCCGCTGCTGCGCTACGTCGGATGCACGTGCTTGCGCAGGCTCTGCCAGCTGCTCCTGGAGCCGTTGGGCGAAGTCATCCGGGATAGACCGCTGCTCGGGCTGGCGTGGCGATGTGTCTTGCGCGTGGAACGACGACTGCTCGCGCGAGACGGCTTCCTGTGCCGGCTCCTGCTCGCGTTGTAGAGCCGCTTGGGCGTGCAGCGGCTGTTGCTCAGCATGTTGCGCATCCTGCGCTTGCAGGCGTTGTTGCTGGCTCTGCTGGGCATCCTGTGCCAGGCGTGTTTCCTGCTCGCGCTGCTGTGTCTCCTGGGCTTGCTGCTGCGCTTGTTCGCGCTGTTGGGTGTCGTGCGCCTGCTGCTGGAGTTGTTCGCGTTGCTGCGCGTCCTTTACCTGGCGTTCTTGCTGCTCCAGCTGTTGCGACTCTTGCTGGCGAAGCTCCTGCAATGCATGCGCCTGCAGCGCCTGAGCATCCTGCGCCCGGTCTTCGAGCGAGGTTTGTTCCTGCAGCGTGTGAGCGCGTGCCTGCGCCAGCTGCTGGTCTTGCGCCTGGCGCTCCTGCTGTTGCTGTTCCTGACGCGCCTGCGCTGCGCTGGCCGCCTGGACCTGCGCGTGTCCGTCGAGTGCGTGCTGGTTGGAGGGGGACGATGCCGACGTATCCGCGTCTGTCGCGCCATCGGAGGCGCGTGCGTTGGTGGCGAACGGCTGCCCCGGTGCGATTGGCGATTGCCGCGCCTGGACCTGCTGCAACGCCTGGCGGATGTCCTCGGTGCTGGTGACCGCTGCAATACGCTCTACGCCATCGGGGCCACGTTGCAGATGCGCAATAGGGCTATCGGCACCAAATGTGCCACCAGGGCCGCGCTGCAACTGCAGCGCGCTATCGCCAGTCAGTCCTTCGGTCTCGCGCGTGCGTTGCGTCGCCAGTTCGATCGCTTCGCGCCACTGCGGCTGCAACTCGGTACCGACGATGCGGTAGCGGTACAGCGTTTGCTCGCCCTGGACGTTCTGCGGCGACTGCCGGATGGCGGCAATCGCCTGCGCCTGCTCGGCCAGTGCCGGTTGCAGCAGTGCGCGCGTGGTCTCCAGCTCCAGCACGCGATTGCCATCGGGTGGGGCGCCGTTGCTGGTCCACTGCCCATCCATGTTGCGGTAGTAGTGCTGGCCGTCTGAGGCAGTCAACGCGTCCGGGTCGGGCAGCGCCTGTTGCACGGCCGGCGACATCGGCAGGCCATCGGACGCCCACCCGCTGCGGTGATGTGCCAATTCGTAGCGTGCGGCAATGGCGCCGGGACTGTTGGCGATGTTGCGGGCGATGACGTCCTGCGCTTGCGCCTCAAGTTGCGCAGCGCGCTGCGGGGACGCCGTTTCCTGTTCGTAGAGACCGCGATCGTTGGCGCCCGCAACTGCGGTCTTGACCTGGCGATGCCATTGCCCGTCGGCGCTATCGCGCATCCAGTCGGCGCTGCTCAGGCTGGGACGGTCAGTGGCATTGGCCGGCTGGCGATACGGATCTTGCGGTGCGGGCGCGTCCTTCAAGGCCAATGCGGCAGCGGCGTTGGTCGCTTGATAATTGAGCTCACGGGCCTTTTGGTAACTGGCGACGATCGGCGTCGCGGTGGGGTTATCCACGCCATCGTTGGTGGTGTCGGCCTTGCCGTCGCGCGCCCACGCGCGGCCATCGAACGACCACTGTGTACCCTCGCGATCGGTCTGGGTGTAGATGGCGCGGTTGTCGAGCAACGCGGCGGCTTTTTCGCCAGCGGTACTCAAGAAGTACGCATCGGCCGCGATCAGCACCATCGGCCCGGCGCCGGAGCTACCCAGCGCATAAGCAGCAGCGGTGCCGCCGGCCCAGCCGCCGACATTGCGGCCGGCAAAGTGCGCCAGCTCGGACTGCGCGGCGAGCGGGTTATCTTGGCCGAGCAAGCGTGTGGCGCGTTGGCCGGTCATCACCGTGTCGGCGGCGGTGGCGAGCAGGCCGGCAGTGCGTAATGCCTGGCCGGCCGATAGATCGCCTGCCAATAGCTCTGCGGTGGCAAAACCGCGTTGGCCTGGCGGAGTGCGTAATGGTCGCGCTGCTTCTTCGCCAAGAACGTTTTCGACCTGCAGGATGCCTTGGTCGGAAAGCGTCAGACGACCGGATGAATGAGCTTGGGCGATGGCTTGAGAAAGTGAATTCCTACCGATCTCTGGATCGCCGCCTTTGGTGAGGTTTCCGGTGGATTGCGACACCTCGTCTAGAGTAGTGACTATTCGTTTTTCAGAATGAACAATTGCACGCCAGCCTAGCTCTTCACTTTGCATGGAGCCGATAGCACTAATTGGGCTCGCTTCCCTGCTTATGTAAGCTTGTTTTTGCGCATAAAACTGTTTTGTATCCTCTCTAATATCATTAGCTGTCTTTCCAAAGGGTGCATTGAGATGCAGGTCGCCATTGGATAATCCGACCCGTAAGAAGTCTTGAAAATACTCTACCTTTCCAGCAAGCCGCCTTCCGGCATCTATATCACCTTGATCAAACAGTTGATAATCAACTGTTCTTCGGTATGATCTTAACTCTTCGATGATTCCGCGCTGGTTTTCGGCTATATGAACCCCGCTATGGGGACTTACGCCCAACTTCCGCGCGAAATCTGGATCTGTAGGGGTATATATTAAATTTCTATCTGAGTGGATATTGAATATTCCAGCACCCTTCAATTCTTGCAAAAGAGGGTCGACTGGCAGAACTCTCTGCTCAATTAGGTGGTGTTCGCGAAAATGCGTAAAATTTTTCGGCATAAACGTCGATTCCCAGTTTAGGAGTCGCTCCAGTCTGCGGCGTCGGAAAACCAGAGCCCGCCGGAACGCTCATCATTAGAAATACCCGCAGACCTAATTGCATCAAACATCACTCGATCGCAAAATATTGAAAAAGAGTAATTTAATTGAAATATATGCGCGGAACCAATAACGTCCTTACGAAAAGCTAGGCTGGCGCCTCCACTGAAATTATAAGCTTTGCCGTCAACGTATTCGTCACCTAGCTCGATCCTTAATTTAGAATTCTCCTCATCGACTGCATCCAGTACACGGACAATGTCACAAAGGAAGTGAATGGGTCCAGGCGAGCCATCGGCCAATAGAAAATCAGTTTCCGCAAATTCAAAGGCCAGAGGGTCTACTTGTTCAAAGACTCTCTTTAAACTTTGTGATACTAGCCAATAGCCGCTAAATGTGCCTTCGAGATGTTCAGGCATTCCTCCTTTTCGAGGATCATAAATTAGGCGCGGCTTTTCCCGTAATGGCGGGAATCCGCCGGCCCAAGGTCGCAGACTCCGCTTTGGCGGCGTGAGCAATTGCTTTTCATTTTCGAACACCACCCCGTGCCCTGGGCCAGGTCTGCGGGAATCCAGTGTTAAGGCGAAGAACTCGCCCTTCCTCGGTTTATTCTGGGTAGACACTTTTTTCTCCAAGGCACTTTTTCGATCAAGAGTAGCAAACTGCGCGCTTGAGATAACGGGGGGCGCTTTCTGCAGCAAACGTGCCGCCTGGGCCACGCTGCAACTGCAGCTCATCATCGCCCGCAAGTCCCTCGGCCTCGCGGGTGCGTTGAGTCGCCAGTTCGATCGCTTCACGCCATTGCGGCTGCAACTCGGTGCCGACGATGCGATAGCGATACTACGTTTCCTTGCGTTGCAGATCCTGCGCTGACGGCGGCGACTGCCCGATGGCGGCAATCGCCTGCGCCTGCTCCGCCAGTGCCGGTTGCATCAGTGCGCGCGTGGTCTCTAACTCCAGCACGCAATTGCCATCGGGTGCGGCAGCAAGTTGCGCAGCGCGTTGCGGGGATGCCGTTTCCTGTTCGTAGAGACCGCGATCGTTCGCGCCCGCAACTGCGGTCTTGACCTGGCGATGCAATTGCCCGTCGGCGTTATCGCGCATCCAGTCGGCGCTGCTCAGGCTAGGACGGTCAGTGGCATTGGCCGGCTGGCGATACGGATCTTGCTGAGCGGGTGCATCCTTCAAGGCCAATGCGGCAGCAGCGTGGGTGGCCTGGTAGTTGAGTTCGCGCTGAATCGCCCCACCGAACCGAGGCAGAGGCCAGCGCCCAGAACCAATAAAAAAGCCGCGCTCCCGAAAGAGCGCGGCTTCGACGGCATCGGCCGCCATGCGACCGATCACGTGGTTTAGAACTCTGCCCAGTCCGATTCGTTGGACGGTGCCGACGCCACGGCGGCGCGCGCGGCGGGCCTTTTAGCAGACGGCTTGCCAAGCGTCTTGGTAGCTGGCTTGCTTGGCGCGGTGGGGCGTTTGGCGGCGAGTTGGTGCACGACCGGCGTGGCGCGGGTCTGGGATTCCAGTTCGGCCGACAGACGGAACAGCGCCACCGCTTCGGTGAGCTGCTGCGCCTGATCTTCCATCGAGCGTGCGGCAGCGGTGGCTTCTTCCACCAACGCGGCGTTCTGCTGAGTGGCTTCGTCCATGTGGGTGACGGTCTGGTTGACCTGCTCGATGCCGGCCGACTGTTCCTGCGAGGCGGCGGAGATCTCGCTCATGATGTCGGTCACGCGCTGCACCGAGGAGACGATTTCGCTCATGGTGGTGCCAGCCTGATGCACCAGTGCCGAGCCTTCGGCCACCTTGCTGACCGAGTCGTCGATCAGGCTCTTGATTTCCTTGGCAGCGCCGGCCGAACGCTGTGCCAGCGTGCGTACTTCCGAGGCGACTACGGCAAACCCGCGGCCCTGTTCGCCGGCACGTGCGGCTTCCACCGCTGCGTTCAACGCCAGGATATTGGTCTGGAAGGCGATGCCATCGATGACGCTGATGATCTCGGCAATCTTCTTGGACGAGGTTTCGATACCGGACATGGTGGTGACCACCTGGCCGACCACGCTGCCGCCATGCGACGCCACGCCGGCGGCGCCGATCGCCAGCTGATTTGCCTGGCGTGCGTGTTCGGCGTTCTGCTTGACGGTCGAGGTGAGTTCTTCCATCGAGGCGGCGGTTTCTTCCAGATTGGCCGCTTGCTGCTCGGTACGCTGCGACAGATCCTGATTGCCCGCAGCAATCTCGCCGGCGGCGGTATTGATGGTCAGGGTGGAGTGCTTGATGCGGCCGACGATATCGGTCAAGCGTTGTGTGGTGGCATTGGCATCGTCACGCAGGCGCGCGAACACGCCGTGGAATTCGCCGTCCATGCGTGCGGTCAGGTCGCCATCGGCCACCGCGCCGAGCAGCTGCGACAGCTTGCCCAGGTTGCGATCGCTGACTTCCATCATCGAGTTCAAGTCCGCCACCATCACCGCAAAGTCGTACTTGAAGCGGGCTGCATCGCCGCGGGCGCTGAAGTCGCCGGCCGCTGCCGCCTGCGCCAACTGCTTGATCTCGGTGTTGATCGACAACAGGCTGGCCTTGGCCGCATCCATCGCTTCGTGCAGGATCGCGCGGCTTGCCGGCAACCGGCGTGCGTCCTGGGTCAGGTCGCCCTGCGCGTACTGGTTGAGGATGCGTACCGAGTCGGTGATGGCGTCCAGGTGTTCGAAAATCATCGTGTTGATGCCGCCGGCCAGGGTGCCGTAAACGCCGGGGAAATCTTCCGGCATGCGGTGGGTGATGTCTTCGGCCGCATGCAGGTGCGACATGCGTGCGGTCTCGTCGGAGAAGCGGCGCAGCATCTGGGTCATGCGACCGGTGGCCTCGAGCATCTGGCCGATTTCGTCGTTGCTGGTCTTGCTGATCTGCACGCTCAGATCGCCGCGCGACACCGCCTGGATGGCGCCCAGTGCCTTGGACAACGGGTTGGTGATGCTGCGTGCGATCAACCAGCCGAAGGTGATCGACAGCGCGGCCATCAACAAGGTGCCCAGCAGCAGCACCGCGCTGGTGAACTTGAACGAGGTGGCGCTGGCCGCGACCATATCGCTCAGCGCCTTGGACTGCTGCGCATACATCTTGTCGACCGAGGCGAACAGTTCCTTGCGGATCTCGCCCGACTGCTTGCGCGAAAATTCCATCGCCGCAGCGCGGTCGGGGTCTGCGTACAACGTCCGCAGCTTCACGTTGGCGGCGAAGTAGCGTGTGCTGGCATCGGCCAGCTTGGCGTATTCGGCCTTTAGCGCAGAATCCGGCCCGATCTTGGCGTCAAGCGTCTTTTGCGTTTCAGTATACTTGGCCTGGATTTCGTCCATGCGCTTGAAGAAATACGCATAGCGTTCCGGGTCGTCCAGATTGACGAACTGGCCCACTTCATAGACGCGGAATTCGCCGGCGAAACCACGCAGCTCCGACAACTTGCTCAGCACAGGCACCACATCCTCGTTGATGAGGGTGGTCTGCTGCTGCATCTGTTTCATGCGCGAAAAGCCCAAGCCACCGAGCAGGGCGGTGAGCACGGCACTGAGGCAGAACGCAAACATCAGCTTGCGGCGGATGGGCCAATCGTTGAACTTGTTCATCATGTAACTCCGGGGCGTAGCATTGCGCTGTTGTCTTGCACGCTAGCGGCCCGGAGCGATGATTCTTTATCTCTGAACAATGAGCCGGACCGTTCCAGGTCTGGGATAAATGCGCGAATTCACCTGGAAAACATGCCGATCGTCCAATATCGTTCGCACAACGACAGCATCCGATGCCGTCGTTGCGGCGGTGCAGATACCACTTAAAAATCCTGCCATTGGCTGTCGTTACCGAGCGCGACCGTGGGCGCGCTCACCGATGCGCGGCGTACGGGTGTTGCCGGTTTCGGCGCTATGGACGTCGGCTTGGCCGGGCGTGCCAACGCGGCGACGTGGGGCGCATCGGCAAGCGTGAAACGTGCGACCGCCTGCGCCAGCTGTCCGGCCTGATCTTCCATCGTGCGTGCAGCAGCGGTGGCTTCTTCCACCAGCGCGGCGTTTTGCTGGGTGGCCTCGTCCATCTGGGTGATGGTGCGATTGACCTGCTCGATGCCGGACGATTGTTCCTGCGAGGCCGCCGCAATCTCACCCATGATGTCGGTGACGCGCTGCACGCTGGCGACGATGTCGGCCATGGTGGTGCCGGCCTGGTGGACCAGCTGCGAGCCCTCGGCCACCTTGCTGACCGAATCGTCGATGAGGTGCTTGATCTCCTTCGCCGCACCGGCCGAACGCTGCGCCAAGGTGCGCACTTCCGAGGCAACAACCGCAAAACCACGACCCTGCTCGCCGGCACGCGCCGCTTCCACCGCCGCGTTCAACGCCAAAATATTGGTCTGGAAGGCGATGCCATCGATGACCGAGATGATCTCGGCGATCTTCTTCGACGACACTTCGATGCCGGACATGGTGGTGACCACCTGGGCCACCACCGCGCCGCCCTGCGAAGCAACGCCGCCCGCACCGATGGCGAGTTGATTGGCCTGGCGTGCGCTTTCGGCATTTTGTTTGACGGTGGAGGTGAGCTCTTCCATCGAAGCGGCGGTTTCTTCCAGGTTGGCCGCCTGTTGTTCGGTACGCTGCGACAGATCGCTATTGCCGGCGGCAATCTCGCTGGAGGCGGTATGGATGCTGCCGGCGGCCTGCTGGATGCGTCCGATCACCTGCGCCAGCGCTTCGGCGGTGCTGTTGGCATCGTCGCGCATGGTGGCGAACACGCCGTGGAAATCGCCGTGCATGCGTGTGCTCAGGTCGCCCTCGGCCAGGGCGCTCAGTAGACGCGATACCTCACTGATGCTCACTGCGTTGGCGTCGAGCAGGGCATTGAGTTGTTGCGCCAGCTGCAGGAAAAATCCTTGTTTTCCCGTGCTGTCGATGCGCTTGGACAGATCGCCCGCCGCAGCGCTGCGCACTACATTGGCCACGTCCACTTCCGCCCGCGCTTCGGCGGTGCGGTCGCGCCATTCGCAGACAAAGCCCAGATGCGCGCCACGCTCGTCGCGGATCGCCGACACGTTCTGCGTGATGCAGGTGGCGCGGTACTGCACTTCGCGTTGCGCTGCGCCCTGGCGGTCGAGACGCTGGTAGATTTCCGCGTCCTGCGTATTGCCCACTTCCAGCAGCGAGACCGGTTGCCCGACCAGGTTGGCGGTGCGATTGAACGCCGGCGCGCAGGCCTGGATATCGTCTGCATAGGTGTGCAGCAAAGACTGCAGCGCGGTGTTGGTGTAGATGATGGTCAGGTCCGGGTCGGCGATGTACATGCCGGTGGACGCGTTATCCAGTGCAGTGCGAATGCGCAGGTTTTCTGCGGCGATGCTGCGCTCGCGCTCCAGGCGTTCGCGCAGGTCGCGCTGCATGCGCGACAGTGCCGCCATCAGGCTGCGCGCATGTTTTGCCGCAACCGGAATCGGCTGGTCCAGGCGGCCCTCGGCAATGTGTTGCGCGGCGGCCATGGCCAACTGCGGCTCGCCGCCCAGCAGGCCGAATACCGAGCGCAGGATCCAGCCGGCGGCCAGCGCCAGGCAGACGAATGCAAGCACGACGGCGCCGCCTTGCTGCCACATCACGCGCTGGCTGTACTGCTCGGCCTGGCTGCGGTTGGCCTCGTTCAAGGCCAGGATGCGCTCGCTGATCGCGCCCATGCGGGTTTCGAGCTGGCCGAACTTGTCGGTGAAATCGCGGTACGCCGCAGCGCTGTCGGCATGCGTTTCGGCCAGCGTCGTGACCTGTTCGGCGGAGGCGATGTAAGCCTGCAGCGCGGGTGCCACCGCTTCCAGCTCGCTACGCAGTGCGGGGTCCAGCGGCAGCTTGCGGTTGGCTTGCACTGCATCGCGAAATTCGCCGGCATGTTCGCCCAGCGATACACGCGCGGCGGCAATGCCGGCATCGTCCTTGTGCGATGCGGCGAGCAGCCCGGCGGTGACGTCGCCGCGCAAGGCGTCGTGCATCATGTCGGCCTGCATGTGGTTGCGCAGCGCATCGGAAGAGATCACCTGCGCGGCGATGGCTTCCAGCAGTCCGCGCTGCCCGTTGTAGCCCACACCGCCCAGGGCCAGCAGCGCCAGTGCAGCCACCAGCACCAGAGCGCCCAACATATGCATGATCTTCATTGCGCGGTCCGTGTCAGAAGCGGAAAGACAGACCGACGCCGAGGGCGTGGTCGGGTGAGCGGTCGTTGAGGCCGCGGCTGTACACCGCGTCCAGTTGCACATCGTTGTTCAACAGCCAGGCCGAGCCGACATCGAGCAGTGCCACGGTGCCGCCATCGTCGCTCTTGGCGATCTGCGGCAATGCTACTTCGACGAAGGAGCGCACGCGATCGTTCCAGGCTTTGCCCAGTACCGCACCCAGGATGCCTGCGGTGTAGCGATGGCCGTCGCCGTCATCGTCCCAGATCACGCCGGGCATCACGCCGGCAGAGATGCTGTCGCTGAGATCCCATTCGGCCACCAGCCGGAACGAGGGACGCGCGCCGTGACCGCGCAGGGCCTGTGCGCCGCTGGGCAGATCCACATGCAGCAACCAGGCCAGCGAGGTCTTGCCATCGTCGGAGCTGGCCAGATGATGTTTGATGCCGAGCGAGACGTCGGACATACCGCTGATATTGGATTCGCCCGGCAGGTCGATGTGCTGCCAGCCATCGGTTTCCAGCCGCAATTCCCAGGTCTGGCCGAGCCCGTAGCGGAACAGCGTTGGTGTGGAATAGCCGTCGACGGAGGCATCGCGCTCCCACGCAGCGCTGGTTTCCACCTGCAGCCGATGGTTGCCGACGGTGAGGCTGGACTCGACGAAATCGGGTCGATCGGTCGCGATGGGGTCTTCGGCGCGGGCATGGCCAGCGACGCACAACAGCACAAGACAGCTGGCGAGAATAGATGACTTCATGGTGACCCCTGCAACGATCAAGTCTCGGACGCATGCGTCTGCGCGTGTTGTCTGCACTAGCGCACATGCGGTGTGTGAGCGGCTGTTGCGGTGGGGCACAGGCAGCCGTTGTCACCCAGGCTAACGGCAACGCCAGATAAATCTTTAAGCATTGCCGATGGGTGGAGCCAGGCAGGGCGGGGTGCGTGTGCAGTGCCAAGCCGCTAGCAGCGCTTGCGTCTGCTTGGTGCGGCTTTCACGCAGATGGGTGCTGGCGTTGCGGCAACGCCATGCAGCACGGGTGATGCGTTTGAAAGACGTAGCGAGTAATTGTTGGGTGCCACGTGCGTGCCGGCATCGCGCAGGCTCGGCGCAACGCGCAGTGCCGAGTGTGCCCAAGACGGCGCTTTGCACAGCCGCCGTCGCTGGATCACGCGTGCTTGAGCGCGGCTCACAAAACGTAGCGAGCAGTCGTCAGGTGGGTGTGGGCGGCGCGCTCAGAACTGGAATGTACGCGTGGTCCATGCCGCACCGAACACCGGCCGCGCCCACCTGGCGATGAGCACGGTGATTTTGTTAGCTGCTTTTAGAAATCCTGCCACTGGCTATCGTTGCCGGCCGTGTTCGCCGATGGCTTGCCCGACTGGCGCGCAGGTGCGGCGATGCGGGTGCTGCCGGTGGATGCGCGCTTGGACGAGGGCAGGGCACGGACAGCCGGCTTGGCGGCAAACGCAGCGCTTGCGGGTGCGGCCACCTGGCTGAGTTTGAACACGGCGACCGCTTCGGTGAGCTGGCCGGCCTGTTCTTCCATCGCACGCGCGGCGGCGGTGGCTTCTTCCACCAGCGCGGCATTCTGCTGGGTGGCTTCGTCCATCTGCGTCACGGTGAGATTGACCTGCTCGATGCCGCTGGATTGTTCCTGCGATGCCGCCGAGATCTCGCCCATGATGTCGGTGACGCGCTGCACGCTGGCCACGATTTCGCTCATGGTGGTGCCAGCCTGATGCACCAGCGAGGAGCCTTGCGCCACCTTGCTCACCGAGTCGTCGATCAGGTGTTTGATTTCCTTGGCCGCGCCGGCAGAGCGCTGCGCCAACGTGCGCACTTCCGAGGCCACCACGGCAAAGCCGCGGCCCTGCTCACCGGCACGCGCCGCTTCCACTGCCGCGTTCAACGCCAGGATATTGGTCTGGAAGGCGATGCCATCGATAACACTGATGATCTCGGCAATCTTCTTGGACGAGGTTTCGATACCGGACATGGTGGTGACCACCTGCGCCACCACCGCGCCGCCATGCGAAGCGACATCGGCGGCGCCGATCGCCAGCTGGTTGGCCTGACGCGCATGTTCTGCATTTTGCTTGACGGTGGAGGTGAGCTCCTCCATCGAGGCGGCGGTTTCTTCCAGATTGGCCGCCTGTTGTTCGGTGCGCTGCGACAGATCGTTATTGCCGGCGGCGATCTCGCTGGCGGCCGCATTGATCTGCGTGGCCGAGGTCTGGATGCCGGAGACAATGCCGGTGAGCTGCGCCACGGTGGCGTTGGCGTCATCGCGCATGCGTGCGAATACGCCGGCAAACTGCCCATCCATGCGCACGGTGAGGTCGCCCTCGGCCAGCGCGCTGAGCAGGCTGGAAATACGCTCCAGGCCTTGCGAGGTGGTTTCCAGCAAGCCGTTGAGCTGGCGGCCGAATTCCAGATAGAACCCGTGCTTGTCGTCCAGCGCCAGACGCTGGCCGAAATCGCCCATCAACGCCGATTGCACCAGCGCCGCCACTTCCTTCTGCGTGCTGACTTCAGTGCTGACATTGCGCCACAGCAGCATGCTGCCGCTGCGATGACCATCGGCCGCGTACAGCGGGGTCATGGTCAGATCCAGCGTCACCGGGCCGAAGCTGTAGCGCTCCGACGTGGTGGACTGCAATTGCTGCAGCTGCTGCGCACGCGCCTTGCCTTCGCTGTCGGTACCGAACACGTAGTCCAGCGGCTTGCCGACCACCGCATCGGCGCTGAAGCCGGTCTGGCCCTTGGCATGGAAAGCCGGCTCGCCGTGCTTGAACGAGGTGTGCAGCGCCTCGGTAATGAACACTGCGTTGTGTTGTTCGTCGGCCAGCAACACTTCCATCTCGGAGTGTTCCAGCGCGGTGCGGATGCGCAGGTTTTCGTTGGCGATGGCAGTGTCGCGTTCGATCCGCGCACGCAGGTCGTCCTGCATGCGCTGCATGGCGCCCATCAACCGGCCCACTTCGTCCCGACGCTGTACGGTGATGTGGTTATCGAGCTTGCCCGAGGCGATCGCATCGGCCACGCCCACTGCCGATTCTAGCGGGCGCACCACCTGGCGACGCAGCAGCAGGAACAACGCACCGCTGAGCACCACCGCCGAGCCCAGGCCCACCAGCAGGATCGTCCACAGCAGGTGATGCGCCTGCTGCATGATGGCCGCATACGGCACCACCACGCCCAGCGCAAAACGCTCCTGCGCCTTGCCGATCTGCAGCGGCACATACGCACTCACCGTGCCGTCGGCATCGGGAGTGAAATCCACCGAATCCTTGCCGTCCTTGATCGCATCGAGCATGGCGCGGTGGCGCGCGTCGGTGAGCGGCTTGCCGATGCGCGCGGTATCGCGCGATGACAACACCACGCCGGCGGGCGACAGCAGTTCGACATACCCATTGTCCATCGGGCGCAATGCACCCAGGCGCTGCTGCAACGCAGCCAGTGCCACGTCCACGGTCACGGCACCCAGATACTTGCCGTCCTGCAGGATCGGCGTGGACAAGGTGGTCATCAGCACCGTCTTGCCGCCAATCTTGTAGTCGTAGGGTTCGGCAACGGTTTGCCGCAGCAGTGTGCGCGGCTTGAGATTCCAGTCGCCAAGGCCCGGGGTTTCGTAATCGGTGAGCGGCTCACGCACCAGCGTCTGGCCATCGCGCCCCCAATACGTCATGAACCGGCCGGTGGCGTCGTGGCCCTTGGCGTTTGCAAAGTCGCTGTCCTTGCCATCGAAGGCCTGCGCTTCCCACAGCGTGCCCATGCCCACCCACTCGGGGTGATCCTGCAGCTGGTCGTGTATTACCGCAGCCGCCGTATCGCGGCTGATGCCGCCATTGGCGCGTTGCACCAGCAAGCTGGTGGCCAGCGATTGGCCGGTGGTCAGTGCCTGACCCAGTTCGCTGCCGATCTGCTCGGCCTGGTAGCGCGCGGCATTCTGCATCGTGGCCTGGGCAGACGCACTCAGTGCACGACTGCTTTGCCAATAGGTGATGGCAGCGGTCAGGCCGAAGCACAGCGAGGCGATGACCGCGGTGCCGAACATCAGGCGGTACGCAAGGCGGCCGCCGAAACGTGAGTGCGTGGAAAGCGAGGTCATGGGCGTGGCTGCAAAGGGAGGGGAAGAACCCGCTGACGCGGATTAGCAGGTAGCGCGATCAGCACCATCAGGAGCGCGGCGGTCAGGTGGGCGCGGACGATGTTCGGAATCGGCATGTACCCCCCCGACACCACTTTCCTCCGCGCCCTACCGGTCTGACAGCCACGTGCGACGTGTTGCCGGCCGCTATTAGTAAGCCGCCAACGCCACTCGCTTGGGTGCGCGCATGCCTGCATTGCCATGCTGAGTAGCGGATACAGCAACCACCCGGAACGTCGACACCGCATCGTCCAGCTGCTGCGCCTGCTGCTGCATCGCGTTGGCGGCAGCGGTGGCTTCTTCCACCAGTGCGGCGTTCTGCTGGGTGCTCTCGTCCATCTGGGTGATGGTGAGATTGACCTGTTCGATGCCGGCCGACTGTTCCTGCGAGGCGGCGGAGATCTCGCTCATGATGTCGGTCACGCGCTGCACCGAGGACACGATGTCGGCCATGGTCTTGCCGGCCTGATCCACCAGTGCCGACCCCTGCGCCACCTTGCCGACCGAGTCGTCGATCAGATGCTTGATCTCTTTCGCCGCACCGGCCGAGCGCTGTGCGAGCGTGCGCACCTCGGAGGCGACCACCGCGAAACCGCGGCCTTGCTCGCCGGCACGCGCCGCTTCCACCGCCGCGTTCAACGCCAGGATGTTGGTCTGGAACGCGATGCCGTCGATGACACTGATGATCTCGGCGATTTTCTTGGACGAGGTCTGGATGCCGGACATGGTGTCCACCACCTGGCTCACCACCTGGCCGCCCTGCGATGCGACGCTGGCCGCGCCGATCGCCAACTGGTTGGCCTGACGCGCGCTCTCGGCATTCTGTTTGACGGTCGAGGTGAGCTCTTCCATCGAGGCGGCGGTTTCTTCCAGATTGGCCGCCTGTTGTTCGGTGCGCTGCGACAGATCGTTGTTGCCGGCGGCGATTTCGCTGGCCGAGCCGGTGATCGAACCGGCCGCCTGCTGGATGCGCCCGACGATGCCGGCCAGCTGCGTGGCCGTGGTGTTGGCATCGTCCCGCATACGTGCGAACACGCCGTGGAACTCGCCGTCCATGCGCGCGGTGAGGTCGCCTTCGGCCAATGCGGCCAGCAGCTCGGACAGCTTGCCCAGGTTGCGGTCGCTGACTTCCATCATCGCGTTGAGGTCGTTGATCATGCGCGCCGAATCGTGCTTGAAGCGCGTTGCATCGCCACGCTGGCTGAAATCGCCGCTGGCCGCTGCCTGCGCCAGTCGCTTGATCTCGGTGTTGATGGCCAGCAGGCTGGCTTTGGCTGCGTCGACCGCTTCGTGCAGTACCGCACGCGTGCCAGGCAGGCGGACCGCATCGCGCGACAGGTCGCCTTGTGCGTATTCGTTGAGGATGCCGATGGCATCGACGATGGCATCCAGGTGCTCGAAGAGCATGGTGTTGATGCCGGAGGCCAGCTCGCCATAGACGCCGGGGAAATCGGTGGGCATGCGGTGGGTGACGTCGTCGCCGGCATGCATGTGCATCATCACCTTGGTCTGCGCGGAGAAGCGCTCCAGGGTGTGCACCATGTCGTCGGTGGCCTTGAGCATCTGGCCGATTTCATCGTTGCCATGTTCGGCAGTGCGCACGCTCAAATCGCCACGTGCCACGCCCTTGATCGCGGCCAATGCGCGCGAGACCGGCTCCAGGATCGAGTTGCCGATCATCCAGCCGACCAGCAGGTTGAGCAGCATCAGCACGCCACCGGCCAGGGTCACGATGCCGGTAAACGCCAGCGCCTGCGACTGGGTGTCGTCCAGATACACACCGGTGCCGATCACCCAGCCCCACGGCTTGTACAGCGCCGCATACGAGGTTTTCTGCACCGGGTCCTTCTGCCCGGGCTTGGCCCAGGTGTAATCGACATAGCCGCCGCCAGCCTGCGCGGCGGTCACGAACGCCGGGAAAATACGCTTGCCGTCCGGGCTGAGCACATCGGTCAACGGCTTGCCATTGAGGTCCGGGCGGGTGGGATGCATCAGCATCACCGGCGCCTGGTCGGTGACGTAGATGTAGTCCACGCCACCGCGTGCGCGCATGGTTGACAAGGTGGACAGCGCTCTGCTCTTTGCAGTGGCCACGTCCATCTCGCCCTTGTCGGCGCGCTCGGCGTAGCCGTTGACCACCGCCATCGCCATTTCGATCTGGCTCTTGAGCCCGTCGCGACGCGTATCGGTGAGATCGACGTACTGCATGCGTGCCGCGATGACGGCAAGGATGATGATGCCCAATGCAACGAGCGCGGTTTGGGCGAAGAATTTGCGCTTGAGCGGCACATTGGCCAACGTCTTTGCGAGCGAGCTCTTGAACGTCATGACAGGTATCCAGCGAGAGGATTGTGACCGGGATAAGTCAAATAGCGACCCGGTAATAGAAATGTTGAGCATTGCGTGACGTCAATTGCTCCGGCACGGCGTGCAACGCACCGACATCTGGCCGGCACGCCATCGCCTGCGTCGCGACAGCGCCCTCTGTTGACGCCTACACACCGAAACATGCAGGCACCGCGCGGCGCGCACGATCCGCTGCAAGGCAGATCACGTGAAGCGGTACAGCGTGTTGTAGAGGGAATGGCGATGGCCGTACTGCGGCCGATCGGCGCACGCCGGAATGCGCTTAGCGGTGCTGCGGCGTGCCGACCTTGGCCACCGAAGCCTGCAGGTTCTGCAGCTCGGTCCAGAGTATCTGGTGGGTATCGCCGGGCTGGCCAAGCGACAAGGCTTGCGCTTGGTACAGGTCACCAGCATGCAGGGCGCGATTGGCCAGACGCTGTTGCGCCAGGTACTGGCCCAGCTGCTGCTGCACCACTGCAAACTGGCGCGCCTGCTCACCCTGCGGCGCAGTGGCCTGGAAATAGCCGGCATGCCGGGCGATGCGTTGACGCAGGTTGCCCATGCGCTCGTCATAGGCCTGCACGCGTGCCGCATCGTGCGCGGCGGCGAGCTGGGCACGTTGGTCGTCGCGCAATTGCACCAGGTCGATGGCAAGCGACTGCAGTGCGCTCACCGGCACGCTGTCCAGCAGCACGGAGACCGGTGCGGCCGGTGCGGCAAACGAGGGCGGCAACGACACGCCCGCTGCCAGCACGGCGACGGCGAATGCGGCGCCCAGCATGTTGCGGGCAGAGCGGATGGAATTGGCGGTGTGCATGCGGACATCCTTCGACATGGCGCGGGCGCTTCCGCCCTCATTGCTGTGTGTATCGGCCGCAGAAGCTTGCGCTTGATCACCTTTCGACCAACGGCAGCGCAGGCGGGTGAATCGTTGGTGTGGTGAAGCGCCCGATGATGCGGGTTTGTAGCGTCCCGATAGCAGAACGCCCCGGTGGTTGGCCGGGGCGTTCTGGGGCTTTGGGTGAGGCGGCGTGAGGACGACTGGTGCCGTGACGCTGAGCCGTCCCCTCATCCGAATCCACCTCCGTGCGGGAGGTGGGCGAGAGCCGTGCGCTTAAAACTCGCGCCAGTTCGCCTGGCTGTCGGCGGTCGTTGCCAGGGCTGGGCGCGAGGCCACCGCGGGTTTGATCGCGGGCTTCGCTTTCACAGATCCAAGGTGGCGGGGCACACCCGTCGGGGCGACGGATGTCAGCCGCTGCGGGGCAGGGCGGGTTGCCGTTGCCGGCTGCGTCTGGCCGGGGTGGAGTTTGAAGATCGCCACCGCATCGGACAACTGGCCGGCCTGCTCTTCCATCGCCCGTGCAGCGGCGGTGGCTTCTTCCACCAGCGCGGCGTTTTGCTGGGTGGCTTGGTCCATCTGCGTCACGGTGAGGTTGACCTGCTCGATGCCGGCCGACTGCTCCTGCGAAGCGGCGGAGATCTCGCCCATGATGTCGGTCACGCGCTGCACGCTGGCCACGACCTCGGTCATGGTGGTGCCGGCCTGGTCTACCAGTCGCGAACCTTCGGCGACCTTGCTCACCGAGTCGTCGATCAGGTCCTTGATCTCTTTCGCCGCACCGGCCGAGCGTTGCGCCAGGGTGCGTACTTCGCTGGCCACCACCGCAAAGCCGCGGCCCTGGTCGCCGGCACGCGCCGCTTCCACTGCCGCATTCAAGGCCAGGATATTGGTCTGGAACGCGATGCCGTCGATGACGCTGATGATGTCGGCAATCTTTTTCGACGAGGCCTGGATATCGGCCATGGTCGCGACGACCTTGCTGACCACTTCGCCACCTTGCGAGGCCACGTTGGCGGCACCGATGGCGAGCTGATTGGCCTGGCGTGCGCCTTCGGCGTTCTGCTTGACGGTGGAGGTGAGTTCCTCCATCGACGCGGCGGTTTCTTCCAGGTTGGCGGCCTGTTGTTCGGTGCGCTGCGACAGGTCGTTGTTGCCGGCAGCGATTTCGCCGGCAGCGGTATTGATCGAGCTGGTGGCCAGCTGGATACGCCCGACGATGCCGGACAACTGCGCGGTGGTGGCATTGGCGTTGTCGCGCATCTGCGCAAACACGCCATGGAACTGGCCCTGCATGCGCTCGGTCAGGTCGCCGGCGGCAATGGCCTGCAGCACCTTGGACAACGCACCCAGATTGCCGTCGGCGGTCGCCATCAACTGGTTGAGGCTTTCCACCATCGCCAGAAAATCATGCTGAAACCGCTGCGTATCGCCACGCACGCTGAAGTCGCCATTGGCGGCGGCCTGCGCAAGCAACTGGATCTCGCTATTCATTGCCGAGAGATTGCGCTTGACGGCATCCATGGTGTCGGTGAGCACGGCCTTCTCGCCGGGCAGGCGGTCCATGTCCTGACTCAGGTCGCCGATGGCATAGCGCGACATGATCTGCGCCAGCTTCATCTTTACTTCGATATGCGATGCGACCAGTGCATTGGTGTCGCGCACCATGGTGCCGTATTCGCCGGGAAACGCCGCCTGATCCATACGGAAGCTGATCTGGCCAGCGTCGTGCCGGCGCGCCATGTCCTGCTGCGCAGCGGCCACGGCTTTGAGCTGATCCTGCATGCCGCGCATGCTGGTCAACAATTGACCAGGCTCGTCGCGCGGCTGCGGGCCGATCGGATTATCCAGCTTGCCGTGTGCGATCGCCTCGGCCACCTGGGTGGCCTGTTGCAAGGGGCGCACCAGGCTGCGCGAAATCAGCCACGCCAGTGCAGCGGCCAGGCCGGCCGACAACAGGCCGAAGGCGATCAAGGCGCGATTGGCCAGCGCCACACTGCTCAGGATCGTGTCTGCACCGGCGGCGTTCTGCTGGTTCTGCAATTCCACCGCCGCGGCGATCGCCTTGGAGCGGCGTTCCAGCAAGGGCTGCGCTTCGCCATTCAACAGCTGCTTGGCGCCGTCGAGATTGCCATCGCGCACCATGCCGAGCAGGCGGTTGTTGGTGGCACGGGCAGCGGTGAGGCTGTCCTGGATGGCCTGGCGCGCGCGCATGCCGTCGGTGTTGGTCGGCAGCTGCTGCAGCGCGGCCCACAGTTGTGCGTAATGCGCACGATTTTCCTTGAGCTGTGCATCGACGGTGGGCAGTTGTTGCGGTGCGGCCAGCATGAAGTCACGCATGTAGCGCTCGCCGAGCATGTTGCTTTCGCGCATCTGGTTGAGCAGCGCGGCCTTGCGATTGTTGACCTCGATGATGATCGAGACCTGGTTTTTGACGGTCTTGAACTCGTACAGCGCCAGGGTGGTGGAGCCGGCCAACAAAACGATCAGCAACGCGAATGCCAACGCCAGGCGTCGCCCGACGGTCAGGGAGTGCAGGAATTTCATGGTGATTCTCTAAGGGAGGGTGGGAAAGAGGTACACCGGTAGCGTTCGCTCGCCCGGTTTCTTAAGCCACTCGGGCTCGCTTGGCACGCTTGCGTTCAGCGCGGTCGACGCGAACACGACGCAGTGGCGCGATGTGCAGGGCCGCTGGCGCGTGTAACGGGATGACACAGGCACCGTGGTTTGCAAGCCATTGCAAGCCTTCTATTCCGCGGTGCTGAGCGCTGTGGGCTACGTGGTTTCCCAGGGCGGCATCGTGTGCCGGTACTGGAGGCGCGCGACCACGAGCGGCTTCCTGCATACCCGTAGAAACGCACAAGCCCCGGCATCGCTGCCAGGGCTTGGTGGTGCAGGCCGCGTAACCGCAGCCGATGCCGCGAAAGACCTCAGAACTCGTGCCAGCTGGTGTCCCCACCTGAGGCGGCTGCCAGGGTGGGGCGTGCCACGGTTTTCGTTTTGCTCGCCGGTGCGGCGGTGGCGGCAGCGCGCTTGGCCACAGGCGTTTTGAGCGGCTTGCGCGCTGTCGGGGCGGGGCGCGCCGGTGCCATCGTCACCGCAGCGGTGGGCTGCAGCTTGAAGATCGCTACGGCATCGGACAGCTGGCCGGCCTGTTCTTCCATCGACCGTGCGGCGGCGGTGGCTTCTTCCACCAGCGCGGCATTCTGCTGGGTGGCTTCGTCCATCTGCGTCACAGTGAGGTTGACCTGCTCGATGCCGCTGGATTGCTCCTGCGATGCGGCAGAGATCTCGCCCATGATGTCGGTGACGCGCTGCACGCTGGCCACGATATCGGCCATGGTCTTGCCGGCCTGGTCCACCAGCAGCGAGCCTTCGGCGACCTTGCCGACCGAGTCGTCGATCAAGTGCTTGATCTCTTTTGCGGCACCGGCAGAGCGCTGCGCCAATGTGCGCACTTCGGAAGCAACCACGGCGAAACCGCGGCCCTGTTCGCCGGCACGTGCCGCTTCCACTGCTGCGTTCAAGGCCAGGATATTGGTCTGGAAAGCGATGCCGTCGATGACCGAGATGATCTCGGCGATCTTCTTCGACGACACCTCGATGCCGGACATGGTGGTGACCACCTGCGCGACCACATCGCCGCCTTGCGAGGCCACCGTCGCTGCGCCGATGGCGAGCTGATTGGCTTGACGCGCATGCTCGGCGTTCTGCTTGACGGTGGAGGTGAGCTCCTCCATCGAGGCGGCGGTTTCTTCCAGGTTGGCCGCTTGTTGTTCGGTACGTTGCGACAGATCCTGGTTGCCGGCGGCAATCTCGCTGGCCGCGGCATTGATCGACACGGTGGCGTGCTGAATCCGCCCGACGATGCCAGACAACTGCTCGGTGGTGGCATTGGCATCGTCGCGCATCTGCGCGAACACGCCATTGAACTCGCCGTGCATCTGCGCCGTCAGGTCGCCGGCTGCAATCGCCTGCAACACCCCCGACAACGCGCGCAGGTTGGTGTCGGAGGTGGCCATCAAGGTGTTGAGGCTCGCCACCATCGCGTGGAAGTCGTACTGGAAGCGCTGCGCATCGCCGCGCACGCTGAAGTCGCCATTGGCGGCGGCCTGCGCCAGCATCTTGATCTCGCTGTTCATCGAAGAGAGATTGCGCTTGACGGTGTCCATGGTGTCGGTGAGCACGGCCTTTTCGCCGGGCAGCCGTTGCATGTCCTGGCTCAGGTCACCGATGGCATAGCGCGACATGATCTGCGTCAGCTGCATCTTCACCGCGATATGCGAGCCGACCAGGGCATTGGTATCGCGCACCATGGTGCCGTAGTCGCCAGGAAATGCGTCTGCGTCCATGCGGTAGCTGATCTGGCCGGCGTCGTGGCGTTGCGCCATGTCCGATTGCGCGGCCAGCACGGCCTGCAGCTGGCGCTGCATGCCTTGCATGCTGTGTAGCAACTGACCGGCCTCGTCGCGGCTATCGACCTGGATGGTGTTGTCCAGTTTGCCCTGCGCAATGGCGCCGGCCACGCGGGTGGCGCGACCGAGCGGGCCAGCGATGCTGCGTGCGATGAACCAGCCGGCGAAGGCGGCCAGCAACACCACCAGCGTCATCGCCGCGATCATCACCTGCACCGAGCGTTGGTAGGTGGCTTCGGCTTTTGCGATTTCGCTGGTCATTTGCGCGCTGTTGAACTTGGTCAGCTCAACGAGTTTGGCAAACAGTTCGCGTCGCGCCGGACGTGATTGCTCGTCGGATACGGTATTGGCGGTGGCCAGATCATCGGCGCGTATGGCGGCGCTGAGCGCAGCGTTGGCCTTGTAGTAATCAGCCAGTTTCAGCTTGACCGCATCGTATAGCTCGGCCTCTTTGCCGGGCGTGGTGGTCTTGGCGTAAGCGCTTTGTGCGACATCGATGTCGGCACGCGCCTTGTCCATACGCTCGAAATAATTCTGCACTGCCTTCGGGTCGTCGGCATGTGCCAGCTGGGCCAGTTCGTAGGTGCGGAATTCGCCGAGCAGGGCGCGCATTTCGCTCAACTGCTGCACCGCCGGCGCCCAGACATTACCGATATCGCGCAATAGCTGCGCGCTGGATTGCATGCGCACCAATGCGAAAGCGCCAAGGCTTACGGTAATCAGTGCGGTAAACGAAAACGCCACGGCCAACTTGCGCGCGACGGCAAGATTGCGAAACCAGTTCATAGCGGTCATCTCATGTTGCAGAGAGCGACTGGCCGCACGGGCGGCCGGCAAGATGCGGGCGCGCGAGATGATGGCTGAGTCGAACGATCCGGACGAAGGGCCAGATTTTCCGTCGGTCGTGTCGGGCCGGACGGGTATTGCTGATGCCGGCAGCCCCCATACTGCCGGCGATCTCTCCAACCCCGATCGCTCATCGATCGCGTTAAGAGCGTTGCGCCGCGGCATCCGTGCCGCGGGATGTTGCCTTACGCTGCCTGCGGCACCTTCAACGAGCGCACCAGTCCGCCGATATCCACGATCAGCGACACACGGCCATCGCCCAGGATGGTGGCGCCAGAGACGCCCGGAATGCGGCGGTAGTTGTTTTCGATGTTCTTGACGACAACCTGTTGCTGGCCGAGCAGTTCGTCCACTTCCAGCGCGATCTTCTGGCCGTCGCCTTCGACCACCACCACCAGCGGTTCCTTCGAGGACTGTTGCCCGCCGAATCCGTAGTAATTGGTGAGCGAGAGAATCGGCAGATACTCGCCACGCACCCGCAGCACCCGGCCTTCGCCTGCCATCGAGCGGACGTCTTCGGCGGCCGGCTGCAGCGCTTCGAGCACGTAGGACAGCGGCAGGATCAGCGTTTCGCCGGCCACCGAGACGGTCATGCCGTCCAGAATGGCAAGGGTCAGCGGCAGACGGATCAGCACGCGGGTACCGCTGCCGGCGCTGCTTTCCAGCTGTACTTCTCCACCCAAGCCCTGGATGTTGCGGCGGACCACGTCCATGCCCACGCCACGACCGGAGAGATCGGTGACGGCATCGGCGGTGGAGAAGCCCGGTGCGAAGATCAGGTCCCACACCTGCGAATCGGTCGGGTTGTCCGGCACGGCGATGCCGCGTTCGGCCGCTTTTTCCAGGATCTTGGCGCGATTGAGGCCACGGCCGTCGTCGCTGACTTCGATCACGATGTGGCCACCCTGATGCGAGGCCGCCAAGGTAATCGTGCCGGTCTCGTCCTTGCCGGAGGCGCGGCGCGCATCGGGCATTTCCAGACCATGGTCGATCGAGTTGCGCACAAGGTGCACGAGCGGGTCGGCGATCTTTTCGATCAAGCCCTTATCCAGTTCGGTGCTTTCGCCAATGGTGCGTAGACGCACCTGCTTGCCGAGACGGCTGGACAGGTCGCGCACCAGGCGCGGGAAGCGGCGGAACACCGCATCGACGGGCAGCATGCGCACGCCGATGACCGCTTCCTGCAGATCGCGGGTATTGCGCTCGAGCAGATCCAGACCGGCGAACAGCTGTTCGGCATGCGCCGGATCCAGCCCGGCGGAGACCTGCTTGAGCATGGCCTGCGTAATCACCAACTCGCCGACCAGGTTGATCAATGCATCGACCTTGTCGACGCTGACGCGGATGGAGCTTTCGGCTTCTGCGGCGGCGGCCTTGGCTGGCGTCGCAGCAGCAGCGGCAGGCTCAGCGGCTGCGGCAGCGGCCGGTGCAACGGCCGCTACTGGCGCTGCGGCGTCTACCGCCAGGCTCGGCGGCGGGCCGGGCACCGCCATCGGGCGGATGTCCAGCTCGCAATCGTCCACCACCCAGGCGAAGGTGTCTTCGATCTTGCTGCGCGGAATCTTGCCGATCAGGCCCAGATCCCACGCCAGATAGGCTTCCAGCGGGTCGATGCTTTCAAAGCCCGGCATGCGCTCCAGACGCGCGGCAATCTGCAGCGGGCCAAGGTGCTCCAGCTCGCGGATGATGCGCAGCGGGTCGTTGCCGCTCATGAACAGCGACGGCGCCGGGGTGAAACCGATATGCCAGGCTTCGGGTTCTTCTTCCTTCGGCTTGGCGACCACCACCGCAACCGGCGCTTCGCCGGCCAGCACCGCGTTCAAGCGCGTATGCACGGCCTTGACCGCGGCCGGGTCGGCGGGAGTGCCGTGTTCGGCTTCGCGCAGCAGGGCGCGCAGCACATCGACCGAGCCGAGCATGGCGTCGACCGCATTGGGTTCGAGCTGGCGCTTGTTGGAGCGCAACTCGTCCAGCAGCGTCTCCAGCACGTGGGTCAGACCGGCGACGGCCTCGAACCCGAAAGTGGCTGCGCCACCCTTGATGGAGTGTGCGGCGCGGAACACCGAGTTGATGATTTCCGGGTCGCGGTTGCCCTCTTCAAGGGACAACAGCCCGGCCTCCATCGCGTCGAGCCCTTCACGGCTTTCCTCGAAAAAGGTGGCGTGGAAACGTTGCAGGTCCATGCTCATGGGCGTGAGATCCGATGGTGAAGCGAGTAAGGATTAACCGAGAACTTTCTGCACGGTGGCGATCAGCTGTTCTGGATTGAACGGCTTGACCAGCCAACCGGTGGCACCGGCGGCCTTGCCTTCGGACTTCTTGTCGGCCGCCGATTCGGTGGTGAGCATCAGCATCGGGGTGAACTTGTAGTCCGGCAGCTGGCGCAGCTCGCGAATCAGCGAGATGCCGTCCATGTTGGGCATGTTCACGTCGGTCACCACCGCATTGAAGCGCTGGCCCTTCGCGCGGCCCAGCGCAACTGCGCCGTCTTCGGCTTCTTCGACGGCAAAGCCGGCGGAGGTGAGGGCGAAAGAGACCATCTGGCGCATTGACGCCGAATCGTCCACCACCAAGATACGTGCGCTCATGCGGCGTTCTCCACAGATTTCAGGTTGTCATTGGATGCGGAAAGTCCCAGTGCGTCGGTGACGCCGAGCAGACGTGCCGCATCTCTAAAAGTGTCGTTGCAGCCATCGAATTCGGTATGCAGACCGGCCTGGCGGCGACTCTGCACAAAGGCGCAGAGCAACTGCACGCTGGCGGTGTGGATGCGGCGGACTTCACCGGCATCAAGCACCAGGTCGCCGCCCTGGGTAAGGAATCCGGCAAGCTTCTGCTTGAGGTCGGCGCTGGTCTCGATGCCGAGATCCTCACCCAATATCACTGTGCTCATTGTTGCTCCGAACGGCTGGTTCTATGCGTACTAACGGCGGAAGGCGGAAAAGCTTTAACGGTGAATCGGCGACACGCCAGATTGCGCAAGCCCTGCGTTAATGCAGCAGGTGCGTGGCATCGAGCAGGATCATCGGTTGATGGCCCAGGCGGGCGACACCGCGGAACAGGTTGTTGGAAATACGGCACAGGCGTGCGTTGTCCGGCGGCTCGATCTGGTGATCGGTGAGGCTGGTGACGTCTTCCACGGCCGACACACGCAGGCCCATGGTTTCGCCATTTTCTTCCAGCACCACCACGCGGGTGTGCAGGTCCATGTTTACCGGCGACGAGCCCAGATGGATGCCTAGATCGATCACCGGCACCACCTGGCCACGCAGATTCATGATGCCCAGCATGGCGCTGGCGGTGCCGCGTAGCGGCAATAGCGGCACCGGCAAGACCACTTCCTGCACCTTGAGCAATTCCAGCGCATACGTTTGTTCGCCACAGCGCAGACGCAGCCAGCGGGTGCTGCGTTCGCTGGCGCGGCGCTCTGCATGGATCTTTTCGGCCTGGCCAGGCGCAAGCAGTGCCTGCAGGCCTTGCGGATATACCGGTGCCGGTGCGGCGCGTGGCGGTGCGGGCGCTGCACGCGGTGCAGGTGCCGGCACGGCGACCGGTGCGGCTTCCAGCCCGAACGCCGGGTCGGCATCCATTTCTGCCAGCAGATCGGCAGTCAGCAGATCTACCGCAGAGGAGGCGGTGCCAAAGGCCGGGTCGGCATCCATTTCGGCCATCAGATCGGCCGTACTCATGAACGGGCTGGGCGCGGCCGTGGCGAATGCCGGGTCGGCATCCATCTCGGCCAGGAAGTCGGCAGCGATGTCTGCAGCACTCGGTGCGGCGACCACGGGCGGGCCGAACGCCGGGTCGGCATCCATCTCGGCCAGGAAGTCGGCGGCGATGTCTGCAGCGCTCGGTGCGGCGACCACGGGCGGCCCGAATGCCGGGTCGGCGTCCATCTCGGCCAGGAAATCGGCGGCGATGTCGGCAGCGCTCGGTGCGGCGACCACAGGCGGTCCGAACGCCGGGTCGGCATCCATCTCGGCCAGGAAATCGGCGGCGATATCGGCAGCACTCGGTGCGGCAATCACGGGCGCACCGAGTGCCGGGTCCGAACGCAGGTCGGCCAGAAGACCGGCGGCGATGACTTCTGGCGTTGCGGCAACGGCAACCGGCGCTTCGGCGACAGCGACGTCGGTCTCTTCGATCGTGGCAAGTGCGGCAGCGGGCGCAGCGGCCAGGGTTGCAGCGGAAGGCGTGCTCGCGACGGCGGCGGGAATATCTACGCCGGCATCGTGCAGCAAGCCTTCCAGATAATCGTCCAGCTCACCGTTGGCGGTGTGGTTGCTCATGCGGCTTGCTCCATACGCATCGCGTCATCGGCCAGCACCCATTCCAGCGCGCGGCGATAGGCGGACAGGCCGCGGCCCTGATAATCGGCGCCGGTGGCGGGGACGGTCAGTGCGGCGGCATTGCAAATACGGGTGTCCATCGGAACGGCGTCTTCCCACACCACCGGTCCGTAGGTGGTCTGCATTTCTTTGAGCGTTTCGTTGCCGGCGCGGGTGCGGCGGTCGAACAAGGTCGGCAGGATCGACACCGGCAGCTCGCGGCGACGCGAGCGCTGCACCATGTCGGCGGTGCGCACCATGCTGGCCAGGCCATGCAGTGCGAGCGGCTCGGCCTGGGTCGGCACCACCACGCGGTCGCAAGCGGCCAGCGCGTTGATCATCAGCAGGCCGAGCGTAGGCGGGCAGTCGAGCAGGATGTAATCGTGTTGCCCGGCGTGGCGGGTCATGGCGTTCTGCAATGCCAGGCCCAGGCCGGGTTGATTGGCGCTACGGCGCTCCAGCGTGGCCAGTGCGGCTTGCGCGCACACATACGACAGGCCGGGGATGCTGCTTTCGTGCGCCAGGCTGGCCAGATCGCTCGGCGGGGTGCCGAACAGATCCAGTACCCCGCGCGGCGGCGGGTCGACCGCCACGCCGAACGCGCGGGTGAGCGAGGAGTGCGGGTCGAGGTCGATCAACAACACCCGATGGCCGAGCGCGGCCAAGCCGCGACCCAGCGCCAGCGTCGTGGTGGTCTTGCCTACGCCGCCCTTTTGGTTGGCGATTGCCCAGATACGCATCTCACTGCACTCCTTCAATTACGGCGGGGACGGAACTTGTGCCGCTTTCGGTGGTGACGGCCGTTTGGCCGCCGTCTGACTTGGGAAGCTTTGGCGCCCCGGCGGCGGTCGCGTGCAACTGCGATGGCGGATCGGGTGCGAGTGAGCCAGCTGAGTCAGCGAGGATGATCAACACCACACGCCGGTTCGCATTCCGTCCCGCCTCGGTTGTGTTATCGGCACGTGCGCGGAATTCTCCATAGCCCACCATCGCCAATCGTTGCGGGGCGATGCCATCGTCGGCAAACAGGTGCACCACGCTGGCCGCACGCGCCGCCGACAGCTCCCAATTGGAGGGGAACTGCAGGGTGGCGATGGGCTGGTTGTCGGTATAGCCCTCCACGCGCACGCCGTTGGGCGCATCGCGCAGCACGGACGCCAACGTGGACAGCGTTCCGCGGGCGCCGCCGGCCAGGGTGGCCGAGCCGGTACCGAACAGGATGTCGCTGTTGATCTCCACTTCGATCCACAGATCGTTGCGGCGGATGGTGATGAGTTTCTTGTCGATCAGCGGCGACAGCGTCTTGCTCAGCTGTTCGGCAACCGCGTCCATCTGCCGCTGCGCACGCGCCAGCTGGGTCTGATTGCGCAGCGACACCGGCATGCGCATCTGCGCGGCCATCGACGGCAGCAGGGTGGGGTCGGTGGGGCCATTGGACGCGGCCATCGGCGCGCCGGCCTTGATCACCGACGGGCGGTCGTAATCGGCGCCCAGGCTCTGGGTCTTGCCCAGTTGCACCGGGCTGGCGTTGGTGGACGAGCCGCCGAACGCGCTGGTCAGCGCCTGCGCCATGACCTTGTATTTGCCCTCGTTGAGCGAGGAGATGGCGTACATCACCACAAAAAATGCGAGCAGCAAGGTCATCAGGTCGGCGTACGGAATCGCCCACGCTTCGTGGTTGCCATGTTCTTCGTGGTGTTTGCGACGACGGGCCATAGCAGCTCTAATGCAAGTAGCCTGCCAATTTCGACTCGATGTTGCGCGGGTTCTCGCCCTGAGCGATCGCAATCAGCCCTTCGATCGCCATTTCGCGCTCGTTGGTGCTGCAATGGATCACGCTCTTGAGCTTGGCCGCCACCGGCAGAAACAGCAGATTGGCCGAGGCAATGCCGTAAATGGTGGCGGTAAACGCCGCCGCGATGCCGTGGCCGAGCATGGCCGGGTCGGCCAGATTCTTCATCACCGCCATCAGGCCGAGTACCGCGCCGATGATGCCCAGCGTGGGCGCATAGATGCCCATGCCCTCGAACACCTTGGCCGCGGCAAGATCCTGACGCTCCTGGTTATCGACTTCGATTTCCAGCATATGCCGCATGGATTCGGGCTCCACGCCGTCGACCAGCATCTGCAGGCCTTTGCGCAGGAAGGCATCGCTCTGGCGCGGCAGCTGATCTTCCAGGCCCAGCAGGCCCTGACGACGCGCGATGTTGCTCCATTCCACGATACGCGCCAGCAGCTGCGGCCGATCGCTGGACGGCGGCTGGATCACCCAGCGCAGGATCTTGAACGCGCGCCGGAAAACCGCCGGGGAGGTATGCAGCAGGATCGCCGCCACGGTGCCCACGATCACGATGAGGAAGGCAGCCGGCGACCACAGCGACGAAATGCCGGCGCCTTTCAACACGCTGCCGCCCACGATCGCCACGATCGCCAGCACCAGTCCGATAATGCTCAGTCTGTCCATGGAAGCGGTATCGGCCCAGGCGCGGCGGACTTGATAGATGTGGCCGGTTGGCGCGCCAGAAAGTTGTCGTTCTGGGGTATGGGTCTTCGAATTGCCAACTGCGCTGAGAGCGGTAGCGCGGCCGGGGGCCGGTTCCTCGGTCGTAAAAGGTCTCGATGAACTCAGTGGCGCCTCAGGTCAGCCCTTGCGTTACCGAGGCGGACATGGAAGACACGACCGACGAGGCACTCAAGCCCCTCTCCTGCGGGAGAGGGGTTGGGGTGAGGGTACGTCCAGGCGCGGACTGTCGATTGTAAGCTTCGGTGAGAGCGCCAGCGCGGCCGGGAATCGGCTCTTCGGCGCGGCAGACATCCTGTCTGACTCGCCGTCGCGGCACATCTGTGCGATGGCGACGGCAGCCAAGCGGCGTGTGGTGGCCAGGTCCTGGAGTAGGCCAACACGCATGTCGAGCCTGCTTTTTGCTGAGCTCGGTTGCAGTGACGGGGAGCCTGCAGGCGCTTCGGTAAACCGCGTGCGCCTGGTTTCGGGCGAGGGCGTGTTGCGGGCCGCGATGAAGCTGCTGCGGCAAGCAGGCTGTGCCGTGCTGTGCTGCATGCAAGCGTGGCGAGCCCGACCGCGCATCGTGGTGCTTGTATTGCTGCGGCCTGCTGCGCGGCAGAATGCGCTGGCGCATGGGCTGTGATACTTAGCTTTCCGTTGCATTAGAACGATCTAATCGCGTCCGCGCAGAAGGGGAGAGAAGAGGAGGGAAACCGGGTCGCCGCAACGGCGCCGGATATTTTTGCGTCACTCGCGCGGTGTTCTTGTCCGATCGTTGGATCGATACAAAGCCGCCGAAGCCGATCACTATTGGGAGAACATGATCGAAATGAACTGCATGCCATTCGCACGCAACCGCAGCACCTTGTCCGCCGGTATCGCCATCGCCTTGTTCGCGAGCGCCGCCTCCGCCACCGTCTCCGCCCAGCAGGCCGACGGCACGCCGGCGCCCGCAGGCCAGGCCGAGGTGCAGGCCACGGAGCTGGACGCTGTGACGGTGACCGGCTACCGCTACGCGATCGAAAAAAGCCTGGAGCAGAAGCGCAACGCCAACGCCGTGGTCGATGTGATCACCGCCGAGGACGTGGGCAAATTCCCCGACAAGAACGTGGCCGATGCGCTGCAGCGCGTGCCTGGCGTGGTCATCAGCCGCGACGGCGGCGAAGGCAAGAACGTCAGCGTGCGCGGTCTGTCCTCGGAGCTGGTGCTGACCGAATTGAACGGCAACTACATCGCCACCGCCGAGTCCAACGGCGACCCGACGCGCTCGTTCAACTACACGCTGCTGCCGTCGAATCTGCTGGGCAGCGCGGAGTTGTACAAGACCCCGGAAGCGCGCATCGACGAAGGCGGCATCGGCGGCACGGTGATCCTGCAGACGCGGCGCCCGCTGGAACTGGAACCACATTCCGGCTTCGTTTCCGCCGAGGGCACCTGGTCCGATACCAGCAAGAAGACCGACGGCCAGTTCTCCGGTTCGTACTCGTGGCACGACAAGGACAACCGCTTCGGTGTCTTCGTTGGCTACACGCAGCAGAAGCGCACCGCACGCACGCTCAATGCCAGTACCGAGAGCTGGCAGTGGTACGGACGCGACGAAGTCGGCCCGGCGGTCGACGTAAACGGAAATCCGTCGGACTTCAATGCCAACTGGTGGGGCGGGACCGGTTTCTGGAACCAGAACGGCAATTACTCCACCGGTTTCATGATGCCGACGGCGGTCAGCCTGGATGCCAAACGCGAGGAGCGCGAGCGCAAGGGTGGGCAGCTGACCTTGCAGTTCAAGCCAACCGACGACCTGACCCTGACCGCCAACTACTTCCGCTTCGATCTGTCGCAGAACTCGCAGACCAATACCATCAAGATCCCCGAGTGGAACATTGCCCGCTTTAACGGCGACGGCAACTGGCGCGGCGGCCGTCTGCTCGACGGGCTGCAGTTCGATCCCAGCGGCACGATTGTCACTGGCGCCGCCTACAGCCTGCGTCCGGGCAAGACCTACTATTGCAGCGAGGCGCAGGCCGCCGCAGCCGGCCTGCCGCCGGGCGGCTGGGGCTCGGATGACTGCACGGTGCCGACGCCGCAGATCACCGGCAGCTACAACATCGAGAAATCGCAGTCGCAGACGGTGGACCTGGGCGGCGAATGGCGTGGCGAGCAGGTGGACGTGTCGTTCAAGGCTGGCCGCACCTGGGCCAAGGGCGGGCCGGAGCTGCAGTTCTCCCTGCCAATCAAGCCGCGCCTGCAGAACGCCGACGGCAGCTGGACCAACGGCAACTTCGCCAGCGCCTGGGACCTGACTGGCACACCGAGCATGACGTTCTCGCCGGAGCTGATGCAGAACCTGCGCAACGGCATCCTGCAGGTCGACCTGGGCTCGACCGGCTCGTCCTGGACCCGCAATACCAATCAGCAGCAGTACGCGCAGATCGATACCACCTGGCATTTCGACGGCGAGGTCTTCGACTCGCTGCAGTTCGGCCTCAAGCGTCGCGACGGCGGCATCCACCGCAGTACCGGCAACAACTACTGGGTGTGCCCGGGCACCGATCCGGGCGACTACGACAACCGCTACTGGAACGGGCGCTGCAATGCCATCGCCACCCAGTTCTCGCCGGGCCTGCTGTTCGCGCAGGACAATCTGGCCGGTGGCGTCAACGCCAGCGCATTCCCGGCGATCAACTTCCCTGGCTACATCGGCTACTTGAACCAAACCTACGGCGCGATGCAGACCCGCAGCGAAGACAACTTCGTCTACAACGTCGACGAAGAGATCTATTCCACCTACCTGCAGCTCAACTTCCACACCGAGCGGCTGCGTGGCAACGTCGGCGTGCGGGTAGCGCGCACCGGCCAGCGTGCCGATTCCACCGACAAGGTGACCGCCTACAACGACTACTTCTTCGACGGCGCCGACGGCAGTCCGCTGGCCTGCCAGCAGGGCGCCGCCATGCCCAGCGGCGCCCCGGCCGACACCTATTGCGGGACCGAAGGCTACTGGCGTTTGTCCGACAGCGTGCAGCGCACCGAGTCGTTCGTAATCAGCGGGCTGGATCGCAACTACACCGACGTGCTGCCGAGTTTCAACCTTGCCTACGACCTGACCGAAAACCTGCTGCTGCGCGCGGCAGCCGCCAAGGTGATCGCACGTCCCAGCTACAACGACATCGCCGCGCCTGGCAGCCTGGAGTTCTACAGCCCCGAGTACGTGGCCGACCGGCGCCTGACCGGCGGTGCCAGCGAGCAGGGCTGGTACGGCTCGGGCAGCAACAAGAACCTGGAGCCGTACAAGGCCAACCAGTTCGACCTGGGGCTGGAATGGTATTTCCACCCGGGGTCGGTGGCGGGTGTGGGGCTGTTCCGCAAGAACGTGGAGAACTTCGCGGTCGACGTGATCAGCGACGTCAACATGATGGTCGACGGGCAACCGGTCACCGTGCAGAACTACAGCACCCAGGCCGGCGGCCAGGACGCGGTCTCGCAAGGTGTGGAGCTCTACGCGCAGCACACGCTGCCATTCGGTCTGGGTGTGCAGGTCAACTACACCTACAACGATGCCAGCAAGGCGGCGGTGCGGCTGGAAGACGGCACCGAGGCCGGCAAGACGTCCATGCCGGGCAGCGCCAGGAACCAGACCAACCTCACCGTGTTCTACGAAGCCGATAGCCTGCTGCTGCGCGCCTCGTACAACCGTCGTGGCGAACTGGTGCAAGGCCTGGTCAACGGGTTGAACGTCTTTGAGGAGCCGTACTACCAGATCGATGTGAACGCGGCCTACAACATCACCCCGGCGCTCAGCCTCACCGCCTCGGTGCTGAACCTGACCAAGCAGGAGTCGCGCTCGCACCTGGGCGAGGACACCCAAGCCCGCTTCTATAGCGGCGGATACGCAGGCCGGCTGGCGTACTTGGGGCTGACTTACAAGTTCTAGGTCCCAGCGTGTCGCGCCCATGCCTGCCGCGTGGCGGACGGTATGGGCGCGATGGTTTGGCGGCGGCCGGGCTGTAGTGTCGCCGTGCACGACGACACTGTCGTGTTTGCGTGGTCGTTCACCGCAGGAGCTTGTCGCTGCGGATGCCTGCACTGTCGCAGTGGCTGGCTATGGCGTTGTCTCGCAACCTTCTTCAATCGAACTGAACTGGTCGGCGATGCTGCGCTTGACTCAGAGCTCGCTGAAAGAAGTGAACCTGGAACCGGTATTTGCTGCTTGATCCATCAAGTTCATAGCGGATCCTGCTGATTAATCATCGGGTGCTGCAGTTGTGAGTGCCCTATCCAAGAGGTTGATAGGTTCACGCAGCACATCGGCCACCAAAGCAAATTCTTCTAGGATAAGACCGCCTTGCGGTGCCTTGAAGTGGACGACTTCGAAGCGGGATATGTCCGTATTCTCCGGCAGCGACTCGATTGCAAAAATGAGCTGGTGGTGCTCTCCAGCTGCGGATGCCGCGGTTTCGATCATGTTCCTGAGGTTCTCTGGGTCCTGGCCGGATTGCTGAGGCGTGTCCATGACGAATGGGAAGATCGGCGTGTCTCCGTGCTCTACGTTGGTA
The DNA here is from genome assembly GCF_035012785.1 of Xanthomonas sp. WHRI 8932A. Lineage (NCBI taxonomy): Bacteria > Pseudomonadati > Pseudomonadota > Gammaproteobacteria > Lysobacterales > Lysobacteraceae > Xanthomonas > Xanthomonas sp. WHRI 8932A. Next base: position 336,241 of record NZ_JAYGQQ010000007.1, read on the forward strand.
TCTAGTAACGCAAGATGCATCGCCAACACTGATCGAGGGGCGAAGCTTCCGCCAGCACCGGCGCGGTCGCCGGCCTTCACCTTCTCGGCTTGCTCAGCAAGGGGGATGTTTAGCGCGTTGGAATACGTGGAGACGCGGCCGGAGTAATACTCTTGGACGGCCTTCTTCCTTTTCTTATCTTCCAGCATTTTCAACTCATTCCGGAGATCGTATTCCTCGAGAATTAGTCGATCATGTTCCGCTTGGATGGGGGCGGCGGCATTCCTGAATGCGACGTCGAGAGTGCGACGGCTTTCGGTAGCGAGCAAATCGCTAAGCTGAAGATCAGCCTTCCGATTCAGGGTTTCTGTCTCGTATTGCTCAACCTTCTGGCCGACTTCTGCCAACAGCTGTCGGAGCATGAGTTCCTCATCGTCGACAGCGCTCCGCTGGTCTCCCAGTTCTTGAACCAGTGCGGCCATGGTGTCGGCATCGACGGAGAGGGTCAGGCGGGCATGGAACGAGTTCTGATGGTTAACACCGCAGGTGGGGCACTCGATCGGGCCAGGGGGGAGATCTGAGAGGTACGCAATGTCTGCGTCCAGATCACGCTGAGCAGCACCGGCGAGCTTCAGTTCAGAGCGAAGTTGCTCCCGACGGGACACGACGCTGATGAGCTTCGCCTTCGTCGAAACTTGAAGCTCAAGAGCTTGCTTGGCTTGTCTCCCAAGACGCGCCAGTTCTTCATGAAATGACTGTAGGTCAAGACGAGGCAGCTCCGGCGGAAGCGATTTTTGAACCTGATCAAAGGCATTGGAATGCGCGTCTAGCTCACGCTGCTTCTCATTGGCCTTTGCTGAAGCGGCTTCTTGGCGCTGCTTTGCTTGGAACCAAGCGTTGGGCTTCAGGCCAATAAATGCCTCAAATGTTGGCTTCGCCCATTGCTTGAACTGCGATAGCTTCTCAAATGTTGACCATTTAATGCCCCAGCCACCATCTTGATCCAAGTAGAAGGGGGTCAGAAGATGTTCCATGCTGGCTTGGCCGGGCCCGCCGCCGTGCCTCGTCAAGGGGAGGCGATAGCCAAAGATTTTGGCCAAGTGCAGGTCCCAGTCGCCAACCCGCTCGGTGGAGAATTGAAGTGCCCCGTTGCTAAACAGTCCCAGTCGCTTGCCATGGCGCAATGCAAGGTATTCCCTATCCGAGTAGGCGAACGAAACGGCTGCAATCGCGTTGGGGTCCCACGCACCCCGATCCTTACGAGGTGGGAGGCAACCAAGTGCCCAGAACAAGTTTTTAGTGATTCTCGACTTGCCCATCCCGTTCTTGCCCAGCAAGAGCGTCCGGGGTCCCAGGTCCAACTTGCGTGCGCGCCTGTCTCGCTGCGACAGCAAATAGAGCGTCTTGAAGGTGACGTTTCGGATCATGCGCTTGCCTCAGGTTGCGAACCAAGCGCAGCAGGGAATAGGTCGACGTCGATTCCATCGTTGAGCACCAGTAGGGCGAGGGCGTTTATGTAACCCGGCTTGAGGCCGGCGAATTCGGAAGGTGAGGCACTGACGGTTTGATTGACCAGGCTATCCATAAGGGCTCTCAGCGGTAGGCTGCAGGCGGTCAGGGTAAGGTGGGACAGGTGGGTCGCAAGCGCTGCGACACAGGCCTTAAACTGATCGTTGGTCCGATCGACCATGTGTGCAAGGACCGTGGTTCGTTCGGCCTTGATGGCTCTGAGCTCAAGGAAGGGATGGCCGGCAGCCGCAAGCTGTTGAATCGCATCGTCAAGCTGATCGCAGGCTTGGTGGGTAGTGCCAGCGGCTTCGGAAAGCGCTTGGATCGCATCCGCTCTGGACAGAAGCCGGCTCTGCAATTCAAGGAGCGTCTTGGCATAGCTTGTATGCGAAGCTTTCGATTGCAGAATGGAAGCCAGATAGCGTGCTGCAACCGTGGGATTCGGGATGTTGAATGGAATCTTGCCCGAGGCGCTCAAGTCAGCCAGCTTGCCGGCAAGGAAAACGTACTGCTCTCCGAGCGGAAGATTGGTTCGATGTAGCGCCCAGTCTGCGAGGTCAACCTCTGCCAAGCCGATGGCTAGCTGTTTGGCGATCTTCTCTTGGATCTCGTTTTGCTCCGCAGGGCTCAGGCTGGTGAGCTGGCAGTGAGAGCTGGACATGCCAGCAGCGATCTTCACAGCCAGGTTCGACACGAAGCGCAGCTTTGTCGGATGCCCCGCGAACTCGGTCCGGCGCTTGTGAAGCTTGGCCAGGATGGAAGGGTCGTGTGGTTTGTTCTTCCGCTTAGCGCCTTGGCGGTGGAGGTCTTTCAAGCCCCAACCGCCGGCCTGCTCGTTTTTCTTGATCTGGCAGAACTCGACGCTGGTGGGGTTGGCCGCGGAATCAAGAATGGCGACATCCTCTTTGACTTCCATGCCTACGGCGAAGTCCTCATTGGACTCCAGCAACTCGGCAACGACGAGTGCCCCCCACCACTGCTGAAAAGTGAATCCCAGCGTCGCGTTAGCGCCGGTCTTCTCATCGGCGGGGGTATCCCCTAAAAGTGCTTCCAGCGCCTTTGGAAGCGGCGCGGTCTCGTCCTTAAGTGCCATGACTGCCCTAATGTTCCCCTGCGTTGAAGCCTACATCATGGCGTCAGCGCATTGCGACCGGGACGGGGGGCGCAAAGGGGAACGGCGGCTCATTTTCTTGTTGCGATGGCGCTGCGACGCGACTTCAAAGACAGATTGGTCGCGAGCAGGCGTTGTGTCGCGAGCACTCAGGGCCAGAAATAACAGTTCCAGGTTTACTTCCACTGCAGCCTGGCCGTCGCCAAACCACGCGCCCATGCCTGCCACGCGTCGGTATGGGCGCGACGGTTCGGATCTAGGGTCATCTGCACCAGCTGCGTTACCTGCAGTTTGAAGGCGTTATCAACGGCTGCGGTTTTTCGTTGTATCTAACGCGGGCTCGTGGGGGAGGGTCATTCCAATCGAGGGTCTACGAGCATTAGACAAGCACACCACCGTGTATCCGCACGTAGCAGCGAGGCTGGAGGAAAACGACAACGGCCGCAGTACGCGGCCGTTGTCGTTAGATCAGGCAGCCAGGATCGTCTGACGATTCCCGATTGCAAAGATCAATGATCGCTGGAGCGCAATCCATCCGTATCTAGGATCAGCTCCATGCGGCCGTCGCCGATCAGGGTGGCATCGGCGTAGCCGGGTAGGCCGCGCAGGGTGTGGGGTAGGGGTTTGATCACGAAAGAAGTGAATCTGAAAACGTTATTTGAATACATGGGCATGCAGCTTGCAGCCCTTGGCCTGTAGGGTCTCGGACCGTGATGGGGTCAGGTGCACTTATCAGGCGAAGGCGTTCGGCTTGCGTGGCCCTTATGGAACTTCGCCAGCGGCGCACACAGCCGCGCGAGACCCGCCAGCGTGTATTGACACGCCAGACCGTGCACTTGCAATCTAGGCCCAAGGAGCGTCGAAACTCCTCACACAGCGGTACCCACCTCCGTCAAACCGGTGGGTTTTTTGTGCCTGCATCCTGCAGGTACAAGCCGATGCGATGCCTGCGTCGGGAGGGCGGCTAATACAACACCCGCAAGGGGAATACGCCCGCCGGCTGTGTGCGGTTTCGAACCTCCCGACATCCCGTCGCCATTGGCGGCGGTTCTTGGGTTGTTCCAGGAGGGCGTTGCCATGTGTGCCGCACCATCCATGCTGGCGTCTGTGCCGGTTGATCTATTGCCAGCGTCCGCTCACCGCCTGCTGCTAGATGTAGGCGGGATGCTGCGCCAGCTCGCCGCACGCGCAGCTGTTGAGCAGGCGAGCGCCCATTGCGCGCATACGCTGAGTTGCCAGTCCGCTATGCTGCCGCACACCTCGTGCCGCCGGTCCGCACGCAGGGCCATGGCGCTGCAGCAGTGCGTTGCCGCATCCATCACCCGCCACCAGCCGGAGGCGCCATGACACGCCGCCGTCCACCTACGGCATCTGCAAGCGCACGGCCCACCGGCACGCGTAAGCGCCCCGCGCCGCCCAAGCGGGTGCAGTGGGTCGTTGTGGAACCCGACCGCACCAAGCTGCCACCGATGCTGCCGCCCGACCCGGACGCCTCCCCGCAAGGCCCCGGCACGCTACGCGCACCCCGCCGCGCCCGCCGCCCGCGCCAATGCACCGTCAGCTACACCCATTACCCCGGCGCCCACAATCACGGCGGCGACCAGCACGTACCCCATGTGCGCCTCAGTGGCCTATGGCTGGAACAACTGGGCTTTGCCATTGGCACCAAGCTGCGTATCACTGCCAGCGCGGGGCAACTGCTGATGGAAGTGTTGCCGCCGGTGGAGGTGCCGGCCAAGGCGTACAGCGTGCGGCGATGATGGTGCGGGTGACAGAGACCTGCGATTGACCTCAGTGCCGCATGCTACTAGCGTCGCAGCGACATCAGCGCACTACGGACGCTTCATGATCGCGCGCCCTCTCTACGCCTTGCTCGCCACCCTGGCTCTGGGAGCTTGCGCCCACGCGGCGGGCGGCGCAGCTCCGGCAACCGTCACGGAGACATCCTCCTTGAGTTCATCCAGCCCTGCCACTGTGCCGCCTGACAAGCCCACTGCGGAGGGTTTGCTTGGCCACCTGCTTGCGTTGATCAAAGGCAGCCAGACCATTTCCGACTTCACTCCCGAGCGTCTGAAGTCAGCAATAGGGCAGGTCGTTCAATTCGTAAAAGACGATGAACCCCTATACCGTGCTTTTGGCCGGCTCACCAAAGAGTGGAGCTACGGCTTTGGTGTTGATGAAACCAAACTCGATGGACGCTGGTTTGAATTCCGTTTTAATCGCAATGTGGCCGGTGCATCGCCTTCAATGACCGAGATCTGTCGTCTGGACTTCGACCGCTTCACCCAGCAGCTTGAGCTAATGGGATTTGCGCGCGAGCGCAATATCGTCGAGGACGGCCGCTGGATGAGCGATTTCTTCACGCGCCCAGGGATGCATATAGAGGTTTTTCCACGAGGCGAGGCTGTGGAGCCGCAAGATTTGGTGGCGCACAAATGCGTCGAATGGGTCTATATCCGATAAGCCGAGGTAGCGGACATGTCACTCAGCCCTGGAGTTGTCAGGCCTCATAAAGCAATGCGTGCATATGGCATTGGGGGTAGTTGAGAGGCGTGCATGACACAGTGTTATTGAAAAACTGTCAAAATTCCCACTGCAGCACCAACACTCATTGGAGAAAGGCCGTGCCCCTTGCAAACGATCGAATGCGCTTTGCACTCACGGCATTGATTACCTGTCTGATCGCTGGCTGCAGCATGCAACCGCCGCCTGCAAACGTGCCTATCGCAAAGGAGCAGATAGAGATGAGAACGGTCGTCCCGTTGGTACGGAGCTTGACCCCACATGATCGTGGGCCTACAGAGCTGGAATTCGATGTGCCCGCACTGCCCGACGACGCGACTCCGCCCGTTTTCATCGGTGTGCGGATCACCGGTGTCGATCCAACTGCCGTCTCCCAAAGTGCTGACAGGCTGATTAGCGCTGGTGTTTCGGCCGAGCTCCACTTGGAGCGTATTGAACCATCCGGTCCGGTCGCCGTGGAATTGCAGCGTAGTCAGCGTGTGGGAGTAGGTCAGCAGGCGTCCATTCCCTTGTCAGCTGATGGTATGGCGCCTGGTCTGTTCGCTTTTGATGCGGACGGTACGACGCTGCAGGACGCCGGTTTGTCTACTGAGCAGACCGCGTCCAGGGAGTTGGCGTTCGGCTATAGCAATGCTGTCCAGCCAGGCCGTTATCGGCTCAAACTGCGCTTTGATCAGAACGCCGAGGCGCTGGTTGCGGCTAATGCGCAACTTCTTGTCGCTTACACCTACAAAGGAAAGTGAGGGGAATGAGCATGGATGATCATGAAAAGCGCTATGCAGTCACTGTCTACGTCGCTGCCGCAGGTACGCCGTTGATAGCCGGAGGCACATCCTTTGGTGGTCATATGTACTACTCGATTGACGACGGAACGACTGTCAAAAGTTATGGGTTCTCGCCTATCAAGCATGGCGAGGCTAGCGGGCCAGGAAAAGTTTCGTTCAATGATGTCGACACCTATCAAAAACCTTATTACTCACGCACGATGGAGATCGATAAGGCACAGTATGAAAAGCTGGAGGCCTTCGGCGCGGCCCCTGCTAAGCACGGATTCAATATGGAATATCACGGTGCTAAAAACAGTTGCATCGACTTCACATGGGATGCGCTCAATCATGCTGGACTGCACCGGAAGACAAAAGATGGAGTTGATAAAGGATTTGAGGGGGATATCAGACCCGTAGAAAACGTAGATGATATCAAGAGCATTCCTGCTCCTATGCCTAAAAGTGAGTTGAATGAGGAGCACAACAATCCGAAGCCCAAGCAGGAACTTTGGCAGAAGGTGATTGGCGAGGCGCGGTCGCCCGGTGAGCAGGTATCTCCGCTACAGGAAGCAGCGCAGGTTGCGAGACTTCCAACAGATCCGCTGTATCGCCAAGCAGAAGAGGCCGTTCGCCGCCTTGAGCAGGGTCTCGGTCGGGAGTACGACGACAACAGCGCCCGGCTGGCAGCAAGCAGCGCACATCTGGCCAAAGAAAACGGACTGTCGCGGATCGATCATGTCGTGCTGAGCGAGAACACCAAGTCCGTACAGCAGGGCGAGAATGTTTTCGTTGTAGAAGGTGCGTTGAGCGATCCCGCTCACAAGATGGCGCATATGAAGACGAGTGATGCGATTGCGCAGCCCGTCGAGCAATCCTTGGCGCAATTGCAGGCCTTGGGCGAAACGCAGCGCCAACAGCAATCCCAGCAGCAGGAGCAACAGCGAGAGCAGTCGATTGCGCCTCAACACCGGATGGTGTGAGGGCTAGTGAAGTAACGGTTCCGAAATAACGGTTCCAGTTTCACTTCCACGGCAGCCTGGCCGTCGCCAAACCATCGCGCCCATGCCTGCGCGCGTAGCGGCATAGATCGGCAGCGATGCTGCTAGTGAAACGACAACGGCCGCAGTACGCGGCCGTTGTCGTTAGATCAGGCAGCCAGGATCGTCTTCCCGATTCCCGATTCCCGATTCCCGATTCCCGATTCCAAAGATCAATGATCGCTGGAGCGCAATCCATCCACATCCAGGATCAGCGCCATTCGGCCGTCGCCGATGAGGGTGGCGCCGGCATAGCCGGGCAGGCCGCGCAGGGCGCGGGGGAGGGGCTTGATCACTACTTCCTCGCGGCCGCGGACCTGATCCACCACCAGGCCGAAGCGGGTTTCGCCGGCCTGCAGCAGCACCACGGTCAGCAGCGGCGGTTGATCGGCGGGCACGCCCAGCCAGCGGCGCAGGTCGATCAGCGGCAACGTGTGCGATCGGCGGTCCAGCACGGCGCGGCCGTCGAACCAGCCCAGCGAGGTCTGCGGTGCGTGCAGCACTTCGACCACGCGCGCCAGCGGCAGGGCGTACACCGCTTCGCCGGCCTGCACCAATAGCGTGGGCAGGATGGCCAGGGTCAACGGCACGCGAATCATGAAGCGGCTGCCACGGCCCAGTTCGGACTGGATCTGGATCTGCCCGCTCAACTCGCGGATACGCGACTGCACCACGTCCATGCCGACGCCGCGGCCGGAGATATCGGTGACTTCGGCCTTGGTCGAAAAGCCCGGCATGAAGATCAGATGCAGACACTCGTCGGTGCTCAGACGCGCAGCTGCTTCGGCATCGATCAGGCCCTTGTTGCGGGCGATTTCACGCAGACGTTCCGGGTCGATGCCGGCGCCGTCGTCCTGGATTTCGATGCTGACGTAGTCGCCTTCCTGCTGCGCAGACAGGCGCACATGGCCGCTGCGTGGTTTGCCAGTGGCTTCGCGCAATGCCGGCGATTCGATGCCGTGGTCGATCGCATTGCGCACCAGATGCACCAGCGGGTCGGCCAAGGCTTCGACCAGATTACGATCGAGCTCGGTTTCGGCGCCGACCAGTTCCAGCTCAACTTCCTTAGACAGGGTGCGCGCAACGTCGCGGGCCACCTTGGGGAAGCGCGAGAACACCTTGCTCACCGGCTGCATGCGGGTGCGCATGACCGCGGTCTGTAGGCGGGCGGTGGCGATATCCAGCACGCTGACCGCGCGGTCGAGTTCTTCATCGCGCAGACGGGTGCGCAAGGTCTTCAACCGGTTACGCGAGAGCACCAGTTCGCCGATCAGATTGACGATGGCGTCCAGGCGCTTGGTATCCACGCGCACGGTCTGTTCGGCTTCGGCGCCACCCTTGGCGCCAGCTTTCGGTGCGGCCTTGGCGCCCGGCGCCGGCGCGGCATGGCCGTCGTCGTGCGCAGGCGCCGCAGCTGCGGCCTTGGGCGCGGCCTTGACCGCCGGCGGTCCGCTCTTGGCATCGAACTGTGCGATCAGCGACGGCGGTGCATGCGGCACGGGTTCGCCCGAGCCCATTGCATCCAGCATGGCCTGCAGATAATCCAGCGACTGCTGCGCGGCATCGAAGTGATGCGCCTGCAGCACTGCCTGGCCCGAGCGCGCCATGCCGAGGGTTTCTTCGGCGGCGTGGCACAGCTCCACCATGGGCTTGATCGCCAGAAAGCCGGCGCCGCCCTTGAGCGTGTGGAAGCCGCGGAACACCGCGTTGAGCTGGTCGGCTTCGTCTGGCGCCTGTTCCAGCGACACCAGCTGTTCGCCGAGGCGATCCAGGATTTCCTGGGCCTCGACGATGAAATCGGCAGCAATATCGTCTGGAACAGCACTCATGGTTACAACCCCAATCCGGACAGCAAATCGTCGGCGTCGTCTTGCGACACCGCGTGACGGTCCAGGCCCTTGACCGCAGGACCGGCAAGACCGCCGTCGTCTTTCTTCGGCTCGGTGCTCTTGGGCGGCAGGCCCAGCGCGCCGAAGCCTTCATGCACGCGGCGCACGATCCCGGCCACGCGGCGAATGATCTGCCCGCTGAGGTCCTGGTAGCTCTGCGCCAGCGACAGCTCGGTGAGGTTGTGGCGCATCTGGTCCATCAGCGCGCCCTGGTCCTGATTCAGACCGCCGTCGCGCAGCTTGTTGGCCAGCTCGCGGCATTCTTCGACCAGATCCAGGGTGCGATGGCTGGCCTTTTCGGTCATTTCCACCACGTGGTCCAGGCGCGAGCAGGCATCGTCCAGTTCGCCGGCTTCTTCGGGCACGGTGGGCAGCTCGCCCAGCGCCTGCCCAAGTTCGCGCGCGAGCCGGCTCAGGCCCTGCATCATCGGACGCGTGCGCAGGGCGGCGAGGTGATCGACCTCGCGCTTCCACGCAGCTTCGTCACCGCTTTCCAGTGCATCAAGCGCACCTTGCAGACGCTCGATCAACGCAGCGCGTTCGGCATTCGTCTCCACGGTGGCGTTCATCAGGCGGTCGCCGCCAGACGTTCGAACACCTTGCCCAGCTTTTCTTCCAGCGTCTGCGCGGTGAACGGCTTGATGATGTAGCCGTTGACGCCGCACTGCGCCGCTTCGATGATCTGCTCGCGCTTGGCTTCGGCGGTCACCATCATCACCGGCAGGTGCTTGAGCTTGGCGTCGGCGCGGATGTTGCGCAGCAGGTCGATGCCGGTCATGCCGGGCATGTTCCAGTCCGTCACCACGAAATCGAACGGGCCAGAGCGCAATGCAGCCAGCGCGCTGTTGCCGTCTTCGGCCTCTGCGGTATTGGTGAAGCCGAGATCTGCCAACAGATTCTTGACGATACGTCGCATCGTCGAGAAGTCGTCCACGATCAGGATCCGCATGTTCTTATTCACATCAAGCTCCTAACACGAAAAAATACGCGAAAAAATTAGTCGTCAATTTCGACACCGGCGTCGGCCAGTTCGAAGACTTTGAGGCGGCCGCGCAAACGCACTACGGCCTGGCCATGGATCTGGCAGACGCGCGACTCGCTGACACCGAGCACAGCGCCGATTTCCTTCAGGTTCAATTCCTGTTCGTAGTACAGCGACAGCACCAGCTGCTCGCGCTCTGGCAACTGGCCGATGGCCTTGCCCAGCTCGCGGCCGAATTCGCCACGCTCCATCATCTGCTGCGGGTTGGGGCCACCCTTGGCGGTGGTGTCCAGCTCGCCGTGATCTTCGATGCGCGATTCTAGGCTCAGCACCTGGCCGCGTGCGGCGTCTTCCATCAGGCGCAGGTAATCGGGCAACGGCATTTCCATCGCGGCGGCCACTTCGGTGGCGGCGGCGGCGCGGCCGGTGTTCTGCTCGATCTTGCGCACTGCGGCGGCAGCGTCGCGGGCACGGCGGTGCACCGAACGCGGCACCCAGTCGCCACGGCGAATCTCGTCGATCATCGAGCCGCGGATACGGATCGACGCATAGGTTTCGAACGAGGCGCCCTGGTCGGAGTCGTAACTGCGCGATGCTTCGATCAGGCCGATCATGCCGGCCTGGATCAGGTCGTCCACTTCCACGCTGGCCGGCAGACGCGCCGCCAGATGGTGGGCGATGCGGCGGACCAGATCGGCGTGCTGGGTCACCACGTCGTTGGCGTTATTGCGCTGCACGGCGCGGTACTGCGCGGTGGCCGTGGTTGCGGTAGCAGTGCTCATGCGGCCACTCCCCGTTGGATGATGCGTTCGACAAAGAACTCGACGTTGCCGCGCGGCACGGTGGGAGCCTGCCAGCGCGAGGTACGGCGTGCGATTTCGGCAATGGCCTGCGCCGACGGACTGGCGGGGTAGGCCTTGATGACGGGTTGCTGACGCTGTACCGACAGGCGCAACCAGTCGTCCTGCGGCACGTGGCCGAGATAGTTCAGCGACACATCGCCGAGGAATTTTTCGCAGACGCGCGAGAGCTTGTCGTACAGCAGGCGGCCTTCGTTGGGGTCGCGCACCATGTTGGCGATGATCTGCAGGCGGTCCACGCCGCGTTCGCGCGAGAGCACCTTGATCAGCGCGTAGGCGTCGGTGATCGAGGCCGGCTCGTCGCAGACCACCACCACGGTGTCCTGAGCGGCCTGGCAGAAGGTCAGCACGCTGTCGGTGATGCCGGCGGCGGTGTCGATGACCATCACGTCCAGGTCGCGTTCCAGTTCGGAGAACACATTGACCAGGCCGATGTGCTGGGCCGGAGCCAGTTCCGCCATGTGGCGGCGACCGGAGGCGGCCGGCACCACCAACACGCCGCCCGGGCCTTCGATGATCACTTCATCGAGCGTGCAGCGGCCGGCGATCAGGTCGGCCAGGGTGAACTTGGGCGAGAGTCCCAAGACCACATCCAGGTTGGCCAGGCCAAGGTCGGCATCCAGCAGCAGCGTGCGTTTGCCCATGTCGGCAAGCGCCACGGCCAGGTTGGCGGAGATGTTGGTTTTGCCCACGCCGCCCTTGCCACCGGTCACGGCAATCGTGCGCACCGGGCCCAAAGGCTCGGGACGGGTCGCCGTCAGGGGGAAGGCGTTGGTCAGCTTTGCGTATTCACGCGACTGCATGGTTGTGCTCCGGAGTACAGGGCTTATCGGCAGCGCGCCGTAAATCTTCAAGACGAAGAACGAGACTGGCGGCATTGGCGCGGTGCAGGTCGTCGGGGACCCGCTGTCCGTCAGTCACCCAGGTGATGGGCAGTTGGTGGTCGACCACCACCGACAAGGCGCTGCCGAAGCGGCCGGTCTCGTCGAGTTTGGTCAGCACCACGCCTTGGGGTTTGGCGTGGGCGAAGCGGCGCACGACCTCGTCGAGGTCGGCAAAATGGGAGTTGGCGGGCAGCACCAGCAGCGAGGTGACCTGCTGGGCGGCGCGCAGCCAGTTGAGCTGGGCAGCCAGGGCGCGGTCGCGCTGGCCCATGCCGGCGGTGTCGATCAGCACCAGCTTGTAGTCGCGCAGGCGATCCAGCAGCGCGAGCAGGCTTTCGGCGCTGTCGGCCTCGTGCACGGCGATGCCGAGCTGGCGGCCGTAGCTGTGCAGCTGCTCGCGGCCACCGACGCGCAAGGTGTCGGTGGTGACCAGGGCCACGTCGCGCGGGGCGTGCTGGGCGGCGAAGCGCTGCGCCAGCTTGGCGATGGTGGTGGTCTTGCCGGCACCGGTGGGGCCGACCAGGGCGATCACGCCGCCGCGTTCCAGCGGGTCGATCGGAGCCACCGGCAGACGCTTGGACAGCAGGCCCAGCATCAGTCCGCGGCCGCGGTGCAATTCGGTATCGGCCGGGATCTGCATGGCGACATCGCGGGTCAGGCCGGCATCGAAGCCGTAGTCGTCCATCAGCTCCAGCGCCTGCGCACGCACCGGGGAGCCACGCAGGCGCTCGTCGGTGAGGCGGTTCATTTCGCGCTCGATCATCTGACGCATCAGCGCCAGTTCGCCACGCAGCTGCTTGAGTTCTTCGTCGTTCTGCGGGACCGGCGCGGCGGCCACCGGCACCGCGGCCAGCGCGGCGGGGGCGACGACGATCGGCGGCAATGCGGCCGGCGGCAGGATCTGCGGCAGCGCGTCGTCCAGGTTGAAGTCGGCCTCGTCGTCGAATGCGTCGTCGTCCTGCCCATGCGCGGCGTAAGCCGGGGCGGCGAGGGCTGCGGCAACGACCGGGGTCGGCGCCTGCACCGGAGCGGCCTGTACGGCGGGGCGCTGCACCGGGGCGGTAGTCAAAAAGTCGGCGAACAGCTGTTCCGGCACGGCCGACAGCGCGTGTTCCTGACGCTGCACAACCGGGGCGGCGACATCCTGCACGGCCGGCATCGGCACCACGCTGCGGATCGGGGCGGCCACCGGGGCCTGACGCGGCACGCTGACCGGCTGACGCAGGGCCATCGCAGCAATCATTTCTTCGGCGGCGCTGGCAACGCGCTGGCGGTGGCTCATGCCGGTCTCGGCGGCCGGCTTGAGCGGGGCATGCACCGGAGCGGCGGGGCGGGCAGCGGCCTGCACCGGAGCCTGCTGCACGGGCGCCTGCTGCAGCGGAGCGGTGTGGGTGATCGGCGCATCGGAGCGTGCGGTTTCCAGCGCACGCTGCACGAGTTCTTCGTCGTAGTTGCTGGCAGCGACGATCTCGATGCCTTCAGCGGTACGACGGTTGGACAGGATCACTGCATCCGGGCCGTGCTCTTCACGCACCATGCGGAATGCGGTGCGCATGTCCGGGGCGACAAAGCGTTTGATCTTCATGCCACGTGCCTCCAGGAACGGGACCCGCCGGACGCCGGACGGGTGCGCGATGAATGTGGGTGTGTTGCCAGCGTCATGAGTTGCCTGTCCCGTTCGGTTGTTCCAAGTCCTGCCATCCGCCCCGCAGCGGTGGTGCTGTCTGCGGTCTCGCCAGAGCTAATGCACGCGGCGTGCCAAAACGGCGGTGTTGGGTTTTTGGCGAGTGGGTGCGGGGCGCGCGCGGTGGAGGCTGGGTACTGAGGCTGAGCCGGGCTTGCTGCGCTAAGTGGATGTTCTGATTGAATTTTTCGACGGCATTGGGTGCCGGTGCGACGGCGTCCCTGTGCTGGACGGCAGCGCAGATCGCGTGTCTTGGAGCGCATTGAACGCCCGCGCGAATCGCGACAGCGTCGCGCTCGTCATGCTTCCCAGGGTCGGTGGCATGCAATCGATTGGGATTTTGCCGAGTGGCGGATTTCCGGCGCCTGGCGTTGGCGGTTGGTAGCCGCCCTGCGGCGATTGCTGGAGGACGCGATAGAGGCTGTCAGGTTGTACCGGAGCGCCGATGCAGTCGTAGGAGCGCACCTGGGCGCGATGGGGCTGTCCCGGTAAAGCCGTCGCGCCCGGGTGCGCTCCTACGGAAAGGGGGCGACGATGTTGCTTAGTGGTAGGTCGTCGTCCGGAACACCGCGCGTTGCCGCGGTTGAGCATGCAGAGCGGCGTCAACTGCGCCTGGTCAGGGGGCACGCTGCATCGTAGGAGCGCACCTGGGCGCGATGGGGCTGTCCCGGTAACGCTGTCGCGCCCGGGTGCGCTCCTACGGAATTAGGGCGATGACGGTGTGCTTTCGAATCAGCTGATCGTGCCGACCAGCTTCAGGCGTTTGTCTTCCGGCACTTCGCTATACGCCAGCACCGACAGGCTGGGCACGCTGTGGCGGACCAGGCGGGCCAGGGCGGCGCGGACCGTGCCGGGTACCAGGACCACGGCCGGTTCGTTGCGGGCTTCCTGCTTGCCGACGCAATCGGCCAGGCTCTGGTGCAGACGCTCGGCCAGGCCGGGCTCCAGCGCCACACCGTTACCGTGGGTGGATTCCTGCAACACGCGCTCCAGCTGCGGGGCCAGCGTGAATACCGGCAGTTCGGCGGACATGCCGGCGATCTCCTGCACGATGAAGCGGCCCAGCGAGGTACGCACGGCGGCGGTGAGGGTGGCCGGGTCCTGGCTCTGCGGGGCGTGCTCGACCAGCGCTTCGACGATCTTGCGCAGTTGACGCACCGGGATCCGCTCGATCAGCAGGTTCTGCAGCACGCGCACCACCACCGACAGCGGCAGCGCCTTCGGGGTGAGGTCTTCGACCATCTTCGGCGCGGTCTTGGCCAGGGTGGCCAGCAACTGCTGCACTTCTTCGTGGCCAAGCAGTTCCGGGGCGTGTTCGCGGATCAGGTGCGACAGATGCGTAGCCACCACGGTAGCCGGGTCGACCACGGTGTAGCCCATCGATTCGGCGTAGGAGCGCTGATGCGGCTGGATCCAGGTGGCATCCAGGCCGAACGCCGGATCCTTGCCGGGAATGCCGTCCAGCTGGCCGAGCGCACCGCCCGGGTCCAGCGCCAGCTCGCGGTCGGGATAGATCTCGGCGGTCGCTACCGGCACGCCATGCACCAGCAGGCGATAGGCGTTGGCCGACAGTTCCAGGTTGTCGCGGATATGCACCGGCGGCACCAGGAAACCGATGTCCTGGGTGAGCTTGCGGCGCACGCCCTTGATGCGCGCCATCAATTCGCCGCCCTGGTGCTTGTCCACCAGCGGGATCAGCCGGTAGCCCACTTCCAGGCCCAGCGGGTCGATCGGGCGCAGTTCGTCCCAGCTCAGTTCGGCGCTGGCCTGCGCGGTGGCGGCTGCGGCGGCGGCCTTGGGGTCGCTGGCGGGGTCGCCGGTCGGGGCGACCACCAGGCTGCGCTTGTACATTTTCCAGGCGATCACGCCCAGGATCAGGCCGAGCGTCAAAAACGCGACGTTCGGCATGCCCGGCACCAGGCCGACCAGGCCCAGGATGGCGGCGGCCACCGCCAGTGCGCGGTGCTGGCCGAACACCTGGCTGATCATGGCGCCGCGCATGTCCTGCGCCCGCGAGGCGCGGGTCACCAGCAAGGCGACCGAAGACGACACCAGCAGGGCCGGCAGCTGCGCCACCAGACCGTCGCCGATCGACAGCAGGGTGTAGGTGGACGCGGCATCCACAAAGCTCATGTCGTGCTGGAACATGCCCACCGCCATGCCGCCGATGAGGTTGATGAACAGGATCATGATGGCGGCGATGGCGTCGCCGCGGATGAACTTGTTGGCACCGTCCATTGCGCCGTAGAAGTCGGCTTCTTCGCGGACCTCTTCGCGGCGGGCCTTGGCCTCCTCACGCGTCAGCAAACCGGCGTTGAGGTCGGCATCGATGGCCATCTGCTTGCCGGGCATAGCGTCCAGGATGAAGCGGGCGGTCACTTCCGACACGCGCCCGGCACCCTTGGTGATGACCACGAAGTTGATGATGGTCAGGATCGCGAACACCACGATACCCACGGCGTAGTTGCCGCCGATCACGAACTGGCCGAAGGCCTCGATCACCTTGCCGGCCGCGGCGTGGCCGTCCTGGCCGTTGATCAGGATCACGCGGCTGGAGGCGACGTTCAGCGCCAGCCGCAGCATCGTGGTCATCAGCAGCACGATCGGGAAAATGGTGAATTCCAGCGGGCGCTGCACGTAGATCACCGCCAGCAGCACCATCAGCGAGATGGCGATGTTGAAGGTGAACAGCGCGTCCAGCACCGGTGCGGCCAGCGGCACCATCAGCATGGCCAGCATGGCCATCAGCGCCAGCGGGGCGCCCAGGCCGTTGCGCAGCAACTCCATGACGCGACGGGCGTTCAGCGGGGTAGGTTGGGCGCTCATGCGCTGGCTCCCTTGCCGAACTCATCCACGTCCAGCGAAGGCAATTCCGGCATCGGGCCGCCGTTCCAGCCGCGTAACTGGTAGACGTAGGAGAGCACCTGGGCCACGACCGAATAGAGTCTCACGGGAATTTCCTTGCCGATTTGAGCTTCCCTATACAAGGCGCGTGCCAAAGGCGGTGCGGTGACGATCGCCACCCGGTGTTGTTCGCAGGCTTCGCGGATGCGGAAGGCCATTTCGTCCACGCCTTTGGCCACCACGATCGGGGCGCGCATCTTGCCGCCTTCGTACTTGAGCGCCACCGCGTAATGGGTCGGGTTCATCAGCACCACGTCGGCCTTGGGCACCGCTTCCATCATCTGGCGCTGCGACATCTGCATCTGCATCTGGCGGATGCGGCCCTTCACTTCCGGGCTGCCCTCGCTTTCTTTCATCTCGCGCTTGATCTCTTCGCGCGTCATCTTGAGCTTCCGCATCCAGTTCCACTTCTGGTACGGCGCGTCGATGGCGGCCAGCAGTACCAGCGCGCCGGCGGTGTAGAACAGCAGGCTCTTGGTGAAGTGCAGGCCGTTGCTGATCGCCTGTTCCAGCGGCTGGTTCACCAGCGAGCGCAGGCCGTGCAGGTTCTTGGAGATGCACAGCCAGGCCGCCAGGCCAACGAACAGCAGGCGCAGGATCGACTTGACCAGCTCGGCCAGGCTGTTGCTGCCCCACATGCGCTTGATCCCGCTGGCCGGGTTGAGCTTGGTGAGGTCGGGCATGATGGCCTTGCTGGAAAAATGCAGGCCGCTCATCAGCAGCGGGCCGGCCAGCCCGGCCAGCAGGCAGATGCCGATCAGCGGCAGCATCACCCACAGCAGCTGCATCAGCAGGTCGCCGAAGTGGCCGAACAGCGCCATCGGGTTCTCGCGCATCCTCGGGTCGGGGCTGAGCGCGGTCTTCATCCACACCGCCGCGCCGTCGCCGATGCCGCCGGCCAGTGCCATCAACCCGAACACGCCGGCGCCGAACACCGCTGCGGTGGACAACTCCCGCGATTGCGGGATGTTGCCCTGCTCACGTGCTTCGCGCAGGCGTTTTTCGGTGGGAAGCTCTGTACGCTCGCCGCCGTCGTCGGACTCGGACATGGAGGTGCCGGTGGGGGATCAGCCTGGTCTCATGCAAGCGGCGTTCCAGTTTCGGAGCGGGAATCGGGATTGGGGAATCGAAAAAAGCAGTGGCCGCGCGTTGAGCTGCTGGAGGGTTGTGGCGACGGTGAGGGGCGAGGGCAGCCCGTCGGTCTACAAAAGCGCGGCTAACAAACTGCGTGACGTCACTCTAGTGCAGGCCGGCTGATCTGCTACTTGGCTGCAGTGTCCTTGCCTGCCCACTATCGCAGGACACGCTGCAAGTACGTCCATGTAAGAGCGGCTAACAAAACGTAGCGAGCAGTCGTCAGGTGGGTGTGGACGGCGCGGAGGAGCCGGAGTGTACGGGTGGTACATGCCGATTCCGAGCACCGGCCGCGCCCGCCTGGTGGCTGCACAGTCGTTTTGTTAGCTGCTCCAAGCTCCTTGGTGGCATCCATGCCGCCAAGGGTCCCGCGACGGTGAGCGGGCAAGGACCAGTCACGCTAGTCGTTGTGCAGAGCTTTCACCACGCAACCAGCAGCGGTCTGGCGCAGTGCCTTCTATTCTTCAAAGTCACCAGCCGGCTGTCTGGCGCGGTGTTCTCGCCGCTTGCGGGACCGTTGGCGGCATGGATGCCGCCATCGAGCCCCCAGGGACGGGTTCACGGCGTGTCCCGCGAGCGGCGAGGGCACCGCGCACTCGACCCTACTCGGCGCTTGGCCTTGGCCTGTGACCGCAGGATGCGGCCGATAACGCCACTGCGCTCACTGCCCGGCAAACGCTCGCTACGTGCTGTCAGCCGCTCCACGTCCAGGCTGGTGCTCGGCCTGGCTGGGAGTCGTTGAGCATGAAGGCTGGGCCGAGAGTCGTTCGACGTCGTTTGTTGCTCAGCTGGCCAGGCGACGCGGGCCGTCGCGTTGGGCGACGACCACTGCAATGAAGCGGTCGGCTTCCATCGGCCGGCCCAGCAGATAGCCCTGCAGCTGGTCGCAGCCCAGCCGTTCCAGGGTGTTGCGCTGGGCGGCGGTTTCTACGCCCTCGGCCACCACCTGCAAGCGCATGGTGTGGGCCAGCGCCACGACGGCGGCGACGATGGCGATATCTTCGGCGCCGCTGTCCATGGCCTGCACGAAGCTGCGATCAATCTTGAGCTCGTGCGCGGGCAGCTTGCGCAGGTAGAGCAGGTTGGAATAGCCGGTGCCGAAATCGTCGATGGCAATGCGCACGCCCAGTGCATTGAGCTGGCCAAGCGTGCGCAGGCAGGCCTCGGCATCGCGCATGGCCATGGTTTCGGTGATTTCCAGGGTGAGCTGGCCGGGGGCGATCGCATGCTCGGCCAGGGTGGTGGCCACTTCGTCGAGCAGGCTGGGCGAGGCGAGCTGGGTGGCCGACAGGTTCACCGCTACCCGCCAGTCGCCGTGTCCGTCGTCGCGCCACGCGCGCATCTGCCGGCACGCCTGCTGCAGCACCCAGCTGCCGAGCGGGCCGATCATGCCGCTGCGTTCGGCCAGCGGAATGAAGCTGTCCGGCGGCACCAGGCCACGTTCTGGATGCTGCCAGCGGATCAGCGCCTCGGCGCCGATCGGGCGGCCGTCGTCGGCGCAGTATTTGGGCTGGTAGTGCAGCACGAACTGGCCCGATTCCAGCGCGCGCGGCAGATCCTGCAGCAGTTGCAGGCGCTCGCGGGTGGTGTCGGTCATCGCGCGCTCGAAGAAGCGGTAGCGATTGCGCCCGGCCTGCTTGGCATGGCCCATCGCCGCATCGGCGTGCGTCATCAGCTGGTGCTCGCTGCCGGCATCTTCCGGATACAGTGCAATCCCGATGCTGCTGCTCAGGCGCAGCTCTTGATCGCCGACCAGAAACGGCACCGCCAACGCCTGCACCAGATGCCCGGCGATGGCCGCCGCGTCTTCCGGGTCGGCGATATCGGCCACCAGCACGAATTCATCCGCGCCCAGCCGCGCCAGGCTGCCGTGCGCACGCCGATGCGCGCTCAGGCGTTCTGCCACCACCACCAGCAATTGATCGCCGACCCGATGGCCGTAGCCGTCGTTGACCACCTTGAAGCCGTCCAGGTTGATCAGCATCACCGCAAAGCGCTGCCCATCGCGTTGCGCGCGCTCGATGTTCTGCAGCACGTGCTCGTGCAGCAGCACCCGGTTGGGCAGGCGGGTGAGCGGGTCGTGCAGGGCGGCCAGCGCCAGATCGGCGTTGGCCTGCGCCAGCGATTGCGCCAGCACTTCGGTGTGCTGCTGATGGCGGCGCGACAGCACCGAGATCACCAGCGCCAGGATCAGCAGGCCCAACGTGACCGCCACCACCACCGCGGTCAGCCACGACAACGGCAGGTGCGCTCCGGCGGCCGCGCCGCAGATGCTGCCAGGTGCGAATTGCGCGGCGGCCATGCCGGTGTAATGCATGCCGACGATCGCCACGCCCATGATCAAGGCGGCAATCAGGCGCAGGCTGTAGCGGCGGCCATCGTGACGCAACCGGAACGCGATCCACAGCGCGGCGGCAGACGCACCGATGGCGATCGCCACCGACAGCGCGAACAGCGCCGGGTCATAGGTAATGGCAGGCGACATGCGCAGCGCGCTCATGCCGATGTAGTGCATCAGCGCGATGCCCAACCCCATCAGCACCGCACCCAGGCCCAGCCGCGGCCAGGGCAGTTGCGGTTGCGAGGTCAGCCACAGCGCCAGCGCCGAGGCCAGGATGGCCGCCAGCATCGAATAGGCGGTCAGCGCCACGTCGTAGCCCAGCGGAATCGGCAGCTGGAAGGCCAGCATGCCGACGAAGTGCATCGACCAGATGCCGATGCCCATCGCGATGGCGCCGCCCACCAGCCATGCGGCGGCGATGCCGCCACGGCTGGCGGTCATGCGGGCGGCCAGATGCAGCGCGGTATAGGAGGCCAACACGGCCACCACCAGCGACAACAGCACCATGCCAAGGTTGTAGGTTGCGACCACCCATCCAGTTCCGACGTCGAAAGACGCGCTTGCTCAAGGAGCTAGCGACCCGCTGCGCGCGTTCTTGAGCACGCAATGGCGCAGCGCAGTGGATCAGGCGACCGAAACCTCGGGTTCTTCCGGTTCGATGCGATTGCGGCCGTGGCCCTTGGCCCGATACAAGGCCTCGTCCGCACGTGCCAGCAGCGTGGCGGCGGTGTCGCCGATGCGAAACCACGCCACGCCGATCGAGCAGGTCACCTGCAGTGGCCGCGCGGCACCAACGTCGTACAGCGGCAGGCTGATCGCTTCGTGGATGGCGCGCAGCCGGTGCTGGCTCTGACGGGTCATGCCGGGCAGCAGCAACAACAGTTCTTCGCCACCGTAGCGGCCCACCTTGTCCGAGTCGCGCAGGCAGGCGGTGAGCCGCGCGCCCACCTTGGCCAGCACCGCGTCGCCGACCAGATGGCCGTGCTCGTCATTGACCTGCTTGAAGTGATCCAGATCGATCAGCACCACCGCCAACGCGTGCTCGGCATGCGCGCAGGCCTGCAGCTCTTCGGTCATGGCGTCGAGAATGCCGGAGCGGTTGAGCAGGCCGGTGAGCGAGTCGTGGCTGGCCTTCAATGCCAACGCCGCGCGGGCGCTTTCCAGGTCGCGTTTTTCGCGCTCCAGTTGATAGGTGCGTTCGGCTACCAGCTCGGCCAGCATGCGCTCGCGCGCCACCAGATGGCGGTGCCGCCAGCTCCACAGGCCGATCAGCAAGCCGCCGCCGATCAAGACA
Source organism: Xanthomonas sp. WHRI 8932A (assembly GCF_035012785.1). Lineage (NCBI taxonomy): Bacteria > Pseudomonadati > Pseudomonadota > Gammaproteobacteria > Lysobacterales > Lysobacteraceae > Xanthomonas > Xanthomonas sp. WHRI 8932A. Next base: position 357,139 of record NZ_JAYGQQ010000007.1, read on the forward strand.
TACAGCGCAATCGCCGGCGGGCTGCGCCACCACAACGGCGCCACCGCGAATGCCAGATCCACTACCGGCGATGCGGTGCGCCGATAGCGGTCCAGCAGCTGCACCTGCAGGCGGAAATGCCCGGACGGCAGCGGAGGTTGGTCGATCGACAGATCGTCGCTCTCGATCCATTCGTTGTGCAGACCACGCACGCGATAGCGCACGGTCAGCCGGCTGGGGTCGTCGTAGACCTCCATCGTCGACAGTTCGATATGCAACGGCGTGTCGCTCCAGGCCAGCAGTTGCCCGGCGCGTATCGGCACGCCGCCGCGGCTGACGCTGTCGATGCGCACGCTGGGCTGGCGCTCGTCGAACAGGCGCGCCGGATCCGCCAGGTGGCTGACACCGCGCGCGGTGCCGATCCACACCGAGCCGTCGGGATCTTCAAAGAATGCGGCCTCGGAGATGTCGTCCCAGATCAGGCCCTGCGACTGCGACAGATGCGCCCAGCGCTCGCCGTTATAGACCTCCACGCCGCGTGCGTGGCCCACCCACACCCGGCCCAGGCTGTCGCTGCGCATCAGGTACACACCCGCGTCGCGCAGCGCTTCGTCGTTGATCGCCTGCAGGTCCAGACCATCGCCGAGCAACATGCCGTGCCACAGGCCGGGGCGATAGAACGCCAGCCACACCTCGCCGCTGTCGCTGATATGGAACTTGCTGATCCACGGATCAGAGTCGCCGCCGTTGACCTTGACCTTGACCTTGGACCAGCGCTCGCCCTGCAGGCGAAACAGCCCGTTGGCACTGGAGACCCACAGAGTGCCGTCTGCGGTCTGCTGGATATCGGTGTAGGCGATCGCAGGCATGTCGGCGACAGGCTGCAAGGTGCCGCCGTCCAGCGGGCGCTCGATCACGAACAGTCCGCCGAGGGTGAGAATCCACAGGCGCCCTTGACGGTCGTTATAAAGGCGCCGTCCGGTACGCGGAAGTTTGCCGGCCTCGGCGCTGCGTCCGTCCGGCCAGTTGCGGCGCACGAAGCCGGCAGAATTGAGCGTCCACACGCTGCCGTCGGTAGTGCGCGCCAAGCCGACGATCTGGATGCCCGCCTGCGGCAGGGCCGGCACAAACCGCTCGCCAGGTCGGGCCTGACGGCCTACGCCGTGCTCGTTGCCGACCAGCAGTGCGTTCTGCGCATCGCGTGCGATGGACCAGGTGGATGGGGCCGGCATCCCTTGCGAGGCGTCCCAGTTTTCGATCCATTCGTAGCCGGCCCAGCGCACCAGGCCTTCGCCATCCACGGTCATCCAGACGTCGCCGTCGCGGTCCACCACGATCGCGTCGCTGCTGCCGGGCGGCAGCCCGTTCTCGGTGCCGAAGCTGCGCCATGCGCCATTTTCCCAGCGCGCCAGACCGTCGTTGCGGCGCACCAGCACACGCCCTTCGCGGTCCATCACCAACGGCGCCTGTTGCCCGACCGTGTTGCTGTCGAGCAGCGGCAACGGCCGCACGCTGAACCGGCTCGCACCTGGTGCGCGGTAGAGCAGGGTGCCGGCGCCACGCGCCCACAGCCCGCCGTCGTTGTCGCGTAACACGCTGTACCAGCGATCGACCGGCACGCCCTCGTCGGGCCCGTAGACCTGTACCTTGCGCTGCGCATCGATGGCGCACAGCTTGCGTCCGCAGCCGACCCACAACGTGTCGCCTTCCACCGACAGGCTCAGTACCTTGGAGAGATCGGGCAGGCGCACGCGCGTGGCGGTGTCCAGCAGATACTCGCTATGCCAACGGCCGTTGCTGCGTGCGCGCAGCACTTCCAGTTCGCCGCCATTGGCGATCACCGTGCCCCATGCAGGGCTGGCAAGCAGCAGGCCTTCCTGCAGGTGCTCGGCTTCATCGCGCGCGAGTTTGCGAAAGCCGTGCTCGTCGCCGACGAACAACGCCTGGAAGCCGGCGACCCACAGACGCCCATCGGGCGCTTCGCTGATCGAGGTAATCGGTTCGTTGCGCAGGCCGTCCAGCATCACCTGTTGAAAGATGCGGCCGTTGTAGCGATACAGCCCGCTCTCGGTGCAGACCCACATCAAGGTGCTGCGGGTCTGCAACAGGCAAGTACCGGCAAGACCGAGCAGGCCCTGGTCGTGCGCATAGCGACGGATGCTGGCGCTCTGTGCGCTGGCCAGATCGGCAAACGACAGCAACGCCAGCAGCAGCATCGCAGCAAACGATGCCCCTCGGCCTGACGACCTCCCTTGGCGGTGCAAGAACCCCACGAGCGTTGCAATCTCCCACGCATCGGTGCGTGCGGTCCGCGCCCCTCGCGCGGTGTCTCACGCTTGCCATTGGCAGCCCCCATAGCAGGCCGCGTTATATCGACTAGCGGCTGTTCACGCGCTTTACTTTAGGACACCACCCTTGCGCATTGTGCAGCTGCCAGCAAGCACGACTGCAGCCTGGAGGGGGCGTGTGGCACGCAAAGACTGCGGTTTGGCGCTATCGACAGGTTGAGTATTGCGCGCTACGCGTGCTCGCCAGCGTGCGTCACCTGGCAATCGATGCTGGCACGATCGAGCCGGCGCGACTGCTGCACTGCTGCGCATGGACGCGCTAAATCGGCCGAGACTGCGACCAACACCGGTGTTTGATCCAGGCAGTGTGGCGGCCGCGACCGCGCTTATCTGCAGGTAGTGCTGGCATTCGCTGCTGCATTCGCTGGATGGGTGCGGATGCTTTGCCACCGCCAACATCGCTGCATCTAGGTGCGATGGCGAGCGCGATGGTGGCCCGCGCGCGGCGATCAGTCGGCGCGATGGTCGGGTGCCGCAAGCGCAATGAGGTGGCCGGCGTCGTAATCGATGCAATTGCGTCCGCGGCGTTTGGCGCTATACAGCGCGGCATCGGCGCGCGCCAGCAATTGCTCAAGGGTTTCGCCGGGCATAAACCACGCCACGCCGATCGAACAGGTGACGTGCAGCCAGCCGCCATCGATGGGGTAATCGCCGCAGATACCACGATGCAGCGCGTCCAATCGGTGCGTGGCTTCGTGCGTCAGCCCCGGCAGCAGCGCCAGCAATTCTTCGCCGCCGTAGCGGCCGATACGGTCGTCGCCACGCACCAGCGTATCCAGCCGGCGACCGACCCCGGCCAGCACCGCATCGCCGGCCAGATGCCCGTGCTGATCGTTGACCAGTTTGAAGTGATCCAGATCGATCAACACCACCGCCAGCGGTCGCGCCGTCGCATCGGCCCGCAGCAGCATGTTGCGTAGCGCGGCAAGGATGCCGGCGCGATTAAGCAGGCCGGTGAGTTCGTCGTGGGTGGCCTTGAGGGCAAGTTCGGCACGTGCCGATTCCAGGTCACGCTTGTCCTGTTCCAGCTCGGCAGTGCGCTCGGCAACCAGTTGTTCCAGCTCGCGCTTGCGCCGCAGCAGTTTGGCGGTGCGCCAGCGCAACAGCGCAATCACCGCGGCGATCGCCAGCAACACATAGGCGATCAAGGCGGGAATGCTGCGCCACCAGGGCGGACTGAGCGCAAAGGCGAACCGTGTGATCGGGCTGGCACTGCGCTGGCCGGCGTCCACTGCCTGCACCTCCAGCGCATAGCGGCCGGGCGGCAGCAGCGGATAGGTGATGTGGCTGAGCGAGGTGCTGGTCCAGCTGGCCTGGTGGCCTTCCACGCGGTAGCGGAAGCTGATGCGGTCAGGGCCGCCTTCGGCGCCGGGCGTGCTCAGATCCACGTCCAGCGGAATCTGCGACCAGGGCACCTGCGCACCGGCCGCAAGGGTCTGTTCGCCACGCCGCACGCGCAGCACTTCCACTCGTAGCGGCGGCGATGCGAACACCCGTGACGGATCGATCAGGTGGGTCAACCCGCGGCTGCTGCCGAGCCACACGCTGCCATCGACGTCCTCGAACAGGGCATTGGCAGACACGTCGTCCCACAACAGGCCCTCGCTGCGCGTGGTGCGCGACCAGTGCCCATTCTCCAGCAGGTCCAGGCCCTGGCTGCTGCCCAGCCACAAGCGCCCCTTGCTGTCGTGAGAGAGGATAAACGGCATCACGCGCGACACCAGCGGGTCGTTGACTGCGGTCAGCGTGACCGTCGCAGCGTTCTGTACGGCGCCATGCCAGAGCCCGGTGTCGCGCAAGGACAGCCAGAGCTGGCCGTCGGCCGAAAAATCCAGCAGAAAGTAATCGTGGTTGGGCAGGTTGCCGTGCACCTCTACCTGCAGCCAGCGGCCATTTTTTTCCTGGCGATACAGTCCTTTGCGGGTACTGGCCCACAGTCGCCCCTGAAGATCCACATCGATATCGCCCACGAACGCCGCCGGCACTGCCTCTTCGCGTCTGGCCTGCAACGGCAGCTCCGGCGCGACGGAGTACAGACCGCGTGGCGTGGTGACCCACAGCACGCCACCCGAATCGAACAACAGCTTGTTGGTGGGCAGCCCAAGCTGCAGCACGTCGAAGGTCTTGCCCGTCTGCGGGTCGCGACGGGAGAGGGCGCCCGACGAGCGCGCCACCCAGGCCGCGCCATCCTTCGGCGACAGCGCGATGGAGATCGATTGCAGCATTGGCTCGCCGTTGGCGAGTGTCCACGGCTGCATGCGCCCGGTCCGCGGATCCAGCACATTGGAGCCGGCATCGCCGCCTACCAGCAGCTCACCACTTGGCAGCCGCTGGATGGCCCAGGTCGGCGATTCGGCCAGGCCCTGGCTTTCGTCCCAATGCTCGATGTTGCCGTAGCCCAGCCAGCGCTGCACCCCCAGCCCGCGCGTGCCGATCCATAGCTGGCCGGTGCTTTGCATCATCAAGGGGCCCACCATCGGGCTGATCGACAGCCCCTGGTCGTGCCCGAAATACTGCCAGTGATCGCCTTCCCAGCGCACCATTCCGCGGTCGGAGCGGGTAATCAGGCGGCCCTGCGCATCCTCCGACAAGGTGGTTGCGCCAGCCAAAGTGTCGAACCTGGTGCCGGCTGGAGGCGCATGGTTGCGGAACACGCGCTCGCCTGCTGCGCGCGACATCACCATGCCGCCACCGCGCAGCCACAGGTCGCCACGATGGTCGCGGAACACCGCGCGCCATTGTCGCTCCGGCACACCGTCGGCATCGCCCAACTGAGTGATGCGTCCGTTGGCATCGATGCGGCAGACGCGTTTCCCGCAACTGGCCCACAGCGCGCTGCCATCGGCAAGCAAGGCTTTCCCGGCGGGCAGGGTGGTGCCGTCGTCCAGGCGCAACGGCAGCACCCGGGCGCTCCAGCCGCCCGGCTTGGCCGGCGTCAGGTGCAACAGCTGATTTTCGCTGACCACCACCACGCCGCCCGCGTACGGGGCGATCACATTGCCGCTGTCGGCACGGATCGGCGTGCCGTCATGCAGCACCGGGCTGAAGGTCGTGCCATTGCGCACGAACACGCCGTTGGCGCTGGCCACCCACAAGCGCCCGCGCGCATCCAGCGTCAACGCGCGGATGTAGCGCGCGTCCAGGCCGCTTTCCTGACCGACCGGGATGAATTGTTCGCGTTCGAAGCGATGCAATGCCAGTTCGGTGCCGACCCAGACCACACCCTGTCGATCTTCGAGCAGGCTGTTGACGGTCATACCCTGCAGGCCATCGGCCTGTGCGTAATCGCGAAAGCTATAGGTTTTCGCCCATCCACTGCCTGCAATCAGCCATCCGAGCAGACACAGCGTTGCCAGACGACGCAGCGCCTTGCCGCGCACACCAGGTGAAACGAACAGCGCAGACACGTTGGGCATCGGCTTTCGCGGAAAGGGGGGCGTGCGATTGAACGGGCCAATCGTCCTCAGCGTTGACGGCGAACTGGTGCAAAACTTGAGCGTCCGTACGCTTAACCCGTCAGTTCTCTGGCGGAGTCGAAGGCGGTATCGAACATGCGCTGCACCGGTGGCGCAAACTCGCTTGCAAAGCTGGACAGCAGGAACAGCCCCAGTAAGACCGTCAACGGCAAGCCAAGTTGCATCGGGTTCAATGCCGGCGCCGCCTTGGCCAAGGCACCGAAGGCCAGATTTACCGCCAGCATCGCCACCATCATCGGCAAGGCCAGGGTCAGCCCGCCGCGCATGATCTGCAGGAACAAGGTGGGCGCCACCTCCGCGAACGCGCGGGCGTCGGGAATGGCTGTGCCGATCGGCAACGCCTTGTAGCTGTCCACCAGCAGCGAAATCACCGCCAGGTGTCCGTTGGCCGCAAAGAACAGCAAGCCGAATCCGATATAGAACCACTGCGCGATCACGCCCGAGGTCACCCCGCGCATCGGGTCGGACATCTGCGCAAACGACAGGCCGGTGGACTGCGACACCAACTCGCCGGCCAGTGCGCCCGCCTCGAAGATCAGCTTCAGCATGAAGCCCATGCTGGCGCCCACGGCCAGCTCACGCGCGATGCTCAGCACCGCCTGCGCAGTAAAGCCATCCCACTCCGGCACCGGCGGCAGGATCGGCGCCAGCACCATCGACAAAGTCCCGGCCAGCATTACCCGCACCCGCCCGGGCACCGCACGCGTGCCGATCAACGGCATGGCCGTGAGCAGCGCGCCGGTGCGCAGCATGGTCCACATAATCGCCCCGACCATCGCAAACGCGCGCTGGCCGTCGATCACCATCTGGGTAGCGGAATCCATCCGGTCTAGTCCGCTAACCGATCAAATGCGGAATGCGCTGGAACAGCGCAATGGTGAACTCCACCAGATGCCCCAGCAGCATGCTGCCGGTGGCAAACAGGGTCGCGGTCAACGCCACGGCCTTGGCCACGAAGCCGATGGTGGGTTCATTCAATTGGGTGGCGGCCTGCACCACGCCAATCACGACACCGACGACCAGCACCGCCAGCAACATCGGTCCGGCAATCCACAGGACGGTGACCAGGCCACCACGTAATTCAGTCAGGGCGATTTCAGGGCTCATGGGGAGTGCTGATGCAAGTGCGGTGCCAAAGGGCGGGGAGTGGGGATTTGGAATTTGGGATTGGTAGGTGAGCGGCGATCTGACTTACCTCGTGTTGCACTGTCTGTCGCTGTCGCTGTCGCTGTCGCTGTCGCTGTCGCTGTCGCTGTCGCTGTCGCTGTCGCTGTCGCTGTCGCTGTC
>NZ_JAYGQQ010000008.1:0-324315 GCF_035012785.1 Xanthomonas sp. WHRI 8932A
GCCATTTGGCACACCAGACACACCGCCTCGACGGTCCATCCGCCTCCTTCCGGTGGCTGTGAATTGGTCGGGACCGCATCGCGTCCAGGTCCGCTCCTACAAGTCAGCAGGACCAGCCGATTTTGCCAAAGCCAAGCTGTCGTAGGAGCGGCCCCGGCCGCGATGCCGTCCCGACTTCCTCAACGCCGCAACGCGTGATCGGTCATTTGGCACACCAGACACACCGCCTCGACGGTCCATCCGCATCCTTCCGGTGGCTGTGAATTGGTCGGGACCGCGTCGCGGCCAGGTCCGCTCCTACAAGTCAGCAGGACCAGCCGATTTTGCCGAAGCCAAGCTGTCGTAGGAGCGGCCCCGGCCGCGATGCCGTCCCGACTTCCTCAACGCCGCAACGCTTGATCGGCCATTTGGCACACCAGACACACCGCCTCGACGGTCCATCCGCCTCCTTCCGGTGGCTGTGAATTGGTCGGGACCGCGTCGCGGCCAGGTCCGCTCCTACGACGGTTGCCGGTGAGTGCCTTGCGATCCGGACCGGCCACTGCGCTCCCGGATGCGATTGTGTAACTGCCCTGGCCCCGATACGCTGCGTGCCATGCTGTTTCGACGCGCCCGCTTATTGCACCCTCTGTTGCGCCTGATGGCGCTGGCAGTGCTGGTCATGGGCGTGCTGGTCGCGCCGGTGGCCTGTGCACTGGGCGATGTGCATGCGCTGGCGCACGACCAGGCGCATCTGGACGACAGCGCGCCGCACGGCCATGACGGCGCCGATGAAGACGATGCCGGCGAGCGCGATGGTGCCGGCCTGCTGCATGCCTTGATGCACAGCGGTTATTGCCATGGGCATAGCCCGGCGATGCTGCCTGCCATCTCCTGGGGTCCACTGCCGATGCGCGCACACGCGCAGCCGGCCGCGCTGACCTCCGACTACCGTTCGCATCTGATCGATACCTTGCTGCGGCCCCCGATCGCGGCTTGATGCCTTGCCGGCGGCTGCCGGCCTGTCCATCGATCCCGATTCGCGGAGATACCCTCATGTGGTTGCGACTGGCGGCACTTGCCGCCCTCGCGGTCGTGCCGTGCGCCATGGCGCAGGACGTACCGCCCCAAACTATGCTGACCCTGGACGACGCCATCGCGCGCGTCGCCGCCAAGCACCCCGATCTACGTCTGGCCGACGGCCAGCAGGCCGTGCTCACCGCCGAGGCGCAGCGCGATGCGTTGCGCCCGCCGCTGCGCATCGGCGCGGAGATCGAAAACGTGTTCGGCAGCGGGCCGACCCGCGCGCTGGACCAGGCAGAACTCACCGTCACCCTGGCCAGCGTGCTCGAGCGCGGCGGCAAGCTGGATGCGCGCCGCACCCTGGCGCAGGCGCGCATCGATGCGCTGGCCCCGCAACGTGCCATCGCGCGGTTGGACGTGCTGGCCGACGTGGCGCGGCGCTATCTGGCCATCACCGCCGCCCGCCAGCGCCACACCATCGCGCTGGAAACCCTGGCGCAGCGCCAACGCACCGTATCCGCCGCCCGCCAGCGGTTGCAGGCCGGCGCATCGCCCGAATCGGTCCTGCTCACCGCACAGGCCCTGCAGGCGCGTGCGGAACTGGACCGCGACCGCGCGCAGCTGGAACTGGCCGCGGCACGTCGGCAACTGGCGCTGCTATGGGGCGCGCGCAGCATCGAGGCCGACCAGATCAGCGGCGATGCCTTGCAACTGCCGGCTATTCCCGAGTTCGAGGTGCTGGCGCAGTTACTCGACAGCACGCCGGAGCTGTCACGCCTGAACAACGAGCAGCGCCTGCGTGATGCGCGGTTGCAGCTTGCCCGCAGCCAGGCCAGCCCGGACCTGGACTGGCAAGTGGGTGTGCGCCGGCTCGAAGGCAACAACGCCACCGCGCTGGTCGGCAGTGCGTCGCTCGCACTGGGCAGCGCCGGTCGCGCGCAGCCGGACATCCGCGCCGCGCAGGCCGAGCTGTCGCTGCTGGACATCGAACGCCAATCGCAGGCCTTGCAGCTTTACGCCACCTTGGCCGATGCGCATGGGCGTTACCGCGCCGGCCAGCTGGAAGTGGCGCGCATGCGCGAGGAGGTGCTGCCCGCGCTGGCACGCGCCGATACCGCTGCAGAGCGCGCTTACCGCGCCGGAGCCACCAGTTATCTGGATTGGGCGCAGCTGCAGGCGCAGCGCAGCGATGCACGGCAGCAGCAACTCGCTGCCGCAGTGGAAGCGCAGAGCGCATTGATCGAAATCCAACGGCTGACCGGGCAACCGTTTGTGGTCACGGCGGAGACGACTCCATGACGACGATCATCCAGGTGCACGCGCGGTTGCACACACCGTTGCACGCCATCTCGCCCACACCGCTAGCCGCAACCTGTACCGCAGACGCCTCAGACGCCTCAGACGCCGCAGATGCCGCAGATGCCACTCACGCGGGCACTGCTACGTACACGCCGCCGCAGCACACGCCGCGCCGCATCTCACTCGCTGCATCGCTCGGCGCAGTGCGCCGGCATTCCAAAGGATCTCGTTCGATGACGCCATACATTTTTGCACCGCTGCTGCTGGCGCTGCTGCTCGGCGGTTGCGGCCGCGCCGATGAAGACGCACACGGCCATGCAGGCAGCGAGGCTGGCCATGCCGAAGAGGGCGGCGGTGGCGAGCACGCCGACGAGGCCAAAGGCAAACACGGCGGCCGGCTGCTCAGCCAGGACGGCGACAGCGTGGAGCTTGCGATTGCCGAAGATGGCCGCCCGCCGACGTTCCAGGCCTGGCTGTATCGCGATGGCAAACCAGTGCCGGCCAGCGCCGGCAGCGTGGAGGTCAAGACCACGCGGTTGGGGGGCAAGGTCGACACCTATCCGCTGCGTGCGCAGGTCGACGGAAGTCTGCTGGCCGCCAGCGAAGTAGGCGAGCCGCATTCGTTCGATGTGGAAGTGCGCGCCAGCGTGCAGGGCAAGACGCATCGCTGGACCTATTCGAGCTACGAAGGCCGCACCACGATCGCCGCCAAGATTGCCCAGGACGCCGGTATCCGCATGGCGCCGGTGGGTGCCGGCAGCATCGCCGATCAGCACGAAGTGCAAGGCCTGCTGACGCCGGCAGAAGGTGCGCAGGCGCAGGCGACTGCGCGCTTTCCCGGGCCGGTACGCAGCCTGCGCGTCAACGTCGGCGATCAGGTGCGTGCGGGCCAGGTGCTGGCCACGGTGGAGAGCAATCTCAGCCTGACCACCTACTCGGTCACCGCACCGATCAGCGGCACCGTGCTGGCGCGTAACGCCAGCCTGGGCAGCAACGCGGGCGAGGGCCAATCGCTGTTCGAGATCGCGGATCTGTCGAGCCTGTGGGTGGATCTGCACATCTTCGGCGCCGACGCCGGGCATATCGCCGCCGGCGCGCCGGTGACGGTGACGCGCATCAGCGATGGCGTGGTGGCACAAACCGTCCTGGAGCGCGTGTTGCCGGGCACGGCCACGGCCAGCCAGAGCACGGTGGCGCGCGCGGTGTTGCGCAATACCGATGGCTCATGGCGACCAGGCTCGGCGGTGAAGGCGAGGGTGACGGTCGCGCAGCAGCCGGCCGCGATGGTGGTGCCGGTGGGAGCGTTGCAGCAGTTTCGCGACTGGAATGTGGTGTTCGTGCGCGTGGGCGATGTGTACGAGGCGCGGCCGGTGACGTTGGGCGCGCGCGACGCGCGGCAGGTGGAGCTGGTTTCGGGCGTGTCGCCGGGCGACACGGTGGTGGTGGAGCAGAGTTATCTGGTGAAGGCCGACATCGAGAAGTCGGGGGCATCGCATGATCATTGATCGCGTTGCGGTGGGCGGCATTGCGTCGTCGAGTGGGAGCGTGTGTCGGAGACGCGGATGCATGCCAGATTCAAGGCTTTCGCGCCCTTTCAGGTTAGAGCGAAGGCTTTCACGCCCTGTCGGGCGCGAGTTACTTTTCTTTGCTTGTGCAAGAAGCGCTTTACGGCAGCCGCAGGCTGACCAAAGTAACCAAAACAAAGCACACCCCGTCCTCGCGCCCTCCGCGCCTGCGGCGCTGCGGGTCCGCAAGTCCGGCAGAAATTTTTGTAAGGGACATCCATGTCCCTTACAAAAACGTCGCGCATCCATGCGCGCCGCCCTGCGGGTTGTATCTGCAGGCCTTGCCGCTGCGGTATGGGGCCCCAAACGCAAACAGCACCAGCACCAGCACCAGCAACAGCAACAGCAACAGCACCAGCACCAGCACCAGCACCAGCACCAGCAACAGCACCAGCACCAGCACCAGCACCAGCAACAGCACCAGCAACAGCAACAGCAACAGCAACAGCACCAGCAACAGCACCAGCAACAGCAACAGCAACAGCAACAGCAACAGCAACAGCCTTGGTGCTGGTGTGCGGACGGGTGTTTGTTTGGCGTGCTGCGGCGCACCGCGATAGGGAGGCCGCGCTGTCGGTCGGTGGCACCACGAGGGTGGCGCGCGGCGCAGTGCGGTGCCAGGAATGCACGGAGGGGCCTGTCATGCTGACCAACATCATTCGGTTTGCGATCGCGCAGCGGTGGTTGATGCTGGCGTTGACCGGGGTATTGATTGCGATCGGGGCGTGGAGTTTTTCGCGGTTGCCGATCGATGCCACGCCGGACATCACCAATGTGCAGGTGCAGGTCAATACTGCAGCGCCGGGGTATTCGCCGTTGGAGTCCGAGCAGCGGGTGACGTTTCCGTTGGAGACGGTGCTGGCAGGATTGCCGGGGCTGGAGTCGACGCGCTCGTTGTCGCGCTATGGCTTGTCGCAGGTGACCGCCGTGTTTGCCGATGGCACCGATCTGTACTTTGCGCGGCAGCAGGTGGCCGAGCGTTTGCAGCAGGTCAAATCGCAGTTGCCGGCCGAGCTTGAGCCGCAACTGGGGCCGATCGCCACCGGCCTGGGTGAGATCTTCATGTACACCGTGGAGGCCAAGCCCAATGCACGCAAACCCGATGGCACGGCGTGGACGGCGACCGATCTGCGCACCCTGCAGGATTGGGTGGTGCGGCCGCAGTTGCGCAATGTGCCCGGCGTCACCGAGGTCAACACCATCGGCGGCTACGCGCGGCAGATCCATATCACGCCCGATCCTGCGCGTCTGGTCGCGTTGGGCTTTACGCTGGATGACGTGGCGCAGGCGGTAGAGGCGAATAATCGCAATATCGGTGCCGGCTACATCGAACGCAACGGGCAACAGTTTCTGGTGCGCGTGCCGGGGCAGGTGGATGACATCGCGCAGATCGGCGCAATCGTGCTGGATCGCCGCGAAGGCGTGCCGATCCGGGTGCGCGATGTGGCGCAGGTCGGCGAAGGCCGCGAGTTACGCACCGGGGCCGCCACGCAGGACGGCACCGAAGTAGTACTCGGCACGGTGTTCATGCTGGTCGGTGCCAATAGCCGCACCGTGTCGCAAGCCGCTGCCGAGCGCCTGAAAGTGGCCAACGCCAGTTTGCCGGCCGGCGTGCAGGCGGTGCCGGTGTACGACCGCACCGCGTTGGTCGACCGCACCATCGTCACCGTCGCCAAGAACTTGATCGAAGGCGCCTTGCTGGTGGTCGTGGTGTTGTTCCTGCTGATGGGCAATGTGCGCGCGGCGTTGATCACCGCGGCGGTGATTCCGTTGGCGATGTTGTTCACGCTCACCGGCATGGTGCGCGGTGGCGTGTCCGGCAATCTGATGAGCCTGGGCGCGCTGGATTTCGGCTTGATCGTCGATGGTGCGGTGATCATCGTGGAGAACTGCCTGCGTCGCTTCGGCGAAGCGCAACTGCGACTTGGACGTGTGCTCGATCGCGACGAACGCTTCGCGCTCACCGCCGAGGCCACCGCCGAGGTGATCCGTCCCAGCCTGTTCGGCCTGGGCATCATCACCGCGGTGTATCTGCCGGTGTTCGCGCTCACCGGCATCGAAGGCAAGATGTTCCACCCGATGGCCATCACCGTGGTGCTGGCGCTGAGCGGAGCGATGCTGTTGTCGCTGACCTTCGTGCCGGCGGCGATCGCCTTGCTGCTCGGCGGCAAGGTGGCCGAGCATGAAAACCGCGCAATGCGCTGGGCGCGCGGTGTGTATGCGCCCTTGCTGGATCGCGCGCTGCGGCACGGGCGCTGGGTCGGCATTGCGGCGCTGGTCACGGTGGCGCTGTGTGCGGTGCTATCCACACGGCTGGGCAGCGAATTCATTCCCAATCTGGATGAAGGCGATGTCGCTCTGCATGCCTTGCGCATTCCCGGCACCAGTCTGGAACAAGCCATCACCATGCAATCCACCCTGGAAAAACGCATCAAGCAATTTCCGGAAGTGGCGCATGTGTTCGGCAAGCTCGGCACCGCCGAAGTGGCCACCGACCCGATGCCGCCATCGGTGGCCGACACGTTCTTGATCATGCATCCGCGTGCGCAATGGCCGGACCCGCGCAAGCCCAAGGCGCAGTTGGTGGCCGAGATCGAAGCGGCGGTGAAACAACTGCCGGGCAACAACTACGAGTTCACCCAGCCGATCCAGATGCGCATGAACGAGCTGATTTCCGGCGTGCGTGCGGATGTGGCGATCAAGGTCTACGGCGACGATCTGGCCACGCTGGTGAAAGTGGGGCAGCGCGTGCAGGAGATCGCCAGCAGCGTGCCCGGCGCAGCCGACGTCAGCCTGGAACAGGCCACCGGTCTGCCGATGCTGGCGGTGGTGCCCGATCGCGCTGCACTGGCCGGCTACGGGCTCAATCCCGGTGTGGTGCAGGACACCGTGGCCGCTGCGGTGGGCGGGCAGGAGGCCGGGCAATTGTTCGAAGGCGACCGCCGTTTCGACATCGTGGTACGGCTGCCGGAGAGCCTGCGTCAGGACCCGGCCGCCTTGGCGGATCTGCCGATCCCGCTGCGCGGCGATGGCGAGCGTGGCGATGCCGACGAATCCAGCCGCGCGGCCGGCTGGCGCAGCGGCGAGCCGACCACCGTGCCGCTACGTGAGGTCGCCAAGATCGAGACCGTGCTCGGCCCGAACCAGATCAATCGCGAAGACGGCAAGCGCCGCATTGTCATCACCGCCAACGTGCGCGACCGCGATCTGGGCGGTTTCGTGGCGGAGGTGCAGCAGCGTGTGCAGGCGGAGGTCGCCTTGCCCACCGGTTATTGGATCGGCTACGGCGGCACCTTCGAGCAACTGATCTCTGCAGGTCAGCGCCTGGCCTGGGTGGTGCCGGGCACCTTGTTGCTGATCTTCGCGCTGTTGTACTGGTCGTTCGGTTCGTTGCGCGATGCGGTGGTGGTGTTCAGCGGCGTGCCGTTGGCGCTGACCGGTGGCGTGGTGGCCTTGGCCATGCGTGGGTTGGCGTTGTCGATCTCGGCCGGTGTCGGCTTCATCGCGTTGTCGGGCGTGGCGGTGCTCAACGGCTTGGTGATGATCGCCTTCATCCGTGGCTTGCGCGCCGACGGCATGCCGTTGGAGCAGGCCCTGCGCGAAGGTGCATTGTCGCGCCTGCGGCCGGTGTTGATGACCGCGCTGGTTGCCGCGCTGGGCTTCGTGCCGATGGCCTTCAACGTCGGCGCCGGTGCAGAGGTGCAGCGTCCGCTGGCGACAGTGGTGATCGGCGGCATCGTCTCGTCCACCTTGCTCACTTTGCTGGTGTTGCCGGTCTTGTATCGGTGGCTGCATCGGGAGCGATCGGGGCGATCCAGAGCTGTTGTCGCGGCAACGCCACGCGGAGACGGCGCATGAGCAAGTCCTGTTGCGGCTGTGGCAAGACACTGGATGTGGCAGCGATGCAGGCCCGTCAGCGGCGCGTGCTTTGGTGGGTGTTGGCGATCAATGTCGGCGCCTTTGCGCTGATGCTGGCAGGTGCGCTGCACAGTGGCGCCGCCTCGCTGCTGTCCGGCAGCCTGGATAATCTGGGCGATGCGCTGACGTACGCACTGAGCCTGGCGGTGGTGGGTGCCAGCCTGGCGGCCAAGGCGCGGGTGGCCTTGCTCAAGGCCGGGTTGATCCTGCTGGCAGCGCTGGCGGTGGCGGCGGAGATCGGCTGGAAACTGGCTCACCCGCAGCTGCCGTTATTCCAGAGCATGGGCGTGGTGGCGGCGCTGAACTTTGCCGCCAATCTGGCATGCCTGCGCCTGCTGTGGCCGTACCGCAACGGCGACATCAATCTGGCGTCGGCCTGGGCCTGCTCGCGCAACGATGTCTACGAGGGCATTGCGGTGCTGGCGGCCAGTGCGGCGGTGTGGGCGTTCGGCAGCGGTTGGCCCGACCTGGTGATCGCGGTGGCGTTGCTGCTGCTGTTCCTGCGCTCGGCCTGGCAGGTGGCGCGTGCAGCCCTGGCGGAGTTGCGCCAGGTCACTGCGATGGCGCAGGCCGGGGGCGGCTGATCGTCGCCTGCGCACGCACGGGGTAACGGTGTTGCCCGCGTCAGCGGGCTCGCCGTAAGTGCTTGCGATACAAGGAATTGCCGTGCATAATGCGCGGCTCGCTGTGCCCGGATCGCTCCGGATGGCGGCACCCAGCGCGATGGGGTTGCCGGCTCGTTCCCAGCGTAAGTTCTTGATTCCCAACGTTGCGTGGCAGCTTGATGCTGTCGGGGCCGCCGCTCCCCAGGCTATGGGTGGCAATTCATTTATCGAGGTGCGTAATGTCCCGCGTATGCCAAGTGTCCGGCAAGCGTGTGCAGACGGGTAACAACGTCTCCCACGCAAACAACAGAACCCGTCGTCGCTTCCTGCCTAACCTGCACGAGCGCCGTTTCTGGGTCGCCAGCGAAAACCGCTGGGTGAAGCTCCGTGTCTCCGCGCATGCATTGCGCACCATCGACAAGAACGGGATTGATGCCGTTCTGAAAGAGCTGCGTGCGCGCGGCGAAAAGGTCTGAGGAGTAAGCAGTCATGGCAAAAGGCAAGCGTGACAAGATTCGTATGATTTCCTCGGCCGCTACCGGCCACTTCTACACCACGGATAAGAACAAGAAAAACACTCCGGGGAAGATGGAAATGATGAAATACGACCCCGTCGTGCGTAAGCACGTGATGTACAAGGAAGGCAAGATCAAGTAATCCACCGATTACATGATCTGCATCCAAGCAAACACCCGCCGAAAGGCGGGTGTTTGCGTTTGGGGAATCGATCGCGACATTCTCGACTGCCCCAACGCGTTTGATCGGCATACGTTGATGCACAGGGTTGTGTTGCGCCCTGCAACGTTGGATGCAGCTTGGTTTGCTGCACTCCCTTCCCTGTGCGGCAGAGGGTGAAGGGCGAAGCAGTTGGCGTTTCATTTCTGAAGGCGCGTGGTGACGCGTTTGATATCGCGGGCGGTGACCACTCTCTGAGGCGCACTCTCATCCGCTTCTTCGGGGCACCTTCTCCCGCTGGGAGAAGGAAGAGCTATAGGCCACGTGCGCGCAATTGCGCGTCCAGGCGTGGATACACGCGCCGTGCATTGCCTTCGAAGACCTTGCGCTTGTCTGCATCGGAGATTGCCAGTGCATCGATATAGCGTTTGGTGTCGTCGAAATAGTGACCTGTCTGCGGGTCGATGCCACGCACCGCGCCGACCATTTCCGAGCCGAACAGGATGTTGTCGATGTCGATCACCTCGAACAGCAGGTCGATCCCGGGTTGGTGATACACGCAGGTGTCGAAGAACACGTTGCGCATCACGTGCGTGGATAACGGCGGTTTGCCCAACATGTCGGCCAGGCCGCGGAAGCGACCCCAGTGATACGGAACGGCGCCACCGCCGTGCGGGATGATGAAGCGCAGCTCCGGAAAATCGGCGAACAGGTCGCCTTCCAAAAACTGCATGAAAGCAGTGGTGTCGGCGTTGAGGTAATGCGCGCCGGTGGCGTGGAAATTTGAGTTGCAACTGCCCGACACGTGCACCATCGCTGGCACATCCAGCTCGACCATTTTTTCGAAGAATGGATACCAGGCGCGATCGGTCAACGGCAGGCCGGTCCAGTGGCCACCGGATGGGTCTGGATTGAGATTGCAGCCGACAAATCCGAGCTCGGTGACACAACGTTCCAGCTCCTGGATCGAGTGCGCGATCGACACCCCCGGCGACTGTGGCAGCTGGCACACGCCGATAAAGGTGTGCGGATACAGCTGCACCACGCGGCCGATGAGGTCATTGCAATGCCGCGTCCAGACCTGGCTCACGGCTTCATCGCCGATGTGGTGCGCCATGGTGCTGGCACGTGGCGAAAAAATCGTCATGTCCGCACCGCGCTCGCGCAGCAGGCGCAATTGATGCTGCTCGATGCTGTCGCGCAGCTGGTCATCGGAAATGTGCGGATACACCGGTGCCGGCACGCTTGCGTCGGTGTAATGCGCAATCTGCGCCTTGCGAAACGCATCGTGTGCAGCGGGTGCGGTGGTGTAATGGCCGTGGCAGTCGATGATCATGGCGATGCTCGTTGAAGTGCGGGTCGGATCCGTCGGACGCGTTCGGGTGAAGGCGTGCAGCGTGTGACAGCAGCCACTGCTGCGTCTGCCCAGCCGCCAGTCGCACGCAGTCGCTGAGTGGGTGTGCCATCGTTATCGCCATCCACCACGGCATCTCCGGAATGCGTTTTTCGCGGTGCGCGGCGAACCGACGGCACTGCATCAGTACGTGCATGCCGCTGCAGGTGCATCGTTTCCTGCTTCAAGCTGCACCCCAGGCCGCCCGACGCGCCCACCACGTAGGAGCGCACCCGGGCGCGACCGGCATTCGATCCGCTGCAGGTGCTGCTCCCCGTCTGCCACGCACCTGCCTGGCATATTCCTGGCCGGCAAAGCGTTGCCGATACGCAACGGGACGTTGCGTCGATGTGCGATCCGCAGTGGCGCAAGCACACGCTCTCGCATGACAACGCAGACGACACCGTGCAGCCCATCGACGATCGGACCTGTGCAGGGCGCACGCCGCCATCCCCCTGCTCAAACCAGCCTGACGCTGGCAACACAGCCCGAGACTGGCAGTGCTCACCCAAACAACACCCCATCGAACAATTTGCGTGCCGTCCTGACCACCGCGGCGCGCACCACCGCGCCATGTGCATCGCGTTCGATGACGCAGCCGGTCATGCCGCTGGGGTGCTCCACGTCCACCTGCTGGATGCTGCCGCCGGGCAGCTGCGCCAGCGCGTGCGTGGGTGACTCCGGCAGCAGGCAGGCGGTGGCGACGGTGACAGCGCCGAGCACACCGATCGACGCATGGCAGCGGTGCGGGATAAACGAGCGCACGCTAATCGCACCACCGTTGCGCGGTGCGGCCACCAGCATCATCTTCGGCACTGTCGCTGCACTGACATCGCCCAACTGCATCAAGGGGCCGGCCTGCAGGCGAATGGATTCCAGCCGCGCTTTGAGTGCGTCATCCGCATCCAGCGTGGCACGGTCTTCATACCCGCTGATCCCGACGTCGTTGGCTCGCAGCACCACGCACGGCATGCCGTTGTCGATCAGCGTCACCGCCACGCCATCGAACAGGTCCACGGCGCGCCCGGTGGGCAACAGCGCGCCGCAGGAAGAACCTGCGATCTCGGCGAATGCCAATGCAATGGGTGCGGCAGTGCCCGGCACGCCGTCGATGCGCGCGTCGCCCGCATACGTGACCCGGCCGCCGGGCGTGTGCACGGTGGCCGTTGCCAGGGTGCCGGTGTTGCGCATGAAGATGCGCACGTCGGTCTGCCCATCGTGCGTGGGCAGTAGGCCGCGCTCCAGCGCGAAGGGCGCCACGCCGGCCAGCATGTTGCCGCAGTTCTGCGCATCGCTGACCTGCGCCTGTTCGACTGCCACCTGCAAAAACAAATAGTCCACATCGGCATCGGTGCGTGTGGAACGCGACACCACCGCGACCTTGGAGGTGAGCGGGTCAGCGCCGCCCATGCCGTCGATCTGGCGCAGGTCCGGCGAGCCGTAGGCGCGCAGCAGCAAGGCATCGCGTGCGGCAGTGTCGGCAGGCAAGTCGTCGGCCAGAAAAAAGCCGCCCTTGGAGGTGCCGCCGCGCATCCACATCGCGCGCACCTGCTCAGACATAGCGCAGACCCTTGGCGGCCAGGCGCTCGCGCATGGCGTAGATATCCAGGCCCAGTTCGCCGCGCGCCAGACGTTCGCGCTTGATCAGTTCGCGCGCTTCGCGGGCCTGCGCTTCGGCCAGCACGTCGGCCGCGGTGGCGCGCGGCACCACGCACACGCCATCGTCGTCGGCCACCACCACATCGCCGGGCTGGATCAGTTGCCCGGCGCAGACCAGCGGTACGTTGACCGAGCCCAGCGTCTCCTTGATGGTGCCCTGCGCGCAGATGGCGCGGCTCCAGGCGGGGAACTGCATGGCGGTGAGGTCGCGCACGTCGCGCACGCCGGCATCGATGATCAGCCCGCGGCAACCGCGCGCCTGCGCCGAGGTGGCCAGCAAATCGCCGAAGTAGCCGTCGCAGCAGTCGCTGGTGGGGGCCACCACCAGCACGTCGCCGGGCTGTAACTGTTCGATGGCCACATGCATCATCCAGTTGTCGCCGGGCGGTAACGACACCGTGACTGCGGTGCCGGCGATGCGGCAGCCGGCGTAGATCGGGCGCAGCCGGTGGTGCAGCAGACCGCTGCGGCCCTGCGCCTCGTGCGCGGTGGCCACGCCGGCCTGTGCCAGCCCGTCAACGAGGGCGATCGGGGTGCGCACAATCTGGGTGACGACCTGGCTCATCCATCCATCCTCGTTAGTACTGCGCCGAGTCTGAGCGGCGAGAGTCAATCAGCTCAAGATTCATTTGAGGTATGCGTATTGATTTTGCTTATAGTTAGAGCATGCTGCCGATGCCCGAGCCGAACCTGCGTCATCTGTATGCCCTGGTCGTGGTGCACCGGCTGGGCAGCATCAGCGCGGCCGCGCCGCAGGTGAATCTGTCGCAGCCGGCCTTGACCCAGGCGGTCGCGCGCCTGGAACAACAACTGGGCGTGCGGCTGTTCGAGCGTCAGCCCGGCGGCATGGCCGCCACCGAGGCTACCCAGCTGGTGGTGCCGCGGATCGAGCGCGCCTTGGCGCATCTGGGCCGGGGCATCCTGGTTGCGCGGCGTGCGCTGCGGCTGCCGGCGCGCCCCGGTCTGGAGCGACGGGTATCGTTGGGCCAGCTGCAGGCGCTGGTGGCGGTGGATGTGGCGGGCAGCTATTCGCTGGCGGGGGTGCAGCTGGGCGTGTCGCAGCCGGCGGTCTACCGCGCGGTGCAGGCGCTGGCCGATGTGATCGAGGTGCCGCTGACCATGCGCCGCGGCAAGGCGATGCAGCCCACGCCGGTGGCGGAGCGGTTGCTGCGGCAGGTGCGGCTGGCGCTGGCGGAGGTACGCGCCGCGCTCGACGAAGTGGCCGCCCTGCGCTCGCAGCATGCCGGGCGGGTGGTGGTGGGGGTGATGCCGTTGGCGCGGGCGATCCTGTTGCCGCAGGCGTTGGCGCGGTTTGCGCGTGCGCACCCGGCCGCCAGCATCAGCGTGGTGGAAGGGCCGTATGCGGAGTTGCTGGCGCATCTGCGCGAGGGCGGGCTGGATTTGCTGATCGGTGCGTTACGCGACCCGCTGCCGGTGCGCGACGTGCTGCAGGAGCCGCTGTTCGACGACGAGCCGGTGATCGTGGCGCGCAGCGGGCACCCGTTGGCCGGAACGGCGTATGCGTTCGCGCAGCTGCTCGACTACCCATGGGTGATGGCCGCGGCGGGCACGCCGGTGCGCGAGCGCTGGGAACGTATGTTCCGCGATCGGCAGCTGGAGCCGCCGCCGCTGCGTATCGAATGCGGCGCCGAGCTGACCGTGCGCGGCCTGTTGCTGGAAGACGATTGGCTGACCCTGATGTCGCGCGACCAGTTCCTGTTCGAGCGCCGCGCCGGCCTGCTGCGCGAGATCGGCAGCGCCGGGCCGCGTTTGCGTCGGCAGATCGGCATGACCACGCGCAGCGACTGGCATCCCACGCGCGCGCAGACCGCCTTCGTGCAGACGCTGCGGCAGGTGTGCGCCGAGCGCGTGCATCCGGCAGCGGCAGATGCCGGCCCGTTTCGCCATTGCATCCAACCGGTGGGGACCGCGTCGTTGCGTTTACACGCGGCCGGGTCAGAATCGGCTTCCTCATGAGAACGGAGCGCTGATGCTGCCCGACTGGTTGCAAGGGACCTGGCTGTTGGCGCTGGACTGGGTGATTCGCCTGGCCGCGCTGCTATGGATTCCCACCCGCACCACGCCTGGTGCGGCGCGCAGCTGGTTGCTGCTGATCGGCTTTGTGCCGGTGGTCGGCCTGCCGCTGTATCTGTTGCTTGGCCACCCGTGGTTGTCGCGGCTGCGCGTGGAGCGGCAGGCCACCGCCTCGCAGGTGATTCGCGAACAGCAGCTGCCGTTGCATGCGCTGCGCTGGACGCCGCCGCCCGATACCAGCAGCGCCGAGGTGGTGCCGCTGATCGAACGGCAGGGCGACTTCATGCCCACCTTGGGCAATGCGGTGGAATTGCTCGATGACTACGCGTACTCGCTGCAGGCGTTGATCGTCGCGATCGATGCGGCCGAAAAGCGCGTGCATCTGCTGTATTACCTGATGTTCGACGATGCAGTGGGCGATGCGGTGGTGGCAGCGCTGCAGCGGGCAAGCGCGCGCGGCGTGCGCTGCCGCGTGCTGCTCGATGCGGTGGGCGCCAAGCGCGGCCTGCGCCGCTATCGCAAGCGGCTGCAGGCCGACGGCATCGAGGTGCTGGCGGTGCTGCCCGGAGGGTTGCGCTGGCGCCGCAGCGGGCGCATGGATCTGCGCAATCACCGCAAGATTGCGGTGATCGACAACCAGGTGGGCTTTGTCGGCTCGCAGAATCTGGCCGACGCCGGCTTCATCGACGGCGTGCCCAATCGCGAGCTGGTGGCGCGCGTGCGCGGGCCGGTGGTCAATCATCTGGAAGCGGTGTTCGCCAGCGACTGGTTCACCGAAACCGGGCAACGCCTGGATGTCTGGCCGGATGCGCCGGTCTGCGAGGCCAATATCGCCACCCAGTTACTGCCCAGCGGGCCGGCGTATCCCTTCGAGAACGCGCGCGATGCGATCAATGCGGTGATCCATCTGGCGCGACGAAAAGTGGTACTGGTGACGCCGTACTTCGTGCCGGACGAGGCCTTGCTGAGCGCCTTGCGCATCGCCGCGGTCTCGGGCGTGGATGTGCAGCTGATCCTGTCCGAGCGCAACAATCAGCGTCTGGCGGCGTGGGCACAGGAAGCGTATTTCGACGAACTGCTGCGCTGTGGGGTGAAGATTGCGCTGTACCGCCCGCACTTCCTGCATGCCAAGCACCTGAGCATGGATGAAAACATCGCGCTGGTGGGCTCGATCAATCTGGATATCCGCTCGTTCGCGCTCAACGCCGAGATCGGCATGGTGTGCTACGACACCGGCGTGGTGCAGCGGTTGCGCGCGATCGAACAGGACTATCTGGCCAACGCACGTCAGCTGGATCTGCAGCAGTGGCGGCGGCGCCCGGCCTGGCGACGCAGTCGCGAGGGCATCGCGCGGCTGGCGGATGCGTTGATGTAGTGGCCTGCGCTCAGTCCAGGCGCATCACCTGGAACACGTTTCCCTCCGGGTCGCGGCCGTCGTACATCTGGTAAGCGAAGCCCGCATAGCGTTTGAGTTCATCCACACGCACGCCTGCGCTGCGCAGTTGCTCGCGATGGGCGGCCAGATCGGAGGTGATGGCGAACACCAACTTGGTGGTCGAGCCGACCGTCGGTGCCGCGTCGGATGCGGGCGATGACGGCTGCTGTCGGTACCTGTCACCCATCAGGTGCAGCGCCAGTTCGATCTGGCCCGCCGCCAGGACGACCCACTGATCGGCGATCTCCTCGATGACCGGAAGCGCGAAGTGGGTCTGGTAGAACGCCTTGGCCGCAGCGACGTCGCGGACATAGATGATGAACCTGACCAGTGCGATGGACATCCTGTGGGCCTCCCGTGGCATTTACCGAGCGTGCGCGGCTGATCGTACGTGCTTCTGATGCCGGGACGCATGCCAACCGCTCCCACCCTTGCGGCGGCGGCGACGCGCCTTCGCAGAGGGTGATGCGGTGACCGAGGGGTCTGGTGCAGCCATCGCCTACAATGCCGCAATGAACACATCGCGTGATCCCGGCGTTGCAGCGATCGCCATCGTCGGAGGCGGCGCTTCAGGCGTGCTGGTGGCATTGCAGCTGCTGCATCAGGCGACCACGCCGCTGCAGATCGTGTTGATCGAGCCGCACCCGGTGCTGGGCGAGGGCGTGGCCTATTCCACGGCGCGGCCCGAGCATCTACTGAATGTGCCTGCCGCGCGCATGAGCGCACTGGCCGATACGCCGCAGGATTTTGTCGACTATCTGCGCGCGCACGCATGCTGCCCGGAGCTGGACGACGCGCAGCTGCCGCAACAGTATGTTGGGCGCAGGCATTACGCCCCGTACCTGCGCGAGCGCCTGCAGGCCGCGTGTGCAACCAGTCCTGCGACCTTGCGCGTGCACACCGCACGCGTGCAGACCCTGCAGCCCAACGCAGACGGCGCGCTGTTGCAGCTGGATGACGGACACACCGTGCAGGCCGCCGCCGTGGTGTTGGCGGTTGGTAATGCGCTGCGCCCGTTGCCGTTGCGTGGTGCCACCGGTTTGTCGGCGGCGCAGCGGGTGGAGGCCTGGGACACCGAAGCAGTGGCCGGGTTGCCGCAAGACGCCGCCGTGTGCATCGTCGGCTCGGGGCTGAGCATGGCCGACACCGTGGTGACGCTGGCTGCGCAGGCCCATCGCGGCGCGGTGCATGTGGTGTCGCGGCATGGTCTGCTGCCCTTGCCGCATGCGCATGGCGCTGCCGCAGACTTCGATCCACAACCATTGCTTGCCTTGTCGTTGCGCGCACGGATGCGTGCGTTACGCCAGCACACCCGCGCGGCGCTGGCACAGGGGCTGCCGTGGCAGAGCGTGATGGAACGCATCCGGCCATTGAGTCAGGCCTTGTGGCAAACCTTGTCGGTGGCCGATCAACGCCGTTTCCTGCGGCATGTGGTGCGCTACTGGGATGTGCATCGGCATCGCATTGCCGCGCCGGTGCATGCGCAGTTGCGGGCGATGCAGGCACGTGGGCAACTGCAGTTGCATCGTGCGCGGCTGGATGTGGCCTTCGAGGTAGGTGCATGCGTGCGTGTGAGTGCCGGCGCCGCCAGTGCCGGGCATGCGTTGCAGCTGGATGTGCAGACGCTGGTCAATGCCACGGGCGTTGAAATGCGCGTACAGGCGATGCGTAACCCGTTGTTGCAGCAGTTGCTGGGGCAGGGCATTGCGACGGCCGGCCCGCATGGGATCGGCGTGGACACCGCTGCCGACGGCAGCCTGCTCGATGCCGACGGGCGCGCCAACCCGCGGCTGCGGGTGATTGGCAGCCTGCGGATCGGTTCGTTGTGGGAGAGCCTGGCAGTGCCGGAGTTGCGCGAACAGGCAGCGGCGATTGCGCGGGGTGTGTTGGTGCAGCTGGAGCGCCGATAGGCATGTCGGGAACAGAGAAGGAGCTTGGCTGTCTTCTCCGGCCGCGACATTGGCCTCTTCGAGGGGCGAAGGCGACGCATAGCGCCGGATGTGGGGGCGAGCGAAGCCTCGGGTGACTCGCTTGGCTGCGTCTCGTGCCCTCCCCCAACCCCGGCTCCGCGCCCCGGCCTGCGCTTGCGGCGCGGGCGCTCCAAGGCAGGCGCGCGCGGCGCGCAAGCCGTGCCTTCTCGCCCCGCAGCCGGGAGAGGGGCCCTGCCATGGCGAGCACTGCCTGATCTCTAGCAGGCGGGAAAACAATCAACCTGCTGCCTTCATCCTGCCGGTGTCAGAGCAATCAACGTCCTGCCTTCTCAGGCAGGCGTCAGAGCAATCGACGTCCTAAGATTCTCAGGCAGGCGGCAGAGAAGCCGACATCCTGCCTTCTCAGGCAGGCCGCAGAGGAATCGACGTCCTAAGCTCCTCTGGCAGGCGGCAGAGAAGCCAACATCCTGCCTTCTCCCGCCTGCGGGGGAAGGTGCCCGAAGGGCGGATGGGGGCAGCAATCCCAAACCGCTTCATCGCAATCTCAGCCGCAGCGACGCCACAACCGGTAAAATGCGCCGGTGGATGTCTCTCATTTGCTCGATCATTTAAACCCCGCCCAGCGCGAGGCCGTTTCCGCGCCGCCGGGGCATTACCTCGTGCTGGCCGGCGCCGGCTCCGGCAAGACGCGCGTGCTGATCCATCGCATCGCCTGGCTCAACGAAGTCCAGGGCGTGCCCAACCACGGCATCTTTGCGGTGACCTTCACCAACAAGGCCGCCGGCGAGATGCGTCACCGCACCGACCTGCAGCTGCGTAACGGCAGCCGCGGGATGTGGATCGGCACCTTCCATGGGCTGGCGCATCGGCTGTTGCGCCTGCATTGGCAGGACGCGCGGCTGCCCGAAGGCTTCCAGGTCATGGACAGCGACGACCAGCTGCGGCTGGTCAAGCGCGTGGTGCAGTCGCTGGAGCTGGACGAGAGCAAGTATCCGCCCAAGCAGATGAGCTGGTGGATTAACGAGCAGAAGGACGAAGGCCGCCGTCCGCAGCATATCCAGCCCGAGCCCAACGACGATTGGACCGAGGTGCGCCGGCAGGTGTATGCGGCCTATCAGGAACGTTGCGACCGCTCCGGGCTGCTGGATTTCGCCGAGTTGCTGCTGCGCGCGCACGAACTGCTGCGCGACACACCGGCATTGCTGGCGCATTACCGCGCACGCTTTCGCGAAATTCTGGTGGACGAGTTCCAGGACACCAACGCCATCCAGTACGCCTTCGTGCGCGTGCTGGCCGGCGAGACCGGGCATGTGTTCGTGGTCGGCGACGATGACCAGGCCATCTATGGCTGGCGCGGTGCCAAGGTCGAGAACGTGCAGCGGTTCCTCAAGGATTTCCCCGGCGCGCAGACGGTGCGGCTGGAGCAGAACTACCGTTCCAGCGCCAATATCCTGGGCGCGGCCAATGCGGTGATCGCCCATAACCCGGACCGCATCGGCAAGCAGCTGTGGACCGATTCCGGCGATGGCGACCCGATCGATCTGTACGCGGCCTATAACGAAGTGGACGAGGCGCGCTATGCGGTGGAGCGCGCGCGCCAGTGGGTACGCGATGGCGGCAGCTACGGCGAAGTGGCGGTGCTGTATCGCAGTAACGCGCAATCGCGCGCGCTGGAAGAAGCGCTGATTTCCGAGCAATTGCCGTACCGCGTGTATGGCGGCATGCGCTTTTTCGAGCGCGCCGAAATCAAGGATGCGCTGGCTTACCTGCGCCTGCTCACCAACCGCAGCGACGATGCCGCCTTCGAACGCGCGGTCAATACGCCCACGCGCGGCATCGGCGACCGCACGCTGGACGAAGTGCGCCGGCTGGCACGTGCCAATGCGTTGTCGTTGTGGGAAGCGGCAATGCTGGCCACGCAAGAAAACAGCCTGGCCGCGCGTGCGCGCAATGCCTTGGCGACCTTCCTGAGCCTGGTCGGCCAGTTGCACGCCGAAACCGGCGAGATGGAACTGGCCGAACGCATCGACCACGTGCTGATGCGCTCGGGCCTGCGCGAGCATTGGGCCAAGGAAAGCCGCAGCGGGCTGGATTCGGAATCGCGCACCGAGAACCTGGACGAACTGGTGTCGGTGGCCTCGCGTTTCACCCGGCCGGACGACGAAGACAGCCAGGGCATGACCGAGCTGGTTGCGTTTCTGGCGTACGCCTCGCTGGAAGCCGGCGAAGGCCAGGCGCAGGCCGGCGAAGAAGGCGTGCAGTTGATGACGCTGCATTCGGCCAAGGGTCTGGAGTTTCCGATCGTGTTTCTGGTCGGCCTGGAAGATGGCTTGTTCCCGAGTGCGCGGTCGCTGGAAGAAAGCGGCCGGTTGGAGGAAGAACGGCGTCTGGCGTATGTGGGCATCACTCGCGCACGGCAGAAGCTGGTGCTGTGCTACGCCGAGTCGCGCCGCATCCATGGTCAGGACAACTACAACGTCCCGTCGCGATTTTTGCGCGAGATTCCACGCGAGTTGTTGAACGAAGTGCGCCCCAAGGTGCAGGTTTCGCGCACCGCCTCGTTGGGCGCAGCGCGTGGCGGCCCGGTGCACGGAATCGTGGAGACCGCGCCGATCAAACTCGGCGCCAACGTCGAGCACCCCACCTTCGGCGGCGGCGTGGTTGTCGATTACGAAGGCAACGGTGCGCATGCGCGCGTGCAGGTGCAGTTCGACGAGGTCGGCGCCAAATGGTTGGTGATGGCGTACGCGAATCTGACGGTGATGTAGCTAGGCGATGGCGCGCTTTCTCCTCTTCCTGCAGGCAGGTGTGGCGCGCAGTTCCGGATGAGGGTGGGTCGCGGTGACGGAGCGTCATCTTCGTGTCCAGGCCGTTCCAGCACCGTATCGCGCCGTTGTGCGCTGCCCGATGCATTCGCCACAGCATTCGTGACACGCTGCGGTCGAACCGACTGCATGAAGACACACGGCCCGATGCGCACCGAAAAACAGAAAATGCTCGCAGGCGAGCTGTACAACGCTGCCGATGAAGCGCTGCAGTCCGATCAGGCGGCCGCTGCCGAGTGGATGGTGCGTTACAACGCAGCTGTCCTGCAGACGGCTGAGCAGCGGCACGCGCTCTTGCGCGAGCGGTTGGCTGAGGTGGGCGCGGGCGCGGTGATCCGTGCGCCGTTTCATTGCGACTACGGGTACAACATCCGTCTGGGCGCCGGGGTCTTTCTCAATTTTAGCTGTGTGATTCTGGATATTTGCGACGTCAGCATTGGCGATGGCACGCAGATCGGGCCTGGCGTCCAGCTTTACGCTGCCGATCATCCGCGCGATGCGGCCGGCCGTGCCAGCGGTCTGGAATTTGGACGCCCGATTCGCATCGGGCGCAACGTGTGGATTGGCGGCGGGGCGACCATCCTGCCGGGCGTGAGCATTGGCGACGATGCATTGATCGGCGCAGGCGCGGTGGTTACCCGCGATGTACCCGCAGGTGCCACGGCAGTGGGCAATCCGGCGCGCGTGCGCGAGGCTCGACCGGATCCGGATGCCGTAGCGACGGATTGAGCGCAGTGAAAGCCAAGTGGCGTGCGATGTGATCGATCTTGCATGCGTTGCACGTAGGAGCAAACACACCATGAGTCGCCACACCAGCAATTGCAGCATTGATCCACATCAAGGCAGCCACCACCAGCGCCTGTCACCGTGAGTCCGGCACTACCCTTTGGCAGCATTGCCACCCTTGCAGGAGGTCACCATGTACAAACGTATTCTCATCGCCATCGATGCGTCCGAGCTGTCGCATCGCGGCTTGTTTCAGGGACTGGAATTGGCCAAGGCGACCGGTGCCAAGGTCGACATCGTCACCGTGTCCGAGCCGTGGGCGATGGGTATGTACGACGCGATGGGCTGGAGCGTGGGATACGAGGCGAGCCCGGAATATCGTAATGAGCGCGAAGCCGCTGCCGAAAAGATTCTGCGTCCTGCACTGGAGCTGGCGATAGCTGCAAACATCAAGGCCACCTCACGGCATGTGCTGGACCGCTTCGCGGCCGAGGGCATCGTGCAGATCGCAGAAGAATGCAGAAGCGATCTCATCATCATGACCTCGCACGGGCGACGTGGCGTGCGCCGCATGCTGCTCGGCAGCCAGACCGTGGAAGTGCTCACGCACAGCACGATCCCGGTGCTGGTGATTCGTTGAGGTCGATGCCGATATCGAGTTGTTGATGAGCAGGCACGCAGACGGCCCATCGGGTTGTGACACGTAGGAGCGCACCTGGGCGCGACTGGCGTTCCCGGTAATGCCAGTCGCGCCCAGGTGCGCTCCTACGTAGTGTTTATAGTTTCCGGTGTGCACGAGGCAGATAAGAACACGATGAATGGACGTGCAGTCTGATGCATGCACGCTTTTGTAGGAGCGCCCCCGGGCGCGATGGGGCGTTCCCGGTAATGCCATCGCGCCCAGGTGCGCTCCTACGCAACCCACCGTGCTTAGCCCTTCATCGGCTCCAGTTGCGCCACAAAGCGTGGCGACGGTCGGGCGAGCCGGCGCAGTGCTTCGGCGTGCATCAGCGGTGCGTTATGGGTGAGCGGCGCAGCCGTGCGTGGCGTGGCGGGCGTGTGCTGCTGCGCGTCCTGGCCCAGCTCGCGCATGAAGCGCCACATCGGCATGTAGTGGCCACGGCGCGGTGCCGGTGCGTGTGGCGTGGCGCGGCATTGGCGGCGCCACTGCATCGGTGGCATGCCGAAGCGCTGCTGGAAGGCGCGCTGGAACTGCCGCTCCGAGGCAAACCCCATTTCGTACAGCAACCAGGTGAGGCTGCACTCCGGATACGCCTGCAGATAGCGGTGCGCGGTGCATAGACGCTGCTCGCGGATATAACTGGCGACGCCGCCACGCGACTGGAACAGCCGATACAACGACGCCCGCGACAGTGCGAATGCCTGTTGCAACGACTCGGTGCCGAGCTCGGCCTCACTGATGTGCTGCTCGATATAGGCCAGCAGATCGATCATCAGCGGCGCATGCGCCTCCATGGTCGAGGACGCTTGCGGCGCGATGGCGCTGTAGTAGCTGATGCTCATGCGGTACTGCCTGCGGCCCACTCCCCGGGGCCTGTCCTTTGATCAACCGAAAAAAGCATCGCCAACCCATCACGCCTCTTTCACGAAGTCGGCCGCGC
This sequence comes from Xanthomonas sp. WHRI 8932A, assembly GCF_035012785.1. Classification (NCBI taxonomy): domain Bacteria; kingdom Pseudomonadati; phylum Pseudomonadota; class Gammaproteobacteria; order Lysobacterales; family Lysobacteraceae; genus Xanthomonas; species Xanthomonas sp. WHRI 8932A. The sequence goes on from NZ_JAYGQQ010000008.1 coordinate 22,690, forward strand.
ATCACGCATCGGCACGATTGAGACGATTTGTCGGGTGAGCGCGCAGGGCCATTCCTAGACTCGCCGCAACGCTGAAGAGCGTCATCGCACGGCCTGTCGCTTTGGTCCGCGTGGTGCGGCAGTTGCGGGGAAGCTCGCAGCACCGGCGTCGCACGCAGGCTCCAGGCGATCGGCCGGGCCGGCGATATCCAGGCCACAAGGCAGCGCACGTGCCCCGCACGTTGGCGCAACGGGCAAGCTCAATCGGAGATCAGGCATGGCCAGCAGTCAGAAGTTCATCGCCCGCAATCGGGCGCCACGCGTGCAGATCGAATACGACGTAGAGGTCTACGGCGCGCAGAAGAAAGTGCAGATTCCGTTCGTGATGGGGGTGATGTCGGACCTGTCCGGTGCCAACGCCGGCGAACTGCCTTCGCTGGACGAGCGCAAGGCATTGGAGATCGACGTCGACAACTTCGACAGCCGCCTGCAGTCGATGCGCCCGCGTGCGCAGTTCAAGGTGCCCAACACGCTCACCGGCGAAGGCGAGCTGGCGGTGGATATCACCTTCGAAAGCATGGACGACTTTTCCCCGGCCGCCATCGCGCGCAAGGTCGCGCCGCTGGCCAAGTTGCTCGAAGCACGCACGCAGTTGGCCAACCTGGACACCTATATGGACGGCAAGGCCGGCGCCGAGCAGCTGATTGCCAATGCCATCCGCGACCCGGCGTTGCTGCAGTCGCTGGTGTCGGCGGCCAAGCCTGCCTCCGAGCCGGAAGGAGCCTGACGCCATGTCCGCCACCGAAGCCGCACTGGCCAGCAGCAGTACCGAAACCAGCGAGCAAGGCGATTTTGCCGCGCTGCTCAATCGCGAGTTCCGCCCCAAGAGCGAACGCGCCAAGGAAGAAGTGGAAGCGGCGGTACGCACGCTCGCCGAGCAGGTGCTCAACCGCAGCGATGTGGTCAGCGAAGACGTTTCGCAAACCATCAAGGCCTATATCGCCGAGATCGACCGCACGCTCACCGAACAGCTCAACAAGATCCTGCATCACGCCGATCTGCAGCAGCTCGAAGGTGCCTGGCGCGGCCTGCATTACCTGGTCAACAACACCGAGACCGATCAGCAGCTCAAGATCCGCGTGCTGAACATCAGCAAGAAAGAACTGGGCAAGGTGCTCAAGCGCTACAAGGGCACCGCATGGGATCAGAGCCCCATTTTCAAGAAGGTCTACGAGCAGGAATACGGCCAGCTCGGCGGCGAGCCGTATGGCTGCCTGGTCGGCGATTACTACTTCGACCAGAGCCCGCCGGATGTGGAGCTGCTCAACGGTATTGCACAGGTTGCTGCGGCTGCGCACGCGCCATTCATTGCCGCGGCCGCGCCCAAGTTGATGGGCATGGACAACTGGAACGAGCTGTCCAACCCGCGCGATCTGGCCAAGATCTTTTCCACGCCCGATTATGCCGCATGGCGCTCGCTGCGCGAATCGGAAGATTCCAAGTACATCGGTCTGGCGATGCCACGCACGCTGTCGCGCCTGCCGTATGGCGCGGCCACCAGCCCGGTGGACGAATTCGATTTCGAAGAAGAGACCGCCGGCGCCGATTCCAATAAATACACCTGGCAAAATGCGGCATATGCGATGGCGGTCAACATCAACCGCTCGTTCAAGCAGTACGGCTGGTGCTCGCGGATTCGTGGCATCGAATCCGGCGGCGCGGTGGAAGGGCTGCCGACGCACACCTTCCCCACCGACGACGGCGGCGTGGACATGAAGTGCCCCACCGAAGTGGCGATCACCGACCGCCGTTCGGCCGAGCTGGACAAGATGGGCCTGATGCCGCTGGTGCACCGCAAGAACTCGGATATGGCCGCCTTCATCAGCGCGCAGTCCTTGAACAAGCCCGACGAATACGACGACCCGGATGCCACCGCAAATGCCGCATTGGGCGCGCGTCTGCCGTACATGTTTGCCTGCTGCCGCTTTGCGCATTACCTCAAGTGCATCGTGCGCGACAAGATCGGTTCGTTCTCCGATCGCGAGCAGATGCAGAGCTGGCTGACGCGCTGGGTGACCCAGTACATCGATGGCGACCCGTCCAATTCCAGCGAAGAAACCAAGGCGCGCAAGCCCTTGGCCGCCGCCGAAGTGGTGGTGGAAGAAGTGGAGGGCGCACCGGGCTATTACAGCTCCAAGTTCTTCCTCAAGCCGCATTACCAGCTGGAAGGCCTGACCGTCTCGTTGCGTCTGGTCTCGCGCTTGCCCTCGGCCGCCAAGGCCTGATCCAGCGTCTTTGCGTCACGGCGACGACGTGCGCTCTGCACGTCGCACCACCTGTGTTTCCCACTTAGCGAAGGAGCAGTTCCATGGCGTTCGACATGCATATCAAGTTCGGCAGCGGCAAGGTCAAGATCGAAGGCGCGTCCAATCACAAGAAGCACAAGGGCGAGATTCCGATCCTGGCGTGGTCGTGGGGCGCGAGCAATTCCGGCGACCTGCATACCGGTGGCGGTTCGGCCAGTGGCGGCAAGGCGCATATCCAGGACATTTCCATCACCAAGTACGTCGACGGGTGCTCCAACGCATTGCTCGATGCGGTGTGCACCGGCGCCCGCGTGGAAAACGCCTGGTTGTACGTCACCAATGCCACCGGCGAGCAGAGCGACTTTCTCACCATCGAGTTGAGCGAAGGCGTGCTGATCACCTCGCTGTCCACCGGCGGTTCCGGCGGCGAAGACCGTCTGACTGAAAACGTGACGCTGCACTTCGGCAAGTTCAAGTACGGCTTCCAGCCGCAGGACGACAAGGGCACGGCGCAGGGCGGCGCGAAGGAATTCACCTACGACATCCAGGCTGTCGCCAAGGCGTAATGCCGGCAACCAACGGCGGTGCCATAACCGGCACCGCCACCTTCTTCGATAAGGACACGCGCGATGGATGCCACCGCACAGACCCTGCTCGCCCGTGGCGAGCCGGCGCAGGCGTTGCAGCAATTGGTGCAGCAGGTGCGTCGGCAACCGGCCGATGCCGCGCAGCGCGTGTTTTTGTTTCAGCTGCTGGCCGTCCTGGGCCAGTGGTCGCGCGCGGCCGACCAGCTGCGCGCCTGCCTGGAGCTGGATGGCGGCAGTGCGCCGATGGTGCACACCTACCAGCGCGTGTTGCAGGCAGAACAGACGCGCGCTGCGGTATTTGCCGGCGACTGCCTGCCTACCGTGATCGGCGCACCCGATGCCTGGATGGCGCTGCACCTGCAGGCCTTGCAGTTATCGCTACGTGGCAATGCAGCGCAGGCGGCCGCATTGCGCGAGCAGGCCTTTGCGCAGGCACCGGCCATCGGCGGCACGCTGGATGGCGTGCGGTTCGAGTGGCTGGCCGATGCGGATGCACGCTTCGGCCCATGCATCGAACTGATCCTGGACACCGGCTATGCGTGGGCACCGCTGCATCAAGTGCAGCAGCTACGCTTCGAAACGCCCAGCGATCTACGCGATACCGTGTGGGCGCCGGTGAGCGTGTTGTGGCGCAATGGCGGCCAGGCGTTTGCGTACATGCCGGTGCGCTATCCAGGCAGCGAACACCTGGATGCGGGCGAGCTGCAACTGGCGCGTCGCACCGAATGGACCGAAGGTGCGCAGGGCGAAATCGGCCTGGGCCAACGCATGCTCAGCACCGAGTCGCGCGAGGTTGCGCTGCTCGAGGTGCGCGAGCTGCAGTTCGACGCGTCCTGATCGTCATGGCCGAGCTCACCACCACCGAACGCTTGCAGCCCTCGCTGCTGGACCGGCTCACCGATGCCGCGCCCAGCCAACGCGAAGAGAGCCGCGACCAACGCGTGATTTCGGCAACGCGCCTGCGCGAATGCGTAATCCGCGATCTGTCGTGGCTGTTGAATGCAGTGAATCTGGAAACCAGCTGGCCGCTGGACGCGCATCCGCAGATCCGTCGCTCGGTGCTCAACTTCGGCATCCCCGATCTGGCCGGCGCAGCCGTGGCCGGCATCGATGCGGCCGCGCTGCAGCAGCGTATTCGCGACGCCATCCTGGCCTTCGAACCACGCCTGATTGCCGATACCTTGCGCGTGAGTGTGCACGCCGACGCTGCACGCATGGACAAGCGCTCGCTGCTGTTCACCATCCAATCGGAGATGTGGGCGCAGCCGCTGCCGTTGAACCTGTATCTGAAGACCGCGCTGGACCTGGAAACCGGCCGACTTGAAGTGATGGAGGGCCACGGCTAATCCCATGGACCCGCGCCTGCTCCCGTACTACACCCGCGAATTGCAGCACGTGCGCGACATGGGCGCCGAGTTTGCGCGCGAGTACCCCAAGATCGCCGGGCGGCTGGGGCTGGATGCGTTCGAATGCGCTGACCCGTATGTGGAGCGCCTGCTCGAAGGGTTCGCGTTTCTGGCCGCGCGCGTGCAACTCAAGCTGGACGCGCAGTACCCGGTCTTTACCCAGCACTTGCTGGAAATGGTCTACCCGCATTATCTGGCGCCACTACCATCGATGGCAGTGGTGCAGTTGCAGCCGGATCTGAAAGACAGCGGCTTGAGCGCCGGTGTCGACGTACCGCGGCATAGCGCGCTGCGCAGCCTGATCGGCGCCGGTGAGCGCACCGCCTGCGAATTTCGCACCGCACATGCGGTGACGTTGTGGCCGCTGCAGTTGGCCGAGGCCAAGTATCTGGAATCGCCGGCTGCGCTGGCGGCGGCGGGGATCGCATTGCCCGCCGGTCGCAGCGTGCGCGCCGGCATCCGCTTGCGCTTCGAGCTGGTGGGCGGTGCGCAGACCCAAGGCCTGGCATTGGATCGGTTGCCGCTGTTCCTGGCCGGCGCCGATGGCCTGCCCAAGCGGCTGTACGAACAACTGCATGCCGACACCAGCGCCGTTCTGGTACGTGGCAGCGATGCGCAGGGCGCCACCGTGCAGACGCTGCAAGGCGCCGATACATTGCAGATGCGCGGGTACGCCGACGAAGACAGCTTGATCCCGTATGACGGTCGCTCGTTCAGTGGCTACCGGTTGCTGCAGGAATACTTCGCCTGCCCGGAGCGCTTTCTGTTCGCAGAACTCACCGGTTTGCGCACTGCATTGCGTCGCCTGCACGGCACCAGTTTCGAGGTGGTGATCTTGCTGGAACGCAGCGTGCCCAGCCTGGCGGCCGCAGTGAGTGCCGAACACTTCAAGCTGTTCTGTACGCCGGCAATCAATCTGTTCGAACGCCGCGCCGACCGCATCCATCTGCAGACCGGCCAGCACGAGTATCACGTGCTGGCCGATCGCACCCGGCCGATGGATTTCGAGATCCATCATCTGGGCGAGGTGGAAGGCTTCGGCGACCGCCAGGAACCGGAACAACGCTTCACCGCGTTCTATGGTGGCGACGCACACACCTGGCATGCGCGGCATGGCGCGTTCTACACCATGCGCCGCGAGCCACGCCTGCTGTCGGCGCGGCAACGCCGCGATGGCGCGCGCTCCAGTTATGTGGGTAGCGAGGTGTTCGTCAGCCTGGTCGATGCAAACGATCAGGCGCATGCCAGCAACTTGCGTCAGCTCGGGCTGCAGTTGTGGTGCAGCAACCGCGACCTGCCGTTGCACATGCCGGTGGGCAAGGGCACCACCGACTTCAGCATGGACAGCGGTGTGCCGGTGCAGAGTGTGCGCTGCGTGGCCGGGCCGACCAAGCCGCGCCCGGCTGTGTCCGACGGGCAAACCGCCTGGCGCCTGCTCAGTCAATTGCAGCTCAATTATCTGTCGCTGTTCGAAGATGGCCCCAACGGTGCGGCGGCGCTGCGCGAGATCCTCACCCTGTATTGCGACCCGTTCGATGCCTCGGCACAGCGGCAGATCGAAGGGGTCAAGCAGGTTACCGGCACGCCGATCGTGCGACGCATTCCGGTGCCGGGCCCGATCACGTTCGGCCGTGGCTTGGAGATCACGCTCACTTGCGAAGACGCCGCCTTCGAAGGCACCGGCGCGTTTCTGCTGACCTCGGTGCTGCGGCACTTCTTTGCGCGCTATGTCTCGGTGAATTCCTTCACCGAAACCGTACTGCGCACCACCGAACGCAACGAGGTGGCCCGATGGCCCGCCCAGCCCGGCTCCCGACCGCGCCTGTAAGCGCCGGTGCTGCCGCGCTGGAACAGGCGCTGCAGACCCGGCCCCAGGACTTCACCCCGTTTGCGGCGCTGCGCGCGATCGAGCGCTGCCATCCGTTGCAGCCGCGCCTGGGCGAATCCGCCCGTGCGGTGGACGACGTGGTGCGCCTGCGGCACACCCCGTCGCTGGCATTCGCGCCGCACGCCCTGGACCGCTACACACCGGCGCACGACGCGCAACCCGCGGCGCTGTACGGGCTGTTTCTCGGCCTGTTTGGCCCCAACGCGCCGCTGCCGCTACACCTGACCGAATACGCCATCGAGCGTGCGCTGCAAGCCAAGGATGGCACCTTCGCCGCGTTTGCCGATGTGTTCCATCACCGCATGCTCAGCCTGTTCTATCGCGCCTGGGCGCAGGCGCAGCCCACCGTGCAGGCCGAGCGACCGGCCAGCGATCAGTTCCGTGCGTGGCTGGATGCGCTGGTCGGTATCGCCAGCCCGCACCTGCGCGAGCGCGATGCATTGCCCGACGATGCACGCCGCTATCACGCCGGCCGGTTTGGCGCGGCCACGCGCACACCGGAAGGCTTGCGCGCCGTGCTGCAGCAGCTGTTCGACTGGCCGGTGCAGGTGCAGGAATTCATTGCCGAATGGATGCGGCTCCCCGCCGATGCGCAGTTGCAATTGGGCCTTGGTCCGCGCAATGCACGGCTCGGTGTGGACAGCGTGGTTGGCGCACAGGTGCGTGGTGCGCAACAGCGTGTGCGGATTCGGCTGGGGCCGCTGCCGCGCATTGCCTTTCAACGCTTCCTGCCCGGCGGCCAGGCGCTACGCCAACTCACCGCAGCGGTGCGTAGCTATCTGGGCGACGAATTCGGCTGGGAGCTGCAGTTGCTGCTCAAGGCCGACGACGTCCCCACCCCGCACTTGGCACGCAATAGCCGCTTGGGCCTGGACACCTGGCTCGGCCGGCGCGCCTGGAGCGTGGCCGACGCCGACGAGGTGCTGCTGCGCCCCTCCGGCTGACCGCACCGCTACCACTGCCGCTCACACACACGCTCACACGCAACGTACCGACTTCGAAGGACGCATCATGGCCGAGATCTCCCGCAGTGCCCTGTTCGGCAAGCTCAATCCACTCGCCTATCGCGGCATCGAAAGTGCCACGGTGTTCTGCAAGCTGCGCGGTAACCCGTATGTGGAGTTGGTGCACTGGCTGCATCAGCTGCTGCAGCTGCAGGACTCGGACCTGCACCGCATCATCAAGCACTTCCAACTCAATCCTTCCTCGCTGGCGGGCGATGTCACCGCCGCGCTGGACGGCCTGCCGCGCGGCTCCACCGCCGTCACCGACCTGTCGGCCAATGTCGAAGAAGCCGTGGAGCGCGGTTGGGTGTATGCCTCGCTGAGCTTCGGCGAGGCGCAGGTGCGCACCGGTTACCTGGTCGTCGGCATCTTGAGCGTGCGCGGTCTACGCAACGCGCTGCTGGCGATCTCCAAGGAGTTCGACAAGCTCAAGCCCGCTGTGATCAATGAGCACTTCGCGCAGATCGTGGCCGGCTCGCCGGAAGATGGCCTGCTGCCCAGCGATGGGTTTTCGCTCGGTCAAAGTGCGGCGCCGGGAGAAGCCAGCGGTGCCATCGCCCCGGCCGCGATGGGCAAGCAGGAAGCGCTGAAGAAATTCACCACCGATCTCACCGCGCAAGCACGCGAGGGCAAGCTGGACCCGATCATCGGCCGCGACGACGAGATTCGCCAGGTGGTGGACATCCTGATGCGTCGCCGCCAGAACAACCCGATCCTGGTCGGCGAGGCTGGCGTGGGCAAGACCGCGGTAGTGGAAGGCTTCGCGCAACGCATCGCCCGCGGCGACGTGCCGCCCGCATTGAAAGACGTGCAACTGCGCACGCTGGACGTGGGCCTGCTGCAGGCCGGCGCCAGCATGAAGGGCGAGTTCGAGCAGCGCCTGCGCGCGGTCATCGATGAAGTGCAGGCCAGCCCCAAGCCGATCATTCTGTTCGTGGATGAAACCCACACCCTGGTCGGCGCCGGTGGCGCGGCTGGCACCGGCGATGCCGCCAACCTGCTCAAGCCGGCACTGGCGCGCGGCACGTTGCGCACTGTGGGCGCAACCACATTCGCCGAGTACAAGAAGTACATCGAAAAAGACCCGGCGCTGAGCCGCCGTTTCCAGGCCGTGCAGGTGGACGAGCCGGACGAAGCCAAGGCGGTGCGCATGATGCGCGGCGTCGCCTCGATGATGGAGCAGCACCACAGCGTGCAGATCCTCGACGAAGCGCTGGAAGCCGCCGTCAAACTAAGCCACCGCTATATCCCTGCGCGCCAGTTGCCGGACAAATCGGTGAGCCTGCTGGACACCGCTTGCGCCCGCGTTGCAGTGAGCCTGCATGCCACGCCGGCGGAAGTGGACGACAGCCGCCGCCGCATCGAATCGCTGGACACCGAACACGCCATCATCGAGCGCGAGCGCGCCATCGGCATCGTGGTGGATGAGCGCGCGGCTGCGTGTGCCGGCTTGCTCGATGGCGAGCGTCGCCGCTTGCATGACCTGGAACAGCGCTGGGTGTCCGAGAAAACATTGGTCGATGAACTGTTGTCGCTACGCGCGCAACTACGCAGCGGCAACGCCCCGGTCGAAGGCACCGGCAGTGCGTTGGAAGCCGAGGCAGAACAGGACGCCTCCGGCGATACCGCCGTGCTCGACGCACCGGTGCAAGTGGATCGCGACACGCTGCTAGCACGCCTGCAACTGGTGCAGGCCGAACTGGCCGCGTTACAAGGCGAATCGCCACTGATCCTGCCCACTGTCGATTATCAAGCCGTCGCCGCCGTGGTCGCTGACTGGACGGGCATCCCGGTCGGGCGCATGGCGCGCAACGAGATCGACACCGTGCTGCGCTTGCCCGAACTGCTGGCCAAGCGCGTCATCGGCCAGGACCACGCCATGGAGATGATCGCCAAGCGTATCCAGACCAGCCGCGCCGGCCTGGACAACCCGGACAAACCGATCGGCGTATTCCTGCTGGCCGGCACCTCCGGCGTCGGCAAGACCGAAACCGCACTTGCCCTGGCAGAGACGCTGTACGGCGGCGAACAAAACCTGATCACCATCAACATGAGCGAATACCAGGAAGCGCACACCGTCTCCTCGCTCAAGGGCGCACCGCCCGGCTACGTCGGTTACGGCGAAGGCGGCGTCCTCACCGAAGCAGTGCGCCGCAAACCCTACTCGGTGGTGCTACTCGACGAAGTGGAGAAAGCCCACCCCGACGTACACGAACTGTTCTTCCAGGTCTTCGACAAAGGCTGGATGGAAGACGGCGAAGGCCGCCGCATCGACTTCCGCAACACCTTGATCATCCTCACCAGCAACGCCGGCACCGACCTCATCGCCAGCCTGTGCAAAGACCCGGAGTTGATGCCGGATCCGGAGGGCATGGCCAAGGCCATCCGCGAACCGTTGCTGAAGGTGTTTCCACCGGCATTGCTCGGGCGCCTGGTCGCGATTCCGTATTACCCGCTGAGCAACGACATGCTCGGCCAGATCGTGCGGTTGCAGTTGAACCGCATCAAGAAGCGGATCGAGGAGCGTTACAAGATTCCGTTTGACTACGACGATTCGGTGGTGGAGCTGGTGGTGAGTCGATGCACCGAGAGTGAGTCGGGTGGGCGGATGATTGATGCGATTTTGACTAATTCTATGTTGCCGGAGATTTCGCGGGATTTCTTAAATCGAACGTTGGAAGGTAGTGGGAATAGATCTATTAGTGTCGATTCAGACGGCAATAATTTTATTTATAATTTCGATATCGCGTAATTAATTTCTTCGCAGCGTCGCATCAAAGAAATTTGATGTGGCGAGCGGATCCTTAGTCTATCGATGTCTAGTTAAATTATGAATTTCTGCTTATAAGAGGTGTAATTTCATGTCAAATCAAACCCTCACTTATCTTGAGAAGCACTGGCCTACGTTTGAGTTCAACAGCTGGAGATTTACCTCGTTGCGATGCAGCGGAAAGCTTAGTGTAGCTAACTCAAGGTCCGGTGCTGGAATGGTATTGCTTCAAGGGATCGAAGTGAAAGTAAAAGGTCAATGGCTGCGAGCCCACTTATCATTTCCACCCGATGACACTCGGGAGGGAACTTTCAAGGAGGGGCATTTGAAGATAGAAAGCGGTCCGTACCTAAATCAGTATTTTTTTTCCTGCGATGATAACGAAACATGGGAGGTTGAGAAGCTACCAAATTCACCTACCGTGCGCACGCATAGTCCAGGTGACTGGAGTCGTTTGGACGCGGGTCTATGGATTGACATAGATAAGCTCGTTACCTCTCTGGCTTACTTGGAATATTAATCTAAAAAAATATCAATTGGTGGAATGATTTCAAAGGAGGAAGTATGTGCCCTCACTGTCTAGATGCCCTTTGTAATATGGGATCAATTTGCCATCGTGGAATTTTTTCCTGCAATGGCGACGCTTTCTCACCGAAGGCCGCAGGTCAGCATAAAGAAACAAAGAAGTCTTCAAAGAGAGGTCAGTTCGAGAGTGAGCATCTTTTCCCACATGCAGCGCTTAAATTATCGGGTATAAATTATAGCTATCAAACAGAGCCTACTTTAAGTATACCGTATGATGTCCATCGAGGCGGCCAGAGTGGAGCTGGAGGAGGAGTCTCTTCTACTGGAAGTAGCGGGACCGCAAGCGGATGGTCTAGTCATTTAGGAACCTTGGCTCAGAATGATTTCCCCGGCGCGCTACGACTCGCCGTTATTGATCAGCTAAATGCGCATTACGTCAATGGCAATTTGAGTGCTGAGGTTGCTATGCAAGTTATTCAGGTTGTCAACGGGCATGCATCTTTGGGGCGCCTTACCGGAACCCAAGCAGGTGAAATAAATAACTTGATTGCGGATTACTACTACTCAAGAGCCAAATAAGTCTCACGATCCGCAGGAGATTTGAAATAAATATTTTAACAAAGCGACCAGAGTGGTAGCCAAAATTATTTGGATGCACTTATAGACCTACTGGGCGGTTGAGTTGTCTCGCAGCGACTCAGCCTTGCTTCGCTCTACGCTCAGAAGTGCGGTGTCCCAGTGTCAGTTATTGATTAGGGTAGCTGCTAATTTGGTAAGGCTCTGGTGGTCCAGGGTCTTTGCGAATAGCACCGTAAATCGCCTGACGTCTTGACAAAGGTGGATAACGGGGTCGGGTTCACTTATCGGTCAACTACGGCGACTTGCGGCGCTGATGAGCTGTTCTAACGCCCTCAAAAATATGCGTCGACGGCCGCTGTGCTTGCGCTTCGGCGGTAAATGCAGATCGTTTGCGCCTCCTTCGCCGGATGGAGCTGTATCTGGCGCAACAAAGGGTGCATGCGACATTGGTCGGCAAGCACTCTGCTTCCGCTTGGCGCTGCCATTGGTAACGCACAGGTGTTGGGACGATCCAGGCCGGTCGGTAAAGCCGCCAGGCACGCCGCACCCATCCTGGTGATCGAAGAGCCAATATGGACGGATAACGGGGTCAGGTTCACTTATCGGGCGACTACGGCGACTTGCGGCGCCGATGAGCTGTTCTAACGCCCGCAAGAATATGCGTCGGCGGCGACTGTGCTTGCGCGTCGGCGGTAAATGCAGTTCGTTTGTGCTTCCATCGCCGGATGGAGCTGTATTTGGCGCAACAAAGGGTGCATGCGACATTGGTCGGCAAGCACTCTGCTTCCGCTTCGCGCTGCCATTGGTAACGCACAGGTGTTGCGACTATCCAGGCCGGTCGGTAAAGCTGCCAGGTACGCCTTACCCATCCTGGCGATCGAAGAGCCAACATGTAAGGCTCCGAGGAATGAAGCCTCATTCCCTGCTATCGGTAAGCTATGCCGTTCCGGGGAGGGGCAAATGAAAAGAAGTCTTGTGGTGGTGATCTATCTGCTGGCGTTGCCGGCGGCGGCGCAGTCCGCCTACAAGTGCAGTGATGCAAAGCTGGGGACCGTGTACCAGTCCACGCCGTGCGCCGACGGCACCGAGCAGAAGCGTTGGAACAAGCAACCCGCGTCGGCACCGAAGGCCGCGACTGCGCAGACCGGCCTGCAAACGGCCTCTGGCAATGGGCAGGAGTCGAACCTGGGTCTACGCCTGATCAGTTACGACCGCCAGCCGAGCCCGGAGGCGTGTACGCGCGCCACCCATGTGCGCGATAGCGCCCGCGCCGATACTACGATGCGTCGCGATCCGGATTTCATGCAGGCTGTCGAGCGAGCGGTCGTGCAGGCCTGCCGCTAGACAGGGCGTTTCAAGTTGAGTATCTGCAATCAAGGCATGCCAAGGAAGATCGATGCAGGAGCGTGAAGGAGCGTCTGCTAGATGGGGCGAGTTGTTGATCGTGGTGACGATCGCATTCGGGCTGTCGATCTGGTCCAGTGTTTCGGCGCTGGCGCGGGATGCCGTCGAGCCTGTCTTTTCCGAGGCGAGCCTATGGGGCATGGTGGTTTACGAACTGCTTATTCTGGCGATCTTGTTGCCAGTACTGTGGTTCCGCGGCTGGACGCCGCAGTCGCTGGGGCTGCAGTGGCAGCTGCGCGACGTGGTGATGGGGCTCGGCTTGCTGGTGGGTTGCCTGGTGGTCACCTATCCACTGACGCTGGTGAACTGGAGCTTGGGGAGCAACACGAATCCATTCGACGCGATGGTCGCCGGACAGCTGTCGATCACGGCTGTGCTGGCGATCTCGCTGATCAATCCGATCTTCGAGGAAGTGTTCGTATGCGCTTACGTCATCCGCGCCCTGGAGTCGCGCCATGGCCGTGCGTTCGCGGTGAATGTGAGCGTGGCGATCCGCACGTTGTATCACCTCTACCAGGGCCCGATCGGCGCCATCAGCATTTTGGTAATCGGGTTGATCCTGGGCTGGTGGGTGGCCCGACGTGGGCGGCTGTGGCCGGCGATCCTGGCGCATGGCGCACTGGATCTGCTGGGGTTGATGGTCTACACCTGAGTAGCCTGGCGTCGCCGCGATGTCGCACACTTGCCACTCTGGTTGAACACAGGACGAGGCGATGGCGCGGCGATATGGATGGAGCGGGATACTGGTGTGGCTGATGACTTTCGGTGCGGTGGCGGCCGGTCCGACGCCCGGCGAATACAGTACCAAGCAAGGCTGGGGCAGCCTGCAGGTCAGCGATAAGGGTGGGGCGCGCCAGTTCGAAATTCTCACCATGGGCGCCAACGGCCACAGCTGCACGCTATCGGGCACCCTGCACGGCGACAGGGCGGAAGTGAGCGATGTTGTCGATGCGCCCTGCAAGCTATCGTTCGAACCTGTGGCGGGCGGCTTCACCATCGCCGCATTGACCCAGGACAGCTGCCGCGACTACTGCGGCATGCGTGCCCATTTTGAAGGCGACTATCTGCAGTTGCCGGCGGGTTGCACGTCCGCTGCCAGCAGCCGACGACGTGAGGCGTACCTACGGGAATATCGCGGCAAGCGCTATGCCGAAGCGCTCGCCGGCATGCAGGCATTCGTAGGCGAGTGCGGCGAGTTTCTCACCTGGCTCGATCGCGACCGTTTCGCCAACGACCGCGCACTCACCCTGCTGCGCCTGAATCGTCCGAAGGAGTGCCTGGCGGCACTGGACGGCACCATGGCTGGCCGCAGCCACGACGAGGATTCGTTCAAGGCGGAGCTGGATCAGAACAGCACGATGTTGCCGCCCAGCGACTGGGACGCCTACCTGCCGATCGCCAAGTCCACCTGGTTCAATCGCAAGCTATGCGAGGCGGCCAAGCGGTGAGCATAAGATGGGCTGTGTTGCTGCGCGCAGGTCAGCGCAGGCAGATTCCGTCCCGCCGTTGTGCCCAGCTTACCTATACTGCATTGCTGCAGGGGCACCAACGAGAATCGCCCCGGCAACGATCTCGAACAGGCGGCCGGACCGATCGGTATGCGAGGGTTGTTCGCGAAGCCAGGCCAACGCGGCGATGAGGTCGAACAGTTCGTCTCCGTCGATGTCGGCACGCGCTTTGCCATCTGCCTGGGCGCGCGCCAGCAGTGCCGCGCCGGCGGAGCGGAGCCTGACGCAAGAGCTGTGCAGTGCCGACGATTCGTCTTCGATGGCCGACATCATCGGCGCAAGGACGCCGCGCTGGCGGTGCGTGAAGTCGATGACGTCCTGCAGCCACAGCACTAATGCCCGGTCCGATGCGTCTGCCTGCTGCAAGCCATCGGCCTTGGTCGCCAGGTCTTCGAAGCTGCTGCGCAATAGCGCCTCCAGCAAGGCCTCGCGCGTGGGGAAGTGCCGGTACAAGGTGCCCAGCCCGACCCCGGCACGGCGGGCGATGTCACGCAGCGATGCCTCCGCGCCCGCTTCTGCGAGGGCTTCCCGCGCCACGTCCAGCAAGCGCTCATAGTTCTTCTGTGCGTCGGCTCTCATGCCCATCCTTTACAATCGGAGCAGTGCTCCGTATATTCGGATCACCGTTCCGTTAAGGATATCGCATGCAAGCCGCTACAGAAACGATGAAGACGATGAAGGCCGTCCGTCAAACCGCATTCGGCGGGCCCGACGTGCTCCGCTACGAAGACGCGCCGATGCCTGCGCTACAACCGGGGGAAGTGCTGATCCGGGTGCACGCCGTCGGCTTGAATCCACCGGACTGGTACCTGCGTGAGGGCTACAAGGCGCTGCCCGCGCAGTGGCGCCCGGCAGTGGATTTTCCGTTGATATTGGGCACGGACGTGTCAGGCGTGATCGAAGCGGTTGCCGACGACGTCGAAGGGCTGTCGGTGGGCGAAGAGGTCTATGCGATGGTGCGCTTTCCGAGCGGATTGGCCGGAGGCAGCCGTGCGTACGCGCAGTATGTGACCGCGCCAGCAGACCAGGTCGCCGTCAAACCTGCCGGGATCGATCATGCCCACGCTGCGGGTGCGCCCATGTCGCTGTTGACGGCCTGGCAGTTCATGATCGAGCACGGGCACAACGCACTCAATCCGCTGCAACCGATGCCGCATGTGCCGGTGGAGCTGCATGGCAGGACCGTGGTGGTCAACGGTGCCGCCGGCGGCGTCGGTCACTTTGCAGTGCAGTTGGCGAAATGGAAGGGTGCGCACGTGGTTGCGATCGCCTCAGGTAGACACGAAGCATTCGTGCGTGAGTTGGGCGCAGATGTGTTCATCGACTACACCCGGGTAACGCCAGAAGATGCCATCAGCGACGCAGATCTGGTCGTGGATGCCGTGGGAGGCCCGGCGACGGGACGATTCCTGCGCATGCTCAAACGTGGCGGCGCGCTGTTTCCGATCTTTCCGCTCGGATTCGACGGCAGGCAAGCCGCCGACGCCTTGGGTGTGAGCGTCTCCACCACCCAGGTCAGATCCAGCGGCGCACAACTCGCTGCATTGGCTCCGCTCCTGCAGTCCGGCATCGTGCGCGTAGCCATCGACAGCAGCTTCGATCTGTCGCAGGCGCGGCAGGCACACGAACGCGCCGCGCAAGGCCACATCCAGGGCAAGATCGTGATGACCGTCGAGTGATGGACGATCGCCAGACCATCGTGCGTGCGAATGTTCTCAAGGCCGCGGTGGAGGATTTGCTCAACAATCGCCAGCTGAGCGTGGAAGAGGCCATGGACCGGCACTTCAGCCCCGACTTTCGGCAATGCACTAATGGTCTCCGGGAAGACCGCACTGCCGTAAGCGAACGCATCGTGCAGCTGCGCGAGGATCTGCAGCACGCCACGTTCGTTGTGCGCGACGAGTTTTGCTGCGGCAATCGCTATGCGCAGCGGCACACGATTGCCTTTGCAATGCGAAATGGCCCAGCGCTTGCGCTGAATGTCTACGTGTTCGCCGAACGCGATGCCGATGGACGGTTTCTATGGATCGATGAGGCGGTTCATCCGGCTGCAGTGGCCTAAGAGCAGCTAACAAATCTGCTGTGGAGCCGTCAGGTGGGCGCGGCCGGTGCTCGGAATCGGCATGTACCACGCGTACACTCGGGTTCCTCCGAGCCGTCCACACCCCCCGGCCGGATAGCTGCCCGTTGCGTGTTGTAAGCCGCTCGCCTAGATCGAAGTGAAAGCGCTCGGGATTCGCAAGCCCCGCCAGCGCTGTCGTTGTCACAGCGCCGGATGCAGGTTGCGCACGGCGCTGACGCTTTCCAGTAGCGCCGCGACGTGCAGGATGGTGGATTCTGCTTGCCACTTGCCGACGATCTGCACGTTGATCGGTAAGCCTTCCTTGCTTGTGCCGAACCGCATCGCAACACCAGGCAGGCCGGCGACATTGAGCGGCACTGTTGCGCCTTGAAGGTAGGTGGCGTCCACGGTCTGACCGTCGATAGTGAATTGCTCGACGCCGTGCTTATGCGCGGGAATCGGCAACACGTGGGTGATCAGTGCATCGTAGCGGCTGAAGTAGTCGGCATAGCCATCACGGATGCGCTCGGCGGCCTGCTCTGCCTCGATGTAATCCTGCAGCGAGGTGTCGGCGAGCGACAGCATGGTCTTGGACATCTTGAACATCAGGTCTTCATGGCCAGCCGTTGCGTGCGCGAACGCAGGCTTCATTTCCATGACATGCAGCTTGTTGAATACATCGAGTGCGAAATCGCGGTCCAGCGCCGGGATTCGGACTTCTTCGACAAAGATGCCGATGTCCTTCAATGCCGTGGCCGCCGCGCGCACCGTCGCTTGCACTTCCGGGTCGACCGGGCCGTAGCCGGGGCCAACCATCCAGCCAACCCGCAACGGGCGGTAGGGCTGGCGGCCGATGCCGGCGTCGAACGCCACGGTGCTGCTCGACAAGGCGTCCTGGCCATCGGGGCCGGCCAGCTGTGCGAAGGCGAGCGCGATGTCGCGGACCGAGCGGGCCATCGGCCCGACATGCCAGAAACGGCGCGGCGCGCGCGGCCAGATCCCGGTCATGGGGATGCGGCCGTGGGTGGCCTTGATCGAGGTGATGCCGGTCTGCGCCGCCGGGCCACGGACCGAGATCGCCAGATCGGTGCCGAGGCCGATCGGCGACATGCCGGCTGCGATGGCGGCCGACTCACCGCCGCTCGACCCGCCCGAGGTACGGGTGATATCCCACGGATTGCTAGTGCGGCCGGTGAGCAGATTGTCGCTTTCGATCCAGTAGGAGAATTCCGGCAGGTTGGTCTTCGCAAGCAGGATGCCGCCCGCACTCTTCATGCGTGCCACGCTGGTTGCATCGGCATCGGGCACGCGTCCCTTGAAGATCGGCGAGCCGCGCTGGGTGAGCACACCGGCGGTGTCGATCGAGTCCTTCACCGTGAACGGCACGCCGTGCAGCGGGCCGAGTTCTTCGCCTGCCAGGACTGCAGCTTCAGCTGCCTTGGCCGCTCTGAGCGCACCCTCGGCCACGCTGACGATCGCATTGATCTGCGGGTTGACCGCTTCAATGCGGTCGAGATGCGCCTGCATGACCTCGACAGGGGAGACGGCCTTGGTGCGGATGAGTTCTGCCAGGGTGGTGGCGTCTTGATAGAAAAGTTCGCTGCGCATGGGGTGCCTCGCAAGGAGAAAGTTGGCTGGCGGACAAACGCTGGAAACTAACTACCTAACGTTTGTTAGGTAAACGATGCGCGCTATACTGGGTGCTGTCAACACCTGTCGAAGGCGGATGTGTGAAGAACCAGGCCAGTACGAATTCCAGCGACAGGATCCTGCTCGCAGCGACCAGGATTGCGCAGGCGCATGGCTACGGTGGTTTGAACGTGCGCAGCGTTGCCGAAGAGGTGGGCATCAAGGCCGCCAGCCTCTATCACCACTTCCCGAGCAAGGCAGATCTTGCGGCAGCCGTCGCCAAGCGCTATTGGGAGGATTCGGCCGCCACGCTGGACGCTTTGTCAGCGGAAACCAAAGACCCGCTGAAGGCGTTGCGCCGCTATCCGGAAACGTTTCGTCGCTCGCTCGAAAACGGAAACCGCATCTGCCTGTGCAGTTTCATGGCCGCGGAGTATGACGACCTGCCGGACGTGGTGAAGAGCGAGGTTCAGGGCTTCACCGATGTGAACATTGCCTGGCTTTCCAAGATGCTGGTGGCGGCCGACGCGGCCGACGCGGCCAACGCCAAGGACTCCAAGAAGCGTGCTCGCGCCATCTTTGCCGCAATCGGCGGTGCGCAGTTGATGGCACGTGGTCGAGCGGACATCAAGCTCTTCGATGCGTTGATCGACAGTTACCAGGCAAGCGGGTTGTTGCCGAAGTGATGACGCAGACATCGCCACGCGGCGGATGGCGTGGCCTCGACCTGAAGACACTTACGAAGCGGTGAAGAGTTGGAGCGGTTGACTACGTGCGACACCGCACCTTGGCGGTGGATTTTCGCTAGCGGGTGCATGTAACTGTTGTGAACGGATAAGTCTGGAGTCAATGGCCTTGGCGACGCGCAGCGTCATAGGTCACCACACAGTGGTACGCATCGCAGGCTTCACAGAAGCGGGGCATGGAGCAGTCGTCACTTAGCGCGATACGCGTACGATGCCAGGAACGTCAAAGCCCGTGCTGTCGCCGTCGCTAGAAACAAGTCAGATGAAGCGGACCCTGTTGGAAGGGCGGTCCATTCTCAACGTTAGCCAGCGCGCCTAGTCGAATTTTCATCCAACAAGGCGTCGCATGTCACACGTCTGCATCCCGGCAGATGATTGAGACGTTGTGTCGGGTGTGTGTTCTACCGCTCGCTAAGATTGGCTTGAGCCCTACCGGTGCTTGAGGACAGCATGAGCCCTGTTGCTGCATCAAGTTCCTGTCGATGCTCTCCGGTCACGTTTTATCGTGACTCTGGAAGCATCAATCAATGTCCCTGACGCTGTAGGCATGGATAAGACGGTGGCGTTGAGTTTCCGGCATCAGAGCTTCGGCATGGCGCTGGCCAACTGCTTCGGAAGGATATTGGAAATTAGAGACATCAAGAAATATTGCGCTTAATAACCAAGTATCACGCACGCTGCGTCCAACGTTGTGCCAGGGTGCCGGTTGATCGGTCATCCATGGCGAGAGGCGACTCGGGGCGGCCTTCCCAGCCCCCAAGAGGGTAATTATCATGGCTATCACGATCCTTTCCGCTGTGTACGGCACCAGCAAGGCAGGAGTCGATGTCACCCAGGTGTGCCAGAACATCGTCGACACAGGCAACGACGATATCACCGCAAGCAATGCCTTCTTCGGAACGGACCCCGACCCGGGTACGGTCAAGAGCTTTGCGCTTCTGTACAAGAATCCCGCGTTGAACAACGGCAATCCCATCGCGCTCGGTTGCGCGGAAAATGGCCAGATCGATCTGGTTCCCAATCCGCCTACCGCCACGACGCCGGTTCCAGTGCCGGGTAAACCCAGTTTTACAGTCGTGCGTGCACTGTACGGCACCGGCAACAACGGGTACGACGTCACTGCCACATGCCAATGGCTGATCAACAACGGTGGTACCGCGATCACGGTGAGCAACGCAACGTTCGGCGGGGATCCCGATCCCAATGTCAAAAAGAACTTTGCCATCGTTTACACGGCTGTCAGTGGCGGCGCGCAGCAGTTTCGTGCCTGTGCAGAAGGCTCGACATTGAACTTGAGTTAGTCGGTTGCTGAGCAGAGTGCGTTGCGCTGATGTGGCCCAAGATTGGCCATGATCAGTAGCTCTCCAGTCCTTTTCCCGTCAGTGGGGAGGGACTGGAGAATATGCAGTGCAGAAGACGCTGAAGATGAAAATGCTGCCTTGTCGACCAAGTCGTGGCTAACCATGTCCCAAGATTGCGCCAATAAGATCGGATTAGCCGGCTCTGATTCTTTCATGAATCAATCGCCGGTCATCGGCCACTGCGGCAAGCCGCTTTGGTTTTCCCGTCTTGTTGAAGGTTGAACGAATCATGCACCCGCCGATCTCTGACGCACGCTGTCTCGTCCTCGCATTGGTTGCATTGAGCGCAACCGCATTCGCCGCCGAACCAATCACCGGGAAGTGGTTCACTGATAACCAACAGGCACTGGTGGACATCCAGCCCTGCGGTGCAGCGCTGTGCGGCACCATCGTCAAGGTGCTGCGTGTCAAGCCGGGTAGCGCAAAGACCGATGTGTTCAATCCGGATCCGTCAAAGCGCCACAACCCGATGGAGGGAACAGTGATTCTGAGCGAGCTGGTGGATGCGGGGGATCTGTGGAAAGGCACGATCTACAACCCCGAGTCCGGCAAGCGCTATAACGCCAAGGTCAAACGCGATGCCGATGGCTCGTTGAAGGTGGAGGGATGTGTGGCCTTCATCTGCCAGGGCCCAACCTGGCAGCCTGCCAACTGATCGCCGCGCAGACGCACGTTTGGGGAAGCTAGCCAGCTCGATACAGCCAGCCCGTTGCAACCTGGGCCGGGCATCCAAGCGCGGCTGACGAAACGACTGGGGAGCCGCCCGACAGGCGCTGCCGATGTTCGACCTCGGCCGGCCCAACTCGGACACTACGTTTCCTGCGCGCCGTCCACGCTCACCTGATAGCTGTCCTGACGGCGTTGTGAGCCGTTTAAATCGTTACGTATTCAGCCGCCCACCCAGCCGCCAATGCGGGATACTGCGCTCCCACGCAGGCGAGATGGGCCCCGATGTCCGAGCTGCCGATCACCGAGTTGTTGCAGGCCTGGCAGCACGATGCGCCCGGGGCGGGCGATGCGTTGGCGCGGCAGGTCTACGAGGTGTTGCGCGCCACCGCACTGCGCGAGCTGCGCCGCGATGCGCGCGCCGGGCTGCAGGCAACCGAGCTGGTGCACGAGGCGTGGATGCGGCTGGAGCAGGGCCAGCAAGGGTTTCGTTCGCGCGCGCATTTCTATGCGGTGGCGGCGCTGCAGATGCGTCATCTGTTGGTGGATCTGGCGCGGCAGCAGGCCAGCGCCAAACGGCTTGGGCAGGCGGTGACGCTGACGATCAGCTTGTCCGACGGCGCGGCGCGGCCGGAAGCGCTGATGCTGGTCGCCGATGCCTTCGACAAGCTGGCGCGGGTGGATGAGCGCAAGGCCATGGCGTTTGCGTTGACCGAGCTGGTGGGCTTGAGTGTGGCCGAAGCGGCCGAGCAGCTGGAGGTGTCGGTGCCCACGCTGGAGCGCGATCTGCGGTTTGCGCGGGTGTGGTTGGCGGCGCAGCTGTGAGCGTGGCGGCTACGGCCTGGCAGCGGCTGGAGGCGCTGTTCCATCAGGCCTGTCAGTTGCCGGTGCGCGAGCGCGAGGCCTTTGCGCATGCCCAGGCAAGCGACGATGCGGTGTTGCGCGATGAATTGCTGGCGATGCTGGCAGTGGAATCGCAGGCCACGCTGCGCGTGCGTGGGCCACTGAAACAGGCCGCCGCCGCATTGCGCGCGCCGTTGCCGGAGCTGCCGGCCGGCACGCGCTTTGGTGCGTGGGCGATCGACCGCCTGATCGGTGCCGGCGGCATGGGCCAGGTGTATCTGGGCCATCGCGCCGACGGTGCCTACGAGCGCGAGGTGGCGATCAAGCTGGTGGCCGCCGACGCGCTGGATGTGCAGGGCCGTGCATTGTTCGAGTTCGAATGCCGGCTGCTCGCGCAGATGGTGCACCCGGCGATCGCGCAGATTCACGATGTGGGCACCGATGCGCACGACCGCCCCTATCTGGTAATGGAGTACCTGCGCGGCGAGCCGATCACCTGGTGGTGCGATGCGCATCGGCTGTCGTTGCATGCGCGCGTGTTGCTGATGTTGCGGGTGAGCGAGGCGGTGCAGCACGCGCATCAGAAAGGCGTGATCCATCGCGACCTCAAGCCCAGCAACGTGCTGGTCAGCGAGATCGATGGGCGGCCGGTGCCGGGAGTGATCGACTTCGGCATCGCCATCGATGCCGCCAACCCGGGCGTGACCTCGGCGCATGGGCGCGGCACTCCCGGTTACATGAGCCCGGAGCAGGCACGCGGCGCGCAGGAGGTGGACGCGCGCAGCGACATCTACGCATTGGGGGCGATGTTCTACGAACTCAGCTGCGGGCTGGTGCCAGTGGCCGGGCGCGACGGGTTACCGCAGCTGCCATCGCAGCGCGTGGCAGCAGTGCCGCCCGATGCGCGTGCGCGCATCTGCGCGGCACGTGCGACCACCCATACGCGTCTGCAGCAGCAACTGCGCGATGGCCTGGATGCGATCGTGCTGCGCGCGTTGTCGCCGGAGCCGGTGGAGCGCTACGCCTCGGTGTCGGCGCTGCTGGACGATCTGCATCGCTGGCTCGATGGCTACCCGCCGCGCGCGCTACGCGCTGGCCGGTTATTGCGGTTGCGCAAGTTCACCCAGCGCCATCGCAGTGGCGTGCTGGCCGGTGGATTAGTGGCAATGGCGGTGGTGACCGGCCTGGGCGCAACGCTGTGGTCGCTGCAGCAGGCCGCGCGCGACGCGCAACGTGCGCGCGTCACTGGCGATTTCATGGCCTCGGTGCTGTCCAGCGTGGACCCGGCGATTGCCAAGGATCTGGACAAGACGCTGATGCTGCGTGTGCTGGAGCAAGCCTCGCAGCGCGCCGCGCGCGAACTGGCCAGCCAGCCTGATGCGCGCACCGATGTAGAAAAGACGCTGGGCGGTACCTTGATCGCGCTGGCCGATTTTCCACAGGCGGTACTGCATCTGCGCACCGCCCACGCACTGGCGCAACAGAGCATGGGCGCGGGCAGCAGGCCGGCGTTGAAGACGGCTTCCATGCTGGGCCAGGCGCTGCGCGGTGCAGGCAAGCGCGACGAAGCGGTGCAGGTGCTGCGTCAGGGCATTGCACAGGCCGAGCGTGGCGATTTGCAACAGCAAGCCATTGGCAATGAAATGCGCGCCTGGCTGGGCTGGACGCTGCGCGATCAGGGCCGCATGGCCGAGGCCATGACCGAGAGCCGGCGCGCTTATGTGGCAGCGCTGGCCAATCCGGCGAGCAGTGCAGATCAACGCATCGATGCCGGCAATGTCTATGCCGCGCTGCTGGCCGATAGCGGGCAACTGCTCCCGGCGATCGCCTTGCAACGCAGCCTGCTGCGCGAGCGCAGCGCCCTGCATGGGGCCGAGCATCCGCTGGTGCTGTCGATGCGCAACAGCCTGTCGGTCTATCTGTTGATGCAACGCGATTTTGCCGGCGCCGAGGCCGAACTTGCGCCGCTGCTGCAGATCAATCGCAGGCTCTACGGGAATAACGCCATGGATACCTTGATGGTGGAAGGCAATCTGGCCGGCGCACTGCGTCAGCAGGGCAAGGTGGCCGAAGCCGGCCCGCATTATCGGGGGGCGCTGGAGCGCACGCGCGCCGTGTTTGGAGACGATGCGCCCGCCACCATCAGCATGCGCAGCAATCACGCGTTCTGGCTCCTGGACGCCGGGCAGGCGGCAGCCTCGCTGGCCGAGCAGCGTGCCGCATTGGCTACCAGCCTGCGGGTGCTGGGCCACGCGCATCCGCAAACGGCCGAGATCCTGCGCGGTATGTCCGAAGCCGAGCGCGTGCTCGGCCAGGCCGCCGCCGCGCGCGCGCATGCCCAGCAGGCGGTGCAGGTGCTCACCGGCATCTTTGGCGATGCCGAAGAGCCGCTACGTGCGGCGCGGCAGACCTTAGCGTTGGCGGAGCCGGCCGCCTCCAGCGTGGAGACGACAACGTCGGTGGCGCGGCGCTGAGACGAATCGTCGGGTAAGCCGCGCCACGCGGCGCGATAGTGCCCGCACTGCCAGCGCCGGAGCGCACTCGTGCAACCTGCCGCACGCCTGACCGATCTGCATGTCTGCCCGATGGTCACCGGTGTGGTGCCGCATGTGGGTGGGCCGATCATTGGGCCTGGCGCACCGACGGTGTTGATCGGTGGCCTGCCGGCCGCGCGCATCGGCGATTCGGCGGTGTGCGTCGGCCCGCCGGACAGCATCGTGATGGGCGCGCCCACCGTGATCATCAGCGGGCAACCGGCTGCTCGTCTGGGCGACAGCACTGCGCATGGCGGGGTGATCGCCTTGGGCTGTTTTACGGTGTTGATCGGCTGATGACGTGGCTGGGGAATGCGCGCGGCGATGGGCTTGCATGGGTGTCACGCGACGTCATTGCATGCGACACATTAGCGATCTTCGATGCGTACTCAGCACTGCCATTGCACTGCCCGGTCGCGTGCGCATGCAGCTGAGTGGCTGCAATGCAGCGGCCAATGCACAGCGTGAGCGTGGTTCAAAACGCCGCTAGAAACAGCCAAGCGCGGCGATTGCAGATACCGATACACAGATGCACCGCCAGAGATTGCGCGCCACCGTTCCGTTCCGCCGTCATTCGACGCAGCCCCTGCGTCCAATCCTCCTAGGAGATGTCACATGCAGCCTGCCCGTCACGCGACCGCCGAGATGCACGTCGATCTGGATACCGTGCTGCAGACCGCGATGCAGGCGCATCGCACCGGCAAGCTCGACCAAGCCGCGCTTGCGTATGCCCAGCTGCTGGAGGCGCAGCCCGGCCATGCGCAGGCACTACATTACCAGGGCGTATTGCTGCATCAGCAAGGCAATAGCGCAGCAGCGGTGGAGGCCATTAGCCAGGCACTGCAGCTGGCGCCTGCGCAACCGGATGCCTGCAACAACCTGGGCAATGTGCATCGCGAATGCGGCCGGCTGAGCGAGGCCGAGCAGTGCTATCGGCGTGCGCTCGCGCTGGAACCTGCGCATGCCGATGCGTTGGCCAATCTGGCCGCCGTGCTTGAAGCGCAGCGTCGCCTCGAGGAAGCCTTCCTGACCTACGCCGCGTTGCTGCACATCTATCCCGAATCGGCGCATGCGCACTACCTGCTCGGCTTGTTTCTACGCAACAACGCGCAAGCCGCCGAGCACCTGCAGCAATCGGTGGAGTGCCTGCAACAGGCTTGTAGCCTGGCACCGGAGCATTTGCACGCACGCGAAGCGCTGGGCACCGGGCTGTACCTGCTCGGCGAACATACCCAGGCGCAGGCGGTCTACCGTGCATGGCTGGCGCGCGACCCGGGCAATGCCGTGGCCGCGCACATGCTGGCGGCCTGCGGTGGCGCCGCACCGCCGCCACGTGCGGGCGACACCTATGTGCGCGAGCTGTTCGACGGCTTTGCCGACAGTTTCGACGAGCAACTGCTGCATAACCTGGAGTACCGCGCGCCGCAGCGGCTGACCGAGGCGCTGGCCGCCTGTCTGCCTGCGCCGCAGGCTGCGCTCACCATGTTGGATGCCGGCTGCGGCACCGGGCTGTGCGCACCGCTGCTAGGCCCGTATGCGCAGCAACTGGTCGGGGTGGATCTGTCGCCGGGCATGGTCGCCAAGGCGCGGCAGCGCGGCGGTTACGACGTACTGGAGGTTGCCGAACTCACCGCCTACCTGCAGGGCCGGTATGCGCATTGGGATGTCATCGCATCGGCAGACACGCTGGTGTATTTCGGTGCGCTGCAACCGGTGCTCGGCGCTGCAGCCACTGCGCTGCGGCCGGGCGGGGTGCTGGGCTTTACCGTCGAGGCGCTGGAGAGCGACGCCGATGCGGTGGAACTCGATGCCAGCGGCCGCTATCGGCATAGCCATGCGCATGTGCTGGCTGCGCTGCATAGCGCCGGTCTGCAGCCAATTGCCATCGCGTTGGATGTGCTGCGCAGCGAGCGTGGCCAGCCGGTGCATGGCTGGGTCGTGACCGCACGCACAGCTGCACAGACCTGAGACGAAATGTCGGCTTTGCCGGCTGCACGCGTGTGAGCATGACCCTGGCAGCAGTGGTCCGTTGCCGGCCCGCGGTGGTCTTTGCATGCCGGTACGTCGGGGCTGCCGGTCAGCGCGTTGTGCGTTGCTCACTCACCTGTGGATGCTTCGATGC
Organism: Xanthomonas sp. WHRI 8932A; assembly: GCF_035012785.1. Classification (NCBI taxonomy): domain Bacteria; kingdom Pseudomonadati; phylum Pseudomonadota; class Gammaproteobacteria; order Lysobacterales; family Lysobacteraceae; genus Xanthomonas; species Xanthomonas sp. WHRI 8932A. Next base: position 48,609 of record NZ_JAYGQQ010000008.1, read on the forward strand.
CGCGCACCATCACGCTGCACTCCGATCTTGGCGAGCGCCTGCTGCTGCACCGCATGCAGGCCAGCGAAGCGTTGGGGCAGCTGTTCGAGTTCCGCATCGAAGCCTTGTGCACGGATGCAAACCCTAACCTGCGCGCGCTGCTGGCCACACCGGTCGCCGTCCAGCTGGCCGACGACAACGGCGAGCAACGCTGGTACCACGGCATGGTGGCCACGTGCACGCAGGCCGGTTCCACCGTGATCGATGCGCTCCCCTATACCGTGCTCGAGCTGCACGTGGTTCCGCGGCCGTGGTTGCTTACCCAACGCCGCGATTGCCGCATCTATCAGGACATGAGCGTGCCGGAGATCGTCAGCAGCGTGCTGGGCGAGAGCGGCTACAGCGACATCCAGCAGCGGCTCAGCGCGCAATACCCCAAGCGGGTGTATTGCGTGCAATACCGCGAAGACGACTTCAGCTTCATCAGCCGGCTGCTGGAGCAGGAAGGCATCTATTACTACTTCACGCATGCGCGCAACGCGCACACGCTGGTGCTGTGCGATGCGCTTGGCGCGCATGCGGTGCGCAACGGGGTGGACACCTTGCCGTACGTACCACCGGACATGCAGCACCGGCGCATCCTGCGCTCGGTGGTGAGCCAGTGGCGCAGCGCCCGTGCGCTGCATTCCACACGTCACGCACTCGCCGACTACGACCCGCAGCAACCACGCGCCTCCCTGGCGGCACAGGTCGCCGCCAGTGGCGACGATTTACACGGGGCCGACGGGTTGGACGTCTTCGATTATCCAGGCCCGCATGCGTTGCAAGCCGATGCCAGCCGCTACGCGCAAGTGCGCAACGAGGCGGTCAACGTGCAACGCGCCAGCCACCACGCCACCACCAATGCCTGCGGGCTGATGGTCGGTGCGCTGTTCACCTTGCGCGAGCATCCGTGCGCTCCGCTCAACCAGGAATATCTGGTGCTGTCGGCACACACCACGCTGGCCGCACCGGAGCACGGCGATGAGGCGCCGTTTTCCAGCACCGTGCAGGTGATGGAAAGCCGGCTGCCCTTCCGTAGCCTGCGGCGCACGCCCACGCCCAGCATCGCCGGTCTGCAGACGGCCGTGGTGACCGGCGAGACCGACGAAGACATCGTGGTGGATGCGCATGGCCGTGTGCAGGTGACCTTCCATTGGGCCAACGCTGCACGCCCGCACGCGGCGCCGTCCTGCTGGGTGCGCGTGGCCTCGATGTGGGCAGGCAAGGGCTGGGGCGCGATGAGCCTGCCGCGGGTGGGGCAGGAAGTGGTGGTGAGCTTTCTGGAAGGCGACCCGGACCGCCCGCTGATCGTTGGCAGCGTCTACAACGCCGATCACGCCGTGCCGTTCGCCTTGCCGGAAAACAAGACCCAGAGCGGCATGCGTAGCCGCAGCCTGCTCGGCGGCAGCGCGGATTTCAACGAGCTGCGTTTCGACGACAAGGCCGGCAAAGAAGAAGTCTATCTACGCGCGCAACGCGATCTGCGCGAAGAAGTGGAGAACGACCACACCGCCACGGTGACCAACGACCAGGTGCTCACGGTCAACCACGATCGCAGCGCACGTATCGACAACAACGACAGCGTGGACGTTGGTAAGAAACTGTTGCTCAAGGCCGGCGAAGAGATAGAACTGGTCACCGGCAGTTCGCGCCTGGTGATGAAGCGCAACGGCGACATCGTGCTCAGCGGCATCAAGATCCTGATCGATGCGACGTCCGAAGCCAAGACCACCTCGATGGCGATCAAGTTGATTGCCGATGCGCAGCTGCAGGCCACCTCGCCGGCCACCGAGGTGGTGGGCGACGGCACGCTCAAACTGTCGTCCGGCGGCATGCTCAGCGCCGAAGCCGGCGCATCGGCCACCGTCAAAGGCCCGCTGGTCAACATCAAGGCCGACGCGCTGGTGCAGGTTGCCGGCGGCCTGATCATGATCGGATGAGCGCGCCCGATCTCTCGCTGGCGCAGGCGTGTGCGGACATGCAGCTGTCCGCACCTGCACGTGCGCAGCTGGGTGCGCCGATGGCGCCGCAGGCCGCGGTGCGTGCGTTGCTGGCGCAGGGGTATGGCGAGGATGCGATCAAGCTGCTCGCGCGCCTGTTGCCCAAGCGCTACGCGGTGGCCTGGCTGTGCCAATGCGCGCGCGGCGAAACACTGGACGAGGAAGACCGTGTCGGCGCCGCGCTGGCCGAGAAATGGGTACGCGACCCCAGCGAAGCGCATCGCCGCGCTGCGCAGGCGTTTGCGCATGCAGGCGGCTACGTCTCGTTGGGTGCCTGGCTTGCGGCGGCCGTTGCCTGGTCCGGCGGCAGCCTGGCGCCACCGCAGCAGGCCACGCCGGTGCCACCGCCCGAGCACCTGACCGCGCGCGCGGTGGCCGCCGCAATCACCTTGCTTGCGGCACGTGAGCCGGCGCAGCTACAGGCGCGCCGCAACGGGTATGCCGCACATGCGCTGGAGTTGCTGACCAGTGCGCGCGCGCCATGACATCGCCCGTTGTTCATTGCGGCATATGCCAGGCAGACATGCCGTCCTTGAATACGCCGGTCACCTCTATCTATCTATTGTTCGCAACGTTTTCCAGCCACTTGAACATCTTGAGATGTCGATTGTGTGTAAGGCGATGACTGCGCCGGTGGCAGAGCGGATGATCTGCGGCGCCGCTGCAGAGCCCTTGCCCGCCCACCATCGCAGCACATGCCGCACGTATGTCCTCGTAGGCTCTTACGCGGTATCCCTGCCGCGTAAGGTCCTGCGACGGTGCGCGGGCAATGACCAGTCGAGATGGTCGGTGTGCGCAGATCTTCTTAACGCAGCCGACTTACTCCCTGGCGCGGTGTCCTCACCGCTTGCGGGACCGTGTGGCGGCATGGATGCCGCCACCGAGGCTCCATGGATGGATCCACGGCGTGTCCGGCGAGCGGTGAGGGCACCGCGCCCTCGACCAACCCCGCTCAGGACCAGCTGGGTGACGCTGAGGATGGCTAAACAATCACTGCGCGGCCGCTCGCGACGTTCCATCAACCGCACCACGTTTTTCCCTGATATCGATCATCATTTGCAGGAGCCTGTGTCGTGTCCAGTTCGCAGTTGATCCTCACCGTCGGCGGCGCGCATGCCGCGCAATTCGGGGCCAGCGCGCAGAAGCGTTTTGCCGGCAGCGGCGGCAGCATTGGCCGCTCCGATGAAAGCGATTGGGTGCTGGCGGCGCCGGGCATCTCGCGCACGCATGCGGTGGTGCGTTTTCTCAATGGCATGTATTTCATCGAAGACCGCAGCACCAATGGCATGTCGCTCAATGGCGTGGGGTTGACGCGTGCCGACCCGTGCGCGTTGAGCGATGGCGACCGCCTGCAACTGGACAGCTTCGAGATCCAGGTGCAGGTGCACTCCCTGAGCGCCGCGCCCGATCTAGCGCCTGCGTTCGATCCGTTGCTCGATGCCATGGACGACCGTACCCAGGTCGCGCCGCCGCCATCGCCGATGCGCACCGCCGCGCCTGCCAACGCGCACGCATTCGACCTGCTGGACTTCGGTGCGCCGCTTGCGGCGCATCCTGTCACCGACGACCCGTTGGACGGCCTGCTGCTCGGCAGCACGCCACGCGAGCTCGATCCATTGCGGCTGCTCGACCCATTGCCGGCCCCACCACCGAGCGTGATGCCCAGCGCATGGAATCACAGCAACGCCAGCCACGATCACTTCCGCCCGCCGAGCAATGGCGACACGCGCGCCACGCTGCCGGAAAACTGGGACATGACGATGGGCGACTTTGCACCGCCATCGTCGGCGGTGCCCGCGCCCACGCCTGCGTCACCCGTTGCAGCGCCCGCGCCGCAGGCATCCGCCAGTGCGCCCGTCTCCACACTGGCAGTGCCACCGGAGCTGGACCGCATCTTCACCATCGTCGTAGATGGCGTCATGGATGTGCTGCGCGCCCGCGCCGAGATCAAGAATACCTTCCGCTTGCCGGTGACGGTGATCCAGCGCTCGGAGAACAACCCGCTCAAGTTCGCCGCCACCGCCGAAGACGCGCTGCAGAAATTGCTGGCTCCGCCAAGCGCTTCGTTCCTGTCCGGTGTGCCTGCATTCGAGGATGCTTTCGACGACATCCGCTGTCACCAGATGGCGATGCTGGCCGGCATGCGCGCCGCCTTCGACGCGATGCTGTTCCACTTCAGCCCCGACCGACTGGAACAGGAAGTCGACGCCGGCGGCAAGCGCCTGAGCTTCGGCGGCAAGGGTCGTTATTGGGAGCGTTATCGCGATAATTTCGAGCAACTGCGCGGCGACCCGGACGACTGCTTCCGCCGCTTGTTCGGCGATGAATTCGCACGTGCGTACGAAGCGCAATTGGCGCGGTTGAAATCGGCGCGGCGGCAGCCGGCGCGCGAGCGGTAACCCGATCCAGCAGCGGTAGGAGCGTGCCTGAGCGCGACCGAGCCATCCCGGTAACGCCCCGTCGCGCTCAGGCACGCTCCTACGAAACGCCGCCTGTTCGGCGACTAGTTCGCCCGCGCCTCGCGCACGCTCAGTCCGGCAGCTGCTTGACGAACTCGATGAACGCCCTGAGCGGCGGCGGGGTGAGAGTGCGATTGGGGTAATACAGGTACGGTCCCGGAAACGGCTGCCACCAGGGACGGAGCACCGGTTCGAGCGCGCCGGACTCCAGATGCGGCTGCAGCCATTGCTCGAACAGATAGATGATCCCGCTGCCTGCGATCGCCGATTGAATGGCAAGCTCGATCCCTCCGCCGATTTCCACCAGCAATTGCCCGCGCGGCACAATGGTGATCACTTCACCGTTGCGCTCGAACTCCCAATCGGCGATCGCACCGCTTGGGAAGCGGGCACGGATGCAGTCGTGGTCGACCAGCGCGCGGGGATGCGTCGGCCGGCCGCGTCGCGTCAGATAGCCGGGCGCTGCGGCCGTGGCGCTGCGCTGCACACGTGGGCCGATCGGGATGGCAACCATGTCCTGCTGCAGCCGCTCGCCGTAGCGAATGCCCGCATCGCATCCGGCGGCAACGACGTCGACAAAACTTTCTTCGGTCAGGATCTCCACGCTGATATCCGGATGCGCCGCCATGAACGGTGGAATGATCCGCGGCATCACCAGGTTGGCGGCACTGATCGGCACGTTGAGCCGAAGCGTGCCCGTTGGTGTGTTGCGGAACGCGCTCATCACGTCCTTGGCGCCATCGAGTTCGATCAAGGCAGGCTCGACCCGTGCCAGCAATGCCTTGCCCGCGTCGGTCAGCACGACACTGCGCGTGGTGCGGTTGAACAGCCGCACGCCGAGCCAGGATTCCAGGCGCTTGATCGCATCGCTGAAGTTGGAGGCGCTGCCACCCGCGCTCTTGGCGGCCTGGCGAAAACCGCCCGCCCGCGAAACGCGCACAAAGGCTTCCATCTCTGCCAGGCGGCTACTCATTGTTCGAATTTCCGTACAGGCTGTCCAGTTTGTACCCGATTGTCGCACAGGCGCGGCGCCCGTAAATTGGCCATGTACCTAGCAGGCGAGGTCTTTCATCGCCGCAGTCAACGCGCCGCAGTGGCTCGGTTTCGCAGCGCGTTGCAGCCCCGCTCCCGGGGAGATCCGGTACAGCCATTCCGCTCACGCAATCCAAGGACATCCCATGCACAGCACAACGCGTCTTGGTGGCATCTTCACCCTGCCCGGCACACCCCTCAGCCTGAAGCGGGTGGGGTACGGAACCATGCAACTGCCTGGCCCGCACGTATGGGGGCCGCCGCGCGACAAGGCTGCGGCGCTGTCGGTTTTACGCCAGGCCGTTGCGTCAGGTGCCAATCACATCGATACGGCCGAGTTCTACGGGCCGCATATCGCCAACGCACTGATCCGCGAGGCGCTGCATCCTTACAGCGACGAATTGGTGATCGTCACCAAGATCGGCATCAGCCGGGGAAGCGATGCCTCCTGGAACATCGATCTCTCGCCCGAAAGCCTGAAGCGGCAGGTGCACGACAACCTCGCCAGTCTCGGCCTGGAGGCGCTGGATGTCGTCAACTTGCGGCTGGGCGCACCGACGCAGACCGACGAGCGCTCCATCGCCGAGCCGGTTGCGTGCCTGGCCGAGCTGCAACGTGAGGGCCTGGTTCGGCATATCGGTCTGAGCAACGTCACTGCAGGGCAAATCGCACAGGCGCAGTCGCTGGCCAAGATCGTGTGTGTGCAGAACCACTACAACCTGGTCAAGCGTGACGATGACGCCTTGATCGATTCGCTTGCGCAACAAGGCATCGCCTACGTTCCGTTTTTTCCGCTGGGCGGTTTTTCACCGCTGCAGTCCGACCGACTGTCGGCCGTCGCCAAGCAGGTCGGCGCAAGTCCCAAGCAGGTGGCGCTTGCCTGGCTGCTGCAACGCTCGCCGAACATCCTGGTGATCGCCGGCACCTCCTCCGTGCCTCATCTGTGGGAGAACTTCGCGGCTTCCGAGCTGAGCCTGTCCGCGCAGCAGGTGGCAATGCTCGACGGTATTGCGAACGAGGCCGAGGCCAGCAGCTCCCCTTGAGAAAAACCGGATGCGTCGTCTCCAGTAGCGGTTTCAGAAACTGCAAGATGAGGCGCCAGGCGCGTCTTGGTGACGCGCGTGGCAAACGCCTGCAGCGCTGACGGTCACGACGGTGTCAGTGCGTTGCGGGCCAACGGTGGTCTTGCCAAGAGCGGCTAGCAAAACGACTGTGCTCACCGCCAGGCGGGCGCGGGTGGTGCTCGGTGCGGCATGGTCCACGCGTACACTCCGCTTCCTCCGCGCCGCCCACACCCACCTGCCGACTGTTCGCGACGTAGTGTTAGCCGCTCTCAGTCGCAGCGCCATTCAAACGCAGGAGGCAAGCTCACCGCGACACGCATCGAATCGCCAGCCGCGCTGTTGCGCCACCCGCGGCTGTCGCAATCAGGTCGGGCAACAGCGCGCCATCACGCCGGCCGCCGCCAGCGCGCATCCTCGTCGGCCGACGGCGTCTGAAGTTGCGCATGCCACCTGGCGGGTGCAGGCAGCCGGGCAATCGTATCCAGCCAGGCAGGCCTGAGGCGACGCCAATGACGCAGCGGGCCGCTGCGATGGTGTGCCAGCGCCAGCGTCAGTTCTTCGCGGCTTGGGGAAAGCCCGGCAACGGCAAGTGCGAACGCTGGAAGAATCTTGCGCTCAAAAAACTGCCTGCGTGCCCGTCGAAATACCAACAGCACCAGCCCCACATAGGCAGTGAACGCGGCAAACGCGATCCACGGGCCAGTCTTTGCAATGGGGACGCCGACGCGTTCGAGCAGGAACTCGATGGGCAGCAGGAGCAGGATCGCGCACGGCAGGCCAAACACCAGTGCCGCCAGTTGCCGCCAATCGAGTTGGGTGGTCGCAAAGCGCTGATCAAGCTGCGGGGACAGCAGTACGAAAGGGGCGTGCAACAGGTCGGCGCGTATCGCCGGATCCAGCGACGCGGCCGAGTCGCGCATCTGCTCCTCGATCTTCAGCCGGCGCGCATGGCGAGCGGCAAACGCCGGCTGCGTGATGTGGATCAATCTGTCGACGGTCTCTGGCGTTGACGCGCGTTGGGTGAACCACGCTGGATCGTGCGGGAGCGCTTGCCGGCAGTGTTGGCACACCTGATGTTCATGCGTGTAGGTCGCCGCGCCAAGACGCAGACCAAACATCGACCATGCCAGGCCGACGCGCTGGACCTCGAATACCCGGGCGGTACGGCAGATCAAGCAGAAGTCCGCGATAAAGCCGCAGCCTTGCGTGACGGGACGCTTTTCGACCACAAACACCACGATCAAGGCGCTCTCCCCAGCGACGAATCCGCAGCGCATGGCACCTTTGGTGGTGTCTGCTGTGCGGGTGCGCCAGAGCGTACCGATATCTCCGATGGCAGTCGATCGCCTGAGACATTTTGACGGGTGCGCCTGACAGGTGCGCCGCAGAATCGCTCCATCGACGCGATCCATCGGGGCCTGGCGACTGCAGCCATCGCGATCGCCAGTGGCATGCAACCGACCAACAACATGACGATCGCGCATGGCACGCCGTGCGGTGGCGCGCGGCGTTTCCCTAGCGAGTGGATCATGCAGAACAACAAGGTCGTGTGGAGCGAGGGGCTGTTTCTGCGCCCTCAGCATCTGCAGCAGCAGGAGCGGTACCTGGAGCGCTACGTCGATCTGCGTGCGGCACGCTTGCGGCCGTATGCCTGGGGACTGAGCGAGCTGGAATGGGAAACCGATCTGTTGGCGGTGGGTAAGCTGGGCTTGCGGCGTGCGCGCGGCGTGTTTGCCGACGGCACGCCGTTTGCGATGCCCGGCGACGACCCGCTGCCGATGGCGCTGGAGGTAGACCCCAACTGCCGCGATCAGATCGTGTATCTCACGCTGCCGTTGCGGGTGCCTGCGCAGCCGGAACTGGGGCGCCCGGAATCGCCGGCCGATCAGTTGTTCCGCTACCGCGTACGTGAAACCGAAAGCGGCGACGCGTCGGGCAGCACCAGCGAGGCGGTGCTGATGGAAGTCGGCGGGCTGAGTACGCGCCTGCTGCCGCAATCGCAGCCACTGGACGGGTTGGACCGCATCGCAGTAGCACGCATCATCGAATCGCGCTCGGACCGTCAGGTGATCCTCGACCCGCACTTTATTCCTAGCGCGATGGTGTGTCAGGCCGCCTCAAGGCTGACCACGTTTCTGACCGAACTACTTGGCTTGTTGCATCAGCGCGGCGAGGCGTTGGCGGCGCGGGTCACGCTCACCGATCGCGGCGGCGCTGCCGACATCGCCGATTTCCTGCTACTGCAAGTGGTCAACCGCTGGCAGCCGCAGATTGCGCATTGGGCTGCTGCACCACTGGCGCACCCGGAAGAACTGTTCCGTGCGCTGGTGGCGCTGGCCGGCGAACTCAGCACATTTACCGCACCGGGCAAGCGCCCGCCGGCATGGCCGGCCTACCGGCACGAGGCGCAGCAGGACAGCTTCGAGCCGGTGATCGGCGCACTGCGCTCCAGCCTGAGCGCAGTGCTCGAACAGACCGCCACCCCGTTGCCGATGCAGGCACGCAAATTCGGGGTGTGGGTGGCGATGGTGCCCGACCCGACCTTGCTGGACAGCGCCGCGTTCGTGCTTGCCGCAAAAGCCGACATGCCCAGCGAAGAGTTGCGCCGCCAGTTGCCTGCGCACGCCAAGATCGGGCCGGTGGAGCAGATCCGCGATCTGGTCAATCTGCAGTTGCCCGGCATCGTCGCAACGCCGATGGCGGTGGCCCCGCGGCAGATTCCGTACCACGCCGGCTATCTGTATTTCGAGTTCGACAAGAGCGCTGCGTTGTGGCGAACGCTGAAGACCTCTGGCGGCATCGCATTCCACTTCGGCAGCGAATTTGCCGGGCTGGACCTGCAACTGTGGGCGATCCGGAGTTGAACGCATGAGCCGTCCCGTTACCGACTTCGATGCTGCGTTGGTCGCGCCGCCACTGGCCAACCCGGTCGCTGCCGAACCGGTCGCTGTCGAAGACGCCGACATCAGCGAGCTGCTGGGCCGCAGCGTCAACCCGTTGGTGCAGGCGGCCACGCCGCTGTTGCTGCTGGCCGTGCAACTGCGCCACAGCGCGCAACTGCCCGATGTGGCCCGCCTGCGCGAGCAGGTGATGGCGCAGATCCGCCGCTTCGAGCAACGCGCCCGCGATGGCGGCGCGCCGGTCGAAGCGGTCACCGCCGCGCGTTATGTGTTGTGCGCCTTGCTCGACGAGGCCGTGCTCAATGCACCGTGGGGCGAGCGCAGCGGCTGGTCGCAGAAGACCTTGCTGGTGGTCTTTCATAGCGAGTCGTACGGCGGCGCCAAGTTCTTCCAGATCCTGGAGCGTCTCTGCGCCGATGTGCCGCGGCACCTGGACCTGATCGAGCTGATGTATCTGTGCCTGGCGCTGGGATTCGTTGGCCGCTATCAGATCGAAGCCGGCGGGCTGGCCAAGCTCGGCGAAATTCAGGACGACCTGTTCCGCCGTATCCGCGCTGCGCGCGGCGCCGCGCCGGACAGTCTTGCGCCGCATTGGCGCGGGGTGGAAGACCGTCGCCGGCTGGGTCGCTTCTTGCCGCTGTGGGCCGCTGCGCTGCTGGGGCTGAGCGTGCTGGTGGTGGCCTTTGTGTGGATGCAGACGCGCTTGAACGCCTTGTCGGCGCCGATCAGTGCGCAGGTCGCGCAATGGGGGCTGGCGCCGGCCACGCCACCGGATGCAACCCCGTTGCCGCCGCCGCAGGTGCGCCTCAAACAATTGCTGTCGACCCAGGAGCGCGCCGGTCTGCTGAGCGTGGATGAGCAGGCCGATGGGCAGACGCGCGTGCGCTTGAGCAGCGCGGCGATGTTCGCCTCCGGCGGCGTCGAGGTGGAGCCGGACCAACGTGGCCTGATCGCACAGATCGCCGCGGCAATCGATCAATTGCCGGGCCGGGTGATCGTGGTCGGGCACACCGACGATGTGCCGGTGCGCTCGCTGCGCTTTGCCGACAACTACGCCTTGTCGGGCGCGCGTGCCGACGCGGTGGCGCAGCTGTTGCGCACGCATCTGCGCACGCCGGGGCGGGTGGAAGCGCTGGGCGCCGGCGACTCGCAACCGGTGGCGCAGCCAATGCAATTGCCTGCCAATCGCGCGCGCAATCGCCGCGTCGAGATTCTGTTTCAGCCTGGGGAATGACGATGAAAACGCTGTTGTCCAAGCTGAGTGCCACGATGGTGGTGAGCGTATTGGCGCTGTGCCTGCTGTCGTTGCTGCTGTGGGTGGGCGGCCCGTATGTGGCCATCGATGGCTGGAGCCCGCTGACCGGTGTGGCGGCACGGCTGTTGGCAATCGTGGTGATGATTGCGGTGTGGCTGGGGGTGTTGGCATGGCGGCGTTGGCGCACGCAGCGGCGCGCCGGCAGTTTGTCCAGCGCATTGGCCGCCCCGGGGCGCGATGACGACCGCGAACTGCGCAGCGGGCAGGAGCGCGCGCAGTTGCAGGCGCGCTTTCAGCAAGCCATTCAACTGTTGCGCAAGCGACGCGGCGGCAGCGATCTGTACACGCTGCCTTGGTATGCGCTGATCGGCCCGCCCGGCTCGGGCAAAAGCACCTTGCTGCAGCATTCCGGCCTGCAGTTTCCGCTGGCCGCGCGCATGGGCGATGCCGCGCTGCGCGGAGTGGGCGGCACCCGCGATTGCGAATGGTGGTTCACCGACGAAGCGGTGTTTCTGGACACCGCCGGGCGCTACACCACGCAGGATTCCGATCAAGCCGTCGATGCCGGCGCCTGGCGCGACTTTCTGCGGTTGCTGCGGCGCCATCGCCCACGCCGGCCGCTCAATGGCGTGCTGGTGACCATGAGCATGTCCGACCTGTTGCTGCTGGACGATGGCGAACGCGACACGCACATGCAGGCGATCCGGCGCCGCCTGGACGAGCTGGCCGAGCAGTTGCAGGCCAGCGTGCCGGTGTACCTGATCTTTACCAAGTGCGATCTGGTCGGTGGCTTTGGCGAGTTCTTCGACGATCTCACGCCTGCGCAGCGCAGCCAGGTCTGGGGCATGTCGTTTCCGCTGGCGCACACGCTCGATGGCCGCGCCGCGCGTGGTTTTGCCGACGAATTCAACCTGCTGCAGCAGCAGTTGAGCGCACGCCTGTTCGAGCGTCTGAATCTGGAGCGCGACCGTTTGCGGCGTGCAGCGATCCTGTCGTTTCCACAGCAGGTCGCCGCGCTCGGCGAGCGTGCACGGCAGTTTGTCGAAGGCACTTTCGCCGGCAACGCCTACGGGCCGGCACCGCTGCTGCGCGGGGTGTACTTCACCTCCGGCACGCAGGAAGGTACGCCGATCGATCGCATGATGGGCGCGGTGGCACGCACCTTCGGTGTGGACGATGCGCGGGTGCATGCTCCCGGCGCGCAACGCCGCACGTTCTTTGTCGAGCGATTGCTGCGCGAGGTGGTGCTGCGCGAATCCGGGCTGGCCAATACCCCGCCCACGCAGCAGCGCCGCATGGCGTGGTTGCAGGCGGCCGCCTATGTAGGCGTTGCGGTGTTGAGTGGTGCGCTGCTGGCCGGGTTGAGCGTCAGTTATCTGGGCAATCGCGCCTATCTCGACCAGGTGCGTCAGGCGCTGGATGCACGCCCGGCAGTGCCCGACCCCAATGCCGCCACCGCCATGCCCGAGTACGTGACGCGCACGCTGCAGCAGGCCGCGGCCACGCAGGCGGTGGTGCGGGTGGCACGGCAGTATCACGCGCACACGCCGTGGTCGCTGCGGATGGGATTGTTCCAGGGCGCCGCGCTTGGCGATGAAGTGCAGGCCGGCTATCTGCGCCAGCTCAATGCCACCTTGTTGCCGGCGCTGGCGGTGCGCTTTCGTAACGGTCTGGTCGACAACGCGCAGGCGCCGCAGGCGTTGTACTACACGCTCAAGGGCTACCTCATGCTCGGCCAGCCGCAGCATCTGGATGCGGCACAACTCAGCGCGCTGGCGGCCATCGAGGCCGGCAAACTGTTTCCGCGCGACGTGGCGCAGCAACAAGCGCTGAGCACGCAGTTGCAGGCCTTGCTCGATGCGCCCGAGCGCGTGCGCGCGCTGTCGCTGGACGGCGAGCGCATCGCACAGGCGCGCGCCAGCCTGCGTGCGGCCGATCTGTCTACGTTGATCTACGGCAACCTGCTGCTCACGCCGCCGGCCGGCACCCCGCTGCGGTTGGACAAGGCGTTGGGCTTGCTTGCCGATACCTTCGGGCGGCGCAGCGGCACCGCGCTGTCCACCGCGGTGCCGGCGCTGTACACCCAGCCGGTGTTTGCCGGTCTGCAGCGCGATGGCATCGGCCAGGCGGTGGAGCGCTTCGGGCACGACGATTGGGTGTTCGGCGGCGCGCCGCTGGATGCAGCCGCCAAGGCCGCGTTGGTGCGTGAGGTGGGCCAGCGCTACGCCGCCGACTACATCCGCTATTGGGATGCGCTGCTGGCCGATCTGCAATTGCGTCCGGCCGCCGATCTGGCCGCTGCCAGCGCAACCGCCGCCAAACTGGCCGGCCCCAGCTCGCCGCTGCGGCTGTTGCTCGGTGTGGTCGGCGAACACACCCAGGCGATGGACCGCGCACCGCCGGCAGACCCGGCGCAGCGCGCCGTGGCTGCAGCGGCCGGCAAGGCGGCTGCCAAGGCCAACGCGGCAGCGGCAAAGCTGCCGGGCGGCGCGGCGATGAGCGCGGCATTGGCCACCCCGGCCGACCCTGCCGCCGCCAACGCACCGGTGCCAGGCGCGGCGATCAGCGAGCACTTTCTGGCGCTCAACGCGCTGACTGCCGGCGCACCTGGCGCCACGCCGCTGGATCATCTGCTGAGCGTGCTCGATCAGCTGGGCAAGCAGTTGCTGGTAGTGTCGCAAGGCGGCGGCGATGCGGCGGCTGCCAACGCGCAGCTGGCAGTGGCCCGGCAGGAAATGGCGCAGCTGCCGCCACCGGTGACCGACTGGCTGCAAACCCTGGCCGGCAGTAGCGCCACCTTGATGACGCAGGGCGCACGCGCCGCGCTGGATGCGCAGGTGCGCCAATCGGTGGGCGAGGTGTGCAGCGATTTCGTGCGCGGCCGCTACCCCTTCGACCCAACGGCGCAGGTCGATATCCCGCTGCAGAATTTTGGCGAACTGTTCGGTACCGGCGGGCGCCTGGATGCGCTCTACACCGGCACCGTGCAACCGCTGCTGGACACACAGGCGCCGCAGTGGCGCTGGAAACAAGGCCCGGATGCGGTGGTCGGCGCGCCCGGCCTGCCCGTACAGCTGCAACTGGCACAGCGCATCCGGCAAAAATATTTTCGCGGCGGGCCTACCCCGCAGATCGGCTTCACCGTGCTGGCGCCCACGCTGGGCGAGGGCGTCACCCGGCTGACGTTGGACATCGAAGGCCAGCGCTACGACTACCAACCCGGTGCGGCGCAGAGCATGCCGATGATCTGGCCCGGGCCGGTACCGGGGCATGTCTCGATTGCCGCCTTCGGCGCCGATGGCGTGGCGCTGGGCACGCTCGACTATCAAGGCGACTGGGCGCTGTTTCGCGCGCTGCAGGCCGGGCATCTGGAAAATCCGTCCGATCTACGCTTCGTCGCCAGCTTCGCGCTCGGTGGCCACGACGTCCAGGTGCCGCTGCGCGCGGGCAACTTGCGCCATCCATTTCTGGACAGCGACGTCCAGCAGTTTGCGTGCGGCGGATGAACATGCCCGCGACCGATCAGATTGGCTTCCACGGCAAGTTGCCCGGCGTGGGCGACTTCGTGCAGCGGCGCTTGCCGGCCAGCTTCGTGCAGCCGTGGGACGCGCATTTTGCCAACTGCCTGGACACGGTGCGCCAGCAGCTCGGCGAGCGCTGGCCAGGTGCGTATCGCAGCAGCGGCTTGCGCGCGTTCGCCCTGGGGCCGGGTGTGTGCGGCCCGCAGGCCTGGGCCGGCGTGATTGGCCCGGGCGAAGACCGCGTGGGGCGTTGCTTCCCGCTGGTCGTGGCGATGCCGTTGCCGCATGCCTGCCTGCCCACACACGCCTGGTTTGGCGCGTTGGCGGCGTGCCTGGGCCGTGCACTGCGCGCACGCGCCGATGCGGTGAGTTTCGACGCCGCCGTGCGCGCGTTCGCGGTGGCGGCCACGTCATCCACCACGCATGCACCGGCGCACGGCCAGTCGCTGTGGTGGCCATTGGGCGGCGCTGTGCAGGCGCTGGATGGCTTACCTGCAGCCGAACGCTATCTGGACTGGCTGCTCGCCGATGCGGACATCACCGAGGTGACCCGATGAGCGCGTTCTATGAATCGGCCGGACACACCGAAACCGGCAAGGTGCGCCGGCTCAACGAAGATGCGCTGCTGCTGCGCGACGACGCCGGGTTGTGGGTGGTGGCCGACGGCCTGGGCGGCCACAGCGCCGGCGATTACGCCAGCCAGTTGCTGGTGCAGCGGCTGGGCGCGTTGGTGCGCCCACCGGACCTGTGCGACTTTCTCGACGCCATCGACGACACCCTGGCGCAGATCAACGCCGAGCTGCTGCAGGTCGCGCGGCAACGCCGCGTGGACATGATCGCCACCACCGTGGTGGTGTTGGTGCACGACCCGGACTTCATGCTGTGCGGCTGGGTCGGCGACAGCCGCATCTATGCGCAACACGGTGGCCCGCTACGCCAGCTCACCCGCGATCACGTGCACGGCGTGCGCGAGGACGTCACCCAGTTCGGCAGTGCCCAGGCCGCCGCCGCAGCGGCGGGCGTGCTCACGCGTGCAGTAGGCGCGCAGGAGCCGTTGTTTGTCGATTGGGTGCTGCTGCCAAGTCTGCCGGGCACGCAATTTTTGCTGTGCAGCGACGGCATCAACAAGGAAATCCCCGACCCGGAGCTGGATGCCGAATGCCATCGCTTCGGCGATCCACGCGCGTTACTGGCGCGGTTGTTCGAACTGGCGATGGGCAGGGCGGCGCGCGACAACGTCACCGCCGTCGTCGTCCGCCTGCAGGAGTGAGCGCATGCACCAAGACACTGCCACCGTGACCGAACTGGTCACCGCCATGCGCACCGGCGCATTGAATCTGGAGGCCGTGCTGGCCGCGCTGGGCAAGCGCGCGGCCGTGCCGGATGCCGAATACCGCGACGGCGTGGAAACGCTGTCGCAACTGCAGCGCCAGCAACTGCTGGACGATGTCACCGTTACCACGTTGATGCATCGATTGAATGCCTTGCACGCCGTCGCATCGGCAGCGTCGCCAGCAATTTCGCCAACCGCTGCAATCGCCGCGCCGCCAGCGGACGACGACGCCACCGTGGTGATGCCGCGCCGCGCTGCGGCGCCGGTCGAAGACGACATCACCCGTGTGCAACCGGCGCAGCCGCTGCCCGGCGATGTGCCCAGCCTCACCAGCCTGGGCCTGGGCACCCAGACCGGTGTGGGCACGCAAACCGGTACCGGCACCGCAGGCACCGCCAGCCTGTCCAGTTGGCAACACCTGGCCGAGGCGGCCGGCGGCGACCACGCCAGCGTCGGCAGTTTGCTCAAGGGGCGGTTCTTGCTGGAACGCGAACTCGGGCGCGGCGGCATGGGCGTGGTGTATCTGGCACGCGACGAGCGCAAGGTGGAAGCGCGCGACCGCGACCCATGGCTGGCCATCAAGGTACTCAGCGACGAGTTCCGCCGTCATCCCGATTCGCTGGTCGCGTTGCAACGCGAAGCGCGGCGCTCGCAGAAGCTGGCGCACGACAACATCGTGCGGGTGTACGACTTCGACAAGGACCGCACCCTGGTCTTCATGACCATGGAGTACATCGACGGCAGCGACCTGAAAACGTTGATCCGCGAGCAGGCCTACAACGGCATGCCGCTCAAGCAGGCGTGGCCGCTGATCGATGGCATGGGCCGCGCGCTGATCCGCGCGCATGCCGCCGGCGTGGTGCACTCGGACTTCAAACCCGGCAACGTCATGGTCACCCGCGAAGGCGTGGCCAAGGTGTTCGACTTCGGCATCGCACGCGCCGGCAAACACGCCGCCGATGTGTCCGGCGAACAGACCGTGTTCGATGCCGCCACGCTCGGTGCGTTGACGCCGGCCTATGCCAGCCTGGAAATGATTCGTGGGCAGGCGCCCACCGCGGCCGACGATCTGTATGCGCTGGGTTGCGTGTGTTTCGAACTGCTCACCGGCAAGCACCCGTTCGACAAACTCAGTGCCGAAGTGGCGCTGCGCGATGGCCGCCGCCCGCCACCGGTGCCTGGCCTGACCCGGCGCCAATACGCCACGCTGTGCGCCGCCGTCGCGTTCCCCGCAAGCCAGCGTCTCAAGCGCGTGGATCAGTTGCTCGATGGCCTGCGCCAGGTGCCGCTGCGCGAGCGCGCACTGCCCCTGCTCGGTTACGGCGCCGCTGCGCTGGCGGCGCTGGGCACGGGCGGGTGGGGCGTGCAGCGCTACCTGCATCAGCAGCATCTGGCCGAGGTGGTCGCCCGTTTCGGTGCGCAGGACCCGCAGCGCTATCGCGATGAAACCCAGGCCATGCAGGCGCTGTCCAGCCTGGAGCCGGACGACCGCCTCCGCCTGCTCACCGACCGCAGCGATCTGATCGAAGATTTCCTGCTGCGTCGTCTGGATGCAGTGTGGAATCCGGCCAACGGCCGCAACGATTATCGCGGCGCGTTGCAGGTCTTTGCGCTGCGCGACCGGCTGCGGCTGTATTCGCCATCACTGGATGCGCGCCGGCAGACCATCGAGCGCGAAAAGAACGAGCGCCTCAACGCGCTCGACACCACGCTCAATCGCCAACTCGACGCCGGTCTGCTGTTCCGCAATCAGGCCGACAACGCGCTGGCCACGCTCGACCAGGTGCGCCGCATCGACCTGGCCAGCAGTCTGTTGCATCACGCCGCGCTGGAAGTGCGGCTGGATGCCGCCATTGCACAGGCGGTTGCGGCAGGCCAGCTCAGCACCGCGCGGACCGAGAGCGATCAGGCACGTGCGGCCTTTCCCGACTCGCTGCGCCTGCAATTGCGCAGCGCAGAGGTCGCGGTGGCCGAACAGCAAGCCCGCCGCACGCCGGTGGCTGCGGCGCCGCGCGATGCCGCTGGCGCACGTCAAACGCTGGCCGCCGCGCTGGCCCAGCCCGGCACCGATGCGGCGTGGCGCGACCGCGTGACTGCGGCATTGGCCGCCCTGCCGGCGGCCGAGCGCAGCACGCAAGAGGGCGCAGTGGCCGAGGCCATCGCGGGCCTGGTCGCCGCCCAGTCCGACCCGGCGCAACTGGCGGGCGCGCAGGCACTGGTCAGCTTTGGTCTGCAGCTGGCACCGCAGTCCGGCGCGCTGCTGGCGCAACGCACGCGCCTGCACACCTTGGAGCAACAGCTGCAGCAGGCGCTCGCCCGCGAAAGTGCCGAGGCCGAACTGGCCGGTCGGGTGGAGTCGCTGCGGCGTGCCGCCGCCGCCAACGATCTGGGCAAGACCGGCGATGCGTTGGCGCGTATCCGCGTGCTGCAGCCCAACCATCCGTTGCTGCGCAGCGAGGGCCCGCAACTGCTGTCGCAGGTGTATCGCAACAACGCCAGCGATGCCTTTGCGCAAGGACGCTATGCGCAGGCCGCCGACCTGCTTGCCCAGGGGGTGCAGACGCTGGGCCAACGCGTCGAGCTACGCAGTGCGCAGGCGCGTTATGCCGTCGCCGCCGCGGTAATGGCTGCTGGCACCTTGCCGGCCGCCGAGCGCCAGCAACTGGGTCAGCGCCTGCAGGCGCTGTATCGCAGCGATGCCACCGCGATGGCGCAACTGGAAGCGCAGATGAAAGCCGCCGGGCAACTGCCCGAAGGCGCGTTGTCCGCGCGGCTGCAACGTGCGCCTGGCGTCGATGCGCCCGCATCCGACAGCGTGCCCGCCGGCAGCGCTACCGACGCACCGGCTGCCGCGTCGCCACCAAAATCGACGCGCGGCAGATCCACCGCCAAGCCCACCACGGCCACCACCGGTGCGGCCCGCAGCACCATGGCCGCTGCCGCACTGCCCACCAGCGTGGACGACGCCGCCCTACCGCCGGTGCCGACCGGCCCGGACCCATGCGGCGGTGCCGGCCTGCCCGGCCGTGGCGCGGCCTGTTTCGACACGCTGGGCGACACCCGCGGCCCGATGCTGGTGGTGGTGCCCGGCATCGACGGCGGCACGCCGTATGCGTTGTCGCGCGGTGAAGTGGCGGTGGCCGATTTCAACCTGTTCTGCCAGGCCACCGGCCGCTGCACCGCGCAGGCCGCCAGCACGCCCGAGCTGGCGCGCGCGCCGGTGCGCAACATCAGCCTGACCCAGGCCCGCGCCTATCTGCGCTGGCTGACCATCGGCAGCGGCGGTTGGCGCTACCGCCTGCCCAGCGATGCCGAATGGCTGCATGCCGCGCAGGCCGCCAGCAATTGGCGGCAAGCCGAAGACAGCAACTGCGTACCGCCCACCGCCAGCGCCACCGATGCGGTGCGCGCACCGGTGTCGGCGCGCGGCCGCGATGCCAACCCATGGGGGCTGATCAACCTCACCGGCAATGTGTGGGAATGGGTCTCCAGTGGCGCCGGCGTGCAGGCGCGCGGCGGCAGCTTTGCCAGTTACTGGTCCGATTGCACCGTGCAGGCCAGTCGCGCCGACAACGGCTCGGCGCAGCCGGACGTGGGCTTTCGCGTGCTGCGGGAGCTGCCATGAGCGGCAGCACGCAGCACCCGGCCAACGCACAGCTGCATGCGCTGGCCCAGGCGCACCAGCTTGGCCAGATCGATCGCGCGCAGTACCGCGCCCGTCGGCGCAGCGTGCTGGACGCCGCCCGCCAGGCGCAGGGCGCGACCTTGCGCAACCCGCAGCCGCGGTCGCTCGACAACCGCTCCAGTCCGCCCTTGCCGCGTGATCGCGCCAGCCGATTGCGCAGGCGTGCCACGGCAATTGTCGTAACAGTGACCGTCGTCGCATTAATGTTGCTAACATTCTATAAATGTACGTCCGGGTTCGACCGGCGTTCAGTCAGGGGCGAGTGCAACCATGCCGATCGCCATGCGAGCGTGCACACGTCCGCATGCGCAGCACGGCACGTCGGGCATGCGCAACAACGGATGTTTTCAGGGGTAAGTGACGTATGCGTATGACGTGTCTGGCCGCGGCGGTGTCTGCGTGCCTGTTGCTGGCCGCACCTGCGTGGGCGCAGGACCACAGCGCCTCCGATGGCGCGCCCGCAGGCGGCGCCGCGTTGCCGGCGATGAAGGACCGCGGCGATGCCGTTGTCACCTTGCCGGTACGCGGATTCCGCGTGCGCGATGTGGGCAACTATCCGGAGGCCGGCATCGACCCGGCGCGCGTGCAGGCGGTGGCCGATGCCGCGTTCGCCGCGTTGGCGCAGGGCCAGCCGGTGGTGGCGCTGCGCTTCGACCAGCTGCAGGCGGTGGCCGACACCATCACCCGCGCCTATCGCGAAGCCGGCTTCATCGTCAGCACCGCCTATCTGCCGGCGCAGACGCCCGGCCCGGACCAGCTGATCGAGATCCGCGTGCTCGAAGGCCGCATCGGCCAGGTCACCGTGCAAGGCGCCGCGCGCTATCGCGGTACCACCTTGTCGGCGCCGCTGCGCCAGTTGCAGGGCCGCCCGCTGCGCAAGCAGGACGTGGACACCGCGCTGTTGTACGCGCGTGATCTGCCGGGCGTATCGCTGTCGTCGGTGCTGCAGCCGGGCCAGAACGCCGGAGAAACCGATGTGGTGCTGGTTGCCAGCGAAGCTGCGCGCCCGTATGTGATCAGCCTGGGCGGCAACAATTACGGCACCGAACTCACCGGCCGCTATCGCGCCCAGGCCGGCATCACCTGGAACAGCCCGTTGGGCTTGGGCGATGTGTTCGCCGCCAACTACGCTTATTCGTTGGCGCCGCGGCAGAGCCAGATCGGCGCGCTGTCGTATGCGTTGCCGGTGGGGCAGGTGTCCGGCCTGAGCGCGGTGGTCGGCGCCAGCCGCAGCGAGCTGGAGGTGCGCAACGGCGTGTTCGCCCGGCTCGGCCTCAAGGGCCCCACCTCGGTGGTATATGCCGGCGCCGACTGGAAATTCATCAATCACGATCTGCTGCAGCTGCAAGGCTCGGCACGCTACCTGCGCGAAAAATCGCGGCTGGATGCCGCCGGCATCACGCTGTCGGACCAATCCTTCGACGTCGCCGAACTCGGCGTCTCGCTGCGCCGCACCGATCTGCGCTGGCGCGGGGTGGACCTGCTGCAGCTCAGCGTGCGCCAGGCCCTGCGCGATGGCTCGGCCGACCCGGATCTGGTCAGCCCCGACCGCGACAGCCACTTCACCCTGACGCGGCTGTCGTACACGCGCCTGCAATACCTCACCCGCACCCAACGCCTGTACTTCAAGTTCAGCGGCCAATACAGCAGCGACACGCTGGCGCCGCTGGAGCAATTTGCGGTGGGCGGGCCGGACAGCGTGCGCGCCTATCCGGTGTCCGATGCACTGGGCGATCTCGGCTATTACACCGCGCTGGAATATCACGTCGATGCGCCCGGTTTTGCCGATGCTGCCTCGCCGTTCAATGGCCGGCCGTGGCGCGAGCTGCTGGAGCTGGACGTGTTCGCCGATCACGCCCGCGTGTTTGCGGCCAATGGCGTCGCTGCGCCGACCAGCTTCGACGCCGCCGGTGTCGGCTTCACCTTCCGCTTGCCGCAGTACGCCAATTTCGAATGGCGCCTCACTGCCGCCCTGCCGACCGGACGCCGCAACGCGTCCGATGGACGCGACGACGCCCGCATCTACACGCGTTTCGGCTTCACTTTCTGAGGGATCTGCGCATGCACGCCAACCACACCGCTTCCACCGTTGCAGCCCGCCCCTCAGAACGCCTGCTGCGTCGATCGCCGCTTGCGCTGGCGCTGGCCGCCGCACTCATGCTCAGCGCACCGGCGATGGCGCAGGTTGCCAGCACCCAGCTGCCCACCGGCGGCAGTATCGTGGGCGGCACCGGCACGATCAATGCGCCCAACGGCACAACGCAGGTGATCGACCAGACCGGCTCGCGCATGGCGCTGAACTGGACGAGCTTCGATATCGGTTCGGCCGCCACGGTGCGCTTCAACCAGCCATCTGCGAGCTC
The DNA here is from genome assembly GCF_035012785.1 of Xanthomonas sp. WHRI 8932A. Taxonomy (NCBI): domain Bacteria; kingdom Pseudomonadati; phylum Pseudomonadota; class Gammaproteobacteria; order Lysobacterales; family Lysobacteraceae; genus Xanthomonas; species Xanthomonas sp. WHRI 8932A. The sequence goes on from NZ_JAYGQQ010000008.1 coordinate 70,242, forward strand.
GGTGATCCTCAATCGCGTCATCGGCGGCAATCCCACGCAGATCTTCGGCAACATCACCGCCAATGGTCAGGTGTTCCTGCTCAATTCCAACGGCATCCTCTTCGGCAATACCGCGCAGGTAAATGTCGGCGGCCTGGTCGCCACCACCCTGGGGGCCCAGGACATCAACTTCATCAACGGCAACGACGTCTTTGATGCAAACGGTGGGATCGCCCGGGTGTCCAATGCCGGCACCATTACCGCCGCCGCCGGCGCGGTCAATCTGATCGGCGCCGAAGTGCTCAACAGCGGCACCATCACCGCCAACGCCGGCAACATCACGCTGGCCGGCGCCGACAAGGTCACCCTCAGTTTCGAGAGCGGTGGGTTTGGCGTGGTCATCGACAAATCGCTGGAATTCGCGCAGGGCACGTTCGCGGTGAATAACTCCGGCAGCCTGATCGCACCCGGCGGCACCATCTCCCTGAGCGCACGCGCAGCACAGGGCGTGTTCGACGCGCTGGTCAACAACAGCGGCGTCGTCCGCGCTGCAGCACTTGCCGGCGGCAGCGACGGCAGCGTCTCGCTGGTGGCCAACGGCGCCGGCAGCAACGGCATCGTCGGCAATGGCAGTATCGATGTCGGCAGCGGTGCCATCAGCTATGTCTCTGACGTCGCCGTACAGCAGGGCGGCGTGCTCACCGCCGGCAACGTGTCCGGCAGCATCGGCGGCAATGCCAGCTTCAGCGGCTCCAACAAGATCGCCAACCTCGGCTTCCTGCAGGTGGCCGGCAACCTGGGCCTGACCAACACCATCGGCCTGGCGCAACAGGGCGCGCTGACGGTCGGCGGCACCAGCACCTTTTCGCTGGGCAACCAGGCGCTGACGCTGAGCGATGGCGGCAATCATTTTGGCGGCAGTGTCGGCCTCACCAGTGGCGCCACCCAGATCACCGACAGCGGTGCATTGACGCTGAGCACGCTGACCACCGGCAACCTCACCGCCACCAGCACCGGCACGCTGAATCTTGGCAGCGGCACGGTGACCGGCGCGCTCAGTGCCACCAGCAACAATGGCGCGATCCAGCAGGCTGGCAACGCAGGCCTCACCGTCACCGGCACCAGCGATCTACAGGCCGGCACGGGAGCCATCTCGCTGACCACTGCAGGTAACGATTTCCAGCAGGCGGTCAGCCTGCGCGGGGGCACCACCCAGATCAGCGACAGCGGCGCACTGACCCTGGGCACGCTGGCCACCGGCAACCTCACCGCCACCAGCAGCGGTGCGTTGAATCTCGGCAGTGGTGCGGTGACCGGGGCGCTCAGCGCCACCAGCAATGGTGGGCAGATCAGCCAGACAGGCGCGTTGACGGTGAACGGCACCAGCACGCTCGATTCCGGCAACGGGGGCATTGCGCTGAGCGATAGCGGCAACGACTTCGTTGGCGCGCTCACGCTGACTGGTATCGGTATCGCCGTACGCGATGCCAACGATCTCACCATCGTCGGGCTCACCAACGGCAGCAACGGCGCCATTACGCTCACCGCAGGCGGCGCGCTCAACTTGCCCGCGCAGGCCATTGCCACCGGCACCGGCGCGCTGTCGCTGAGCGCGCTCGGTGGCGGGCTCAGCACCGGGGGCGCACTGTCCGGCAACCAGGTGAGCCTGCGCGCGCGCGATGCGTTGAACCTTGGCCACAGCGTCCAGGCCGGCGGCAACCTGCTACTGACCAGCGACACCGGGGCCATCACCCAGACCGCCGGCCTGCTCGCTGTCACCGGCACCACCAACGCCACGGCGGCAGCGGGCACCGGCGCCATCAGCCTGGGCGGTGCCGGCAACGATTTCGGCGGCGCGGTCTCGCTCACCGGCAGCACGGTGATGGTCAACGACAGCAACGCACTCACCCTGGGCGCCATCGCCACCAACACGCTCACCGCCACCAGCCATGGCAGCTTGAACCTGGGCCAGGGCAGCATCGGCGGCATCGTCACTGCCAGCAGCAACGGTGGCGCGATCACCCAGAACGGCGCACTGACCCTGACCGGCCCGGCAACGCTCAATGCAGGCAGCGGCGCGATTTCGCTGGGCAACGGCGGCAACGACTTTCAGGGCGCGCTGACTCTGGTCGGCACCGGTATCGCGGTCAGCGATCTCGACACGCTCAGCGTGACCTCGCTCACCGCCGGTAGCGGCGGGGATGTCACCCTCACCGCTGGCGCCGACCTGGTGTTGCCAGCGCAGGTCATCGACCTCGGCGCGGGCAATCTGCGGCTAAGCGCGCAGGGCGGCACGCTGGCGATCAAGGGCGCGCTCAGTGCCAATCAGATCAACCTGTCTGCTCGCGACGGGCTGACCCTGGACCACGACATCGATGCCACCAGCACGCTGGCGTTGACCACCACCAACGCCGCCATCACCCAGGGCGGTGGGGCGATCAGCGCTGGCGCACTGGGCACCGTCAACGCCGGAACCGGTGCGATCTCTTTGCTCGGTCCGGGCAACGATTTCACCGCCGGACTGGACGTGACCGGCGGCGCCATCGGCATCTACGATCGCAACGACCTGTCCATCGTCTCGCTGGTCAGCGCCGCCAACAGCGCGGTCGCGCTCACCGCAGGCGGCATGCTGAGCCTGCCGGCGCAATCGATCGACACCGGCAGCGCCACGCTGCAACTGCGTTCGGACAACGGCAGCTTGGCCACCAATGGCGCATTGCGCGGCGGCAATGTCAGCCTCAACGCGCGCACGGGCATCACGCTGTCGCATGACATCACCAGCAGCGGCAACCTGCAGCTGCGCACCACCAACGCTGCGCTCACCCAGCTCGCCGGCAGGCTCGCCATCGATGGCACCACCACGGTCAATACCGGCAGCGGCGCCGTGGCGTTGAACGGCGCGTCCAACGCCTTCACCGGCGCGCTGTCGGTGACCGGTGGCGCGGTGCAGATCAACGCGCTCAGCGCGTTGACCCTGGGCAGCTTCAGCGCCAACGCGCTCACGGTCAGCAGCGGTAGCGCATTGGATCTGGGGCAGGGCAGCGTGGCCACCTCGCTGACCGCCACCAGCGCCAGCGGCGGCATCACCCAGACCGGCGGGCTTGAGGTGGGTGGCGCGGCGCAATTCACGGCCGGCACCGACAACATCACCCTGACTGCGAGCGACAACGACTTTCGCGGTGTCGTGGGCCTGAGCGGCAACGCCGTGCAGGTGGTCGATCGCGATCGGCTCACCCTGGGCAACAGCAGCGTCGGCAGCCTGCTGGTCGACAGCAGCAACACCGACATCGACCAGCAAGGCGCGCTGACCGTCAGCGGCAGCAGTCGCTTCGATGCCGGCAGTGGCAGCATCACGTTGACCGACAGCGCCAACAATTTCGCCGGCGCGGTGAATCTGGCCGGCGGCGCCGTGCAGGTGGTCGATGCCAACACGCTCACCCTGGGCACGCTCAACACCGGCGTACTCACCGTCACCAGCACCGGTGCGTTGAATCTTGGCACCGGCAGCACCGGTGCCTTGACCGCCACCAGCAACAACGGCGCCATCAGCCAGACCGGTGCGCTCAGCGTTAATGGGGTTGGCAGCATCAACGCCGGCAGCGGCACGATTGCACTGACCGACATCGGCAATGATTTCAGCAACACGGTGAATCTCACCGGCGGCGCGGCGCAGATCGTCGATGCCAACGCGCTCACCCTGGGCAGCCTCAATACCGGCGCGCTCATCGTTACCAGTAACAGTGCGTTGAATCTTGGTCAGGGCAGCGTCAATGGCGCGCTGACCGCCACCAGCAACAACGGCGCCATCACCCAGGCCGGTGCACTCAACGTCACCGGCGCAAGCACCATCAACGCCGGCAGCGGCGCGATCGCGTTGACCGATGCCAACAACGATTTCCAGGGTGCCGTCAGCCTGACCGGCAACGGCATCGCCGTGACCGCTCGCAGCGTGCTGGACGTCTCCTCGATCAATGGCAATAGCAACGGCGACATCGCGCTCACTGCGCAAACGCTCAACCTGCCTGCATCGGCGATCTCCGCCGGTACCGGCAGCTTGACGCTCACCTCCACCGGCAGTGCATTTAGCACCGGCGGCGCGCTGAGCGGCGGCAACGTCGTGCTCACTGCACGCGATGGCTTGACCCTGGCGCACACCATCAGCGCCGACAACGCGCTGACGCTGCGCACCACCAATGCCGCAATCAACCAGAGCGGCGGCCAATTGCTGGTCGGTGGCCTCACCACCGTCAACGCCGGCTCCGGCGCGATCGTACTGACCAATGCCAACGACTTCACCGGCGCGGTCGCCCTCACCGGCGGCGCGGCGCAGATCGTCGATGCCAACGCGCTCACCCTGGGCAGCCTCAATACCGGCGCGCTCACCGTTACCAGCAACGGTGCGTTGAACCTGGGCACCGGCTCCACCGGCAGCCTAACCGCCACCAGCAACAACGGCGCCATCACCCAGGCCGGTGCACTCACCGTCACCGGCGCAAGCACCGTCAACGCCGGCAGCGGCGCGATCGCACTGACCGACAGCAACAACGATTTCCAGGGTGCCGTCAGCCTGACCGGCAACGGCATCGCCGTGACCGATCGCAGCGTGCTGAACGTCTCCTCGATCAATGGCAATAGCAACGGCAACATCGCGCTCACTGCGCAAACGCTCAACCTGCCTGCATCGGCGATCTCCGCCGGCACCGGCAGCTTGACGCTCACCTCCACCGGCAGCACGTTCAGCACCGGTGGCGCGTTGAGCGGCGGCAACGTGGTGCTCACTGCACGCGATGGCCTGACCCTGGCGCACACCATCAGCGCCGGCAACACGCTGACGCTACGCACTACCAATGCCGCAATCAATCAGAGCGGCGGCCAATTGCTGGTCGGCGGCCTCACCACCGTCAACGCCGGCACTGCCGCCATTACCTTGAACGGCGCAAATAATTTCCAAGGTGCAGTGAACCTCACTGGTGGCGTCGTACAGCTCACCGACAGCGACGCACTGACGCTGGGCACGCTCAACACCGGCGCGCTCACCGTCACCAACACCGGTGTGTTGAATCTCGGCCAGGGCAGCGTCAATGGCGCACTGACCGCCATCAGCAACGGCGGTGTCATTACGCAGACCAACGCGCTCAGCATTACCGGCGCCAGCACGCTCGATGCCGGCAACGGAGCGATTGCGTTGACCAACGCCAACAACGATTTTGTCGGTGCAGTCGCCGCCACAGGCGATGGCATCGCCTTGGTCGACCGCAACGACCTGCAGCTCGCCAGCGTGCAAAGCACCGGCACTGGCGCGGTAACGCTGGATGCCGGCGGTGCGCTGCTGCTGCCGGCTACCACGATCGACACCGGTACCGGTGCGCTCAGTTTGATCGCGCGTGGCGGTACCCTCACCACGGTCGGTGCGCTGCGTGGCGGCGATGTGCAGCTGACCGGCGCCAACGGCATCGTGCTTGGCAATACCATCGCTGCGTCGGGCGATCTGGCAGTGCGCAGCACCAACGCGGCGATCACCCAACGCGCGGGCACGCTGCAGGTGGCAGGCAACAGCGTGGTCGATGCCGGCAGCGGAGCGATCGTGCTGGATGCCGCCGGCAACGACTTCCAGGGCCTGCTCGCGCTCAGCGGCGGTGCCACGCGTGTGCGCGCTGCCACTGCGCTGACGCTGGGTGCGCTGAACACCGGCGCGCTCGACGTCGCCAGCAACGGGGCGCTCAATCTGGGCTTCGGCTTGGTCAATGGCGATCTGGACGCTGCCAGCAACGGCGGTGGGCTGTCGCAGACCGCTGCGCTGACCGTCACCGGCGTCACCCGCATCGACAGTGCCGGCGCTTCCATCGCGCTGGCCGATGCCGGCAACGATTTCCAGTCGGCAGTGAACCTCCGTGGTGGCGACACTCGCGTACGCGACCGCAATGCGCTGACGCTGGGCAACGTGGATGTCGCCGCACTGGAGGCAAGCAGTGGCGAGGCATTGAATCTGGGTCAGGGCCGCATCGGCGGCACGCTGGTCGCGCGCAGCGGCGTTGCACCGGCTGCACGCAGTCTCGCGCAGGCGCTGCCCACGCCGGCGGCGACCGATGCCGGCATCACCCAGCAAGGCGCGTTGACCGTCGTCGGTAACAGCGTGCTCGATGCGGGCAGCGGCGCCATCGTGCTCACCGATGCCGGCAACGATTTCCAGGGCAGCGTGCAGGCCACTGGCAGCAGCATCGTGCTGGTCGATCGCAACGACCTGGCCGTGGCGGCGCAGGCGAGCGGTGCGGTCGCGCTGCAGGCCGGCGGCCAGCTCTCCACCAGCGGTGCGATTGCCGGCAACGCGGTTGCGTTGAGCAGCGGTGGCGGCATGCAGCTGGGGCACGACATCAACAGCGCCGGCAATCTCAGCGTGCGCAGCGGCGGTGCCATTACCCAAAGCGGCGGCAGCCTGCGCGCAGCGCACCTCAGCGGCAGCGCCGCGGGTGCGGCCACGTTGACCGGCGCCGGCAATGCCATCGGCACGCTCGGCGACTTCCGTGCGCAAGGCCTGGACCTGTTCAGTGCCGGCGCATTGCAGGTGAGCGGGCGCGTGGATGGCGGCAACCTGTTGCGGCTGCGCAGCGGTGATGCGTTGCTGCTGGATGGTCAGCTCAGCGCTGCGACCACCTGGCTGCAGGCGGTTGCCGGCATTCGCCAGCGCGCCGGCAGCGCCATCAGCACCAACCTGCTCAGTGGCAGCGCCGGTGGCCCGGTGGTGCTGGGCGATGCCACCACCTTCATCGACAACCGCGTGGTGCGGCTGGGCGATTTCACCGCCAGCAATGGCTTCAGCCTCACCAATGCCGGCGACCTCACGCTGGTGCTGGCCAACGGCAGCAGCTACAGCGTGGATGCCGGCAACAACGCGTTGTTGCTGTCGGTGCGCGGCGATCTGCTGCAGGAAGGCCGCGCCACCCTGCGCGATGGCACCGGCAATTTCTCCGCGACCGGCCGCATCGGCACCCAGCAGGACCCGATCTACCTGATCGGCACCGGCGCCCAGGTGATCGGCGCGGTGGGCGCGCCACCGGCGTACTTCAACGCGACCACCGCCGAGGGCGGGTTGCTCGAGTTGAGCGGCGGTTCCAGCTTCAACGTGCCGGCCTCGGCGTTTGCCGGCCGCGCGCAGAGCTCGGCCAGCCGCACCATCGCCTTCGTCGATCTGTCCGCCAGCGGGACGCCGTATCGCGCCTTCGGCCTGGTCCGTCCCGGCCTGCGTCTGCCCGACGACCAGCAACCGGCGTGCGACGCCGGCGACCCGGACGCGGTCTGCACCCCGCAATAAGAGCAGCTAACAAAACGACTGTGCTCACCGCCAGGCGGGCGCGGCCGGTGCTCGGAATCGGCATGTACCACTCGGACATTCCGGTTCTGAGCGCGCCGTCCACACCCACCTGACGACTGCTCGCTACGTTTTGTCAGCCACTCTAAGCCCTGCCGCCGCCCACCGCGGCGGCTCTCCCGATGGAGCCTGCCATGCACGACGACACTTCCCTGCAGACCCTGCTGGCACCGATCAGCGACGATGCCCCGGCCGGCCCGGACCTGGAATACGACCCGGACTTCCTGCGCCTGGAGCGCGACTCGGCCGTCCGCGCCGAGCGCACCCTGGGCGAGAGCGTCATCGCCGCCGAAGAACCCGACTGGGACAAGGTGCAGGCGCTGGCGCTGGAACTCAGCCGACGCAGCCGCGACCTGCGCATCGCCAGCAAGCTGGGCGCGGCCTGGCTGCGCCTGCGCGGCCTGCCGGGCTGGGCCGACACCCTGGCGCTGATCCACGGCCTGCTGGACCAGCATTGGGACAGCGTGCACCCACAGCTGGATGCCGACGACGACAACGACCCGACCTCGCGCATCAACGCGCTGGTCGGCTTGAGCGACCCGATGGGTCTGCTTGGCGCGCTGCGCACCGCACCGTTCGTGCAATCGCCGCGGCTGGGCCGCTTCAGCCTGCGCGACCTGCGCGTGGCCAACGGCACCCTCAAACTGCCCGAGGGCCAGACCGGCCCCAGCCTGGCCGAGATCGAAGCCTGCTGCCAGGACTGCACGCCGGAAACGCTGGCCGCCTCCGCCCAGGCCATCAGCGCTGCGTCGGCGCATGCGCGCGCCATCGATGCCTTGCTCACCGAACACGTCGGCACCGCCGCGCCGGACCTGCGCCCGCTGCTGACCGACCTGCGCGAGCTGGAACGTTTCGTGCTGCCGCACTGGCAGGCGCGCGACAGCAGCGCCAACCCCGCCGCGCCGGACGCTGACACTGCGCCGGCAGGCGAGGGCAACGACGGCGCGACCACCAGCGCCCGCCCGGCCGGCGCCATTGCCGGCCCGGACGATGTGCTGCGTCGCCTGGATGAAATCTGCGCCTATTACGCGCGCTGCGAACCTTCCAGCCCGGTGCCGATGCTGCTGCGGCGTGCACAGCGCCTGGTGGGCTGCGATTTCCTGGCCTTGATGAAGGAACTGGCCCCGGCCGGCATCGACGACCTGCAACGCGTCACCGGCCCGCTGGAAAACGGCTGAGCGCGGCGAACGACACCTGGCGAGCAGTGGTCAGGTGGATGTGGACAACGCGCTCAGAGACCAAGTGCGTGCGTGGGACATGCCGTACCGAACGTCGGTCGCACCCGCTCGGCGATGAGCGCCAGCATTCTGTGAGCGGCTCCACCCCACCGGCTCAGCCCAACAGGCAGCCGCAGCAAGGGAGGTCCGCAATGCTGTCGATTGCCTTATCGACTGCCCTACGGCGGCAGCCCAACCAGCCCACCGCCTACCAAAACGCAGTCACACCGCGCTGTTGCGAATCCCGAATCCCAACTCCCCAATCACCAACGATACAACTGCCAATACACCTTGTTGACCTTGTCCTTCTCGGCATCGGTATGCCCGTCGTGGTCGCGGTCGTACAGGAAGTAGGGCGCACCGCGGGCAGGCGTCACGCGCACCATTTCCAGCTGACCATTGACGCGGTATTCGTCGACCTTGTCGCCATTCCCCATGGTCTTGCTGGTGACATCTGCGCCGGCCGGAACATCGCCACCCGCGCGGCCACCACCGCTTGTGGCACAGCCGCCAAGCAGCAGCAACGGCAGCAGCAAAAGACATGCTCTCTTCATCGTCGTCATCCGTTTTAGGTCGTCGGTGAGTATGCGCTGGCGCGGTGTGGCGCGGGCGTGCAGCGTTAGAATTGTCCGATGAGCAAATTAGTCCTGATCGACGGGTCCAGTTACCTGTATCGCGCGTTCCACGCGCTTCCGCCGCTGACCAATGCCCAGGGCGAGCCCACCGGCGCGTTGTTCGGCGTGGTCAACATGTTGCGCGCCACCTTGAAGGAACGCCCCGCCTACGTCGCGTTCGTGGTGGATGCGCCGGGCAAGACATTTCGTGATGACTTGTATGCCGACTACAAGGCCAACCGTCCCTCGATGCCCGACGAGTTGCGCGCACAGGTGCAGCCGATGTGCGACATCGTGCATGCGCTGGGCATCGACATCCTGCGCATCGACGGCGTGGAAGCGGACGATGTGATCGGCACGCTGGCGCTGCAGGCCGCCGCGGACGGATTGAGCGTCACCATCTCCACCGGCGACAAGGACTTCGCGCAGCTGGTGCGTCCAGGCATCGAACTGGTCAACACCATGAGCGGCAGCCGCATGGATTCGGACGAGGCGGTGATCGCCAAGTTCGGCGTGCGGGCCGACCAGATCGTCGACCTGCTCGCGCTGATGGGCGATGCCATCGACAACGTGCCCGGCGTGGACAAGTGCGGCCCCAAGACCGCCGCCAAATGGCTGGCCGAGTACGACTCGCTCGACGGCGTCATCGCCAATGCCGACAAGATCAAGGGCAAGATCGGCGAGAACCTGCGTGCCGCACTGCCGCGGCTGCCGCTCAACCGCGCGTTGGTCACCATCAAGACCGACGTGGCGCTGGCCAACGGCCCGCGCGCGCTGGAGCTGCGCGAGCCCAATGCCGAAACGCTGGCCGTCCTGTACGCCCGCTACGGCTTCAGTCAGGCCCTGCGCGAGCTTGGCGGCGCAGCGGCCGCCGGCGCGCAGACCGAAGCCATGGCCGTGGCGCGTACCGAACCAGGCCGCGCCCGCGGCACCGGCTTCGTCTCCGGCCCGGCCAGCGCGCCGGTGGATCTGGACCCGGCCCTGGCCGCGCCCGGTCAGTACGAGACGATTCTCACCCAGCAACAGCTGGACAGCTGGATCGCCCGCCTGCGTGCGGCCGGCCAGTTCGCCTTCGATACCGAAACCGACAGCCTGGACCCGCTGCAGGCCAACCTGATCGGCCTGAGCGTCGCTGCCGAGCCCGGCCAGGCGGCGTACCTGCCGTTCGGCCACGACTTCCCCGGCGCGCCGGCCCAGCTCGACCGCGCCCAGGCGCTGGCCCAGCTGGCGCCGCTGCTCACCGACCCTGCGCTGCGCAAGCTCGGCCAGCACGGCAAGTACGACCTGCACGTGATGCGCCGGCATGGCGTGGAGCTGGCCGGCTACAGCGACGACACCTTGCTGGAGAGCTTCGTGCTCAATTCCGGCAGCGCCCGCCACGACATGGACAGCCTGGCCAAGCGCTATCTGGGCTACGACACCGTCAAGTACGAAGACGTCTGCGGCAAAGGCGCCAAGCAGATCAAGTTCGCCCAGGTCAGCCTGGAAGATGCCACCCGCTACGCCGCCGAAGACGCCGACATCACCCTGCGCCTGCACCAGGTGCTCGGCCCCAAGCTGGCCGCCGAGCCGGGGCTGGAGCGCGTCTACCGCGAGATCGAGATGCCGCTGGTGGAAGTGCTCGCCCGCATCGAGGCCAACGGCGTGTGCGTGGACGCGGCCGAACTGCGCCGCCAGAGCGCGGACCTGTCCAAGCGCATGCTCGCCGCCCAGCAAAAGGCCACCGAGCTGGCCGGGCGTACCTTCAACCTGGATTCGCCCAAGCAGCTGCAGGCGCTGCTGTTCGACGAGCTCAAGCTGCCCGCCGTGGTCAAGACGCCCAAGGGCCAGCCTTCGACCAACGAAGAAGCGCTGGAAGCCATCGCCGACCAGCACGAGCTGCCGCGGGTGATCCTGGAGTACCGCGGCCTGGCCAAGCTGCGCAGCACCTATACCGACAAGCTGCCGGAGATGATCCACCCGCAGTCCGGGCGCGTGCACACCAGCTACCACCAGGCCGGCGCCGCCACCGGGCGGCTGTCCTCGTCCGACCCCAACCTGCAGAACATCCCGATCCGCACCGAAGACGGCCGCCGCATCCGCCGCGCCTTTGTCGCCCCGCCCGGGCGCAAGCTGATCGCCTGCGACTATTCGCAAATCGAACTGCGCATCATGGCCCACCTGTCCGGCGACCCCGGCCTGGTGGGCGCGTTCGACTCCGGCGCCGACGTGCACCGCGCCACTGCGGCGGAGGTGTTCGGCCGCACCATCGACACCGTCAGCAACGACGAACGCCGCGCAGCAAAGGCGATCAACTTCGGCCTGATGTACGGCATGAGCGCGTTCGGCCTGGCCCGCCAGCTCGGCATCGGCCGTGGCGAGGCGCAGGACTACATCGCGCTGTACTTCAGCCGCTACCCGGGCGTGCGCGACTTCATGGAAACCACCCGCCAGCAGGCCCGCGACAAGGGCTACGTGGAGACGGTGTTCGGCCGCCGGCTGTATCTGGACTTCATCAATGCCGGCACCCAGGGCCAGCGCGCCGGTGCCGAGCGCGCCGCGATCAACGCGCCCATGCAGGGCACCGCCGCCGACATCATCAAGCGCGCCATGGTCAGCGTGGATGGCTGGATCGCCGACCACGCGCAGCGCGCACTGATGATCCTGCAGGTGCACGACGAACTGGTGTTCGAAGCCGACACCGATTTCGTCGACACGTTGCTGAGCGAAGTCACCGCGCGTATGTCGTCCGCTGCCGAATTACGCGTGCCGCTGGTGGTGGATTCGGGCGTGGGCGATAACTGGGACGAGGCGCACTGACGCAGTGCATCACGCTGATATGCTGAATGCGCAGACCAGACATAAGTTGGTCGAAACATAATGCGCGCGCAGCAGGATTGGAGGAATGAATAACCGTTAAATTCTACATTTTTTTAACAGTTATCTTCACGATCCATCAATGTGGAAAATGGTGTTATATCCCTCGACGGGCGCAACGCCTGTCGGCAGATCTCTCCCATCCCCTGGAGCAGATCTCGGAGCGGAAACTCCTCCCCAAGTTTCCGTTCCCTGGCCCCGCCGACCTCCCCCTGGTCTGCGGGGCTTTTTTATTTCCAGCGTTCAGAGTAGCCGGAAAGACACGGCGCTGCTGGACAGCGTCCGCAGATTGCACAATGGCTGCGTGAGCAATCACAAATTTAAATGGGGGTGATTAACTCGCTCAATCAACACAGCGTTTCATTTCCGCAATTCAGGTTTAACTGTGAGCGACTCTGAATGCGTGAATCTGTGTGGATGACCCAACGGATAAAGGCGCTGAAACCAATCCCTGCACGGGGAAGATTTCAGCGCCTTCGGATTCAACGGGTGTGGCGCAGTGCCTCGGAGGGCAGCAGCGCTGGCGGCCCCTTCACTCCGGCCCGCTCCGATCACGGCAACGTCAAAGTCAGCCCAGCCAGTCGCGCGGCACCAGGTAGTCCAGCAACCGCGCCTCGGCGCTGCCGGGCTCGGCGGTGTAGCCGTATTCCCAACGCACCCGCGGCGGCAGGCTCATCAGGATGCTCTCGGCGCGCCCGCCGCTCTGCAGCCCGAACAGGGTGCCGCGGTCGTAGACCAGGTTGAACTCCACGTAGCGCCCGCGGCGGTACAGCTGGAACTCGCGCTCGCGCTCGCCAAATGGCGTGTCCTTGCGGCGCTGCACGAGCGGCATGTAGGCATCCAGGAAGCCATTGCCCACCGCCTGCTGGTAGGCAAAGTCGCGCTCGAAGTCCTGGCCCAGGTCGTCGAAGAACAGCCCGCCGACGCCGCGCGTTTCGTTGCGGTGGCGCAGGAAGAAGTACTCGTCGCACCAACGCTTGTGCGCGGCATAGCGCTCCTCGCCGAACGGCGCGCATAGCGTCTGCGCGGTGCGGTGCCAGTGCTGCACGTCTTCATCCACCGGGTAGAACGGCGTCAGATCGAAGCCGCCGCCGAACCACGCGGCAACCACCTCGCCATCGCGCTCGGCGCGGAAGTAACGCACGTTCATATGCGTGGTCGGCACGTGCGGGTTGTTCGGATGAAACACCAGCGAGACCCCGCAGGCCCGCCAGGTCGCGCCCGCCAGCTCAGGCCGGTGGGCACTGGCCGAGGGCGGCAAGCGCGTGCCGGACACATCCGAAAACCCAATGCCGGCCTGCTCGAACACCGCGCCGTCGCGCAGGATGCGGGTACGCCCGCCACCGCCTTCCTCGCGCTGCCACAGATCCTCGGAGAACCGCGCTCGCCCATCGGTGGCTTCCACAGCAGCGCAGATGCGGTCCTGTAGGTCGGTCAGATAATCGCGTACACGGTCGAATTCGTTCATGGCCCAATTCTAAGCCGTGCATCAGGGTGGGTGCGCTCACCCGAACGTGGCCGTTTGTCGCAGGGCGATGCGGAAGGTGGAGAAGGTCCCGCAGCGGTTAGCGTGTCAGGGTCAGTCGAGTTGGTCTGTGTGTAACGTTTCAGCACAGCACAGCAACCACTAAACCGCACGACACGGTGGTTTCCGTTCTTCAACAAAACCACCGACACACTGTCTGGTGCGGTGTCCTCGCCGCTTGCGGCATGGATGCCGCCATCGAGCCCGCAGGGACGGGTTTACGGCGTGTCCCGCGAGCGGTGAGGGCGTTGCGCACTCGATGTCTTCGCGTTTGCTGCAGGGCCCTTGCCCGCCCACCATCGCAGGGCACGCTGCAAGTACGTCCATGTAAGCTCCGTGGCGGCATCCATGCCGCCAAGGGTCCCGCGACGGTGAGCGGGCAAGGGCCAGTCGCGTTGATCGGTGCCCAGGGTTTCGGCACAGCAACCAGCAACCCCCGACATCGCGCGACGCGGCGGTTTGGTTCTTCAGCAAAACCACCAGCAAACGGTCTGGTGCGGTGAGGGCACCGCGCCCTCCACTCACCAGGTTCGAAGATCGCCAGGCAACCGCAACAGGCAAGCTGTCAGTCTTCTCAACGTGATTGACTAGCGCGGAGCATTGGTTGCAAGGCAGCCGATCTGCGCTCGGACTGCATGGCCCTTGCCTGCGCCAAAGTCACTAGACCTAGGCAAACTCCGCGCGAACAGCTGGCTTGCACAGTCGCCAGGCGAGTGCTGCATGCACGCAGCCGATGGCCAAAGCGCCCGCGCCGGTGAGCACCAGCGCCATCTGTTGCGTGGCCTGCAGGCGTGCCTGCATCTGCGGCCACTCCGGGCTGTGCAGTACATCGGCCGGCAGCATGGCCTGCACGCCGTCGAACAACGGCCCGATCAACGCCAGCCCGGCAAAATTGAGCAGCCCGGTGACGATCAGCACCGCCACAAACCCGATGCGCGCCCACTCGCGTCGCTGCAGCAGTGCCCAGCTCAGCCATGCGAACGCCACCGACAGCACCACCCCGATCACCGACAACGCCATGCCGTGGTCGATCACCCATTGCCACGACGGCGGCAAGGTCATGCCCAGGGGTAGGGCGAGTGTGGTGGCGTCGGGTACCGCCAACAGCACCACGATCTGAAACAGGTTGGCCAGTGCGCTGACCGCGCCCAGCAACAACGAGACCCATGCCAGCGGCGAGACAAAGCCGCCGTTCGATTGGGGCGATGTGCGCGGCGCTGCGTTCATTGCAGCGACGCGATATGCGCCGCGACTGCCGCCTGCCCGGGTGGGTCCAGCGCGGGTTGCAGCTGTGCGTACCAGCCGGGCAGGGCATCGGCTGGCAGACACGCGCGCAGCAACGGCGTGCTGCGCTCAAGAAATTCCTCGAAGAACGGCAGGCCGCGGACATACAAAAAGTGGCTGTCGGTGATCGACATGCCGGCATAGGCTTCGCGCAGCCACTCCAGATGCGGCAGGGCATGCGCACCGTGACCGGCGCGGGTAAGGGCGGTCAGAAAGCCCGTCCGCGCCGTGGCTGGCGAGGTGGAGCGCTCCTGGGCGTTCAGATCGTCGAAGGTCAGCAGCCATTGCTCGCCGCGCTCGACCTCGTTGCACATCACCGAGGTGGTGGCCAGCTGCAGCGCGTTGTGCGCGGTCGGCTCCAGCTCGTACAGCGCCAGCCAATACGGATACGCCTCGTGGTAGCGGTCCAGCGCGCTCAATGCCAGCGCGCACAGGCGCTGCGCATCCGCACCGGCCTGCAACTGCGCTTGCGCCGCGTTGTAGGCGCCCACATGATCGCCGCGCTGAAACGCCGTCAGCGCCGGCTGCAATGCGGGGTCGATCTCGGCAGCTGCCTCGCCGGCATCGTCGCCAGGCGCTGTCGCTGCGGTGGGTTCTGCCCGCGGCGGCTTCGCCACGGCGGTCTTGCGTCCAAACAAACGGTCCCACAGGCCCATCGCGTCTACCTTGTGTGCGCCAGCAATGAGTGGAAAGTTGCCGCGACGCCGGCGGCGCACCGGTTCTGCGGCAGACCGGTGCAGAGGGCGAACACACGAACCCTCTGCCGGTCCTGCGTCAAGCTTAGAGCCACTTGCGTAGGGAGAGGTGAGTGCAACGCAACCGGCTTGCGTGCTGGCTGAGCGACGCGTTGCCCTCGGCCCGATTGCCGCAAGCGTCTGCAGGCTGCGGCAATCGCTTCAGGACAAAGCGGCGAGCAGTACTCGCCCACAACAAGCTTCAAATGCGCATCTGTGACGTCGCCAGCGATGTGGCGCCTGGAAACGCTGCACCCGGCACTGCAACCATCTGTGG
This sequence comes from Xanthomonas sp. WHRI 8932A, assembly GCF_035012785.1. Classification (NCBI taxonomy): domain Bacteria; kingdom Pseudomonadati; phylum Pseudomonadota; class Gammaproteobacteria; order Lysobacterales; family Lysobacteraceae; genus Xanthomonas; species Xanthomonas sp. WHRI 8932A. The sequence goes on from NZ_JAYGQQ010000008.1 coordinate 86,094, forward strand.
GTGTTGGTGCCGGTGCCGGCAACGCCTGCCTTGCAACGGGCGCAGCGCGTCGGTCAGCGCTGTGGCTTCACCTGCTCGTTGAACAGCTTGAGGATGCGCTTGTACTCGTCCAACCATGCATCGGCCCGGGTAAATCCATGGCGTTCCAGCGGATACGGCGCCACCTGCCAGTTGTCCTTGTGCAACTCGATCAACTTCTGCGTCATGTCCACCGAGTCCTTGAAGAACACGTTGTCGTCGATCATGCCGTGCGCGATCAGCAGATGGTCCTGCAGCCCGTCGGCGTAGTTGATCGACGAAGAGGTCTTGTAGGCCTGCGGATCGAGCTCGGGCGTGTTGAGGATGTTGGAGGTGTACTCGTGGTTGTACTGCATCCAGTCGCCCACCGGCCGCAGCGCCGCGCCGGCCTTGAAGGTGCCCGGGCTGCGGAACAACGCCATGTACGTCATGAAGCCGCCGTACGACCCGCCGTAGATGCCGGCGCGTGCGCGGTCGCCCTGTTTGGTGGCGACCAGCCAGTCCAGGCCATCCAGATAATCTTCCAGCTCCGGATGCCCCATGTTGCGGTAGATCGCGGTGCGCCAGTCGCGGCCGTAGCCTTCCGATGCGCGGTAGTCCAGATCCAGCACGATGTAGCCCTGCTGCACCAGCAGGTTGTGGAACATCTGCTCGCGGAAATACGGTGTGTAGCGCTGCGACACGTTCTGCAGATAGCCGGCGCCATGCACGAACATCACGATCGGATACTGCTTGCCGGGCTCGGGAGTCTGCGGCCCGTAATACTTGCCCCAGACCGTGCCGGCGCCGTGTTTGGACGGCACCTGCACGTACTGCGGTGCGATCCACGTCTGCGCCTTGAAGGCCGGCGTGCGCGTGTCGGTGAGCACCGTGGCCTGACCGCCCGCCGCCGGCACCACCGCCAGTTGCGGCGGCAGATAGGCGCCGGAGTAGCGCACCAGCAACTGCTGCCCATTCGGCGACAGGCTGAAGCCTTCCACGCCGTTCAAGGCCGTCACTTCGGTGAGCTGGTCGGTGCGTAGATCCAGCTTGCACACCTCGTAATCGCCAGGCCATTTCTGGTTGCACAGAAAATACATGCCGTTGCCATCGGCGCTGGGCACCGGCATCGACACTTCCCACTTGCCGCGGGTGCGCTGACGCGGCTTGCCATTGCCTTCCACCGTGTACAGCTGCGAATGGCCGGATTCTTCGGAGAGCAGCCACAGCGTGCGGTTATCGGCTAACCAGCCAAAATCGTTGAAGTCCCAGTTGATCCAGGCGCTGTCGCTCAGCCGATGACGCGGCTGCAGCTTGGCGCTGTCCAGATCCACGCTGGCGATCCAGCGGTCCTTGTTGTCCACCGCGCGGATTTCCACCGCCACGTTGCGGCCATCGTCGCTCCAATGCACCGCCGGGCCGCTGCCGTCGCCATCGCTTTCCACGCGCACCGCGCGATTGCCCTTGAGCGCGTCGCGCTTGGCGGCCTTGCGCAGTGCAGCCAGCGGGTCGGTGGCGATACCGGGCAGCGCATCGAAGGACAGCTGGCGCGCGCTGCCTGCGGCCACATCGACCAGCCACAGCGCATGCGCCACCGGTGCATTGCGACCGACGCGGGAGCGGGTTTCCTGGAACTCTTCGTAACCGGATTCGGTCACGTACTTGGGCATCTTGCCGGCCTGGCCTTCGTCGGCGTTCTTGGCCTGTGTCACCACCAGCAGGTGGCGGCCGTCCGGCGACAATGCGCTGTCGACGATCTCCACCTCATCGCCCAGATACACCGGCGCTGCTGCGCGCGTGACGTCTGCGCGGCGCCAGGCATCTTCCTGCGTGCGCAGCGCATCGCGCTGTTCGCGATCGCGACGCAGCGTGGCCAGCGTGGCCAGTTGCTGCTCGCGCAAGACATCGGCCTTGGGCGCGGCCTTGGGGTCGCGCTCGGCCTTGACCACGGCCACCTGCGCGGTGCCACCATCGGCCCGCCAGTGATACCAGTTGTTGCCCGCACGCCAGATCGCACCGCCATCGCTGGCGAATTGCGGACGCGATTCGACTTCGTTGCTTCGGGTCAGCTGGGTCAGCGCGCCCGAGCGCAGATCCCGCAGGAAAATATCGCCATTGCGTGCGAACAGCATGCGCTGACGGGTGGCGTCGTAGCTGGGGTCGGCCGCATCCAGGCCGGCGCGCGCCGTGTCGGCCACGCGGTCTGCCGCTGCGCCGTCGATGCCCTGGCGATAGGTATCGCGCACCGGGCTGCCATCGCGCTTGAGCAGGTACTGCACCTGCTTGCCGTCCCACTGCCACCACGCCTGATCGACCGACGGCCCGATCCAGTCCGGATCGGCCATCACCTGTTCGATGGTGAGCGGTGCGGCGGACTGCGCATGCGCGGTGGCAGTCAGCAGCAGAAGGGTCAACGGCAGCAATCTGGGCATCGGAAACAACTGGACGCAAAGGAGAGCGCGCAAGCCTAGCAGTTCGTCTCTGCGGCAGGCTTGGGCCACAGGTCATGCGCGGGCGGTGTAACGCAGGGGTGGTTGCATGGCGGTAGTGCCAGACGGACGCGACTGTTATGTGTTTGCTGCACGTCATTGCAGCCGCACTGCGTGGCACTGCGGCGTTGCGCCGAATGACGCTGCGACATGCACGGCATCGCATGCGCGCATCGCTGTGCGCTTGTGGCGGGTTAAATGCTTCAGCGCCATCGTCGGCGGTCACCGCGTACGCTGCGTTGCGTCATCACGCGTTCTTTCTGTCTACCGCCTCTGTCTGCAGTAGGCGTTGCGAGAGGCTGAAAGGCCACTGGCGAATAAGCGTGCGTGGATGTTGTGGGCTGCGGACGTTGCACGTTGCCGATGACGGCGCTCCAGCTGCGCGCGTGCCCCGCTACGTGGAGTCGCGGTTGTCACGGAGGCATGTCCCGAGCGCAGTGAGCGAACGCGTCGTCCCCATACGCATAGGCCGAAGACCCGCGGTGTGCCCGGTGCCGGAAGGCGGCTTTACAGTCGCATGCAATGCTTGGCCACACATGCATGGCCGCCAACACCAGACGGAGATCCTGCGCACCTCAGCGCCCGATTGTTGAAAATTGTTTGGCGTGCGATTGAGCTAACCCAACAATGCAGTGGCGATTCTAGTGATCAGTATCGAAGCCCGCGACCTACGACGTGCGACCTCCGACGTGAGCGCGCGCACGTCAGACGGCGCGGACCCATTGCATGATTCACCGGCGCAGCCATCCAGGTCCCGCGGTTGCCCGCCTGCCATCTGCGCCAGCTACGCGTCGCGATCCCGGACAGCAGCCGGAAACCTCCCGACTTGCCAGCAGCCCGGGGGGCGGCCAAGCTAGCGCGCTTTTGCGATTGTCGATGCACATGTCCAGCCTGCCTGCTCCCGTTGTGTCCCATCCCATGGCCGTCGGCGCGCCTGGCCGGCCGTTGGCGTGGCGCGCGGGGCAGTCGGTGGATCTGGAGACCTTCGTCGCGCATGTGCATGGCCTGGCGCAGCAGCTGCCGGAGGGCAGCCATGCGGTCAATCTGTGCGAAGACCGCTATCGCTTCATGGTGGCGTTCTATGCCTGCGCGCTGCGCGGTCAGGTGTCGCTGCTGCCGTCGTCACGCGCGCCGGCGGTGGTGGGCGAAGTGCAGGCCGGTCACGCCGATGCCTACTGCCTGGGCGATCTGGCGTTGGAGCTGGCGCCGCCGCGCTACTGGCAACTGCCGGACGTGCTGCCGCAGGCGGACGGCCCGATTCCGCAGCTGGCCGACGATGCACTGGTGGCGATCGGCTTCACCTCCGGCAGTACCGGTCGCCCGCAACCCAATCCCAAGACCTGGGGCAGTTTTCTGACCAGCACCCGGCAGGATCTGGTCGCGCTGCAAAGCCTGTGGGCGCACACCGACGCAGTGCCGCACGTGGTGGCCACGGTGCCGCCGCAGCACATGTACGGCATGGAATTGTCGGTGTTGCTGCCGATGGTGACCGAGCTGGCAGTGCACGCGGGCCGCCCGTTCTTCCCGGACGATGTGGCGCGCGCGCTGGCCGATATTCCCGCCCCGCGCGTGCTGGTGACCACGCCCGTGCATCTGCGTGCCCTGGTCGAATCCGGGGTGGCATTGCCGCCGTTGGCCGGCATCGTCTCGGCCACTGCGCCGCTAGCACAGGAGGTTGCCGCCGCAGCCGAAGCGCGGTTTGGCGGTGAAGTGCGCGAGATGTTCGGCTCCACCGAAACCTGCGTATTCGCCGTGCGCCGCACCGCACTGGAAGCCGCATGGACCCCGCTGCCCGGCGTGCGTCTTGAAACACAGGCCGCAGGCACCTTGGTGCATGCGCCGCATCTGGCCACGCCGGTGTTGCTGGCCGACATGATGGACGTGGCCGACGACGGCACTTTCCAGGTGCGCGGACGTCAGGCCGATCTGCTGGAAATCGCCGGCAAACGCGCATCGCTGGCCGACCTCACCCGCCGTCTGCTCGCCATCCCCGGCGTGATCGACGGCATCATCGTGCAGCTGGCACCGGACGCAGGTCAGTCGGTGGGCCGCATCGCCGCATTGGTGGTCGCCCCGACCCTGGACGACGCGCAGATCCTGGCCGCATTGCGCGTCAGCGTCGACCCGGTATTCCTGCCGCGCCGCCTGCGCAAGCTCGCTGTGTTGCCACGTAACGAAACCGGCAAACTGCCGCGCGATGTGGTGCTGGGGTTGCTCAACGGCTGAGCGAGTCTGCGCAATGCCCTCTGCAGGCCGATGCCAACGGCTGCGTGAGTGGATTGCTCAGTGGCCGGGTGCCGGATGAGCGCAGATGTAGGCCGAGAAACGCGTCAGCAGCTGAGTTTTCTGCATCGCCTCCAGGGTCGCATGCACTTGGCAGGCCAATCCATTTTGATCCGCACAGCGCGCATCTGCCGTGTTGGCCGCACTCAAGCGCATGCGATCACGCTGCGTCAGCTGCGCCTGAAACTCGTCCTGCGCAAAATCCAGATCACCTGGCGTGATCGATCTGATCCGTCGGGCTGGGCAGCGCCGATCTGCCTGATCTGCCAGCGCTTCGAACGCCGCTTGTCCTGCGTATTTCTGCGTTCCGGCAGGGCTTGCGGCCGCCAGGAGAATTGCGAGAACAAGCATGCTGTTTCCGTGAGAGCGTCGTCTGCTCGACTGAGCGCACGATCTCACCGATGTCGACGGTCTGCCAGCGCCTACGCGCCGCATGATCAGTGGCGAGATGGGTAACAGCCTGGTCACGATGACGGCGGTATCTCGCGATGCGTGCCGCACGCGGTTTTCACGGAACTACCGGCGGCCACAATCTGCGGCACGCCGGCAGCCACGGCATTACTCAGCCGTGCACACCATCGATCTCCACCGCCAGCTCATCGCGGCAGATCACTGCGTGCAGCAGCAGGCGCGGTACCGCGTCGCCAAAGCGGGTGTCGAGGGCCTGCGCGACCTTGGCCAGATCGTCCTGCTCGCGGACATACACCTTCAGGCGGGTGCCGGCGCCGAACTGCGCGGGCAGCGCCGGTGCATGCGTGCGTGCGGCGCCGAGCAGGGCATCGAAGTTGGCGAAGGTTTCTTCCAGCTGCGCCAGCAGCTGGCCGGTATGCATTGAGGCATGGCCCACCACCGCGGCGGTGCCTGACAGCAGCAATGGCATGTCGCTGCCGGCGGGCGGCAGCATGGCGCGCGCAAAACTCGGCGGCTGCGGGCCGTATCGGCGCGGATAGTTGTAGGCGCTGACCTGGCGCGGATTTTCCAGCGGCGTGCCGGCATCGGCGGCGGCCAGCCAGTAGATCTGGATGATGCGTTCGGCATCGCAGCGGCCCACCGCTGTAGCGGCCGGCAACTGCGCGACGTCGAAAGCGCCCAGGCCACGCGCGCGGCCCACGCAAAACTGGCGATAGCGCTCACGGTCGCCACTGCCCAGGGTGATGGCATCCAGGTAGTTCCAGATGCGCAGCAGGCGCGGTGTGGCGCTACCGCTGACGAATGCGGTCAGCTCTGCATAGGCCTTGGCGGCGGCGTCTTCGATATCGACATCCTGCTCGTCGATTTCGATCACGCCGAACTGCAAATGCCCATCGCTGGACCAGGCGATGTTGCCGTCGCGGCCACTGCGCACCAGCGCATCGGTCCGCCACACCTCCAGCACATCGGCCCGATACGGCTGCAGCGGCACGCGCAGATAGCGCGGGTCGTCCAGGCGCGGCGCGGCATCGCCGAACCCGAACACCGCCAGCACCTGTGGATCGGTCAGCAGCGCCGCGGGGTCGGTCCGGTCGACATAATCGACCTGCAGGCGGGGATGGCGCAGCGGCTGCGCGGTCTGGGCCGGGGAAACAGTCATTGAGTCTCTCGTTGCAAGGTGGTGCCGTCGAAGCCGTGCGTGGACAGGCGCCGACGTGGGCGCCACACCTGCCGCACGTACGGCATCGTCGATAGGAATGTCAGTGCTGGGATGGCGTGGACTGCGCGCAGAGACTCGCCGATAGGCAGGCGAGGGTGCAGCACCTGTATGTGCCGCAGCATCGCCCTACCGAGGCAGGCAGGCGTCAGCGCTGCTGTACAACCAGTCGGGCCGCCGCCCTTGATCAGAATAGCCGGACACTGCGGTCCGGGAGCCGGCCCGGCTGCCGGCTTGGCGGTCGGGGTGGGGCGCACAACGGTGGAAGTCATCCTGAAACGAACCTGCAGCGGGCGAGCGTCATGCAGTCATGATAGCCTGACCGGCGGCCCGGACATCTGTGCGGCCGCCGAGATCCACGCATGCCGACCAACGCAATGACAGGGCGATCGCCGGCCGCGACGCGGGCCCGGCGCTCGGAATCGACAGGTACGCCACGTACACTGCCGGCTCGACGCGCCGTCCGCCACCGCCACCTGCCGCACGCTGTCGGTGGCCTGCTCCGACTTTGACCGACCCTTACCCTGGAACTTCTGGATGTCCTCGCAAACCGCTGCCGAACGTGAACTGGCCGAACTCCTGGTCGAAAGTCTGAACCTGGAAGACGTCCAACCCGCCGACATCGATCCGGAGGCGCCGTTGTTCAACACCGGGCTGGGGCTGGATTCGATCGATGCGCTGGAACTGGCGCTGGCGATCAGCAAGCGCTATGGCTTCCAGCTGCGCTCGGACAACGACGAGAACCGTCGCATCTTCGCGTCGCTGCGCGCATTGTCGGCGCATGTCGAAGCCAACAAGACCGTCTGAGGTTCCGACCGCCGCGCCCAGCGATGCCCCGCCGTGGGTGCTCGGGCTGGGCGTGCTGCTGGCGGTGGCGTACTCGCCGCTTGCCCACTGGGCCAACGCCAGCCATCGCTCCGACCTGGCCGTGATCGCCGGCGTCATGCTGGTGCTGATGGTGTTGATCGAACCGATGGTCGCGCGGCGCGCGTGGGCCTGGGCGCTGGCGCTGGTGAGCCTGGCCGGCCTGGGCGCGTTGTGGCATTCGCCGCACGCCATGCTGGTGCTTGCGGCGCCGCCGGTGGTGTTCACCGGATGGGTCGCCTGGTTCTTCGGGCGCAGCCTGCGGCGCGGGCGCACTCCGCTGATCACCCGCATCGTGGAAGGCCTGTACGGCCGGGCCGGCATGGCAGTGACGCCGGCGCAATTGCGCTACACGCGTGGGCTGACGCTGGCCTGGGCGCTGCTGTTGTGCGGGCTGACCCTGCTCAACCTGGTGCTGGGCCTGTGCGCCGAACCCAGTGGCGTGCTGGCGCAATTGGGTTATGCCTCGCCGCTGCCGATCAGCGACGAACGCGCCTCGTTGTTCGCCAATTTGCTGGTGTACGGCGTGGTTGGCGGGTTCTTTGTTGGGGAATATCTATTGCGCGGGCGCTGGTTTCCGCAGCGTCCCTATCGTAACCTGCCAGACTTCTTGCGCCAGATGGCGCGGCTCGGGCCGGACTTCTGGCGCGATCTGCTGCGCTGAGTGCGTGGCCAGGGGCAGCGACGTACGTGCACAGTTTCGGGGACAAAACAAAAATGCCGTTGGCAAGGATGCCGTCGCGCCTGGCGTGGGGTGTATTCAATCTGCTGCAATTGGCCTTCACGCTGACGTTTACCGCCGGCGGGATCGTGTATGCGTTGGTCCTGCTGGCGATCACCCGCGATGCCGATCGCCTGTTGCGCATGGGCGGCTGGATGTGGTCGCCGGTGCTGTTCCGCGGCGCGGGCGCCAAGGTGATCGTGGAAGGGCGCGAGCGGGTCGACTGGTCCAAGAACTATCTGTTCGTCAGCAACCACCAGTCCATCATCGATATCTGCGCCTTGTTCTACGCCTTGCCGGTGCCGCTGCGGTTCCTGCTCAAGGAGGAAATGCTCAAGGTGCCGTTCGTGAACTGGTATGCGCGCGCCACCGGCATGCTGTTCCTGGACCGCGACAGCCGCCGCGCCGGGGCGCTGGTCCGTCGGCAGGCGGCCGCGCTGCTGCGCGAGGGCAAACAGTTGTGTCTGTTTCCCGAAGGCACCCGTAGCCGCAGCGGCGAATTATTGCCATTCAAGGCCGGGCTACTGCAGGCCGCTATCGATGCTGGTGTCCAAGTTGTCCCGGTGGCGCTGGACGGTTGCGGCAAGGTGCTGCCGGTGGATGGTGTGTTCAGGGTGCGTCCCGGCATCATCCGCGTGCGCATCGGCGAGCCGATCGCGGTCACCGGGCCGGATGCACCGGATCGCCAACAATTGACCGAGCAGGCACACAAGGCCGTGGCTGCAATGCTTCAACCCAGGATCTGAGTTCCGCGCTTATGGATTTCGTCGTGCCGCATGATCATCCCTGCCTGCCCGGGCACTTTCCGGGTCGCCCCGTGGTGCCTGGCGTGGTCGTGCTCGACCATGTGCTGCAGGCCGTGGAAGCGCTGCATGGCCCGCGTGCCGCAGCACGGCTGCCGCAGGTGAAGTTCGTGCAGCCGTTGCTGCCCGGCCAGACCGCGTCGGTCATGCTGGAAGGCGACGGCCCGCGCTGGCGCTTCCGCGTGCAGCGTGCCGGCGAAGTGCTGGTCAGCGGCGAACTGGTGGCGGAGGCCGCGGCATGAACAAGCATTGGAAACAGCGTCCAGAAGGTGGCGGGCGCTTCGCGTTGTGGCTGATCCGCGGTATCGCACGGCATGCCGGGCGCTCGGTGGGGCGCGCGTTGCTGTACCCGATCACGCTGTACTTCCTGCTGGTGCGCGCGCCCGAGCGCGCCGCCTCGCGCGCCTATCTGGCACGCGTGCTGGGGCGTCCGGCCAAGCTGCGCGATGTGGCGCGGCATATCCATACGTTTGCATCGACCATCCTGGACCGCGTGTACATGTTGTGCGGGCAGATGCAGCGCTTCCGCGTCGACATCACCGGGTTGGATCAACTGCACACGCAGATGGACCGCGGCCGCGGCGTGCTGATCTTCGGCTCGCACCTGGGCAGTTTCGATGCGCTGCGCGTACTGGCGACCGAGCGCCCGGACGTGCAGGTCAAGGTGGTGCTGGACAAGGCCCACAACCGCGCGATGACCGACCTGCTGGGCGCGCTGAACCCGCAGCTGGCCGCCAACATCATCGATGCCGGCATGGACGCGACCTCGATCGTCATGGCGATCAAGGACGCCACCGATGCCGGCGCGCTGGTGGCGCTGCTGATCGATCGCCCGCGCGAAGGCGACCCGGCGTTGCCGGCCATGTTCCTTGGCCGCAATGCGATGTTCCCGACCTCGCCGTGGTTGATCGCTGCCGCGCTCAAGGTGCCGGTGGTGCTGGCGTTCGGCCTGTATCGCGGCGGCAACCATTACGAGCTGGCATTCGAGACCTTCAGCGAAGGACTGGATGTGCCGCGCAGGCAACGTGCGCCGGTGCTGGCAGTGCTCATGCGCGATTACGCCGCCAGGCTGGAACATTACACACGCTACGCGCCGTACAACTGGTTCAACTTCTACGATTTCTGGAACACCCACCATGCCGATGCGCCGCACCCTGCCGTGGATGCTGATACTGCTGTTCAGCGCCGCACCGCTATGCGCCGCACCGCCTGAGGCCCTGGATGTCGGCCAGGTGCTGCAGCGCCTGGCACGCCCGGTGCCTGCCAGCACCGAGTTCGTCGAACTGCGCGGCTCTGCGCTGCTGAAAACGCCGCTGCGCGTGCAGGGCCATTACCGTCGCCCGGATGCGCAGACGTTGGTGCGCGAGGTGAGTGCGCCGTATCGCGAAACCACCACCTTGCGCGGCGACGAAGGCGTGCTCGAGCGCGAGGGCAAAGCGCCACGCAAGTTCGCCTTGAGCCGCGTGCCCGAACTGGCCGGGCTGAAGTCCGGCTTCGGCGCGCTGCTGTCGGGCGATCGCGCGCTGCTGGAGCAGCAGTATCGCCTCAGCGGGCAAGGCACGGCGCAGGCATGGCAACTGACCTTGCAGCCCAAGGACGCCGCAGTAGCCAAGCAGGTACGCGAGCTGCGTCTGTACGGCAGCAACGATGAGCTGCGCTGCATCGAAAGCGTTCCGGCCAAGGGCGATGCACAACGCACGCTGCTGGCCGGCGCGGCACGTGCGGCTGCCAGCGTCAACGACGCCGCAGCGCTGACCACGCTCTGCCACGGCCCAGGCGCGTGACCACGCGCGGGCAGGCCTTGCTGGTAGCCGTCGTCAAAAACGCCAGATCGCGCGCTTGCAACCAAGTTGCCGTCGCCCTGCTAGCCGATGCCGTGCGCGGCTTGAGCGTCGCCCGTTGCAGTGAGGCGGTCGCATGCCGTTTGAATTGAACGCAAACCGCCGCATTGAGCTTGCCTTGCTGTGGCTGGCCTTGCTGGTAGTAGCCGGATTCTGGTTGAGCGAGACGCTCAAGGTCACTGGCGATCTTCGCAAGTTCATGCCCGCCCTCCGCAGAAAAAAAGCGCCGAAGTTGCCCGATGCCGCGCGCGCGGCCGGTGGACGTCCAGCCATTGCGGTGAGGCAGTTGCATGCCGTTTGAATTGAACGCAAACCGCCGCATTGGGCTTGCCTTGCTGTGGCTGGCCTTGCTGGCGGTGGCCGGGTTCTGGTTGAGCGAGACGCTCAAGGTTACTGGCGATTTGCGCAAGTTCATGCCCGCCCTCCGCAGAAAAAAAGCGCCAAAGTTGCCCGATGCCGCGCGCGCGGCCGGTGGGCGTCCAGCCATTGCAGTGAGGCAGTTGCATGCCGTTTGAATTGAACGCAAACCGCCGCATTGGCCTGGCCTTGCTGTGGCTGGCCTTGCTGGTGGTGGCCGGATTCTGGTTGAGCGAGACGCTCAAGGTCACCGGCGATTTGCGCAAGTTCATGCCCGCCCCGCGGACGCCTGCGCAAAAACTGCTGATCGAAGAACTCGGCGAAGGCCCGGGCTCGCGGCTGTTGCTGATGGCCTTGTCCAATAGCGACCCGGCCACCCTGGCCGAGCAATCGCAGCAACTGCACCAGGCATTGGCCGCGCAACCGGCGCTGTTCGAGCTGGTCGGCAACGGCGGCACTGCGGGGTTGGAGGCGATTCCGGAGCGCTTGTTGCCGTATCGCTATCTGCTTAGCGACAGTTTCGACACCGCACCGCTGGACGCGGCGACGCTTGAAGCGGCGCTGCAGTCACGCGTGCAGGATCTGGGTTCGCCGGCAGCGGCGATGGTGGAGCCGCTGCTGCCGCGCGACCCGACGCTGGAAGTGCTGCATCTGGCCGAGACCCTGCAGCCGGCGGGCGCACCGCAAACGCGCAACGGCGTGTGGTTCGATCGCGCCGGCACCTCGGCACTGTTGATCGTGCAGACGCATGCAGCCGGCTTCGATCCCACCGGCCAGCAGCTGGCCTACGACGCCGTGCAGGCGGCGTTCGCCACCGTCAGTAATGGCACCACGACGCAGCTGACCTTGACCGGCCCGGGCGCATTCGCGGTGGAGATCACCGCACGCACCCAGGGCGAATCGCAGTGGATCGGCACGCTGGATACGGTGGGTCTGGTGCTGTTGTTGATGATCGCCTACCGCAGCTGGAAGATTCCGGTGCTGGGCGTGTTGCCGCTGGCCAGCGCCGGCCTGGCTGGCCTGGGCGCGGTGGCGCTGGTGTTCGACGGCGTGCATGGCATCACCGTGGCATTCGGCTTCACGTTGATCGGCGTGGTGCAGGATTACCCGATCCACTTATTCAGTCATCAACGCCCCGGCCTGGATCCGCGCGACAACGCGCGGCATTTGTGGCCGACGCTGGCGACCGGCGTGGTGTCTACCTGCATCGCGTATGTGACCTTCCTGTTTTCTGGCGTTGATGGTCTGCGCCAGCTGGCGGTGTTCACCATCGCCGGTTTGGCCACTGCGGCGGTGACCACGCGTTGGCTGTTGCCGTGGCTGATCGACCCTGCGCCGCGCGACTATGCCGACTCGCGTCTGTTGGCAACGCTGTGGCGCGGTATCGCGCGGCTGCCGCGGCCACGCATCAGCCTGGCGGTGATCGCGGTGATCGGCATGGCGGTGATCGCATTCGCGCCTGGCCAGTTCTGGCAGAACGATCTATCCAAACTCACCCCGGTGCCGCCCAAGGCATTGGCGCAGGACACTCGCTTGCGTCAGGAACTGGGCGCGCCCGATGTGCGGTATGTGCTCGCGCTGCCTGCCGCCAACGATGAAGCGGCGCTGCAGGCCAGCGAATCCCTGCGGCCGCGGCTGGATGCGCTGGTTCGCGACGGCGCCCTGGCCGGCTACGACATGGCCGCGCGCTATCTGCCCAGTGCCAAGACTCAGCAGGCGCGTCAGGCGGGGTTGCCGGATGCAGCGCAGGCGCGCGCGCTGACCGAGCGCGCGGTGGCGGCCACGCCGTTCCGCAGCGATGCGTTCGCGCCATTCCTGCAGGATCTGGATGCCGCCAAGCGCGCGCCGCCGCTGCTGCCGGAGGATCTGACCGGCTCGCCGCTGGCCACCTCGGTGGGCGGCTTGCTGCTGGGCCGCGGCGATCGCACGACCGCCCTGGTGTCGCTGACTGGCTTGCACGACCCTGCGGTGTTGGCTGCGGCGGTGCAGGGCAGCGGCGCGCAGTTGCTGGATCTGAAGGACGCGTCCGAATCGCTGGTGGCCGCCTACCGCGGCCGCGTGCTGGGCGCCCTGGGTGTGGCGGCGTTGCTGCTTGCGGTGACGGTGGCGATCGCGTTGCGCAGCCCGCGCCGTATCGTGCGTGTGCTGTTGCCGATGGCGCTGACCACCGTGTTGATCCTGGCGATCCTGCGCGGCATCGGGGTGGAGCTCAATCTGTTCCACTTGATCGCGCTGATTCTTGCCGCAGGCTTGGGCCTGGATTACGCCTTGTTTTTCGATCACGCCGGCGACGATCACGCCGATCAGCTGCGCACGCTGCATGCATTGATCGTCTGCAGCCTGATGACATTGCTGGTGTTCGCGCTGCTGGCCGCCTCCAGCATCCCGGTGCTGCGCGCGATCGGCAGCACGGTGGCACTGGGCGTGTTGTTCAATTTCATCCTCGCGTTGCTGGTGTCGCGCGAACCGGCACTGGAGCGCACACGCAATGGAGAATCGCATGCAGGGACGTGACGCAATCGCCGCCTTGATCCCGCATCAGGGCAGCATGTGCCTGTGGGACGAGGTGGTGACCTGGGATGCGCAGCGGATTGTGGTGCGTAGTCATGCGCATTGCAGCGACATGCATCCGCTGCGTGCCGATGGACGTTTGCGCGCGCTGCATCTGTGCGAATACGGCGCGCAGGCCATGGCCGTGCATGGCGGCCTGCTGGGGCGCGCGTCCGGCAAGCCGGTGCGCCCGGGCATGCTGGTTGCGCTGCGTGCGGTGGAATTGCATGTGACGCATCTGGAGGCCTTGCCCGATGCCATCGAGTGCGAAGCGCAGGTGCTGATGCAGGGCGAGGACAGCCAGCAATACAGTTTCCGTCTGACCCATCAGGCGCAGCTGCTCGCCGAAGGCCGTGCCACGGTGATGCTGGGCGCCGCGCAGGCGTAGCGCGGCCGACAGACAACACATCGATTGCGTGCATCGCCAGGCAGCCGCGGCCGGTGCTCGGTGCGGCGTGGCACGCGTGCATTCCGGTTCCGAGCGCGTCGTCGTCATCTGACGATTGCTCGCTACGTGTTGTCGCAGCGCTTGGCGGCCATGCCCTTGGTAGCGGCGCACATGCGTGCGCTACGGCGGCCCGATGATGCGTATTGCGCGCGATGCCTGCGGCGATGGACGCGGCAGGTTGTTCCTGCGCTGGCTGCGAATCGCTAGGATGGTGGCTTCCTGCTGCAGCTGGTTTTGACGAGACGTCCATGAGCACATCCATTCCACAGCGTCGTGCGTTAGTCACAGGCGGCAGCGGCGATCTTGGCGGTGCGATCTGTCGCCATCTGGCGGCGCAGGGGCGGCACGTGATCGTGCATGCCAATCGCAATCTGGCGCGCGCGCAAGAGGTGGTTGCCGCCATCGTGGCCGACGGCGGTAGCGCCGAAGCGGTGGCCTTCGATGTGGCCGATGCGCAGGCCAGCGGCGCGGCGCTGGAGAACCTATTGGCGTCCGGCCCGATCCAGATCGTAGTCAATAACGCCGGCATCCACGACGACGCGCCGATGGCGGGCATGAACGCCGAGCAGTGGCATCGGGTGATCGATGTGTCGCTGCACGGCTTCTTCAACGTCACCCAACCGTTGTTGTTGCCGATGGCGCGCACGCGCTGGGGACGCATTGTCAGCGTGTCGTCGGTGTCGGCAGTGCTGGGCAATCGCGGGCAGACCAATTACGCCGCAGCCAAAGCGGCATTGCATGGCGCGACCAAATCGTTGTCGCGCGAGATGGCCAGCCGCGGCATCGCCGTGAATGTGGTGGCGCCGGGCGTGATCGAAAGCGACATGGTCGGCGAAAATTTCGCGCCCGAGGTGATCAAACAACTGGTGCCTGCCGGGCGCGTCGGCAAACCCGACGAGGTCGCCGCGCTGGTCGCCTTCCTGTGCTCGGAGTCTGCCGGTTACATCAATGGCCAGATCATCGGCATCAATGGCGGCATGGGCTGATTGCCTGACGTCCAGGCTGCAACGGCCGCGTAGCGGGGCACGACCACGACCTTCGTCGCTCAGCGCCGTTGCGCTGCAGCCGATGGCGGCAGCGCAGGCGACGCTTAGCCGCCGGTTTCGTCTATCTTCATGAGCAGATCGCGCTCGCGTGAACCGCGCGTTGCGGTGCAGTGCACCGAGACCGTATTGCCATTTGCGCGTAAGCGACCGTCCACGTAAAGACCATCGCCGCGGTCATGGTAGGACGCTGTCCAGTTGTAAACACTTGCGCCTTGCGCAAGGTAGTGGGTCTCGGCGGCTCGCCGGCAGACAGGGACTAAGTCGCTACCGTTCATCAATAACGGCTCGGGTACGTATTGCACGACGTTCTGCGCGACAGCTTGGGTTGCAGTGAAGCTGATGAGCAAAAAAAGCGGGTAAGCAAATCTGCGATGCATCGGTCACCTCCTGTGAGAGATATGAGTGGGTAGATGTGGCGAGTATCTGCGCCTGGCTAACTTAAGAGCGGCTAACAAAACGTAGCGAACAGTCGTTAGGTGGGTGCGGACGGCGCGGAAGAACCGGAGTGTACGAGTGGTACATGCCGCACCGAGCACCGGCCGCGCCCGCCTGGCGGCTGCACAGTAGATTTGTTTGCTGCTCTAAGCCGCGTCCGCGTACCACGTCGCCGTCAGGATCGGGTCGCCGCTGGCGTTGGCGGTCAGTGCGTCCAGCCCGTGATCGGGCAGGTCGGGGTGACGGTGGCGTGCCTGCTGCAGGATCTCGCGTGCCAGCACCGCCATCTGCGCCACGTTGGTGTGGATGCGTGCGGCGAACGCGTCGTCGTCCAGGGTGTCGTGCAAGGCGCCATTGAGCTCGTTGAACCAGCCGATCAGATACTGGTCCAGCAGACGGCCATCGCCGGTGGCGATGCCCTGTGCGGTGTTGTGCACGCCCCAGTCGTGCAGCACGCGCTGCATGGCCAGGTTCATGTCGCGCGCATAAAAGAAGTCGGCTTTCATGCGCGACAACAGGCTCAGGTCGGCGATGCGTCCGGAACAGAACAGCGGCGCCAGCAACGACCAGTAGTAGGTGTAATCCCAGATCACTTTGACCGGCATGACCTGCTCGTCGCCGAACAGCGCGTACTGATCCTGATACAGGGTCAGGGTGTTTTCGTAGAACGAGAAATACAGTTGCTCATACAGCTCGGTATACGGGCTGAGCGACCTGCCGGCGCGATCGCGGCCGATCAGTTCGCAGATATAGGTGTTGGAGATGGCGATGAAGTCGCTGCCCGGCGAATAGAACGGGTCCAGGAACACCCCCGCCTCGCCGGTGAGCGCCCAGCGCTGCGACGAGAACACCTGTTTGCAGCCATATGAAAAATTGCGCAGGAACAGAAAGTCCTGCAAGCGGTAGTCGGCCTTGTCCAATGAGGCGGCGACCTGCGGTTGATGCAGACGCAGCCAGTCCATGGCTTTTTCGTGCGTGTTCATGGTCTCCAGCGGGTGCATCTGCGCATCGCAAACGATGCCCAACGAATGCGCGCCGGACGACAGCGGGATCAACCAGAACCAGTAACCGGGCCCGCACATGTGATTGGTGGAACGCCAGCGATCCGGCGGCGTGCAGCGCTGCAGCCAGCTGCTGTCCTGCGACCAACCGTTCGGGTCGATCAGGCCTTCCACGCGCCACCACACCGCATTGGCGTTGTGCGCGTTGTCCTGTGCCAGGCCCAGCTTGCGCTTGAGCAGCCCGGCGCGGCCACTGGCATCGACCACCCAGCGTGCGCTCAGCGTGCCCTGCTCGCCGGCATGCTCGTAGCGCACCGCATGGTCGGTCTCGTCTTCGGACAGATCCACGCCCTTGACGCTGCAGTTGTCCAGGAACGCGATGCCCTGCGCGCGGGCGCGCTCACCGAGGAAATTTTCGAAGCGGCCGCGGTCGATCTGCCACGACGGTGTCGGCAGGATCTGGCTGACGCCCAGCTCGGTGCAGCGGTCGATGTCTTCGCGTTTGTCGGAGAAGAAAAAGCGAAAACCGAACTTGCGGATCTGCTCGGTCTCCAGATGCTCGCGCAGGCCCAGCACGTCGGCAAAATAATGCGCGCCGATCTCCACCGTGGATTCGCCCACCTTGAACGCGGCCTCGCGCACCGGGTGCGCACGGCGCTCCAGCACGGTGATCGCAAGCTCCGGATCGCGTTGCTTCAATTGCAGGGCCAGGCTCAGGCCGGCCAGACCACCACCGGTGATGACGACATCGCGACGCTGTGCATTCATGGGGACGGGTTGCTCTTGGTAGCCGCGGGCACAGTAGCAAATTCGCCGTCGACATCGTCAATGATCACCGGGTTGGCGCGCACGTTGCGGTACTCGCGCCAGATGTGCCCGTAGGTCCAGGCCTGCACGACCACGTGCGAGGTGATGTTCCACAGGTCGCGCACCAGCCGGAAATGGCTCTTGCGGAAGGTGCCCGGCGCGCTGCCCGCGTAGCGGGTTTCGATCGGCACCGCGACCACCCGTGCGCCGGCCTGGCGTGCGGCGGAAATCAGCAGCTGCGCCTCGAACACGAAGCCTTCGCCGGACACGTTGGGCAGGGTGAACACCGAGGCCGGATACAGCCGTTGGCCGCTCTGGCTGTCCACCAGTTGAAAACCGCAGGCCCAGGCGATGCCCCAGTCGCCGAAGTCGTTGCCGATCCGGCGGATGGTGGGCTGGGTGGCGCGCTTGCGCATACGCGCGCCGACGATCACGCAGCCGGGGTGGCGGTTGGCTGCGGCCAGCAGGCGCGGGAAATCGGCGGCCTTGTGTTGGCCATCGCCGTCCATGGTCATCACCGCGCGCATGCCCATTTGCTGCGCCTGCGCAAAGCCGCTGCGCAACGCGGCGCCCTTGCCCATGCGCTGCGGATGGCGGATCAGGCGCACCGGCAGGTCGGCGATGCAATCGGCGGTGCCATCGTCGGAACCGTCGTCGATCACGATCACATGTGAGCAGTAGGTCAACGCATCGTTGACCACTTCGCGGATACGCAATGCCTCGTTCAAGGCCGGCACCAGAATCGCGGTGTCCTCGCGGGTCAGCGGTACCCGGCTCATCGCTGCAGCTCCACACGCAGCACCCGGCCAGGGCCGGCATACAGCGCGGCGCTGTCGCCGTGGCCCGCCAACAGCGCGAATAGCGGCAGCATCGGCGCCATCGCATTGGCGGCGACATGGCGCGCCAACGCGCCGTCAGCGGGAGACGGCGCGCCATCGTCCAGCCACGCTTGCAGCTGCGGCTTGCTGGCCTGGCCAGCGCTGCCCAGCACTAGCGCGCCACCAAGCAGGCCCTGGCTGGGCGAGATGCGCCCAAGCGGCCCCACCGAGCGCGCGTCGTAGCCGGCCAGCAGCACTGCATCGACGCCGGCGGTGAGTTGCACCAGCGCTTCCAGCAAGCCTTGCGCGAAACTGGCGTCGTGGGCGCTGATCGCCGTGGCCGGGGTCATCGCGCCGGCACCGATGGTCCAGTAGCCCGCCGCGGCGTTGTGCACCGAGTTGTGGAACTTGGTCGGCGAGATCGCCAGCGGGTCGCTGGCCAGCGTGGTGCACATGTAATCGGTGATGGCCAGATCGCCGTGCGTGGAGGTGAACACCGACGGCAAGCTGGCAGGGTCGCGGCCGGCGGCGGTGCAGGCCGCCAGTGCGGCTTCCAGCGACACCGCCACCGTATCCGGCGCACGGCGGCGCTCGTTGGCGGCCAGCAGCTGCGGCGCCGGACGTGCGGGCGTCTCCTGCAGCGGGCCGCCCTGCATGAAGGCATGCGCGGCCTCCCAGTTGGGCAAGCCTTGGGTCCAGAAGCCGATCCCTTCGATGGTGGCGGTCAGCATCAGCGTGCCCGCCCGAACAGCAGCGAACAGTTGTTGCCGCCAAAACCGAAGGAGTTGTTCATTGCGTAATCGATCCGGGAATGGGCGTTGTCGAAGCGGATCTGCGGGCCGCAGGCGGGGTCGGGCACCTCGCTGTTGAGCGTGCCCGGCAGCACGCCGTCGCGCAGGGCCAGCAGGGCGATCACCGATTCGACGATGCCCGCCGCGCCCAGGGTGTGGCCGGTCCAGGCCTTGGTCGAGCTGGCGTGCAAGGTGTCGGGGAAGATCGCCGCCACCGCTGCCGCTTCCACGCTGTCGTTGGCCGGCGTGGCGGTGCCATGCAGGTTCAGATAGCCCACCGCCGCCGCGTCCAGGCCGGCGCGTTCGAGCGCGCCGCGCATCGCCAGCTGGGCGCCCAGGCCCTGCGGATGCGGGGCGGACATGTGGTGCGCATCGCTGGATTCGCCATAGCCGTACAGCCACAACGTCGCATCCGGAGCGGCGGCGGTGCGTTCGACCAGCGCAAAGCCACCGGCTTCGCCCAGGCTCAGGCCGACCCGGCGCGCGTCGAACGGCTGGCACGGTTCGGGGGCGACCACCTGTAGCGAGTTGAAGCCGAACAGCACGCTGCCGCACAAGGTGTCCACGCCGCCCACCAGGGCCGCGTCGATCACCCCGGCCTCGATCAGCCGCGCCGCCTGGGCAAACACCTTGGCGCTGGACGAACAGGCGGTGGCCACGGTCACGCTGGGGCCGCGCAGGCCGGTGGCGTGCTGGACGAAGTCGCCCAACGAATGCGGGGTGTGCACGATGGGGCGGTCCAGATCGTCCGGAAACCGCGCGCCATCGGCGTCGTCGACCAGGCGCGTATACGCCTCTTCGCTGGCGCCGATGCTGGAGGTGGAGGTGCCGATGATCACCGCCACGCGCTCGGCGCCGTAGCGCTGCGCGGCGGCCTGCACGGCGTCGGCCATGCCGTCCTGCTGCAGGGCCAGCCAGGCCAGCCGGTTGTTGCGGCAGTCCCAGCCTTGCAGCGCATCGGGCAGGACCACCTCTTCCACGCCGTCGACGCGGCCGATCCAGCATGGCAGCGGTTTCGGTCCGAAATCGTTGTAACGCAGGCCGCTGCGGCGCGACTGCAGCGCGGCGGCCTGGGCCGCGAGCCCGGCGCCGAGCGCGGTGGTGGAGGTATAGGCGGTGACGGCGACCGGGGCCATCTGGGACGAATGCTGCGCTTGGCTCACGATGGTCTGGCTGGCAAAAAGTGCTCGCAGTATATCGGTGGCGTACGCCAGCCCCGTCGATGGCGCAACTGAACGCGCCGGTCATGTCGCTGACGTGGCTGGGATTTTTCGCAGCGGCCGCGCTTTCGCCGTCGCCGCAATTGGGACACAATCCTGCGACCCACCGCTCTACGAGCGCGATCACGCGCGCATGCACGCCTACGTCTATAAAAGCCAACGCAAGCAGGACACCTTCGTCTACCTCGCCAAGCGTGACGATTTCTCCGGTCTTCCCGCTGCCGTGCACGCGCCGTTGGCGCCATTCGCATTCGTGCTGGAGGTGGCGTTGACGCCTGAGCGCCGCCTGGCGCAGGCCGACGTGGTGACCGTGCGCGAAGCGCTCGCCAAGCACGGCTTCTACCTGCAACTGCCCAAGACGGTGGTGCTGGCGGGCGAGTGCGACTATGACTGAGCCGCAGCGTGCCGCGCGATTGCGCGCCGCAGCGCTGGCAGGTGCAGCCGGCGTGGTGTTGTCCCTGCTCGGTGGCCTTGGTGGCGCCGTTGCCGCAGTGAGCCTGTGGCTGGCGCAACCGGCCTTTGCATTGGCAGTGTCGTGGGCGCGTGGCACCCGCGCGCTGGCCACGCAGCCGCGGGCCATCGCACAGGCGCTGCCGCCGTTGCTGGCGATCTGGGGCGTAGGCCTGCTCGCCTTGGCGGCATTGATCAGCTGGCCGCTGACCGCGCTGCGCGATAGCGGCAGTCTGGCCGCCGCCTTGGCCTTGAGCGTGGCCGTCAGCGCCGCCTTGCTGGGACTGTGGCGCACCTGGCCGTTGTGGGGCGAAGTGGAACGCGACGGTGGCGCGCTGGCGCCACGCTGGCACGCGCTGGCCACGCAGGAACTGCATGCCTGGCGCGGCCTGCTGGCCGCCGCATTGGTGTTGGCGGTGTGCACCCTGGTGGTGGCGCTGGCCTGGCCGGGTTGGTTATCCGGCGGTCTGCGCTGGGGTTTGGCGATTGCCGCTAGCGCGCTGCTGCCCGCCGCCCATCTGCTGTTGCAACGTACCGCCGCACCGGCGCGCAGCGATGTGCCGGTGGCCCGGCAGGCTGCCGACTTCTTCTCCGAAGCGGCCGCCGAACCGCGCCCGCTGGAGCCGGTCGCCCAGCATCAACTGGTGCCCGAATTGTTCGAAGCCGCGCGTAGCGGCCGGGTGGATCGCGCGCTGCAATTGCTGGAGGCCGGCGCCGACCCGCAGGCGATGCCGCTGCCGGAATGGCGCGACCAACGCAGCCTGCCGGCGCTGGCAGCGGTGCTGCCGGATCTGCGCCTGCTGCGCGAGCTGATCGTGCGCCGCGTGGACGTCAACCAGCCGCATCGCGGCATGACGCCGCTGCTGGCCGCCACCCGCGACAGCTGGCATGGCCGCCCGGATGCGGTGATGACGCTGCTGGCCAACGGTGCCGACCCGCGCTCCACCGACAACGACGGCAATACGCCACTGCATCATGCGGTGCGCAGTTCCGACCCCGGCGTGGCCGCATTGCTGCGCGATGCCGCCGCCGACCTGGACGCGCTCAACAACGAAGGTCATTCACCGCTGGCGATGGCGTGCCAGGTCGGCAATTGGCGGCTGGCGAAATTTTTGCTGGAACGCGGCGCCCATTCCGAACCGGACGGCGGCGCGCCGGTGTTGCTGGCCGCCGCCGGCACCGAAGAAGACGACCCGGCCGGCGTGCAGTTGCTGCTCAAGCACAAGGCACGCGTGGATGCGCGCGACCGCCAGCGCCGCAGCGCCTTGCACGAAGCCGCGCTAGCCGGCCACGGCGACATCGTCGAAGCGCTGTTGTCGGCCGGCGCCAATCTGGAAGCACGCGATCTGCTCGGCCGCACGCCGTGGCTGGATGCCGCGCGTCAGGCGCGCAGCGCGGTGCTCGAACGCCTGGTCGCCCGCAAGGCCGATGTGCTGGCCATCGACGGCGACGGCCGCAACGCGGTGATGCTGGCCTGCGCTGCCGACAGCGTGTCGCCGGCGCTGATCCGCCGCCTGCTCGATCTGCAGGTGCCGGCCGACAGCGTCGATGTGCATGGCCGTCGCGCCGTGGACGTGGCCGCCGAAGCCGGGCGTTGGGCGATCGTGCAATTGCTCGACCCCAACTATCCCTTGCCGGCCGCCGTCAGCGATGCGCATGGCGATACCCCCGGCGTGGCGGTGCTGCCCGATCGCCCGCCGCTGGTGTTGCTGCGCGAAGGCCTGCAGTTCGGCCAACGCGATGGCCTGGACGCGCTGGCGCGACTGTGCGGCCCGGAAGAACTTGGCGGCCTGCTGCACGACGCGCATCTGGCGCTCAACGCCGATGCGGTGGACTGGCTGCTGCGCCACGGCGCCGATGCCGAAGTGCGCGATGCCTGCGGCGACGTGCCGATGTTTGCGCTGCTCTCGCGTGGTGTGGAGGCGGTGCCGGCGCTGCAGGTGCTGCTGCGTCACGGCGTGTCGCCGGCCGGTGCAGGTGGCCTGACCCGGCTGCTCAGCGCCTGCGTGCAGCACGATGCGGCATCGCGCGGGCTGGAACAGTTCGCAGTGGAATTGCTCGAACGTGGCGCCGACCCGTTTGCGCCGTCGGCGGCCGGCGATCCGCCGTTGTCGCTGGCCGTGCGGCTGGGCTGGCTGCGCCTGCAGCAGTGGTTGCTGGAACACGGCGTGGACCGCGAAGCGCGCGACAGCCACGGCATGACCGCGCTGCATTTGGCGACCGCGCTGGGCCGCGATGCCTCGCTGAAATTGCTGGTCAAGCAGGGCGCCTCGCCGGAAGCGCGCGCTGCCGACGGGCAGACCCCGCTGGGTGTGGCGCTGTCGATCGGCCGCCGCGATCTGGCCGACTGGCTGGACTGGCGGATCTGGTCGCTGCCACGCCGCACGCTGCGCGAAGCAGACGTGCCCGCGGCCGCGATGACTGGCGATACCGATGCGGTGCGACGCCTGATCGACCTCGGTCTGCCGGTGGATGCTGTCGATGCGCAAGGCTGCACCGCGCTGCTGCGTGCGGCCGGTGGCGGCCACCTGGGTGTGGTTGCGCACCTGCTCGGCCGCGGTGCCGACCCGCAGCGCGCAGCCAACAGCGGCGCCACGCCGTTGTCGGCCGCGGTGAGCATGCGCCAGACCGATATCGTCGCCGCCCTGCTGCAGGCCGGCGCGCAGATCGAACATCGCCTGCCCGGTGGCGTGACCGTGCTGATGCTGGCTTGCGCACTCGGCTTGCCGGACATCGTGGCGCGTCTGCTCACGGCCGCAGCCAACGTGCATGCCACCGATGATCAGGGGTTGGCACCACTGCATTGCGCGGCGCTGTACGGTTTCACCGCGCGCGACACCACCCGCCTGCTGGCGCTGCTGGACACCTTGCTGCTGGCCGGTGCCGACCCGGACGCGCTCGCCGGTGGACGGGTCAGCCCGCTGCTGTTGTTGTTGGGTGCGCGCGCCGAACCGGGCACCGCCTGCGACGAAAAGGTGGTGCTGGCCGGCGTCGAACGTCTGCTCGACGAAGACGTCTCGCTGGATGTGGCAGACCAACGCGGCTTCGGCCCGCTGCATCTGGCCGCCCTGCATGGCTTGCCGCTGCTGGTGCAGCGCCTGCTGCGCGCCGGTGCCGATGCCGACCGTCGCGATGCGCTCAACCGCACCCCGCGCGAGATCGCCATCATGCGCGGCTTCATCGATGTGGCCGGCCAGTTCGAACCCGCGTTGCCGGGTGTCTCTTCGATGGCGCGCTTCCTGCGCGAAGGCCGCTGAGCCAGCGCGGCGGCACACCGCTGCGGGTGCTGTTCGTATGCAGCCGCAACCGCCTGCGCAGCCCCACCGCCGAGCGCGTGTTCGCCGACTGGCCGGGCGTGCAGACCCAATCGGCCGGGCTGGCAGCGGACGCCGAGGTGCAGGTCACGCCCGAATTGCTGCAGGAGTCCGACCTGGTGCTGGTGATGGAGCGCCGCCACCTGCAGTTGCTGCGCAAACGCTTCGCCGCGCATCTGCGCCATTGCCGCGTGGTGTCGTTGCAGATTCCCGACGACTACACCTATATGGATCCGGCACTGATCCGTCGGCTGGAACACACGGTGCCACCGTTGCTGCGTTTGCCCGCGTATTCGTAACCCGATCCCGACACCGCGCATGTAAGACTGCGGATTCTTTCGCTGGAAGGAAACGCCCACACGATGAGCGTGCGTATCGAGGACCACGCCATGCTGGGCAATTGCCACAGCGCGGCCCTGGTCGACCATCGCGGCACCATCGACTGGCTGTGTCTGCCACGCTTCGATTCCGATGCGGTCTTCGCATCGCTGCTGGGCGACGAGCAACACGGGCAATGGGCGTTGTCGCCCGCCGCCGCATTCCGCAGCGAACGCGCTTACGAAGACGACAGTCTGGTGTTGTGCACGCGCATGCGCACCGACACCGGCACGGTGGAACTGGTCGACTTCATGGTCGCCAGCGACAAGGACGACAGCCACCAGCATCTGGTGCGCATCGTGCGCTGCGTGCAGGGCGAGATGCCCATGCATATGCGCCTGACGTTCCGTTTCAACTACGGCCGCACGGTGCCGTGGGTGACCGGCATCGACGGCGGCATTCGCGCGATCGCCGGCCCCGACCAGCTCGCGTTGCGCTCGCCGCAGGAACTGCATGGCGAAGACCTGGGCACCGAAGCCGACTTCACGTTGCGCGAAGGCGAAAGCACCTGGTTTCTGCTCAGTCACGGCGCATCGCATCAGCCCACGCCGCCGGCGATCGACCCGGAACAGGCGCTGCAACGCACGACCGCGTTCTGGCATGGCTGGGCACGTCGCTGCACCGATGTCGGCCCGTGGACCAAGCAGGTGCGTCGCTCGCTGGTGGTGTTGAAAGGGCTCAGCTATCTGCCCACCGGCGGCATCGTGGCCGCGCCCACCGCCTCGTTACCGGAGCATCTGGGTGGCACGCGCAACTGGGATTACCGCTACTGCTGGTTGCGCGATTCGGTGTTTACGCTGATCGCGTTGCTGCAAGCCGGCTATCGCGATGAGGCTGCGGCGTTTCGCGACTGGGTCCAGCGCACCATCGCCGGGTCGCCGGATCAATTACAGGCGCTGTATGGCATCGGCGGCGAGCGCCGATTGCAGGAATGGGAAGCGCACTGGCTGCCCGGCTACGAAAATTCCGTTCCGGTGCGCATCGGTAACGGTGCGGTGGATCAATTTCAGCTCGATGTGTACGGCGAGCTGATCGGCGCCTTTCATTACGCACGCGAAAAAGGCGTGGCGCCGCCTGCCGATGACGATGGGTCGTCGGCGTCCTTGCTGGAAAAGATTCTCGACACGCTTGAAACCCTGTGGCGCCAACCGGACGAAGGCATCTGGGAAATCCGCGACGAGCGCCGGCATTTCGTGCATTCCAAAGTGATGGCGTGGCTGGCATTCGATTGCGGCAGTCGCGATGGCATCACCAATGCCGATGCCGACAAGCGCGCGCACTGGGGCCGGCTCCCTGAAGAGATCCGCGCCGAAGTACTGGAAAAAGGCGTGCATCCAGATGGCCACTTCGTGCAGAGCTACGGCTCCGATCGTCTGGATGCATCGCTGTTGCTGATTCCCATCGTCGGCTTTCTGCCGCCGGACGATCCGCGCATCGCCGCCACCGCCGATGCGATCGCGCGCGAGCTCACCATCGATGGCCTGGTCGAACGCTATCGCGCCGACGACAGCGCCGATGGCCTGCCAGCAGGCGAGGGCACCTTCCTGGCCTGTAGTTTCTGGCTGGTGGAAAACTTTGCGTTGATCGGTCGCACCGATGAGGCGCGCGCATTGCTCGAGCGTTTGCTCGGTCTGTGCAACGACGTGGGCCTGCTCGCAGAAGAATACGACCCGCGCGGCAAACGCATGCTTGGCAACTTCCCGCAAGGGTATTCCCACGTGGCCCTGGTCAATGCGGCATTGCGCCTGCACGGACGCATGGGCGAAAAGGAAACACATCCATGAACGAACAAGCCACAACCCCGCCGTGCATCATCGTGGTCTTCGGCGCCCGCGGCGATCTGACCAAGCGGTTGGTGATGCCGGCGCTGTACAACCTGCGCCGCGCCGGTGCATTGGGCGAGGAATTCGCCATCGTCGGCATGGACCATGGCGACATCAGCGAACGCGCGTGGCGCAGCAACATGGGGCAGTCGATGACGCAGCTGCTGAGCAGCCGCGATGCCGAATTCCAGACCGATGAATTCGACACCGACACCTGGGACTGGCTGCGCGAGCGCATGCATTACCTGCGCGGCGACTTTACCGACCTTGGCGCGTATCAGGCGTTGGACGGCGTGCTGGAGAAACTGCACAAGCGCTATGGCACGCAAGGCAATGTGCTGTTCTATCTCGCCACCGCCGCGCGCTTTTTCGAGCCGGTGCTGTTGAATCTCGGCGAAGCCGGCCTGGTCAAGCAGCGCGAAAATCAGGGCTGGCGCCGCGTCATCGTGGAAAAACCGTTCGGCCACGATCTGCCCAGCGCCAAGCATCTCAATGCCACCGTGGCCAAGGTGCTGCATGAGGATCAGGTGTTCCGCATCGATCATTTCCTGGGCAAGGAAACCGTGCAGAACATTCTTGCCTTCCGTTTTGCCAATGGTTTGTTCGAGCCGGTGTGGAACCGCGACCGCATCGATCATGTGCAGATCACCGCCGCCGAAACCATCGGCGTGGAAGGGCGCGGGCGCTTCTACGATCCCACCGGCTGCTTGCGCGACATGGTGCCCAATCACCTGTTCCAGTTGCTGGCGATGATTGCGATGGAACCGCCGGCCGCATTCACCACCGAGGCGATGCATCGCCGCCGCGCCGAAGTGATCGAAGCCGTGCGCCCGATCAAGCCGGAAGACGTGGTGCGTGGTCAATATGCGTCCGGCGCGGTCAATCGCAGCGCTGTGCCGGGCTATCGCGAAGAAGACACCGCGCCGGACGATTCGGAAACCGAAACCTATGTGGCGATGAAGCTGCAGGTCGATACCTGGCGCTGGGCTGGCGTGCCGTTTTATTTGCGCACCGGCAAGCGTCTGCGCGAGCGCACCACCGAGATCGCCATCCGCTTCAAACCCGCGCCGCTGGCACCGTTTCGCAGCACCGAGGTCGGCGGCTACGGCCCCGACTGGCTGGTGCTGCATATCCAACCTGATGAAGGCATTTCGTTGCAGTTCGACGTCAAGCGCCCCGGCGCGCAGGTGGCACTGGCGCCGGTGCGCATGGACTTCCGCTACCGCGACTGGTTCCCCAAGGAATACACCGTGGGTTACGAGCGTCTGCTGCAGGACTGCATGAACGGCGAAGCCGGCCTGTTCCAGGACGCGGCGATGGTGGAAGGCGCCTGGCGCATCGTGCAGCCTATCCTGGATGCCTGGAAACAACCGGCCAGCGACTTCCCCAACTACGCCGCCGGCAGCGCCGGCCCCTCGGCCGCCGACGCGCTACTCGCCATGAACGGCGGACACGCCTGGCGCGCACTGACCCCAGGCCGCAAACCGCCGCCGCGCCGCCCGCCGGAAGTGCGTGCGGGTGCTGCGACACCGGTGAAGAAAGCCGCCAAGAAGGCCGCGAAAAAGGCGAGCAAGGCGCCAGCCAGGCGCACGCCGGCGGTGGCTGCTGCATCTACTGAAAGTGCAGCAGCCGCGAGCCGGAAGGTCGCCAAAAAAGCAGTCGTCAAACGCGCGAGCAAACAAGTTGCAAAAGTTGCCGCAAAGACCTTGAGCAAATCAGTAGTCGGCAAGGTGGCAGCGAAGAAGTCAGCCAGCAAAATGGCAAATGCGCGCAAGCCGCGCAGTTGATCCGCACGCGTCAGCCATTGTCATAATGGTTGACGCATTTTCCTAGCTTCCGATGAAGTGCGCTGTTTGCCGCTTCACGATACTCGTCTTCTACCTATCTCACACCATGTCATTGCAACGCCTGATTAGCCCTGACTTTCAGCCATAAAACCTGCTCGGCGTGGCATAACCGGCCAGGACAGGCCTTGCAATGCGTCACCGCCGTGGCAAATCGCGGCAGCATTTCGCGCAGGCGGAACCGGTGGTTGAAACGGCAGGCGGCCCCGGCCGGACAGCGTCTTGCATATTTGCCTTGTGCGACGTGACAGACACCCCTCCTGGCGCGCTTATATTGCCAAGCACCATATGCATCCACCTAGCGCCTGAACCGTCTGAAGTCGCTAGCAAGTAACAAAGTCGCTTGTCAGCCTTGAGGCCATTACGTACTATCGCAGCCTGTGCTGACAAGGATTGTCGTATGCGATACGTGTGTATCCCGTTTTTCGCGCTGCCTCTCTCAGGGATGATGAAGAGCATTGCCCATGCAGCCAACATGCGTCTGAAGGAGATTGATCGCACCAGATCAGTCCGAAGGGCGGCCAGGCGGATGTTGCCGTCTGCAGTATTTGATTCGATTGGATCGATTGACTTCTTGCAAGGACTTGCAATGACCACTCCTTACCGTGAGCAGAAAAAGACTGCCTCTGTGCGCTTTGCGCTTCTGATGGCGATGCTCTGCCTTTTCTTTCTTTCCCCGCTCGTCTCTGCTCAAGAAAAGAAACAGCAATTTTTTGTGCGCGATGCGCAAGGAGCGTCCCACGGCGTCTACGACACCCAGGCGCAGGCGGAAGCGGCGATCAAGGCGATTCCTGGGCCGCAGTACGCGAAAGAGGCTTATCAGTACGTCGACACTATCAAGGACCAGATAGTCAAGGAAGACGGAAAGATGCTTATCACCTACTGGATGGGGCGCGCGAAGGCGAACAACGAAGATTGGACCTATATCGCAAGGGACAGGTCCAAGATTCCAACGGAAGAAGAAGCCGTTGCAGTGCTAGTGCAGAAGTTGAGCGAACAGGCGCCCCAATGTGGAACCGCGTCCGTCGCCCCGCAAGGCGGATGGATTGCGCAAGCGGGCCCATATCCAGAGTACGACCTTGGTATGGAAATGCAGGCTAAATCTTACACGGCCTATGTTTTTTCTAGCGATTGCAGCGTTAGCTATAACTACACTACATCCATAGCCCGGCAAAAGCGTACAGACTGTCCCAAGCCTGCTACCAACTGGTACATCAGCGAACAAGCCTGCGCAAATAAGGAGATCATCGCGACGATCGAAGTCACCGCCCTCCAGTGCGAGGGACAGTCTGGGGGCAGCCAGAACAGTGGTGGCGGTTCCGGCATGGTCGGAAATCCCTGCGACGTCAAAACCGGCGAAAAGTTCCAGACCGAGCGAGATTTCGATCTAGGCTGGCTCACCCTGACGCGTTACTACCATTCGGGCATTGCACTGAACACTGGAGGATTCGGGCCAGGCTGGACGTTCTCGCACAACCTGCATCTGACGATCCAGGGCGATACGTTGGGCCTAGTGGAGGGCAGCGGTTACGCCGTGCCTTTCCGCAAAGTGGGTTCGGACTATCGCGCTGCCAATGCCTCCGGCGAGCGCATCATCGCTAATGGCAATCAATGGATGCTGTATCGCCAGGACGCCATCTACACCTTCGACGCCCAGGGCAAGCTGATCTCGCGCATCACAGAGGACGGCAACGGGCTGGTGTATGCCTACAACGCGCGCGGCCGGCTGCAAAGCATCGCCTCGCTGCAGGGCCGCTCCGTCGGACTCGTGTACGCCGAAGACAGCGACGACGCGCTGATCACGGGCATCGTCTCCGCTGGCGTACAGCTCGCCAGCTACGGCTACGATCAACGACGCTTGGTCACCGTAACCTATGCTGATGGCAAGGGCCGGACCTATCACTACGAGGACACGCGCTTTCCCCGGCACCTGACCGGCGTTACCACGGAAGACGGCCGGCGCTTCAGTACCTTCGCCTATGACAATGCCGGCCGCGCAATCTCCAGCCAGCACGCCGGCGGTATCGATGGCGTCACGCTCGCGTATTCGTCCACCGGCACCGCGGTCACCGATGCCCTGGGCAACACGGTCGATTACACGATGACGACCGCGGGCGGCGAATCTCCAAAGGTCGCATCCGTGGCAGGGAGCGACGGCACGATGAGCTACGCCTATTACGATCAGGCGACCGACTATCGCAGGAGGCTCAGCGCTGTGACCGACAAGCTTGGGGTGCAGACCAAGCATAGCTATTCCGAGCTGACCGAGAATGGCGTGGAGATCAATGTCCACACCGTCCAGGAAGCATCTGGACTTCCGCAAGCACGTACGACCACGACCCGGACGGCCGTCGGCTCCAACCGGATGCTCTCGATCCAAAGCGCTGGACGCACCATTTCCTATACCCGCAACGAGCGACTTCAGCCGATTCGAGTGTCGATCATTGGCGCAACGTCCAGTGAGAGGCGCGATGTGGCTTACAGCTACTGCGAGGCATCCGATGTCGCCGCAGTAGATAGCACCTGCCCGGTCCCGGGCTATCTGAAGTCCATCGATGGCCCGCGCACGGATATCGACGACCGCACCACATACAATTACTACCCCATCGATGCCGCCGGGTGCCAGACCGGCACCGGACCGTGCCCGTATCGCAAGGGCGACCTCAAGCAAACCATCAATGCCCGCGGCCAGATCCGCGAGAATCTGAGCTATGACGTAGCGGGGCGGGTTCTTTCTGCCGTCGACGAGAACGGGGTGCTGACTGATTACAGCTATCACCCACGTGGTTGGTTGGCATCGACCACGGTGCATGGCGCTACTTCCGCGCAGAATCGCGTCACCACGTTCGAATATTGGCCCACCGGCTTGGTCAAGCGCATCGCACAGCCCGATGGCAGTTACGCCACGTTTGTCTACGACCAGGCCCAACGCCTCACCGATGTCACCGATACGCTGGGCAATACCCTCCATTACGTGCTCGATAAGGCTGGCAATCGTCTGGAGGAGCAGACCAAAGATGCACAAGGTGCGCTCAAGCGCAGCTTGAGCCGTATTTACAATCAATTGGGTCAACTGGAAACGCAGGCGGACGCAGCCGCAAATCCTACCGACTACGCCTACGATGCAAACGGCAACCTGCGCTTGATCACCGACGCATTCGGCCGTAGCACCTTGCAAGAGCACGACCCACTCGGCCGGCTTGCGCGCACGTTGCAGGATGTCGATGGCATCGAGGCCGAAACCAATGTGGATTACGACACCCAGGATCGCCCGTTGCAGGTCAAGGACCCCAAACGTCTGGACACGCGCTACACGTACAACGGTTTCGGCGATACCCTGAAACTGACCAGCCCGGACACCGGCGTCACCAGCTACACCTACGACAGCGCCGGCAACCGCGCTAAGCAGACCGATGCACGCGGCGTCACCTCTACGTATGGCTACGACGCGCTCAACCGCGTCTTGAGCATCAGCTACCCAACCACCGGCTTCAATGTTAGCTACACCTATGACGTCACGCAGAGCGTGTGCGCCAGCAGTGAGACGTTCACCGTCGGGCGCCTGGCTAAGCTCCAGGATGGCAGCGGTACCACCCAACACTGCTACAACCGCTTCGGCGAGGTAGTGCGCAAGGTGCAAACGGTCAACGGCAAGGTGTTGGTGTTGCGCTACGACTACACACCGGGCGGCCGCTTGCGGTCGATGGTCTACCCGGACGGCACAACGGTCGATTACGTCCGCAACGCGCAAGGGCAAACGACCGATGTTGGGGTCACCGCACCAGGTGGCAGCCGCCAGCGCCTGCTGGGCAATGCGACTTATTACCCGTTCGGTCAATCCTCGGGCTGGACTTACGGTAACGGCCGTAAGCTGGCGCGCATGTACGATCTTGACTACCGCCCCCGTAGCATCCAAGACACCCGCGCGGGCGGCTTGGAAATCGGATTTGGCTTCGATGCCGTTGGCGACCTCACCGCTCTGACCCCGGCTGGCAATCCGACACCAGAGCTACGACTGGACTACGACGCCCTCGGTCGGCTCACAGCGCTGAAGGACGGAGCCGCCAATACCGTAATCGATGGCTACAGCTACGATGCCACCGGCAATCGCCTGAGTGCGAAGGTCGGCGGCGCGACGCAGGCCTACACCTACCCAACCACCAACCATCGCCTGAGTGCGGTCGCCGGCGTGGCGCGCACCTACGACAAGATGGGCAATACCCTCACCATCGGCGGCAAGGCGCGCGAATACCTGTACGACACCACCGGCCGCATGACCCAGGTAAAACGCGCAGGTGCCGCGGTCATGAACTACCGCTACAACGGCCGCGGCGAGCAGGTACGCCGTTACCTAGGCACCAACAATACCTACACGCTCTACGATGAGGCGGGCCACTGGCTGGGCGACTACGACACTAACGGCGTAGCCGGCCAACAAGCGATCTGGCTGGACGACTTGCCGGTAGGCCTGCTGGCCAACGGCGGTCAACTGCACTACATCGAACCCGATCACCTCGGCAGCCCACGTGTGGTCGTCGATGCTGTCCGCGACGTTGCTGTGTGGAATTGGAGCCTGAAAGGCGAAGCGTTCGGCAACACCGCACCTAACCAGGATCCGGATGGGGATGGCGCCGCGATGGTGTTCGACATGCGCTTCCCGGGGCAGCGGTTCGATGCAGCGAGCGGGTTCAATCAGAACTACTTCCGTGACTACGACGCGGCTACTGGGCGGTATGGGCAGAGTGATCCGATTGGATTAAAAGGAGGTGTGAATAGCTACTCATATGCAAATGGTCGCCCGTTCCTTTCGCTTGACCCATTCGGTTTGCGTCCTCCACTCGATCAAGAATCGTCTTTTGTAAGTAGCCTTTTCGGTGGTGGATTCGATACGGCTTCACTAGATATTCAACAAACATCGGGAAGTCGCGCTTCATCCCTCCGCGGTAGCAATGTTAAGTTGCCCCGCAGCTTGTTCATTGATGGTGATATAAACAAAGGTATTGATCTCAATAAAAGCGAAGCGCGTTCAACTCTTGCCCATGAAGTCTTTCATGTGTGGCAGCGTCGTCGGGGTGCAAAAGTGACCTCGCGCCTAATACTTCCTCAGGTAGGTTATACACTTGGCTTAGGGAGCCCCTATGACTATGCCAGTCCTTCTAATGCTGAACAGGCTTCTCAGTACTTCAACGCTCTCTTTGGAGCTGGCAAGTACGAGGCTCAGGCACAATTATGGGAAGATTCATACATTGCTAGCGACTCAACCAGCTTGGCTGGGGAAATTTGGAATGCTTTGCAAAGTGAGGTTCAAAATGGCTGTCTGGGACAATGATTACTAAAAACTCAAAGTTATCAATTATTTTATTGATGAGCCTAGCCGCTTGTGCGGCTCCTGGTCATGGCGTAAAAGCTGAAAAAACCAAGGAAATTGGTGATGATCTGGTCCGCTCAATTGAATCCTATCGAACTGAGAACGAGGCTTATCCAAGATCAATTGATGATCTAGAGGGCTATCCCCAGATTTTATCTGCTGCTAATTCTGCCAATATCAAATTATTCTTTGTTTCGAATAGTCCTGAGCACTACGAGTTAATAATTAAATATTTTGGACCTGGAAGTAATTTATGTGTTCATCGATCCACAGACGATGCGGGGATTTGGAGCTGCACTGGTGCATACTGATAAATGTTACTGCGGTGGGTAGGTATACTGTGCCTAGGCGCCACCAACACCGAAGCAATCTATAAAGTATTGAATTCGTGTGCGAAGTGATTATTGTGCGCTACTGCATTACGGAGCAAGCTTCATTCCGCAAGCTGTGGCATAAGTGACAATAATCAGGATTATGGTATGCAATATGCAGTCGATATGACTGCAAAAATATTTGAAGTCGTTGCCTGCCGAAATTGTTTTACAACTCCGCTTTAATAAAAATCCTGGATTCTCGGAGCGTATAACCACTTACCCTGCAGCTGCAGAAATTATATACCCTGTGAATAAATATGATGAGTTAGTGCGGCTATGTAATTCGGAAAATATTTTATTTAACAAATTCTGCGCAACGTACAGCAAAAAACAGGGTCATATTCACTTAATCGGCAGCACCATTTTGCGCGCTATGCCGGCTTACTCTACCCCAAAGACGGTATCAATCCACTGTGATCGATGGCTACAGCTATGATGGCACCGGCAATCACCTCAGTGCCAAGGTCGGTGGCGCCACGCAGACCCATACCTATCCGACGACCAACCACCGCTTGAGCGCAGTCACAGGCGTGGCACATACTTACGACAAGATGGGCAATACCCTCACCATCGGCGGCAAGGCACGCGAATACCTGTACGACACCACCGGCCGCATGACCCAAGTAAAACGCGCAGGTGTCGCAGTCATGAACTACCGCTACAACGGCCGCGGCGAGGAGTTACGTCGTTACCTAGGCACCAACAATACCTACACGCTCTACGATGAGGCGGGCCACTGGCTCGGTGATTACGACACCAACGGCGCACCCAAGCAGCAAGCGATCTGGCTGGACGACTTGCCGGTGGTCCTGCTGGCCAACGGCGGTCAACTGCACTACGTCGAACCCGATCATCTCGGCAGCCCCCGTGTGGTCGTCGATGCCACACGCGACGTTGCCGTGTGGAACTGGAGCCTGAAAGGCGAAGCGTTCGGCAACACTGCGCCCACCCAGGATCCGGATGGGGATGGCACCGCGATGATGTTCGACATGCGCTTCCTAGGGCAGCGATTTGATGCGGCCAGCGGGTTCAATCAGAACTACTTCCGGGATTACGATGCGGCCACAGGTCGGTATGGTCAGAGTGATCCGATTGGACTAGATGGGTGAATCAGTACATTCTCGTATGTAAAAGCCAATCCGCTGGCTTTTAAGAATATTTTAGGTCTTCAAGATGTCGGATCTAATCGAACCCTTTCTTACTACTCTGGCTTGACTAAAAAGCCAGGACAAAGTCGCATAGATTATCTGCATCTGTCGGCCGGGATTTACGTTGCGAGCGCTGGCATTACTGTGACTAGAAATAATATTGTATTCCTTGGATTTGGATTCATAAGGCCTGGACCTGGTTCGCTTGTAAGTGGAAATATAGGTGGATCCATTTCGGCTGGGAAAATGACCTGCGAAAAATCAGGTGCTGAAGTGGACACTTTTGTAACCGGCGCTACAACTGGTGCAGGTACTTACTATTAACCAGAAGAAGCGTTAGTTTACAACGCAGCGGGAGCGGCGTTGGAGCTCGGATTAGGCATGCCGGGATTTTCATTGAAGCCCTATAATTGTATTTTTCTTATTTGGAACTTTAAGTGAAATTATCGCATATGAGTTATCGCGCCTTCATATTATTATTGCTGACCGCAGCTCTTAGCGTCTTATTATACGCGCTGGGGCCAGAAAAAATTACGGCCATAGTGATGGGGGATATAGATAAGAAGGTGAGTGTTAATAATCTCGCTCGCCAGTTCGAAAAATTTCCCTTAGAAGAGAGTTCCAGGTTGATATCAAAGGCGGGTCTGGATAAAGGCCCGATAACTAGTTTTTCAGCTCATGTGGCCTCCACTTCAATTAATCGGGATGTTCTTAACTATTATGAAAGAAAATCTTTAGAAATGGGATGGCGGCGCGCCCTTAAAAATGACAAAGAACTGAAGTTGTGTAAGAGCGGCATTAGCTTGATAGTTCAAATGATGCCATCAGAAAGTGGATCTAAGTATTACTTCGGATTGACTTGGGTGCTGTATAAGAATCACCCAGCATTTTGTCCTTGATCGCTATGGAATTATTTAAAGCGGATATATGGATAAAATAGGGTGGTTGCTAGCGTATTTGAGTCTGGCTATAGGGCTGGGTGTTTTGGATATAATCGATATCCGTCATGTGCGCCTCTATCTCAGAGCAGATAATATTTACAAGCTGGAAGACGTAGCCGACTACGACACCAACGGCGCACCCAAGCAGGAAACGATCTGGCTGGACGACTTACCGGTAGGCCTGCTGGCCGACGGCGGTCAACTGCACTACATCGAACCAGATCGCCTCGGCAGTCCCCGTGTGGTCGTCGATGCCGCCCGCGACGTTGACGTGTGAAACTGGAGACTGAAAGGCGAAGCGTTCGGCAACACCGCGCCCAACCAGGATCTGGATGGGGATGGCGCCGCGATGGTGTTTGACATGCGCTTCCCAGGGCAGCGCTTTGATGCGGCCAGCGGGTTCAATCAGAACTACTTGCGGGATTACGATGCGGCCTCTGGTCGACATGGGGACAGTGATTCGATTGGATTGAATGGTGGAAGGAACACATATGCCTATGTTTCTAGCAATCCAGTGAGTTTGATCGACTTCTTTGGGCTGAGACAAGACGATATTGAATATTGTTCAATGCTTGCGAAAAATGAAAAGAAATGGATCTAAATTGCCCTGGGCAGCTGCAGGTGAAGGATTAGTTGGTAATAAAGTGGGATGTATTAATTATGCTAAAAGAAAATCTCGTTAGGCGACCGTTATTTGGATAACCTTTCGCCGGCTCAACGCGCTGATTTATATGACGCCATTGTCCATGAATGACCTCATCTGAATAAAAGAATATTTTATAGTGCTCACAACCATGATAATATCTATGAAGAAACTGCAGGGCGAACAAAAGCTGGCAAGAACGAAATGGGGAGGGGTTTTATGAATATACGGAATAAGGTAA
Organism: Xanthomonas sp. WHRI 8932A; assembly: GCF_035012785.1. Classification (NCBI taxonomy): domain Bacteria; kingdom Pseudomonadati; phylum Pseudomonadota; class Gammaproteobacteria; order Lysobacterales; family Lysobacteraceae; genus Xanthomonas; species Xanthomonas sp. WHRI 8932A. Next base: position 122,716 of record NZ_JAYGQQ010000008.1, read on the forward strand.
ATTTATTTATAATAGGGTCAGCTTGTCTGGCCGGGTGCAGTAGCACATCACTAAATGTTAGAAATGGCGTTATAGCTGATGCAGATAATTGTCGACCAAGTTCAAAGCTATCTGCCGAAATTGCAAGGTCTCAGATGGCGTGTCATCAAGGCATTAGCGGCGATGGCGTGCAAGTGATCATTGCGAAGACAAATAGGCTCGCATCTACGAATAGTGACACCACTCAGCGAGAGATGGTGTCGATATTCATTCAGCCCGCTGGCGCCGTGTTTCACTTGGGTCCCGTTAAATTTAACGCCTTTTACTCAAGTGGTCTCTTTGATTTTTTGGGAAAAACGGGATGTGTTGGAGTTCTGGAAGACGGCTCTGTGGATATTAAAAATTCACTAAACAACGCGACTCTAACCTATGCTCTTAAATTCAAATTGATAAGTCCGCTTGGTTGGTTGGACGATTGCAAGGGTTATCGCGAAGTTGCCGGTTCAACCAAAATATAAATAAATAGGCAACTAGATCGGGACGACAAGGTCATTGCATTGCTCTCCGAATTGGGCGAGATCTTCCCAAGCGTGAGTTTGGAAAAGCTCGTTCAGATCATCCGCTTTCGCGGACATGTTAATTGATGAAGAGATCAGTGATAAGTGTAGCTGGTATTCTCCAGGCAGGAGTGGGTGCGACGACAGGGCGGGCTAGCAAGCTACATTTTTTTGTCATTCAAAAGGTGCTGAGGTGCTCAGTGATCGACTATTCTGCTAGAAATACCGGGATTGAGTTGCTGCGTAAAATGGATGAAAATCGCCTGTGTTCAAGTGATTTTGAGGATAAGTGGCCAAAAAAGACTAAAGACAACGCGGTTAATTCGATCGGATACTGGGTGTGGACTTTGTTTGACGATTATCATGATATTATTATTGAAATAAAAGAAAATTCGGAAGAAAAAATAATTATAATGAACTCAATTGAGTTTCTAAATTCAGATCGAGTTTTTCACCCAAAGATGCTTGGTCGATATGGAAAGATAAAGAAATTTATCTCAGAGGGTACGGAATGGCTAGGGTGCGAATTGCCTTGGCATAAGAAGTGGCCTTTTCCTGAGTAGGTAATCCATGCGGAACGTGAGGGGCCTTATGAGGATGAGTTGCTTCGATCTGGTAGTAACCTCATTGCCCTGACTCCCGAGGGCAATCCGACACCAGAGCTTGAGCTGACCTATGACGCGCTTGGTCGGCTGACTGCACTCAAGGATGGCACTACTGGTAGCGTGATCGACGGCTATAGCTACGATGGCATCGGAAATCGTCTCAGCGCCAAGGTTGGCGGCGCGACGCAAACCTACACATACTCAACCACCAACCATCGCCTGAGTGCGGTCGCCGGCGTGACGCGCACCTACGACAAGATGGGCAATACCCTCACCATCGGCGGCAAGGCACGCGAATACCTGTACGACACCACCGGCCGCATGACCCAGGTAAAACGCGCAGGTGCCGCGGTCATGAACTACCGCTACAACGGCCGCGGCGAATAGGTACGTCGCTACCTGGGTACCACCAATAGCTACACGCTTTACGACGAGGCGGGCCACTGGCTGGGCGACTAAGACACTAATGGCGTAGGCAGGCAACAAGTCATCTGGCTGGACGACTTACCGGTAGGCCTGCTGGCCAAAGGCGGTCAATTGTACTACGTCGAACCTGATCACCTCGGCAGCCCACGTGTGGTCGTCGATGCTGTCCGCGACGTTGCTGTGTGGAACTGGAGCCTGAAAGGCGAAGCGTTCGGCAACACCGCGCCCAATCAGGATCCGGATGGAGACGGCATCGCGATGGTGGTCGACGTGCGCTTTCCGGGCCAGCGGTTTGATGCAGCGAGCGGGTTCAATCAGAACTATTTCCGGGACTACGATGCGGCTACTGGGCGGTATGGGCAGAGTGATCCGATCGGGATGCAGGGAGGAATAAGCACTTATGCCTATGTCCTAGGCAATCCAATAAGTCTCCTCGATCCGCTTGGTCTTGAGACCTGTTTGCTTACGGTACGAACTGTGGTTGGCTTAGGAAATCACTCTGCCTTATATAACAGCAGTACGGGAGGGGAGCTGCACGACCCATCCGGTGGATACGGGATACAGCACAGAAGTGAAGTATTAGACGGGAATCACTTGGATGGATTCAAGAAGTATCACGAAGCCGAAGGGGATACTGTTGGGGTCCAGTGTAAAGACACAAGCGAAAAGCAGGAGAAGAAGATTAGACGTCAGGTCATGATGTCTCCAACTGCGACCGGTCCGACATGTGCTTTGAACGTTTCCAATGTTCTGAACGCTTCGGAAGTCTTCAACAACTTCGAAGGGTCCGTATTTCCAGGGTCGTTGTCGAGGGGATTTCGGGATGCAACAGTTAAGTAGGCCGGTTTTAGTAGTCTGCGTTGCCACGTTTGTTTTGGTTTGGGCGTGGATAGCAGGGCTGGAGCTTAGAGCTCCGGCAGTCCTGTTTGCAGCTCTCCAAAGTGCCGCTGTTCTTGGCGTTGGCCTTGCGCTACGAAAAGCCAGCGGCGGAACGATTGTTGGCTTGATTTTGTCGGCGTTGTTGGGCTGGTTAATCAGCTTCCTGGTGAGCATTTTTTTGGAGTGGACGTTCTCTCCTTATTTTCATTCCTCAATCAGTCAACACGTGCGATTTGGCAGCATTCACTCTCAAATGTATGGTTGGTTTGTTGCTTCGGTCATGTATTTAGGGATTTTGCAGGGCCCCTTAGTGTTTTGTTCGTTAAGAATACGAAAGGGCCGTGGGCTGGGATGAAGCGCAGTGCAATCCCAGCGTCCTTTGAAAGCGAATCAGAGGAATCGATCATGTTGCTTAATTCAATCGAGTATCTCGTCTCGGATAACGCTTTTATCTAGCAACACTTGAAAAAAATTGCGATGCTGAAAAGGGATTTATCAAGCAGCATTGGATGGGGTGCGGGCTGCCTCGGCAGCTGAAGGAGCCACTTCCAGAAAATGGCTGGGTGAGGGCGACATTACTAGTTTTCCGATGGCGCGCACGAAAGTAAGTGGTTTGGCTGGACAATTGTTCAATCTGCCTGCAGGCTCGCTGGGTTGGATAAAATCTTAGAGTGGACGGGATTTGCGATGAAATTTCATTCAAGGGCGCTAAGTTTTATTGCCATCTCGACCCTAGTTCTGCCCATCCTTGTAGTCGTCGCTTACGACGTTTTCGTATTCTCGCCCCGTTTGAGCGATATCCGGGCCATTCTTGTTAGTGCGGATCCTTTTGACCGCTCCCCACCGCCGAATATTCGGCGGTATATCCAAGTGCTGCATCGGGGGAGTGCAGCGCCCTCGGCTCTAGTCGCAATGCGGTTGCGCACGCGCTTTCTGCCGGGCAGCACTGGATTTTGGTCACGTATGGGTGAATTGCTTTGGGGGAAACTTCTCTGGCTACATCTGTCGCAGGACGAGGTTATTGCACTCTATTCGACTCTTGCCTATAACGGACATGGCAATGGTTTGAACGCGTTGTCTCACCATCTGTTTGCAAAGTCACTGAATACCCTGACAGAGCAGGAGGCGGCAACCGTGGTTGCCTATACGTGGGCGCCGAGGATCTACAGGCTTCATCCAGAGCGCCTTGTAGGACGTCGCGACGTATTAATTCAGAGGGCGCGCAGCAGGCGCTAGCAGTTCCGCTGTATCGCGCAGGCGGCTTATGGAGTGAATCCAGTGGATAAAGTTTTGCAGTCAATAAAGACTCTATCTTGTTGGCTACTATTCGCTGCTGGCGCTGTCTTGCTGGGTGCAGGAATCAGCAGTGTGTTGGCCACCTACGGTGTCAGCGACTTTGCACATGATCTGCGCGGTGAGTGGGCACACCTGACTGCTCCGATTTGCGTGGGCACGGGCCTTCTGCTGGGCGGGTTGGGCGCACAGCGCCTTATCGGCTCTTGTGGGTACACGCGTTCGCAGATTGGCCTTGCAACTGTGATTGCGGCCTGCGTGTCGTGTGGCTGGTTCACTTGGCGATTCAGCGAGGGCGTTTGATTGTCATTCGGTCAAGCTCGCTGGCAGTGCGCGTCTGGTTATGAGTTTGCCAAGCGCATTTACGCATCGCGCGTGGCCGCCACTGGCACGTCATCCCCATCCACATCCGCCTTGACGTCGGCTTCGAACAGGCGCATCAGGTCTTCGCGCGCATCGCGCGAGGTCTGCAGCACCTTGGCTTCGTCGTCGTAGACCAGGTGTTGCGCACGCATCAGGTCTTCGTCGTGCTTGCGGAAGCGCTCGATGTGTTCGCGCGCGAGCGCATCGCCCACGCCGAGCGATGTCAGCACGCGTCCGCCCAGTTCCAGGCTGGAGGCGAATACCTCGCGGAATGGTTCGGCGCCCAGGTCCATCAGTTTCCAGGCGTGTTGGCGGTTACGCGCGCGCGCCAGCACGGTGGCCTGCGGGTACAGGCGGCGGATCAGCCGCACCGTCTTGATGTTGGTTTCCGGGTCGTCCACCGCAATCACGAACACCTTGATGCGGTCGGCGCCGGCAGCGCGTAGCAGGTCCGGCCGGGTCGGGTCGCCGTAATACAGTTCGCCGCCGAAGCGACGGATATCCTCCACCGTGTCGGGGTTGTGCTCCAGCGCCACAAACGGCACATGGCGCGAGGTAAGCAGGCGGGCCACCACCTGGCCAAAACGGCCCACGCCGGCGATCAGCACCTGCGGCGACTGCGCATCGATGGTGTCGAAGGGCCGCTCGGACTTGGGCACCTGTACCCGCAACGGTCCGTTGAGCAGGCGCTGCATGCCGAGCAGCAACAGCGGCGTCAACGCCATGGAGACGCCGACGATGGCCACCAGGCGGTCGTGATTGGCCGGATCCAGCAGGCCGACGCGATCGGCTTCGTTGAACACCACAAACGCGAATTCGCCGCCCAGCCACAACACGCTGCCCAGCATCAGGCTGCTGCGTAGCGGTAGCTTGGCGACGCTGCCGATACCGACCAGCAGCGAGAACTTCACCACCAGCAAGATCGCCACGCCGGCGGCGATCAACCCCGGTTCGGCGACCACGCGATTGAGGTCGATGCCCATGCCCACCGAAATAAAGAACAAGCCCAGCAGCAAACCTTCGAACGGTTCGATCTGCGATTCGAGTTCGTGGCGGAATTCCGAATCGGCCAGCAGCACGCCGGCGATGAAGGCACCCAGGCTGGCGCTCAGCCCGGCCTCCTGCATGATCCAGGCAGTACCCAGCACCACCAGCAACGCGCTGGCGGTGAATACCTCCGGCATGCGGGTGCGCGCCACCACGTTGAACAGATAGCGCAACACAAAGCGCCCGCACAGGATCACCAGCGCCAATGCGGCCATCGCCTTGGCCACATCGGGCCAGGCGAGAGTGGCGTTCTTGCTGCCACCGAGCAACGGAATGGCGGCCAGCAACGGGATCGCGATCAGATCCTGAAACAGCAGGATGGCGAAGGCCAGTCGCCCGTAATCGCTGCCCAGCGCCTTGCGTTCGGCCAGCAGCTGCAGGCCCACCGCAGTGGACGACAACGCCAGCGCCACGCCGACGATGAGCGATGTTTTCCAGCCCAGGTTGCCCAGCATCAGCAGGCCGCCCAGGATCATGGCCGTCACCACCACCTGGGTGGCGCCGGCGCCGAACACCGAATGGCGCATTACCTTCAGGCGGGCTGGCGAGAGCTCCAGGCCGATCACGAACAGCAGCATCACCACGCCGATTTCGGCCGCGCCGCTGATGCGCTCGGCATCCTGCACCACGCCCACACCATCCGGGCCCAGCACCACGCCGGCGACCAGATAGGCCAGCACCGCGCCAAGGCCGAAGCGCTTGAACACTGGTACCGCCACGATGGCGGCCAGCATCAGGACCAGAGCCAGTTCCAGGCCACCGCTATGCATGCACATTCTCCGTTGAGGTGCGCATTATGCCGCCCGCAGCAGTCGGCCAGCTTGCACCAACGTGCCGGAGTCGCCGCCGATGCGCATCGCATGCCACGCGCGGTGCGATGCTGTGACGTGCGGCAGCGCCATGCAACCGGCCACGCCGGTACCCGCGGCCAAGCGGCGACCGCAGCGCCCAGCATCCGTCAGGCGGAGCTGGTGTGCTGGACGCACTGAGATCGCACTCTCGAAGCGAATAAGACCCCCGCTAGTGCGCCTGCGATAGCAGGACGCCGAGCAGCCTGCGCAGGGCCACTGCGCAGCCGCCAGCGGCGCGCGGCCGGTGCGCTGTGCGGCATGCACGGCGCATCTCACTGCGCCATGCATTCCCGCCGTGTGGCCGCGCGCTGCGTTCGGTTGGCTGCGCTCAGTGGCTCTTGAGCAGGAAGCGTCGATCCAGCGGCTGCAGCGGCCGGGCGTTGAATGGGTAGACACGCTCGAAGGCGTTGATCTGCTCTTCGGACACCTGCACCGGCTGCTCGAGCACCACCCAGTCCACCGTTTCGCTGCACGGCGGGGTGGTCAGCGAGCCTTCGTAGCGATAGAAGCGGCGTTGCTGCTTGGGCGGAAGGAAATCGCTGGCCCGCACCGAGGCGTTGGCGACCTGACGGGTCTGGTTCTTGTCTTTGGGCATGGCATCCAGCACCCGCTGGAAGGCAGGATTGGCCTTGCCGGTTTCGAAGAAGATCGCCAGCACGCCCAGGGTTCCATCCGGGCCCTGGTGCACGATGTGCGCCTCCATCGGGAAGCGCCGGCCGTTCAACAGGTGCTCGCTCGGGTGATGGAAGTGCAACTGCAACGCGGTGTACTGCTTGCCGCCGATCACCATGGTGCCGCCGTCATGCAGCTCCAGCTGGATGGAATGACCGGTGTTGCGCACCGCCAGCGGCACGGCGCTGTAGTCCAGCTCCAGCTTGCCCAGGTTGGCGTCGAGCGCGCCTTTCAGATCGATCGGGCTGTTCTGTTGGCCGTTGCCGCACAGCACGTTTTCCTTGGCCAGTTCGGCCCAGTGCTCGGCGCCCTCCGGACCGGTATAGCCCCACTCATGCCCGACGTGTTGGGGGGTTTCGTGCGCCTCCACGGGGGGCGTTGCAGGCAGCGTGGTTTGCGCCATGCCGACCGTGACCCAGCCCGCGGCGGCACACAGACACACCGGGCGGAGATGGCGTAACAAAAACGACATAGAAGACGGCATTGGTGATTCCTGAGCAGCGACGGAAGCGGAGAGACGCGATGGCGCGCGCCCTTCCACGAAGATGTGCGGTGGGTTGGTTGTGCCAAGAAGCGGACTGTACCGATTGCTGTGCCGCACACCACAGGTTTGCGACGGCCGGTGGATTCGCTCCGACCAGCACGACCTCTTGGCGCGGCTGGGCGCATCGCGGCGACAGGTGTGCAGGCGAATGCGCACCCCGCGCGGAGGTGCCACGACGATGGCACCTCCGCGTACTCGCCTCTTGCGCAGCGTCAATCGCGCGTTGTCTGCGGGGTGAGCGGCATGGCCTGCGCCAGCGCCGTGCAGTGCAGGCTCGGCATGCTGGACGCCCGGTGAAGCGGGGCGGCTGCCAAGGATTGACCAAGCGAGCGCAGGCGCGCAGACTGCGCCGCGCCGCCGCCCGGATCACCGGTCGGTGCGCACCTTTCGGAGCCTTTACTCATGTCCAGCGACAGTCACCCTAGACCCGGGTCGATGACCCAGCTGGCGCGCGCCTGAGGCTCAGGTTCGCCGGCTGTCATCGACGACGGTCGTCACCAGGCGAACCACCATGTACAACGAAACCCTGCGCCTTGCCCAAGGCGTCGATGTCTTGACCGCACCCCTGGCCGAGCTCAACACGGCCGATGCGGTGGAATATCTCAACACGCTCGATCGTGATGATGCGGCACACGTGCTGGCCGCGTTGCCGCCGCCGCGTGCGGTGAAGTTGCTCGAACAACCCGAGCTGCGCGATGCCAGCGCACTGGTCGCCCTGCTGCCAGCCGAGCAGGCCGCATCGCTGCTCGGGCAGATGGCTGACGACCGCGCCACCGATATCTTCCATGGCCTGGATGCCGAGCAGCGCCAGCCGCTGCTGTGGTTGCTCAGTGCCGAGGCGCGGCTGTCGATCCAGGCGCTGATGCGCTACCCGCCCAGCACCGCCGGTGCGTTGATGACCACCGAATTCGTGGCGGTATCGTCCGACTGGACAGTGGGCCGCACCTTGCAGCACATCCGCGAAGTGGAGCGCAGCCGCGAGACCGTTTACGCCATCTATCTGCTCGACCCGCAGACCCGCGTGCTGCAGCAGGTGGTCACCATGCGCCGGCTGATCACCGGCGCGCCGGAGGCACCGATCCTGGAGGTGGCACAGGTCAATCCGCCGGTCACCGTGGACCCGGCGCTGGATCAGGAAGAAGTGGCGCGCCTGATCCGCCGCCACGACCTGCTCGCGATCCCGGTGGTGGATGCGCGCGGGCATGTGCTGGGCATCGTCACCGTTGACGATGTGCTCGACGCATTGATCGCCGAATCCACCGAAGACGTGCACAAGTTCGGCGGCATGGAGGCGCTGGACAAGCCCTACATGCACATCGGGTTTGGCCAGATGATCAAGAAGCGCGCCGGTTGGTTGAGTGTGCTGTTTCTGGGCGAAATGCTCACCGCCAGCGCCATGCAGCACTTCGAGGACGAGTTGTCCAAGGCGGTGGTGCTGACCTTGTTCATTCCGTTGATCATGAGCTCGGGCGGCAACTCCGGCTCGCAGGCCACTTCGCTGCTGATCCGTTCGCTGGCGCTGCGTGAAATCCGCCTGGGCGACTGGTGGAAAGTGGCGCTGCGCGAGCTGCCCACCGGGCTGACCCTTGGCGCGATTCTGGGCGTGCTGGCGATCGTGCGCATCGCCATCTGGCAAACCGCCGGCCTGTACGACTATGGCCCGCACTGGCAGATGGTGGCGCTGACCATCGGTGCGGCGCTGATCGGCATCGTCACCTTCGGCTCGCTGTCCGGCTCGATGCTGCCATTCGTGCTGCAACGCTTCGGCTTCGACCCGGCCAGCGCCTCGGCACCGTTCGTGGCCACGCTGGTGGATGTCACCGGGCTGGTGATCTATTTCAGCATTGCCGCGGCGATCTTGAGCGGAACGTTGTTGTAGGCTCTGCCAACACGACCGATAAGGAGATCGCGATGGGCAACAAGGCGCTGCGGTATGTACTTGGGGCGAGTGCATTGCTGGTCGCCATGTTGCAGCCAGGATGGGCCGAACAGGCCCATCCACCGGCCTGTGCCTATGATCGCGCCGCCATGCTGGCGCTGGATGAGAACGCCTTCGACCAAGACATGCAGGGCGGCTGGCGCACCATCGCCGACCGCCCTGGTTGCGCCCTGGCGGCAGCCGACCTGCTGCGCGAGTATCGCCTGGCGCATGCGATCACTGGCGGCATAGTGACCTGGCACGAAGGCCAGCTGCGTGCAGAGGCTGGTCAAACGGCACAGGCGATCGCCTTGTTCGAAAAGTCTTACAAGCCAGCCGCCGAGGATCTCGCCGGCTGGAATCTGTATGTGGATGCGATGCTCGCGTTCCTCAAACGCGACCGCGCCGGCCTGGATGCCGCACGTGCGCGACTTGCGACGGTGCCCTATCCGCAGGCCAAGGATATGCCGCCGCTGCAGGATGGCTATATGGTTTTTCCCGCCGAGAAGGGCCGAGCTGAGATGAAGGTGCGCTGGCCACCAAACCTGGATGTCGTCGATGGCTTGATCAAATGCTACGACGAACCCTATTCGGTGGCTTACAGCGCCCAGCGTTGCCGCACATCGACCTCGACACTTTCAAAGTAGGCAGGCATCGACAGGCCGGGCACCGCGATGCGCTGCGGCAGGCATGACGACGGTGCAGGCAGTGGTGCACTGACCAGTCAAACAAATCACCAACCCGAACGGTCTTCGGTGGAAACGATCGACGATTGTCGACGACGGCCATGCCGCGAGACGGCTGCGCCAAGTCCCTGGCCGCGGAGCACGCGCACCGGTCGGCCGCCCCGCCATCTCGCGTTCGCCAACCTTGCCGCATGCCCTCGCACGGCAGTGCGTGTACCGTAGCGCGATGGCAGTGTTCTCCCCCGCACAATGAGTACCTATCACCTGCAACAGGTCTTCCGCCCCAGCACCGTTGCGGTGGTGGGTGGCAGTCCGCGCGATCGCTCGGCCGGGCGGGCGGTGGTGCGCAATCTGCGCGCGGCCGGCTTCCCCGGGCAGATCGGTTGGGTGAGCCCGCGCTATAGCGAGATCGATGGCGTGCGCACGGTGGCGCGCTTGACCGATCTGCCGTGGGTGCCGGACCTGGTAGTGATCACCGCGCCGGCGCGCATCGTGCCGCGCATCGTCTCCATCGCCGCGCGGCGCGGGGTGGCAGCAGCCATCATCCTCACCGCCGGTTTGGGCCGTGGCCCTGGTTCGCCGGCCGCACGCATGGAAGCGGCTGCACGGGCAAAGGGCATGCGCATCCTCGGCCCGCATTGCCTGGGCGTGATCGCCCCGCATGCGCGGCTCAATGCCAGCATCGCCGCGCACTGCCCACAGGCCGGCGATCTGGCGCTGATTTCCGAATCCAGCGCGATTGCCGCTGCCTTGGTGGAGTGGGGCGTGGCGCGTTCGGTCGGGTTCTCGGCGGTGGTGTCGCTGGGCGATACGCTGGATGTGGACTTCGGCGACCTGCTCGATTACTTCGCTACCGACTACCGCACCCGCGCCATCCTGCTCTACGTCGAACGCATCGGCGATGCGCGCAAGTTCATGTCGGCCGCGCGTGCGGCCGCACGCGCCAAACCGGTGGTGGTGGTCAAGTCCGGCCGGCAGTTCCGCATCAATCCCAATGCCGATACCCACGCGCAGGCGCTGGCCGGCTCGGATGCGGTGTATGGCGCCGCGTTCGCGCGTGCCGGGCTGCTGCGCGTTGGCGCATTGGACGAGTTGTTCGCCGCGGCCGAAACGCTGGGCCGGCTCGGCAGCTTCCCGGGCCGGCGTCTGGCCATCCTGAGCAATGGCGGCGGGGTGGGGCAGCTGGCGGTGGACCAGTTGGTGCTGCGTGGCGGCACGTTGGCCGAGTTGTCGGCCAAGACCCTGGAGCGGCTGGACCAGTCGCTGCCGGAAGGGTGGTCGCGCAGCAACCCGGTGGACATCATTGTCGACGCCGATGGCGCGCGCTATGCCGCGGCGATCGAAGCGCTGCTGGACGACCCCGAAAACGACGCCTTGCTGGTGGTCAACGTGCCCACCGCATTCACTTCCTCGGCCGACGCGGCCAAGGCACTGACCCGCGCGCTGGAGCAACGCAACCGCTATCAGCGCGACAAGCCGGTGTTTGCGGTGTGGCTGGGCCAGGACGACGCGGCGATCGCCGCGCTCAACGCCGCGCGTGTGCCCACCTACGCCACCGAATCGGATGCGGTGCGCGGCTTCACCCACCTGGTGCGTTACCGCGAGGCGCAGGCGGCGCTGATGGAAACCCCGCCCAGCCTGCCGGAAGACTTCGTGGTGGATGCCGGCATCGCCCGCGCGGTGGTCGATGAAGCCTTGGCTGCGGGCCGGCGTTGGCTGGACCCGGTGGCGACCAACCGGCTGCTGGCCGCCTACGGCATCCCGATCGTGCCGTTGCAGGTGGCCACCACCGCCAACGAGGCCGCCTTGCTGGCCGACCCGCTGCTGGCAATGGGGCGCACGGTCACCTTGAAGGTGTTGTCCGGCGACATCGCGCACAAGTCCGACGTGGATGGCGTGCGCCTGAACCTGTCCAGCGTGGCGGCGGTGCGCGAGGCGGCGGCCGGCATCCTGGCGCGTGCCCGCGCCGCGCTGCCGAACGCGGTCATCGAAGGGGTGATCGTGCAGCCCACCGTGCTGCGGCCCAAGGCGCGCGAGTTGATCGCCGGCATTGCCGACGACCCGGTGTTTGGCCCGGCGATCGTGTTCGGCCGTGGCGGTACCGCAGTGGAGGTGATCAACGACCGCGAGCTCGCTTTGCCACCGCTGGACTTGCGCCTGGCCCATGAATTGATCGGCCGCACCCGCGTCTCGCGCATCCTCAAGGCCTATCGCGACGTGCCGGCCGCCGACGAGCGCGCCGTGGCGCTGGTGCTGGTCAAGCTGGCGCAGCTGGCGGCCGACATCCCGGAAATCACCGAGCTGGATATCAACCCGCTGCTGGCCGACCGCGATGGCGTGATCGCGCTGGATGCCCGCGTGGCGGTGGCGCCGGCGCGCAAGCTGCACAAGGGCCGCGGCCATCCGCGTTTTGCGATCTTCCCGTACCCGAAAGAATGGGAGCGCCAGATCGCGCTCGGCGATGGCACCCACGCGCTGGTGCGCCCGGTACGCCCGGAAGACGATGCGCTGTTCCGCGCCTTCTTCGCGCGCGTCACCGATGAAGACCTGCGGTTGCGGTTCTTCCAGTCGGTCAAGCATTTCAGCCACGAATTCATCGCCCGCCTGACCCAGCTGGACTACGCGCGCTCGATCGCGCTGGTGGCCATCGACCCCAAGACCGGCGATATGCTCGGCGCGGTGCGCCTGCATGCCGACGCCGATTACGAGCGTGGCGAGTACGGCATCCTGATCCGCTCCGACCTCAAGGGCCACGGCATCGGCTGGCAGCTGATGCGCATCATGATCGAGTACGCGCGCTGGCTTGGCCTGAAGCAGATCGAAGGCCAGGTGCTGCGCGAGAACCGCACCATGCTGGCGATGTGCCAGAGCCTGGGCTTTGGCGTACGCCCGGATCCGGACGATGCGACCCTGATGGCGGTGACACTGCCGGTGGCCGGCTGAGGCGCGGGCAGCGGGCGGAGCCTTGCTGGTACTGGGCTGGGAATGGCCGTAGACTCCTGCTGCACGGGATTCCACCCGCAGCCGATTCCGATTTCATGGACGATGTCATGTTGGAAGGCGATGATCGGTCGACGCGCTTCACCCTTGCCGCAGTGCCAGATGTGCACGCGCACGGCGTCATCGGAGCGCGATTTGCCGCCACACGACGGTCGGAGCCAGACAGTGGTGTGGCGCGACGCGTTGGCAGATGGCCATCCCCCTTTTTTGCTCGCTCCGTCCTGAAACGCGTAGGTATTGCCTGCGTACCAAGGTCGTGACCGCTCGTTTTCGTCTCAGCACTATCGGGAGTTTCAATGTTTCGTGATTTTAGAATGTCGTTTGTCATCACCGCGCTCTGTCTGGGCGTCGCGGCGTGGTGGGGCCATAACTCGAGCATGGGGATGTGGCAAGCGTTGTGGCTGTGCGCCGTGCTGAGCGTGCTCGAAGTCTCGCTGTCCTTCGACAATGCCGTGGTTAACGCCGGCGTGCTCAAGCACATGAGCGAATTCTGGCGGAAGCTGTTTTTGACCGTCGGCATTCTCATCGCCGTGTTCGGCATGCGCTTGGTGTTTCCCATCGTGATCGTGTCGGTGGCGACCGGCATGGGCTTGATGCCGGTGATCGATCTGGCGCTCAACGAGCCGGACAAATACAGCCAGGTCCTGACCGACCACTATCCGTCCATTGCGGCGTTCGGTGGCATGTTCCTGCTGCTGGTATTCCTCAACTTCCTGTTCGATCGCGACCGCGAGCTGCACTGGTTGGGTCCGGTTGAGCGGCTGGTCGGCAAGCTGGGCAAGGCAGACGCCATGGCCGTCATCGTCGCCGTCGCCGTGCTGCTGGGGACCAAGCTATTCCTGCCGCAGGACATCTTCCAGAGCGTGCTGTTTGCCGGCATGGGCGGCATCCTGCTGTACCTGCTGGTCGATAGCGTGGATGCGCTGTTCGAATCCGAAGAGGACGAAAACGGGGTCAGCGTCGCCAAGCGCTCGGGCGTGGCTGCGTTCTTGTACCTGGAAGTGCTGGATGCGTCCTTCTCCTTCGATGGCGTGATCGGCGCGTTCGCGATTACCCGTGACGTGGTCATCATCATGCTGGGCCTGGCGATCGGCGCGATGTTCGTGCGCTCGATGACGGTCTATCTGGTGCACAAGGGCACGTTGGACGAGTTCGTATTCCTGGAGCACGGCGCGCACTACGCTATCGGCGTGCTGGCGATCATCATGCTCATCGGCACGGTGCAGCATGTGCCGGAAGTGCTGACCGGCCTGATCGGTGTGGCTTTCATCGCGGCATCGGTGTGGTCATCGATCCGCTACCGCAAGCGGCATCTGGCTGGCGACAGCGCGTAGCCGACTGTCGTTCGCTGCGTTCTGTAGGGAACGACGCTGGTACGGCCAGGTCCACAGCGTCGCGCGACGCCGGCCTGGCCGGCAGCGCGCTGCGCCTGCCGCATGTCTGGCCAGCGTGTCTGACACGATAAAGCCGCCTTTTTCCCGCATTTCCTTTAGCAGGTGAAGTCATGCGTCGTTTGCCCGTCTATCTATTGCTCGATACCTCCGGATCCATGCGCGGCGAACCGATCGCTGCGGTCAATGTCGGGCTGCGTGCCCTGGTGACCTCGCTGCGGCAGGATCCATCGGCCCTGGAGAGCGTGCACATCTGCTTGATGACCTTCGACGCGGACGTGAAGACCATCCTGCCGCTGACGCCGCTGGACCAGTTGCAATTGCCGGAAATCACCACGCCCGATTCGGGTCCCACCATGCTCGGCAAGGCGCTGGAGCATGTCTGCGAGCGTGTGGATCTGGAAGTGCGTCGTTCCAGCGAAGACGCCAAGGGCGATTGGGCGCCGCTGCTGTTCGTGATGACCGATGGCAGCCCCACCGATCTGCAGGTGTTCGAGGAACAGATTCCCGAATTGAGCAAGCGCAACTTCGCCAACATCATCGCCTGTGCGGCGGGGCCCAAGGCCAAGTCGACGTACCTGTCCATGTTCACCGCCAATGTGTTTGCTCTGGATACGCTGGACAGCGCGTCGTTCACCAGCTTCTTCAAGTGGGTGTCGGCAGCGGTCAGCGGCGGCAGCCGGAGCCAGGGCACCCCGGAGAGCACGGCGCTGCCGCCGCCGCCGAGCGAAATCCAGCTGGTGCTGTAAGCGCAGTTGCCGTGTTGTTGAGTCGCTGTCTTCGTTGCGGAGTTTGAGATGCGTCGCCTTCCGATCTATTTCCTGCTCGACGTCTCCGAGTCAATGATCGGGGAAAACCTGTATCGGCTCGAAGAAGGCCTGTCGCATATCGTGGCGACGTTACGGACAGATCCGCACGCGCTGGAAACAGCGTGGATTTCGATCATCGCCTTCGCCGGCCAGGTGCGCCGGTTGCTTCCACTGACCGAACTGACGAGCGTGGTCGTGCCCAGCCTGCCGGCGGGTGGTGGGACCTCGCTGGGCCGGGCGATGAACTACCTGATGGACGAGGTAGACGCTTCAGTGCGCCGCAACAGCCCTGAGCGCAAGGGCGACTGGAAGCCGATCGCCTTCCTAATCACCGATGGCAAGCCAACCGACGATATCGCGCCGGCACTGTCGCGCTGGCAGCAGCACTACGCCAGCCGCGTCTCGTTGGTGGCGGTCTCGATCGGGCGCAATGCCGACCTGGGAGTGCTCAGCCAGTTCACCGATGCCGACAAGGTGCTGACGCTCGATGACAGCAGCGACGGTGCGTTCCAGCGCTTCATCGCCTGGGTCACGCAATCGGTACAGGCGCGTAGCCGCAGCGTGGGCGATGTGGCCAAGGAAGAGCAGCTGCCGGACGCCGATGTGTCGATCCTGAAGAAGCTCAATCTGGACAAGCCGATGGAGCGCGTCGACGAGTCCAACGCCTACTTCGTGTCAAAGTGCCAGCGTAGCGAATTGCCGTATATCTCGCGCTACGAGCCCATGCATCAATCCTTCGATGTCGGCAGCGCGCAACTCAGTGCCACCACGTATCGGCTGGTGGGCTGCTACCCGGTCAAGAACAGTTATTTCGAGATGTCGTCGGAGGCGCCCAACTTCGCCACGGTGGAGTCGGACCAGATCTTCGGCACGCCAAGTTGCCCGCATTGCGGAAACCGGATCGGATTTGCGATGTGTTCCTGCGGCAATACGTTCTGCGTTGCCGGGGAAGGGGAGCAGACCTGCCCATGGTGCAAGCAACGCGCCTATTTCGGCTGTTTCGCCGATGGGGAATCGGTCGAAATCTCGCGTGCACGGGGCTAGCTGATGTCGCCATTGCCACCACCTGCGCCACCGGCGCGCACACAGGCGCAGGCCGCCCTGGCCGAGGTGCTTGGCAGCTACCTCCGTCAGCATGGCGTTGCGCCGGAACCGGCCCGGCTCCGGCAGCTGCTGCAGGAAGCGCCGGTGCTGGAGTTGCTGCATTGGCTCGACGCCACCGCCTTGCGCATGGCGCCACCGCTGGCAGGCGCGTTGGCATCCACGCCCCCGCCCACTCCCTCCCCGACTGCCGCGGCGCAGGTTGCAACAGTACCGAGTCAAGCCGGGCAGACCCCGCTCGCATCGATCGCGCTGGGCGACATGGATGCTCCTGCGGTACAGGCGTCGGCTACTGGCGTGGCGGTCGATGCGCTCTTCGTGGCGCCCGCCACCACCGCAGCCACAACGGCGCTGCGGTGGCGATTTGCCAACGCCACCGCGGGCACGCCGTATCGCGCTCAGGCCACGCCGGTCAGCGATCCGCAGCGGCCCCAACTTCAGTACCGCCTGGTGGCCGTGGAGGGCCTTCAGGGAAGCGGCTTGCGCTTCGACGCAGCGGACGGCGTCCTGTCCGGTATGCCGAGCACCGCCACGGCGACCGGTGAAGAAATGCATTTTACGGCGCGGTTCATGGCGGTCGACGTCGCAGGGGGCGCCCCAGTGCATGCCGGGGTGGCCAGCCTGCTGGTCAATCCAGACCCGCGCGCGCTGTGGAAGCAGCGCGAGCCGGACGCGGCCTTGGGCCTGCGTAAACCGCATACCGCAACGGCGTACGCGCAGATTGCTGGCGCGCAGGTGGTCGCCGCCAGTGTGCGCGGGCGGTCACATGCCAATACGGCCAGCTTCCGCGAAGACGATTTCGCCATTGCCACCGACCGAGATGCACGCTGGCTGGTCTGTGCGGTGGCAGACGGCGCCGGGTCGGCGCCGCTGTCGCGACGCGGCTCGGAGCTGCTGACCCGGCATGCCGTCACCACGCTGGCGGCGCACCTGGATGGCATCGAATGCTGGGCGCACAACCAGGCGCTGCAGTGGCCGCAGCACGCCGAGGTCCTGCCCCGGCTGCAACCACGTCTGTTGCAGGCCGTTTGCGCCAGCCTGGTCTCGGCCAACCAGGCACTGGTCCAACACGCCAACTTGCTTGGTGTCGATGAAAGTGCACTGGCCTCGACGTTAATGCTGACCGCCGTGCGGCCCTGCGGCGCGCAGCTGCTGGTCCTCAGCTACTGGATCGGCGATGGCGCCGCGGCAGCCTACGACGCTGCCACTGGCCAAGTGCAGTTGCTCGGGCATGCCGACGCCGGTGAGTACTCCGGTCAAACCCGGTTTTTCCTTTCCGATGCGTTGGCCGGCGATCCGCAGGCGGCCGTGCAGGCGCGCTTGCGCTGTGTGTGGCTGCCCGCGGGTGCGAAGGTGATCCTGATGAGTGACGGGGTGTCCGATCCCAAGTTCGGCACCGAGCGTGCCCTGCAGGACCCGGCGCAGTGGCAGCACTGGTGGCAGACCGATATTGCGCCACAGCTGCACGCTGAGCAGGGCAGTGCACGCTGGTTGGACGCGCTGGTGGACTATCTCGGCTTTTGGTGCCCGGGCGAGCATGACGATCGGACCTTGTTGATGATTCAGACGGAGCGGGTGCAATGAGCGCTGCCATCATCCGGACCACCGCCCACGATGGCAGCGCTGTCGAGTTCTACGACCAGCTGCGCGGCAGTGGCGGGCTGAAGGATTGCTATTTCAGCGTGGACGGCAGCTATGTGGTGCTGTTCTTTCGCCAGCCGCCCGATGCCAACGTGCGCGAGCGGATTGCCAATATCGTTGGCCGTTTCCGCGACGGTATCTTCAATCAGGTTGGTGGCGAGTACTGGAGCGGCATGTTCTGTTGGCCGCAACGTACCCTGGAATGGAATGGCCGCTTCGGCCTGGTTGCGCCGATGTACGCGCGGCATTTCTTCTTCGAACATGGCTCGCGCAATGGCGATGTGCTGCAGATCGTCGGCCGCGAGAAAGAAGGCAAGTGGTTTGCCTCTGCCAATAATCGCAGCAAGTATCTGGATCCGCGCGAACTGGGGAACTGGGCCAGCCACCTGCGCATCTGCCTATTGATTGCCCGCGCAGTCCGCCGCCTGCATATGGCCGGGCTTGCGCATTCCGATCTGTCCTACAAGAACGTGCTGGTCGATCCGGTTGGCGGCAACGCCTGCATCATCGACATCGATGGGCTGGTGGTGCCAGGGAAATATCCGCCGGATGTGGTCGGGACGCCGGACTTCATTGCGCCGGAGGTCGTCGCGACCGCCAGCCTGCCCAAGCACGACCCGCAGCGGAGCCTGCCCTGCATCCAGACCGATCTGCATGCGCTGGCCACCCTGATCTACATGTACCTGCTGTATCGCCATCCCTTGCGTGGCGGCAAGGTGCACGACCCGGATGCCACGCGCGACGAAGAGTTGGCGATGGGCGAACGCGCGCTGTTTGTGGAGGATCCGCAGGATGCGTCCAATCGGGTGCGGTTGAGCGATGTGCGCAGCAGCGAACTGCCCTGGGCCGATACCGCCACGCGCCCGTATACGCTGACAGGCCCCTACCTGTCGCCGCTGTTTCTGCGCGCCTTTACCGTCGGGCTGCGTGATCCGCAGCAGCGGCCGCAGGCCTCGGAGTGGGAAGACGCGCTGGTGCGCACCGTCGATCTGCTGCAGCCATGCACCAATGCCCGGTGCGAGCAGGGGTGGTATGTCTTCGACAATACGTCACGGCCGCGCTGTCCGTTCTGCTCCACGCCCTATCCCAATGCGTTGCCGGTGCTGGATCTGTATTTTTCAACGCATACGCCCGGTCAGTTCCGGCCGGAAAATCATCGTTTGGTGGTGTACACAGGTCAGTCCCTGTTTCCCTGGCATGTCAATCGACATGTCGCGCCCAATGAAAAGCTGGCCATCGAGCAACGGAGACGCGTGGGCTACTTCGTGCTGCACGAGCAGCGCTGGTATCTGGTCAATGAGGCGATGCCCGAGCTCTACGATGCGTCCGGCGGCATGCTGGTCCCCATCGGCGAGAAGGTGGAGCTGACACAGGGGCGGCAGCTGCTGCTGTCGCGCGCGGAGGGTGGGCGCCTGCTGCATGTGCAACTGGTCCAGGCCGACGCGGGAGCCAATGCCGCTGCGGTTGACTAGACCTGCGGGGCAGGTCACTCTTTCGACCTGCGGATTGCACACCGGCTGCGCCGGTGTAGCGGTACAGCGTAGACAGGCCAGGGAGGGGCAGTGACGAATCTACAGATCGGACAGAACATCGCCCTTGAGGGCGACCGCCTCGACGCGCAGATCATGGTCGCTGGCGCGCCTTCCGGCATGGACCTGGATGTCAGCGCGTTCGTCCTGAGCGCTCAGGGTCAGGTCATCGATGACAGCGCTTTCGTTTTCTATGGGCAGCCCAGCTTCCAGGCAGGCGCAGTCACGCTCGATGCCGCCGCGCGGCGGGTGAGCGTGCAGCTGTCGGCATTACCGGCAGCGGTCGAGCGCGTGGCCGTTGCGATCACCATCGATCAGGGGATACGGCGTGCGCAGCGCTTTGCGCAGCTGCAGCATCTGACCCTGGAGGTGACGGGCGGTGGCCAGGCCTGCAGCTTTGCCCCGCCGCTGGTCGGCATGGCAGAGACGGCGTTGATTCTGGCCGAGTTCTATCGGCGCAACGGCCAGTGGAAGCTGCGCGCGGTGGGGCAGGGATTTACCGGGGGGCTGGGCCCGCTGGCAAAGCATTTCGGCGTGGATGTGGCTGACGATCCGGACGCGACCACTACCACTACCACTACCACCACCACGTCTGCACCTGCACCTGCAGCTGTGCCGCCGCCTGTGCCGGTCGCCCCGCCGCCGCCGCCGGTAAACCTGTCCAAGATCGTGCTGGAGAAATCCAAGCCGGTCGCACTGGAGAAAGCCTCCGGCAAGTTTGGTGAGATTGCGGTCAACCTGCGCTGGAGTCGCGGTGGTGGCCTGTTTTCGCGTGCCATCGATCTGGATCTAGGCGCGATGGTGGAAATGCAGGACGGAGACAAGACGGTCATCCAGGCGCTGGGCGGCAATTTCGGCAGCCTTGCTCAGATGCCGTACGTCAAGCTCATGGGCGACGATCGCAGCGGCAGCTCCGGTCAAGGCGAATTCCTGCACCTCAATGGCGATGAGTGGTCGCGCATCAAGCGCGTGTTGATCTTCGCCTTTATCTACGAGGGCACCCCCAACTGGTCCAACGCCAATGGTGTGGTGACCATCCGTACCCCGGGCCAACCTGAGCTGGAAGCGCGCCTGGACAGCCCGAACAATCGCGACGGCATGTGCGCCATTGCCCTGCTCGAAAATAGCAACGGCACCCTTCGTGCAACCAAACAGGTGGAATATTTCACCGGGCACGACACGATGGATCAACGGTTCGGCTTTGGTTTTGAATGGAGAGCCGCTCGCAAGTAGCCGGTCTGTCGCGTCCGGCGGGCGCTGCCGTGTGTCCGTGGACGATCACCCGCGTTTCCCAGGAACCGCAAGGTTCTGATTCTTACCCCGTAAATCTAAGGAGTTCAGTATGAGCGTCAGTCTTTCCAAGGGCGGTAACGTCAATCTCAGCAAGGAGGCACCTGGCCTGAGCGAAGTGGTTGTGGGCCTGGGCTGGGATCCGCGCGCCACCGACGGTAGCGAATTCGATCTGGATGCCAGTGCATTCCTGCTCAAGCCGGACGGCAAGGTGCCCGACGACAGCAGCTTCATCTTCTACAACAACAAGACCTCCGCGGACGGTTCGGTTGTGCACCAGGGCGACAACCGCTCCGGCGCCGGCGAAGGCGATGACGAGCAGATCACTGTCGCGCTCAACGGCGTCCCCGCCGCTGTCGACAAGGTGTCTTTTGCAGTGACCATCCACGAGGCCGAAGGCCGTCGCCAGTCGTTCGGCATGGTGGGCAACGCGTACATCCGCGTCGTCAACAAGGCCGACAACAAGGAACTGGCGCGCTACGACCTGACCGAAGACGGCTCCACCGAAACGGCGATGATTTTCGGCGAGCTGTACCGCAATGGCACCGACTGGAAGTTCCGTGCGGTTGGCCAGGGTTTCAAGGGTGGCCTGGGTCCGCTTGCTGCACAGTACGGCGTCAACATCGGTTGATTCCGCATGGGTCGCTGCGTTGGCGCAGCGGCCACGAAGATGGATCATCAGTGGCCGCGCGAATGCAGATTCGCGCGGCCACCTTCACACCGGGCCCGGCTCGGTGATGACTCAAGGAGACTGCAATGAGCGTTAGTTTGAGCAAGGGACAGCGGATCTCGCTGAGCAAGGAAGGCGGTGCACAGCTGACCAAGGTGGTCATGGGGCTGGGTTGGGATGCAAAGAAGACCAAGGGGTTCTTGGGGTTTGGCCAGCGTGACCAGTCGATCGATCTGGACGCCTCGTGCCTGATGTTCAACGATGCCAATCAGCTGGTCGACCAGATCTGGTTCCAGCAATTGGACTCGCGTGACGGCAGCGTTCGACATACCGGCGACAACCGCACCGGTGATGGCGATGGCGACGACGAGCAGATCGTCGTGCAGTTGGACAAGATCCCGACCGGAATCAAGAGCCTGGTGTTCATCGTCAACAGCTTCACCGGCCAGAGTTTTGCGGAAATCGAAAACGCGTTCTGCCGCCTGGTGGATGCCAACGGCAACAAGGAAGTCGCACGCTACAACCTGTCGTGCCAGGGCAATCACACTGCCCAGCTGATGGCCAAGCTGTATCGCCATGAAAACGACTGGAAGCTGCATGCCATCGGCGAGTCCTGCTCCGGCCGGACGTTCCACGACATGCTGCCGGTCATCAACGGCCAGCTGTAAACAGTCAGTTGTAAACATCCAGGACGGCTGCCGCGCCTGCGGCGCCGTCCTTATCGGTCGGCACCATGCGCGGGGCCGCGTTTGATCTTTCGAGTATCCGTATGTCAATTCCCCACGCACGCGTCTGGTTCAACCGGCACTACGCGACTATTGCGCGCATCATCGATCATCTTCGTGGCGAGGCCGAGCCGCTGCCGATCTGGACATGCGTCTCCCATCGGCAGGAGAACTTCCGCGGCTTTGCCCGTGCCGACCACGCCTTGCTCGAACCTGCGGGCCTGAACCCGGCTGACTATCTGCAGTGGTGCTACCAGGTGGTGCAACAGCTGCAGATCACCCACCTGGTGCCCGGCTACGAGCAGAGCCTGCTCACCCGCCACCGCGCGGAGTTTGCGGCGCTGGGCTGCCAGATCGTGCATGCGGCGCCTGCGGACATCCTTCCCAACCTGCATCACAAGCAGTGGGTCTACGCGGCAGTGGACGGGTTGGTACCGCTGCCGGAGTACCGCTATGTAACCACGCTGCCGGAGGCGGTTGAGGCGATCGAGCAGCTGAGCGCAAATGGGGCGGTATGCGTCAAGCCCACCGTGTCGGTATACGGCAAGGGCTTCTATCGACTGGTGGACGGGATCGAGCCGAGCACCTATGCCTGCAGCCCGCAGGAATGGATCGGGCGCATGCAGCGCCTGCCAGAGTTTGAGCCGCATCTGGTGATGCGCTATCTGCCCGGTGTGGAGTACAGCGTGGACATCGCCGCGCGCGATGGCGAGGTGCTGGCATGTGTGGTGCGCCAGAAGGATCCCAACAGCAAGGTGCAGCAGCTTTCCATGCGCGCGGATCTGGTGGGCTTTGCCACCGCGATGGTGAAGCGCTTTGGCGCCAACGCGCTGATCAACGTGCAGTTCAAGGACGACATCGCTGGTGCGCCGATGTTGCTGGAAATCAATCCGCGTGCGGCCGGTGGGATCGGCATGAGCTGCATGTCCGGCATCAATCTTCCGCATATTGCGTACCGCGCCTGCATCTTCCCCGAATTGCCGGTGCATGTTCCTGCGCCGCGCCTGGGCATTCGAGTGACCGAGATCTCGCTCGCGGTGGAGCTGCCCGATGCGCATCCCTTGCCTGGCACGGTGATGTCGAAGGTTGTGGTCGACGCATGAGCACGCTGCAGGTCACCTTGCCCACCGGTACGTTGCACTGCGCCGGCCAGCCCGGCAATCGCCGTGCGCTGACCGATATCTGTGGCGTTGGTGCGCGCCGCAATCCCAAGCGCGGCTTCGTCTTCGTCTCCAAGGTACTGGGCAAGCACTGGCCCGCCTCGCCGTCCACGATGGCGCAAGTGCAGGCCGAGCTTGCGGCGCAGATTCCGGTGCCGGCCGATGAGATGGTCTTGTTTGTGGCACTGGCCGAAACCGCAACCGGTCTGGGTCACGGGGTGTTCGAAGCGTTCCTACAACGCGCCGGCAGCCGGGCGATGTTTCTCCAGACCACCCGCTACCCGCTCGACGGCGCGCAGGTGCTGCGCTTCGAGGAAGAACATAGCCATGCCACCCAGCAGTTTCTCTACCTGCCCGAGTCGCCCGCGCTGCGTGCGGCGCTCGAACAGGTGAGCACGGTGGTGCTGGTGGATGACGAGGCGACCTCGGGCCGGACCTTCCTGAACCTGGCAACCGCCTTGCGAGCAGTGTGCCCGCGCCTGCGCACGGTACACCCGGTGGTGCTGACCGACTTTTCCGAAGGCCGTGTGCAGACGTTGCTGTCCGCGCTGCCAGGCATTGCCGAGGTTGCGCCGATCTCGCTGTGGTCCGGCACGCACCGTTTCGAACGTGATCCTGGGGCTGTGCTGGCACCGGCACCGGTGGCCTACGCAGCGGTGGCCTGCCGTCGGCAGCATGTCAGCGCCTACACCGCCCGCCTGGGTCTGGCCGCCGCCATCGCGCTGCCGGACGCGCTGGTGCAGGCTTGCCATGCGGCGCTGGACCAGCGTCCGGTCCTGGTGATTGGTACCGGCGAATGCATGTATCCGGCGCAACGGCTGGCGCAGGCGCTGGAGGCGCTGGGTCATGCGGTGGTGGTGCAATCGACCACGCGCTCGCCGCTGATGCAGGCCGGCGCCATCGACGACATCGCCATGGTGGAGGACGTGTATGGCGAGGGGATTCCCAACTATCTCTACAACCTGACGCGTTCCCCGGGCGCGGTGCGGATCGTGGTGCACGAAAGCCGCGAGCGCGCCTGCGTTGACCGACTGGTGCAGCAGCTGCAGGCCATCGAAGTGGATCTGGTCGAGCAGCGGGTCACCACGCCGATGCAGGCGGTGGCCTAGATGTATCAGGTGGCCTTGGTCGATCTGGACGACACCCTGTTTTCATCGTTGCGCAAGCAGCCGCAGGCAGAGGGGCTGGAGCCGGCGGCGTTGTTGGTCGATGGCACCGCGGTGAGCTACACCTCGCCGCGCCAGCGCGTGTTCGCACAGTGGCTGCGGCAGGCCGATCTGGTGGTGCCGGTCACGGCGCGCACGCTCGATACGTTCGCGCGCGTGCTGCTGCCTTTCCACGGCCCGGCGATCGTGGCCCATGGCGCTACCATTGTGGATGCGCAGCGGCAGATCGACCCGGTGTGGGCGGCAACGATCCAGACCCAGATGCAGGCACAGCTGCCGGTCCTGCAGCAGCTGCAACAGGCCTTGTCGGACCGCTTCGGCGATGCGCTGGAGGTCAGCATTGCCGGCGCGCCGCAGCAGCCGGCGTATCTGGTGGCGCGCGAGCCTTCGCGCGACGAACAGGCGGTGCGCAGGATTTCCGACCAGGTCATCGCGCCATGGGTGGCGCAGCATCCCGGATACACCCATCACGTCAACGGACGCAATCTGGCGGTGCTGCCACCGTGCGTGGACAAGCGACTGGCGGTGCGGTATCTGCTGGACGGGCTACGCCAGCAGCATGGCGAGCTGTTCGTGGTGGGAGCAGGCGATAGCGTGACCGATCTGCCGTTCCTGTCGCTATGCGATCTGGCGATCGTGCCCACCGGGTCGCAGGCCTGGGCGCAGGTGCGTGGCCTGGTTGACGGGGCGCACGCATGACATCGGTCGGGTTCTCGGGCAGCTATGCGCCAGGTGATGTGACCTTCCTGCTGACCCAGATCGCCGTCGCGCCGATGGCGGATCTGCAGGAAAAAGAACGCCTGATCCAGGGGGGGCACACGCATTATTCGGAAATGCTGACGCCGGAGCAGTTGCCAGCTCCGGAATACCTGGCCTTGTTCCGCAGTGCCGTGGCGCGTCATCTGCCCACGATGGCGCGCGACCTGCTGCAACTGGCGAGCGCGGTGCGGCAACGGCATGCGCGTCCGGTGCTGGTATCGCTGGCGCGTGCCGGCACGCCGATCGGGGTGGCATTGCGGCATGTGTTTGCCAGCCGCTTGGGCATGGACGTGCCGCATTATTCGATCTCGATCCTGCGCGGCCGTGGGATCGACCGCGTGGCGCTGGCCCACCTGTGCGCGCAGTACGATCCAGCATCGTTGGTGTTCGTTGACGGCTGGACCGGCAAGGGAGCGATCACCGCCGAATTGCATGCCTCGGTGGCGGGCTTCAATGCCGCGCAGGGCACGCAGGTGTCGTCGGATCTGTTTGTGCTGGTGGATCTTGCCGGGTGTAGCGCCGGCCACGGCTCAACCGAGGATTATCTGATTCCGTCGGCCATTCTCAATGCCACCGTGTCGGGCCTGGTCAGCCGTACCGTGCTCAATGCCAGCATTGCCACCGACCAGTTCCACGGCTGTGTGCTGTACCAGGACCTACGCGCGGGCGACATGTCGCAATGGTTCGTTGCGCAGTTGCTCCAGGCGGCAGCAGCGCTGCCTGCGCCGGTGCATGATGGCGCCGCGCAACCGGCGCAACGTCGCGCGGCTGCACTGCGTTGCACCGATAGCCTGCACCAGTTGCGCGCGGCATTTGCGGTGCGCGATGACCACTGCCTGAAAGTGGGCATTGGCGAGACCACCCGGGCAATGCTGCGACGCGCCCCGCGCGCGCTTTGCCTGCAACGCCCGGACGATGCCGATACCGCTCATCTGCGCTGGCTGGCGCAGACCCGCGGGATTGACGTAAACATTCTTTCCAGCCTGCCATTGAAGGCGGCTGCGGTCATCAAGGATCTGCGACATGTCTGAAGCCTATCGGTTGGGCGCCTCGCTGTACGTGCCTGCGACCAACGACAATCTTTCCGAAGTGCTGTCGGGACGTCAGTTTCCGCAGGCGCGTTCGCTGATCGCCTGCACCGAGGATGCGGTGTCGTCCACCGACCTGCCGCATGCGATGAGTCACATCCGACGCACCTTGTCGACCTTGCCGCCACGGTCGCACGGCCCGCTGCGGTTCATTCGTCCGCGCAACGCCGAAGTGCTTGGGCAACTGCTGGCGATGCACGACATCGACCGCGTACACGGGTTCGTGCTGCCCAAGATCGATACCGACACGCTGGCCGCTTATGAGCGGCAGCTGGCCGATCACGATTTTTGCATCATGCCGACCCTGGAGACGCCGCAGGCGATGGATCCGTTGGGGCAGCGCGAGATCCGTGGCTGCCTGCAGGGCAGCCCGTTGAGTTCGCGGGTGCTGGCTGTGCGTATCGGCGGCAACGACCTGCTGAGCATGCTGGCAATGAAGCGGGTACGCGGCACCACGATCTACGACACCCCGGTGGGCCTGGTCATTCAGCAACTGGTTCTGGCATTCCGGCCGTACGGCTTCCAGCTCACCGCGCCGGTCTATGATTTCTTCGACGATCCGCAGACATTGCGGCGTGAACTTGCCATCGATACCGCGATGGGGCTGGTCGGCAAGACCGCGATCCATCCGATGCAGATCCCCGTGATCGAGGACGGGCTGCGGGTTAGCGACGAAGACTTACGCGCTGCGCGCGAGGTGCTCGGCGCCACCACGGCCGTCTTCAAATCCAATGGCGGCATGGTCGAGAAGGCCGTCCACACCCGTTGGGCGCAGGCCATCATTGCGCGACAGGCGATCGTGGCGCTGTGAGTCAGTGGGTCGTGGCTGGCCAGTCAGGCCAGCAGGACAGGTGCAGGCTGTGCGTCTAGGCTGGTTGGATCAGTCAGGTGCGGTCCACTGCTGAGTGCAGGGGCGCTCGCAAAACTGTGACCGGCTGCCACCAGTGCGTGTGCGGCAGCCAACCCAACCGAACCCAACTGGTCAGCAAAAATGCCCGTTTGGGCCTTGACTGCGCAGTCGAATTGGCGGGTCCTGCGGCCTGGCGACGACCGTTCGTCAGACAGTGCTTTGTGCCACAAGGGTTTGCGGTTTTTTCCTACATTTGGTGTTGA
Source organism: Xanthomonas sp. WHRI 8932A (assembly GCF_035012785.1). NCBI lineage: Bacteria > Pseudomonadati > Pseudomonadota > Gammaproteobacteria > Lysobacterales > Lysobacteraceae > Xanthomonas > Xanthomonas sp. WHRI 8932A. The sequence continues at coordinate 149,978 of NZ_JAYGQQ010000008.1, forward strand.
CCCCTCCCAGCTACCCCACTATCTTGGGGGAGTCGGTGGTTGGCTGCCCCAAGCAGCTGGACCTGAAAGAGCACGAACTGCGGTAGGTACGCGGTCGATCAGCCTCCTCGCCGCAACCGCATTCGGTTTCATCCAGTCATCCAGGGCAGCGCCGTGGAGCGGACTGCGTGGGCCGATGGGGTTGCGGTTGTTTCGCCACTGACCACCACGCGACAGCACACCGCGCGGTGGCGGCCGTGGAATCTCCGGTAAGGAGATGGCTGGTGATGGCGATGCCGCCGCAGACTGCGTGTCTTGCGTGCTGGTCGTCCCGCACCGTCATCGCTGTCCAGGGAGTCCGGAACCGGTCGTAGCCCGTCCCCGAGCGGGTTCGTGTGCCTACGCATGGAGGACGCATGACCACCAACGACACCCTTGCCGCGATCGCCGCCGGTACCCTAACCAACACCAGCGTTCCCGCCAGTGTCAGCGCGCCCGCCCGTAGCGCGCCGGAGTTGACCGACCCGTCGGACGTCGTGCCGCCCCCCCGCCAAGCCATTGCAATGCACGCACAGACCATCGAAGAACAAACCGTTTCCACCTGGATCACCAAGGAAGCCGGCAACCGCAAGATTCCGTTCGAGCCGGAGCGCCTGGAGCGCGCCATCGATCAGATCCATGCCGAGTTCCCGCAGCTGGACGTGGCCGACTACAAGCGTTCGGTGTTCGGCTTTGTCGATCGCAAGGACAGCGTCAATGCCGACGACCTGGTCGACCACCTGATCCGCGAGGCTGAAGCCCGCGTCGATCTGACCACCCCGGAGTGGGAGCACTTCGCTGCGCGTCTGTATCTGCGCCGCCTGTACAAGCGCGCCAGCCGCAACCGCTTCTACGACGCCAGCCAGAAGTACGGCTCGTTCGTCGGCCTGCAGGAAAGCCTGGCCGACCGTAATGTCTATTCCAACGACATCCTGCGCCGCTACTCCAAGGACGAGCTGATCGAAGCCGGCAAGATGATCGCGCCCGAGCGCGACACCTTGTTCGCCTACAACGGCCTGTACCTGCTGGCCACCCGTTACCTGGCCACCGACAACTCGCGCGGCGTGTTCGAGCTGCCGCAGGAGCGTTGGCTGACGATTGCGCTGTACCTGATGCAGGACGAGATCGGCACCGGCAAGGGCAGCCGCGAGCGCCGCATGCAGCTGGTGGGCGAGGCCTACTGGGCGCTGTCCAACCTGTACATGACCGTGGCCACACCGACCCTGGCCAATGCCGGCAAGGTCGGCGGCCAGCTGTCGAGCTGCTTCATCGACACCGTCGACGACAGCCTGCAGGGCATCTACGACTCCAACACCGACGTGGCGCGCGTGTCCAAGCACGGCGGCGGCGTGGGCGCGTACCTGGGCTATGTGCGTTCGTCCGGTTCGGCGATCCGCGGCGTGTCCAACTCGTCCGGCGGCGTGGTGCCGTGGATCAAGCAGCTCAACAACACCGCCGTGTCGGTGGATCAGCTGGGCCAGCGCAAGGGCGCCATCGCGGTCTATCTGGACATCTTCCACCGCGACATCGAGTCGTTCCTGGACCTGCGCTTGAACAACGGCGACCAGCGCCTGCGCGCGCACGACGTGTTCACCTCGGTGTGCATCCCGGACCTGTTCATGGAAGCGGTCGAGCGTCGCGGCGACTGGTACCTGTTCGATCCGCATGAAGTGAAGCGGATCAAGGGCTGGTACCTGCAGGATTTCTACGACGAGAAGAAGGGCGACGCCAACAGCAGCTTCCGTCGCAAGTACGAAGAAGTCGTTGCCGACGAGCGCATCACGCGCAAGACCGTCAAGGCGATCGAAATCTTCAAGCGCATCATGGTCAGCCAGCTGGAAACCGGCAATCCGTTCATGTTCTATCGCGATGAAGTCAATCGCAAGAATCCGAACAAGCACGAGGGCATGGTCTATTCGTCCAACCTGTGCACCGAGATCCTGCAGAACATGAGCCCGACGCGGATGATGCAGGAGATCATCAGCGGCAATCAGATCGTCACCACCAAGAAGGCGGGCGACTTCGTCGTGTGCAACCTGTCCTCGATCAACCTGGGCCGCGCGATCATCGCGCAGGACGACCAGGCCGATCTGCTGGGCGCCGACGTGCTGGAGCGGTTGATCCCGATCCAGGTGCGCATGCTCGACAACGTGATCGATCTCAATCAGCTGCCGGTGCCGCAGGCCACGATCACCAACCAGAAGTACCGCGCCATCGGCCTGGGCACCTTCGGTTGGCATCACCTGCTGGCGCAGAAGGCCATCCATTGGAATGCCAAGGAAGCCGAGGATTACAGCGACGAACTGTATGAGCGCATCAACTACCTGACCATCCAGGCGAGCATGGAGCTGGCCAAGGAAAAGGGCACCTACAGCGTGTTCCGCGGCAGCGACTGGCATAACGGCGAGTACTTCCGTGCGCGCGATTACAACAGCCCGCAGTGGCTGGAGTTGTCGGCACAGGTGTCGGTCAATGGCGTGCGCAATGCGTGGATGCTGGCCGTGGCGCCGAACATGAGCACCGCGCAGATCGCCGGCTCCACCGCGTCGATCGATCCGATCTACAGCGCGTTCTACTACGAAGAAAAGAAGGACTTCCGTCGTCCGGTCGCCGCTCCGGGCCTGTCGCTGGAAACCTGGCCGTACTACGAAAAGGGCGCCTACAAGGTCGACCAGTTCGCCAGCGTGCGCCAGAACGCGCGTCGTCAGCGCCACATCGACCAGTCGATCAGCTTCAACTTCTACGTGCCCAGCACCATCCGTGCGAGCACGTTGCTGGATCTGCACATGACCGCCTGGCGCGAAGGCTTGAAGACCACGTATTACGTGCGCTCCAACGACATCGATATCAGTGAGTGCGAGTGGTGTTCGAGCTAAAGCGCATTCGCGCTTTAGCTCCCCATGGTTCGCCTTGCGAACCATGGGCCCCGGCTCATCAGCTCCCACACCCCGCGCCTTCGGCGCGCCCCCTAACTTAGGGGGCTTTCCTCCAGCGCGATTTTGCCGCCGCCGTCCCGCTCCACACGCGAGCTAGACCCGGAACACGAGTAGAGAAACCCATGTCCGCAACACCGCTTGAGCGCATCAAGATTCTGGAGCCGCGTCACCCCAACCGCTCCACTGCCATCATCAATGGTCAGACCTCCGGCATCCTCAACTGGAACGATATTCCGTACCCGTCCTTCTATCGGGCGTACAAGGAGCTGTCGACCAACTTCTGGATCCCCGACGAGGTGGACATGAAGGGCGATGCGCGCCAGTACAACGAGCTGTCGTCGCGCGAAAAGAATGCCTACGATTCGATTATCGGCTTGCTGGCCACGCTGGATTCGCCGCAGACGCGCTTCATCTACAACGTCGCCGAATACATCACCGACCCGGCCGCGCATGCCAATGCCGCGATCATCGGCCAGCAGGAAGTGATCCATAACGAGAGCTACAGCTACGTGCTGGCCTCGATCACCGGCCTGGCCGATCAGAACCGCGTGTTCGAGCTTGCCCGCACGCACCCGACCATCATCAAGCGCAATGCGCCGATCATGGGCGCCTACGACGACTTCCTGCGCGACAAGACCGCCGAAACGCTGATCCGCGCGCTGATCCAGTCCTCGATCCTGGAAGGTATCAACTTCTATTCCGGCTTTGCGTATTTCTACAATCTGGTCCGCCAGAATCGCATGACCGGCACCGGCAAGATCATCAGCTTCATCAACCGCGATGAGCTGGCGCATTCCAAGTTCATCAGCGAGCTGATTCGCGCCATCATCGGCGAGAACCAGGCGCTGCAGGGCGACCAGCTCACCGACTACGTGCACAAGGCGTTCGAGCACGCGATCGATCTGGAAACGGTGTGGACCGCCGAAGTGCTGGACGGCATCGACGGCATCGACGTGGACGAGATGATCCGCTACGTGAAGTACCGCGCCAACAAGATGGCCGGCATGCTCGGCATCGAGAAGCTGTACGAAGGCGCCAACGACAACGTGATGCCGTGGATCAAGGCCTACGCCGACAACTTCACCGAAACCAAGACCGACTTCTTCGAGATGCGCAATGCGTCGTACAAGAAGACCAATTCGGATAATGGGTTTGATGATCTGTAAGTAATCGGGAATAGGGAATCGGGAATGGCAAACGCAGACAGCAGCGCGCTCTTCCGATTCCCCATTCTCCATTCCCTGCTCCCCGCCAAATGAACATCCTGCTGGCACTGGCATCGTTGAGCGGCAATACCCGCGATGTGGCGCGCAGTGTCGCGCTGCACTGCGAGGCGGCCGGGCACACGGTGACCTGGTTGGAAACCGATGTGCAGCGGCTGCAACAGGTGCCGCATGCGCCGGGACAGTACGATCTGTTTCTGTTTGGCAGCTGGACCGACAACGGCGGGCGCACGCCGTCGGAGATGAAACGTTTCATCGTCGAACTGGTCGAAACGCTGGGCAAACCGCCGCGTGTTGCCGTCTTCGGGACGGGCGAGACGCAGTGGGGCGAGGACTATTTTTGCGGTGCGGTGCATCGCATTGCACAGTTTTTCGCCAGCCCGTTTCCGCGCTTGACCATCGAACAGATGCCCCACGGCCAGCGCGACGCGCAGGCCATCGCCGCCTGGACCGACGAGGTTCTGGCTCAATGCAAACACGATCCCCATGATGCACACCATTACCGTCACGTCGCCTGAGCACTACACCCAGACCCTGGCCGCGCACCCGCGCGCGCTGGTGGATTTCTACAAGGACAATTGCCCGGGCTGCAAAATGCTCGACATGTCGCTGACCAAGTTCGCCAGCAGCGATGCGGCCGAAGGCGTGGCCTTGTTGAAGGTCAAGCTGGAAGTGGTAGGCGAAGAATTTTTTCGCGATCTGGGCTTGCGGCAGACGCCGACCCTGGCGCTGTACCGCGACGGCAGCGAAGTGGCGCGCCTGCCTGGTTTCCAGTCGCCGGCGCAGGTAGAGACCGCGGTCAAGACCAGCCTCTGAACCTGCGTCTGTTCGCAACGCGCCGGCACGCCCTAGCGCTCCTGTAGGAGCGGCCCCGGCCGCGAGGGCATTACCGAGATAAGCCATCGCACCAGCCCGTGCAATGGATGCGCGGTGCACCTGCCTGCAGCTGTCAATCGGCGGGCCGCCACGTGCAAACCGGATGCCGGTGCCTTCCCATGCGGCATGGCCTGCACTGCGCGCTCGCGCGCGCCGCTGCGCCCATTGCGCCGCTTCCCGGCGCCGCCGCTGCTGCAATCGCGTCTGCACGCATCGACCAACCAATCCTCTCAACGGAATCCGCCATGTCAGACAGCCCGCAGACGCCACCGCCGACCGAAGTGCGCATGGTCGAAATCGTGTTCCCCAACCACACCAATCACATGGGCACGCTGTTCGGCGGGCAGGCGTTGGCGTGGATGGACAAGGCCGCGTTTCTGGCAGCCTCGCGCTATGCGCGGCGTGCGGTGGTGACCGCACGCTCGGACCAGGTGGATTTCAAGCTGCCGATCCGCCAGGGCCAAATGGTGGAAACCATCGCGCGGGTGGTGTCGGTGGGCCGCAGTTCGATCAAGGTGGAAGTGGAGCTGATCGCCGAAGACCTGCTCAGTGGCGCGCGTGAGCTGTGCACACGCGGGCACTTCGTGATGATCGCCCTGGATGCCGATGGCAAGCCGACGATGGTGCCGCCGTTGCCTGCTGCTGGCGCTAACTGATCAGGACCAGCCCGGTCACAGCCTCGCGAGCACTCGTCTGCTGCAAGCGGCGAGGGCGCACGCACCGCAGCGCGCTCCCGGCACTCGCCGCCGACACACCCGCTCGATGATTGCGCAGTTGCCAGCTGCTGGCGCTAGCTGATCAGGACCAGCGCGGCCACAGCGTCGCGTGCACTCGTCGGCTGCGAGCGGCGAGGGCGCACGCACCGCAGCGCGCACCCAGCACTCGCCACCGCCACACCCGCTCGATGATTGCGCAGTTGCCAGATCGCCGCTGTTATTCCTGGACCTCGCGGTCCTCGCGCTTGGTTTCTTCCATCGCTTCGGGTTCCAGTTCTTCGGCGCTGCGATTGAGTTTGACGAACACGCCCCAGGCGATCAGCAACAGCGCAGCGCACAGGCCGACGGCAGCGGCATACGGCAGCTTGGCTGGGTCCTCGTGCATCAGTTCGAAGATCGATACCAGCGTTTCGATCGCCAGCGCGATCACGATCACCACGAAGAACCGCGACAGATAGCGGCGCACGCGGGTGGGGCCACTGACTTTGACGTCGCGCAGGATCTCTTCTTCGAAGATGGTCTGGCCCAGCTCCAGCGTCACCAGCGCCACGGTGAGCAGGCCGATCGCCTCCAGCACCACATTGAAGCGGTCGCGCACCACCATGTCGCCGCCCGGGGTGAAGCCATGCCACAACTCCAAGCCGGCCATCCCCACCAGCCCCGCCGCGCACAGCACGAAAAACGCCAGGATCACAAAGTGACCGGCACGGAACAGGTGGCTGAGCAGCTTCATGGGAGGCGACGCGGGTGATGGGACGCAGAGCATCGTGGGCAACGCGTCGTTGCAGCGCGAAGGCTACGCGAACCCGGCGCGCCCTCATCCGGCGCTTTGCGCCACCTTCTCCCGCGAGCGGGAGAAGGGAAGTGCTAGAGCAGCGAGGTGTAGCTCCCGCGAGCGGGAGAAGGGACGCGCCAGAGCAGCGAGGTGTAGCTCCCGCGTGCGGGAGAAGGGACGCGCCAGAGTAACGAGGTGTAGCTCCCGCGAGCGGGAGAAGGGACGTACCAAAGCAACGAGGTGTAGTGGAGACGGAGGCCATCGGCCCAGTGCCGTGTAGCTACCATCATCCCCGATCCCCGATCCCCGATCCCTTCCCCCGCCTGCGGGGGAAGGTGCCCGAAGGGCGGATGGGGGGAGGGTTTACACGTAGCCCAACCGCCCGCCCGCACTCCAACAGCCTCAGCTATGCCGCAACACCTGATACGCCTGCAGATGCACATTCGCCGCCATCAGCAGCGGTGCATTGCGACCGGTCTCGCGCACGCGCTTGAGCATGTCGCCAACGATCTGCGCCGCTTCCACATCCTGGCCGGCTTCCAGATCGCGCAGCATCGACGCCTTCAACGGCGAATCCACCTGTAACAAGGTCTGCAAAGCTTTCGCACGCGCCGGCTCGGGAATCGTCTGCCCGGCCGCATCGGCGGCCCATAGGCATTCGTTGTACACACCGTTGATCAACGCACGCCCATCGTCGGTGGCGACGATTGCGCCGACCGGTGCGCGCATCAGGCAGGTGGCCGCTGCCAGTGCGGTGAGGAAGCTGTATTTATTCCACTGCTCCTGCGCGATCTGCGTGCTGGCCACATGGTCAATACCCGCCTGCGTGCATGCTGCGGCAAACGCCTGCACGCGCGTCGAGTCTGCGCTGCCATCGCGCTCGCCAAAGGTGATCGCTGCCGGCTTGCCCAGATGCAGAATCTCGCCGTGTTCGCCCTTGGTGGCGCTGATGAAGCACAGCCCGCCCAGCACCCGCGCCGCGCCGAAGCGCTCGTCCAGCGCCGCGTAATGGCGCAGCCCGTTGAGAATCGGCAGTACCGTGGTGTGTTCGCCCACGGCCGGTGCAATCGCCTCAAGCGCGCTATCCAGGTCGTAGGCCTTGCAGCTGAGGATCACCAGGTCGAACGGCTGCTGCGCTACCAGCGCCGGCAAGGCAGCGGCAGTGACATGCGCCACTTGCAGATCCGCATCGCCCAGCGGGCTGCGAAGACGCAAGCCATCGGCCTGTAACTGCGCCGCCCGCGCATCGCGCACCAGGAAGGTAACGTCCACGCCGGCCTGCGCCAGACGTCCGCCGAAGTAGCCGCCGGTGCCGCCGGCGCCGAGAATGAGCATGCGCATGATGTGATCTGTCCTCAGTCAATCTGGTTTTGCCCTTCCCCCGCAGGCGGGGGAAGGTGCCCGAAGGGCGGATGGGGGGAAGCGCGTCCGCCAGCAACCGGCGTTCCCAATAAAATCCGCGCCCGGCGTTAGCTCCGCAACCCCACACCACGGCGCAGCAGCCACAGCGCCAGCGCGCTGAGCACGGCGACAAAGCCCAGCATCAGCGCGTAGGCCACCCAGATCGGCACGTCGGAGCTGCCGAGCAGGCCGTAGCGGAAGGCGTTGACCATGTAGAAGATCGGGTTGGCATGCGTGGCCGCCTCGGCCCAGCCGGGCAGCAATTTGACCGAATAGAACACACCGCCCAGGTAGGTCAGCGGGGTCAGGATGAAGGTGGGCACGATCGCCACGTCATCGAACTTCTTGGCGTACACCGCGTTGACGAAGCCGGCCAGCGAAAAGATGATCGCGCCCAGCAGCACGGTGGTCAGCGTTACGAAGGGATGCGGGATGCGGACCGGAGTGAAGAACATGGCGATGATCAGCACCAGCGCACCGACCATCACCCCGCGCAGCACCGCGCCGGACACATAGCCCCACAGGATCACCCAGTTGGGCATCGGGCTGACCAGCAGTTCTTCCACGTGGCGGCCGAACTTGGCACCGAAAAAGCTCGACGAAATGTTGCCGTAGCTGTTCTGGATCACGCTCATCATCACCAGGCCCGGCACGATGAACTGCATGTAGGTGTAGCCGCCCATGTCGCCCACGCGCGAGCCGATCAGCCCGCCGAAGATCAGGAAGTACAGCGTCATGGTGATGGCCGGCGGCACCAGGGTCTGGCCCCAGATGCGCAGGATGCGCTGCACTTCGCGGCGCACGATGGTGCCCAGCGCAATCCAGTTGCGTTGGCGGGGTGTTGCGGGAACAGCGGACATCGAAGGCTCCGGGGAACTCATGGGTGACCTGCCGGGCGCACGGGCGCCGCTGTAGCAGGAGCCGGGTCGGCGAGGGTTTCGCCGGGTCCGGTCAGACGAACGAACAATTCTTCCAGCCGGTTGCTCTTGGTACGCATCGAGCGCACCCGGATGCCGGCATCGCCTAGCGCGGCGAACACGCGGTTGAGGTCCATCGCGCGCGGCATGTCCAGATCCAGCGTGTGGCTGTCGATGGCGGTGAGCGTGGTGCCTTCGATCGCCGGCAGCTGAGTGGGCAGGTCACCGTCGATATCGAACAGGAAGCCTTCCACGTCGAGCTTGGCCAGCAATTCGCGCATCGGCCCCTGGGTGACGATCTGGCCGTGGTTGATGATGGCCAGGTTGCGGCACAGGTGCTCGGCTTCTTCCAGGTAATGCGTGGTCAGGATGATGGTGGTGCCGGCGGCGTTGATCTCTTTCAGAACGCGCCACATATCGCGGCGGATCTCGATATCCACACCGGCGGTGGGCTCGTCCAGAATCAGCAGGCGCGGCTGGGTCATCATCGCGCGGGCGATCATCAACCGCCGTTTCATGCCGCCGGACAGCGTGCGGCTCATCACCTGGGCCTTTTCCCACAGGTGTGCGCGGCGCAGCTCCACTTCGGCCAGACGCTCGGCTTCCGCACGCGGCATGCCGTAGAAACCGGCGTAGTTGACCAGGATATCGAAGGGCTTTTCGAACAGGTTGAAGTTGACCTCCTGCGGCACCAGGCCGATCAGCCGCATCGCCTCGCTGCGATGGGCGACCAGATCGGTGCCGAACACTTCCACCTGCCCGCCGGACAGGTTCACCAGCGAGCTGATGATGCCGATCAGGGTCGATTTGCCGGCGCCGTTGGGGCCCAGCAGGGCGAAGAAATCGCCTGGCGCCACATCCAGCGACACGCCCTTGAGCGCCTGGGTGCCGTTGTCGTAGGTCTTGCGCAGATCGCACACGCGCAGGGCGGGTGCGGTGATCGGAGATGGGGAATTCAAGGTGTTCCTTCGCGTCAGCGTGACGGCGCAGCGAGTTGCAGGCCGTTATTATAGAAGCCCGCGGGGGCAAGCCCCGATCACAGACTGTCCTAAATACGTTCGTGCCTGTTCAATTTCCCCTCAAGCTTGTCGACCGGCGCATGATTGCGCCCACCGTGGCCCACTGCCAGTTCGTGCGTGACGACGGGCAGCCGCTGGATTTCCAGCCCGGGCAGTTCATCCAGATCCACTTCAATGGCGCCGATGGCACGCCGACCAAGCGCAGCTATTCGCTGGCGACCATTCACGACCATGCGCTGGGACCGGGCGAGGCGGTGGAGATCGCGGTGAGCTTCGTGCCCGGCGGCTCGGCCACCGCGCTGTTCGAAGGCCTGCAGATCGGCGACCAGTTGCAGGCCAGCGGCCCCTACGGCCGTTTCTGCCTGCCGCCGGGCGATGCCAACCAGCGCTATGTGCTGATCGCCACCGGCACCGGGGTCACCCCGTACCGGTCGATGCTGCCGTTGCTGGCCGAGGCGATCGCCAGCCGTGGCGTGCAGGTGGTCCTGCTGCAGGGCGCGCGCACCCCGGCCGAGCTGCTGTACGGCGAGGATTTCCGCGCGTTTGCCGACGCGCACCCGCAGTTCCGTTACGTGCCGTGCTTGTCGCGCGAGCTGCCTGACTCGCCGCATGCCGATGTGCGGCACGGCTATGTGCAGCAGCATCTGCCCGAATTCGCGCCCGATGCCCAGACCGATATTGCCTATCTCTGCGGCAACCCGGACATGGTGGACACCTGCGTCGAGGCACTGAAGGCCGCCGGTCTGCCGAACGCGCAGATTCGTCGCGAAAAATACGTCAGCCCGCCACCGGCGAAGACCTGAGGACCGCCGGCGCCGCCGCGATGGCGCCGGCAACCGCAGGCGTGCTGCACCGTCATGGCAGCGTGCCTGCGGTTGCACATGCGCCAGGCTATGCCCGCGCTGTGTGCAGTGGCGGGCGTTGCAGCTCGACCGTGATGTGCACCAGTTCTTCGTGAATCTGCAACGCAGCGCGGACTAGATCCGCATCGATGTCTGCGTCAGTGACCAGGCTGAGCACGCAGGCATAGCGATTGCTGCCGACGCGCCACACATGCAGGTCGGCGATGGTGATCGCATGCGGAAGCTCGGCGATGACCTGCTTCACTTCCGCCACCACCGGCGCGTCCATTTCCGCATCCAGCAGCACGCGGCCGGTACTGCGTAGCAGTCCCCACGCCCACACGGTGACCAGCACCGCGCCGACGATACCCATGAGCGGGTCCAGCCACGTCACCCCCCAATGCATGCCGGCGACCAATGCCACGATCGCCAACACCGAGGTGGCGGCATCGGCGACCACGTGCAGATACGCGGCACGTAGATTCAGATCGGCGTGACCGTCGTGGTGGTGAGCATGCTCACCATGCGCGTGACCATGACCATGATGCGCGTGCTCATGCCCATGGCTGTGATCGTGCCCGTGCGCATGCGAGTCGCGCAGCCACCACGCGCAGATCAGATTGACCGCCAGGCCGACCACCGCGATGACCGTGGCTTCCTGATACTGGACGGGCTGGGGCGAGAACAGCCGTTCCACCGACTGGAAGGCCATCAGGCCGGCCACGCCCAGCAACAGCAGCGCGCTGCTGTAGCCGCCCAGCACCTCGACCTTCCAGGTGCCGAAGGTGAAGCGCGCGTCGGTGGCATGCCGCCGCGCAAAGCGGTAGGCGAACAACGCCAGCCCCAATGCAAGCGCATGCGAGCTCATATGCCAGCCATCGGCGAGCAAAGCCATGGAATTGAGTGTCCAGCCGCCGACGATTTCCACCACCATCATCACGACGGTCAGGATCACGGCCTTGCGGGTGTTGCGCTCGGCCAGGGGGTTGGTGCTGGCAAAGCGGTGCGACTGCGCGCAGTGGGGCGCGGTGGGCGTGATCGACATCGGTGTGAGCTCTGGCTACGATACCCCCATAGGGTATCTGAGATACCCCCACGGGGTATAGCGCAATGTCACATCTGAACCACGATAAATCCAAACTCCTGGCGCGCGTGCGCAGGATCCGCGGGCAGGTGGAAGGGCTCGAGAAAGCCTTGGCGCAGGATGTGGACTGCACCGCGCTGTTGACCCAGGTCGCCGCGTTCCGTGGTGCGGCGCAGGGGTTGATGGTCGAGTTGCTCAGCGAACATCTCAAGCATCACGTGGCCGCGCCGGATGCGCTGGGCGACCGGGAGCTGGCGGTCGACGATGTCGCCGCCATCCTCAAGACCTATCTCAAGTGACCCTGCTGCTGGTCTGATACCGTGCGCGGATTACCTGCGCAGCGGCGCCAACAGCAGCGTCCATCCCTGCGCGCTGCCAGCCACGGCGATGATGTGACTGGCAACATCGGCGACGCATCGCTCAGCGCGGCTGCAAGGTCACCAGCACCACATCATTGCTACGCATCGGCACATTGACCTCCACCAGGCCCTCGGCGCCGACACGGATGCGTGTGTCCTGCTCGGGCGTGTCGCGTGTGGCTTGCTGCAGCTGGGTCAACTGGGTCTGGTTCAAGGCCTTGGGCAGGCCCATGTCGATGTACAGCGATAGCGGGTCGTTACGGCGATAGCCGGTCTTGCGCACCTGCAAGGTGTAATTGCCTGCGGGCACGTTGGTCATGCGCAACTGCAGCGGTGCGCTCTCGGTGGCGGCCACTAGTTTGGTATAGAACGGCGTATTGCTCACCGCCTGCACCGGCTGCTGCCAATCCCACACCAGCGCGGCGATGCGCTTGCCATCCACCGCTGCCAGCGCATGCGCATCGGGTAGCGGAATTTCGCAGCCCTGCAGCGCGTTCAAATATTTGTAGGCAAACCAGGCCGGCTTGCGAATGCCTTCGCGATTCATCAGCCCGAACCCGCCATGGAACGGCGTCGGCGGCGGGCCGGGTTCTTCGAACAGATCGGTATAGGTCCAGTAGCTCATGCCCTGCACCAGCCCTTGCACTTGCTTGAGTTTGGTCAGAATGTAGGGCGCACTGATATAGCTGTCGTGGACATAATCGCGCGGCGTGTAGCTGCTGCTCCACTCAGTGAAATACAGCGGCAACTGCGGAAACGCCGATGCCTTGATCTGCGCATGCACGCGACGCACATCGCCCACGATGGCATCCGGCGATGAGGACAGCTTGACGTCCTGCTTGCCGTCTTCATCGAGAAAACCGCCGTCCACGCCATAGGTATGCGTGGTGACGAAATCGATGGGTAGCTTGTTCTTAGCAACGAAGGCCAGCAGCTCCGGCACCCAGTCCGCGCCGGCAGTGGACGGGCCACCGACGCGCAGCTGCGGGTCGATCGCCTTGATGGTGCGCGCGGTGTTGGCATACAGATCGAAGTAGGCCTGCTGGTCGGCGTTTTCCCAGAAGTCCTTCAAATTTGGTTCGTTCCACACCTCGAAGTACCACTGCCGTACTTCATCGGCGCCGTAGCGCGCACGGATGTGCCGCACATACGCATCGATCAACTGGGTCCACTTGGCCGGATCCGGATGCGAGGTGTTGCCATTCCAATAGAACAATGTCTGCTCGGAGGTTTTCATCGCGCCTGGGGTAAAGCCCAGCTCGACAAACGGGCGAATGCGCTTGGCCAGCAATGCGTCGTACAGCTGGTCCAGCTTGGTCCAGTCGTACACCAGCTTGCCGTCCACTTCTTTGACGGTGCCAAGCGCATCGTGGAAGACATCGTGAAAGCGGATGTAGCGAAATCCCAGTTCCTGCACGGCAGGCACCAGATGCGCCTGCGTCTCGGCGCGGATCAGCGTGCCCGGAAAATCCGAGCCCACCGACAGCGTGGCGAAGCGATCCACCGGCTTGCCGGCGGTGGAGAGATCCACTGCAATTTCGCGCGGTGCGGCGGCATGCGCCGGCGCCGGTAATGCCGTGCTGCAGGCCAGCGTCATCGCAAGCAAGATGGGTAACCGCATCGTCTCTCCTGATGGTGTGTGCAGCGGCCTATGCAAACGCACGTGCGCGATGACGCGTGCAGGCGTTTTGCAGGTGACCGTCGCCGGGCGCTCAAGAATAACGGAATGCATGTGCTGACCATCGCGGCTAGCCGTGGGATGTTCGTGCGCAGGGATGCGTGCAGTCGCGTTCGTTAGCGGTCGCATCCGTTGCAGGAGGCGAGCAGCGGTGCCGCCATTGCAGCAGCGCGGTGCGATTGTGTGTGAGTGCAGATTGTCTTAGCACGCTTGGAAGAAAGAATACTCAGCAGCGGTGCCGCACATCGGCGCGGCCGCTGCCGGGACCCTTTCGCAGCTGATCGACTTCGCTACAGCGCGTGAGCACCTAAAAGCAGCTAGTAAAACCTAGCGAGCAATCGTCGTGGGTGTGGATTGCGCGCAGGTACCGAAGTGGACGCGTGGCACATACCGCACCGAGCACCGGCCGCACCCGCCTGGCGGTGAGTACAGTCGTTTTGCTAGCTGCGCTACATCATCGCGATCGCCAGCGTGGTCCACTTGGCCAATGCAATCTGGCTGAGTCGGGCGCGCAGCTGCAATCGGCCGTGGTCTTTCGAACGTGGTCTTGACGATGCCAGATATCGTCAAGACCACTGCCCGCACCAACACGTCCGCAGATCTGCTGCTAACCCTGCGGTTCCTCGGCGACTGCGATCGCCCGGTGAACCATCAAGCTATCGACATACTGCTCCATGCTCTGGATCTTGCCGTCCTTGAGCCGATACAGATGCGCGAAGGTTGCGCGCATGAATTTCCCGGTCTTTGCGTAGGTGCCGGAATACGTGCCAAATGCTGCGACGTAGTCCTTGTCGGCCAAGTACGTGTGAACCTCGGCCTTGTAGCCCACCCACTCGGTCGCCAGCCGATGAAACACCTGTTCGAAGACTTCTGCGGGACCGGTATAGGTCCCCGCGTAAGGGAAGCCTGCCGCCTCTGTCCAGGTGGCCTCAGGCGCTAGCGCTGCGAACAGGTGTTTGCCGTTCTCTTCGGAAGAGCCTTCATAGGTTGCCCGGATGATGTCCAGATTGGTCTTCATCGGATCAACCCCACTTCATCTCGCCCTTGGCGACTTTCGCACCGATCTGCAATGCCGTGCCCATGCCGGCTCCCGGGTAGCGCTTGGTCATGGCCTCGATGAGCGCGGCGCTATTGGACGCCTTGCCCAGTTCCTCTTCGAATGCCAACAGATAGTCGCGCGTGTAGTGGATCGCCGACACGTCGGTCGCGGCGCCCGGTGCCATATGTCCAGGAATCACCAGCGCCGGTTTGCGGGCCGCCATCGCATCCAGTGTCTTGATCCATGCCTTACGTCCTTCCGCACTCGGCGTGTCGGCCGTCCATACATGCACGCCAGAGAACACCAGCACGCCACCAAAGATTGCATCGAGCGATTTGAGTGCGAGGTAACGGCGGTTGGCCAGGCCGTCTGCATCCACAATGGCGATGGATTGACCTTCCAGCGTGATTGCGTTGCCATCGAATGCGTCCGGCATGACGATGTCTGCAAGTGTCTGCGGCCCGTTCTCCTTGAGCTGGGGACCCCAGGTCGCAAGCTTTTTCTCGACGCTATGCTTGATGGCCGCAACGGTGGCAGATGCGGCGATGATGCGTGCATCCGGAAACGCGGCCTTGATCGGGCCCAGGCTGAAGTAATAGTCAGGGTCGCTTTGGCTGACGTAAATGGTGGTCAGCGTTTTGCCACCGGCCTTGATTGCATCAGCCAGCGCTTTGCCATCGGGTAGCGTGAAGCCTCCATCGATCAGCACCGCTTCGCGCGCGCCGGAGATCAGGACCGGGGCGCGAAAAAACCCGTTTTCACCCGCGGGAAAATGCTGCAGCTTTAAAGGCGCCTGTGCGGCCATTGCAGTGTTGACGGCGGGCACGGCTGAGGCGATACCTGCCACGGCAATGGTTTTGATGAGCTCTCTGCGTGTCGTCATGGTTCGTTCCTTTTGGAAAGATGCAACGGTGTTTTCAAGCAGCCTGAAGTTGACGTATGAATGCGCTTGGATCGGTGTAGGCGGCATGTGCATCGATTTGCCATCGCTTCCCGCCGGATTCTGCGATGAACGTCGGTACGCCTTGGACGCCGAACTCGCGCATCAGTGCTTGCGCACCTTCAATGCGCGTCCGATCCACGGCGAGAAGCTCGGCATCTGCCTGCGCCAGCCGTGTGGCGGCGTCCGCAAGGTGTAGATCTTCTAGAAGCCTGACTAGCCCGGCAGTGGTGGTCACATCTTTCCCGTCAACGTAACGGGCCTGTTGAATGGCCGTCAGCGTCGTCAGTTGCTGTGCCGGTGCTACCAGGGACACAGCAGTCAGCGCCAATATGGCTGCACCACTGTCGAAGGGGTGCTGGCGATCGCCGAGAACCTGCTGGCGATAGCGCTCAGTGAAACGCTGCCCGGTCAGATGTTCGATGCGCTGATCGTTCGCCCAGGCAAACGCGGCGAATTGATCGTCCATCGCTCGAGCACCCTTGCCGGCGAACAACCCGGAAGGCTGCAATTGAACAGCGATGCCAGGCGCAGTGGCCAGTGCGGAAATGGTCGACGCTGCGCCGTAGCACCAGCCGCAAAGTGGGTCGAACAGATAGTGCAAAGTGGTGTTCATGCGCTTTCCTTGTGACTGTGGGACCCATCCTAGGGATCGATCATTGATCGATAAATACATACGTGGTAAATGCATCGTATGTTGAAAGCATCCAATCAAATAGGAGACGGACCCGGCGACCTCGGCAATCTCCGCCGCCTGGCGTACTTCGTTGCCGTGGTAGAAACCGGCTCGTTCACCGCTGCGGCCGAGCGCCTGGGCATTACCAAGGCGGTAGTGAGCCAACAAGTGGCTCGACTGGAACGCGAGTTCCGTACCTCTCTGCTGGTGCGCACCACGCGTAAAGTGCAAGCCACCGAAGTGGGGCAGGAGTTTTACGCGCGCTGCGCATCGATTCTGCGCGAGGCCGAGCATGCGTTTGACGGCTTGGCCGATCGATCCGCCGAGCCGTCGGGGATGTTGCGGCTCACTGCACCGTTCGACTATGGCGTGGGCGTGGTAGTGCCTGCGATCGCTGCATTCACCAAGCGCTATCCCCTGTGCAAGGTGGATGCGGTGCTCAGCGACCAAACGCTGGATTTGATTTCCAGTCATATCGAAGTTGCCATCCGTGTCGGATGGCTGGCCGAAACAAGCGAGCAAGCGCGAAAAATTGGCACCTTCCGCCAACTGCTTGTCGCTCCCGCATCCATGGCAGCGGAGCTCGCAACGCTCGATAGCCCGGCCGACATCCTCTCGTTGCCCTTCGTCGCCAACACTGCGTTGCGTGATCATTTGCGGTGGACCTTCTCGTCGAATCAGCGACAGACCCAGGTGGTACACGTGCAGGCATCCATTTTTCTGGATGCCACGATGGCGGTACGCGAAGCGGTGTGCCAGGGTGCCGGCTTGTCCGTGCTTCCAGACTATGTAGTGGCAGCGGACCTCGCTGCAGGGCGCCTGATTGAAGTACTGCCGCATTGGCGCCTGCCTTTGGGCGGTATCCATGCGGTATTTCCTGCTGCCCGTTATCGCCCGACCAAGGTCCGCGCATTTGTGGACATGCTGGTCGAGCGAGAAGCCTTGCGACAATCTTCCCAACGCTAAGAGCGGTTAGTAAAAGAACTTTGCAGTCGCCAGGCGGGCGCGGCCCGTGCTCAGTGCGGCATGGTCCACGCATACACTCCGGTTCCTCCGCGCCGTCCACACCCGCCTGGCGACTGCTCGCTACGGTTTGTTAGCCGCTCTAAGTCGCGGTTGGCCACGTGCGGCCTTGACCGCAGGCGCCACCATGGCTGCTCCCCAACCGATCACGCTTAGAACTTTGCGTCGCTCAGTGCTGCAAGAAACGCCATCGGATTCCAGTACTCGCGGTAATTGACCACCAGGCCATCCTTGAACGTCACCACCGTGGCATAACTCATTTCATACGGGTTGCCGTTGGAGATGACCGTGCCTGAGGCACTCCATTCGGCGATGGCCACGTTGGGATCGTCGGTGGCATGGATCTTCAGGCTCGGGATGGTCTTGACGTCGATCACGTTCGGGTAATTGCGCAGGTACTCGTAAATGGCGGCGCGACCTACCAGTTTCCTGGACGACACATCGGGTGCGAACGGGAACTCAACGACCACGTTCTCGTCGCAGAGTTCGGACCAACCTTTCATATCCTTGGCGAGAAACGTGTCCAAGGTGCGTTGTAGAAGTTGGACAGCGGTGTGGGTGTTGGGCGTGTTCATGCGTTGCTCCGGTGGGTTGGTGGTGTGGTCAGGCTTTTGGCCAGATCCAGTTGGATGCGATACGTTCGGCCAGCATCATGGTCGGGAATGCTGTCGCCACCGAAGGCACGTCGGGCCAGATCGATGCATCGACAACACGCAATCCCTCAATCCCGCGGACGCGCCCATCGATGTCGACCACGGCAGTCGGGTCGCGCTGTCCTCCCATCGGCACAGTGGAGGTTGGATGTTGGTAGGTCGCCACGCTGGCAGGCAGGGTGGCATCCAGCGCGGCGCGATCGCTCACAGCTGCGCCCGGCGCGAGCTCGCCGCCGACCACCTCTGCAAACGGCGTGTGCCGCGCGATGTTCCGGATCAGTTCCACGCCGTCGATCAAGCGCTCCCGATCGCCCGCGTCGCTGAGGAAACCCAGATCGATGATCGGTGGCGCCTGCGGGTCGCGGCTGGCGATGGTCACAGAGCCGACCGACCGCGGGCGCACCAGCGCCGCGAACAGCAGGAACATGGCGTTGTCGGATGACTGCCCATCGTCGGGCAGCGCTGCAGTGCTGATGTTGAGGTCGGCCTCATCCCCGACGGCATGCTGCGATCGCGTCCACAGCATGGCGCCGATGGGCGGATACGGCAGGCCGACGGCCTCCTTTTTAATCGACCACACGGTCGGAACCAGCGGGTGGTCCTGCAGGCGACGGCCCACCGGCAGATCGGCCACCACGTCGATGCCGAGGTTGCGCAGCGTGTCGGCAGGACCGATCCCCGAGCGCATCAGAATCGCCGGGCTGGCGTAGGTGCCTGCCGATAAAACGACTGTGTCAGCGCTGATCACCTCGCCATTGGCCAGACGCACTCCGGTGGCGCGCGTACCTTCCAGCACGACGGCATCGACCAGCACCTGGTCGCGGATGGTCAGGTTGGCGCGGGCACGCACCGCCTCGCTCAGCAGGGTCATGCCAGTGGTGAGCCGCACGCCCATGCGGGTGTTCATGACATAAGGGCCGACGCCCAGTGGGTGCGCGGTCGCAAACCCGGCCGAGCGCTCATGGCCTGCAGCAACCGCGGAGGCAATGAAGGCGCGGTGCTGGTCTGACACTTCTTCGTCGCCGAGCTGATGCACGGGGAACGGACCGTCATGGCCAGTGCCACCGGTCCCGGAGGTACGCTCCAGCGACTGGTAGAACGGCTGTGTAGCGTCCCAGCTCAGTGCCGCCAGATCGTGTTCCTGGGCCCAGCGGTCGTGGTCTGATTTTGGCAACCGCATCGCCACTGCACCGTTGATCGCCGACGAGCCCCCCAGCACCTTGCCGCGATTGAGTGGCATGCGCCTGCCGAGCAGGCCAGGCTCTGATTGAAAGCCCCAGTCGTGCTGTGGATCGCCGCCCACCAGATCCTGGCGCCGTACTGCGTCCGGATACGCGTTAGGTGCATAGGCCACGCCTGCCTCAATCAACAGCACGCGACGCGATGCATCGGCACTCAGACGGTTGGCCAATACTGCGCCGGCGGACCCGCCACCAACGATGATCAGGTCGTATGTAGCATCTGATGCATCGATGATGCCTGCGGCATTGGAATGGGGCTGCGGCAGATCCTTGCCGGTGCTTCCAGCGTCGTTGCGATCGATCATCGAGAGTGGCTTCTGAAGATGTGGCGGCGATGCTGACACCTGGGTGTTACTGCCAACAAGCCTGTATTTTTCGATGCGATCCATCGTTTAATCCGTTGGAAGGGCTAGTAAGCAAAAATCACATAAGGCGCCAACATGCTGGATGGTCTTTCGCTCGATCAATTGAGAACTTTTGTCGCCGCAGCCGAAGAGGGGAGCTTTTCCTCGGCGGGCAGACGCCTTCGACGCACGCAGTCCGCCATCTCGGAAACGATGAACAATCTTGAACGGCAGCTCGGCGTCCGCCTGTTCGATCGGCAGGGCCGATATCCCAAGCTGACCCCGGAAGGGAAGGTGCTGCTCTCGGATGCAAGAGCCATCATCGCAGGCGTCGAGAACCTGAAAGCCCGGGCGAAAGGGATATCCGGTGGCCTGGAGCCTGAGCTCGTCGCAGTGATCGACGTCTTTTTCCCGATCACTGCCATGGCAGAAGCCGCGCACGAATTTCGTGTCCAGTTCCCGGACACGCCGCTGCGGTTATTTGTCGAGGCGCTTGGCGGCGCGATGCAGCCGGTGGTCGATGGCCGCGCCAGCTTTGGTGTTGTCGGGTCCTTGCAGATGTTGCCCAGTGGCTTGGAGTCGGAACAAATTGCCACGATCAACTTTGTCAGCGTGGCAGCCAGCGATCACCCGCTTGCCGCTTATGACGGGCCGATTCCGCGCGAGGAGCTCGCCAAGCATGTGCAACTGGTATTGACGGACCGCTCCAGCATCTCGGAAGGGCAGGAGTTCGGTGTGCTGTCTCCCCTGACCTGGCGGTTGGCGGACCTGTTTGCCAAGCATGCTTTTCTTCTCAGTGGCCTGGGGTGGGGCGGCATGCCGTTTCACGCGGTCTCCAACGACATCGCCGAAGGACGACTTGTCGTGCTTCCGATCGAGGCCACACCGGTCGGGGGATATCACATGCCCATCTCGGCGATCTACCGGCTCAGCGCGCCGCCGGGCCCTGCAGGCCGCTGGATGATTGAGCGTCTAAAGCATTGCACCAGGGGCCGGCAGGTCGCCACGGACCTACCGGACTAGCGGGGCATTGGACGGTTGGTGCGTCGAATGGCGCCCAGACAGGCAGAGATCAAACAAAAAGATGGACACGCTCAAATATATGTATTAGTGTTTGTTACACACATTCACTAGATCCACTTCAACCCATGCCCACCAGCAGCCGTTTCGCCGTCGCCACCCATATCCTGACTGCGCTTGCAGTGGGCGATGGCACGCCGATGCGTTCGGAGGACCTGGCGTATTCGGCCAATACCGGTGCTGTGGTCATCCGTGGCCTGCTGTCGCGCCTCAGCGAGGCGGGGCTGACGCGTTCGCAACTTGGCGCCGGCGGTGGCGCGATGCTGGCCAAACCGGCGAAGCAGATCAAACTGCTCGATGTCTATGCGGCGGTGGAGGATACGGAGCTGTTTGCGGTGCATCGGACGCCGCCCTGCAAGAGTTGTGCGGTGGGCGGTAACATCCTGGCCGCGCTTGAACCGACATTGACCCGAGCTCGCAAAGCACTTGAAGGCGAACTCGGAAAAACCACCATCGCAGATGTGGCCACCGACGTCGCGCGGCTGGGAAGCTTCTCGATCCCTCTGGTCTGGTAATTTTTTAGTTTAAATGTCACTACGTCGACGACACATAGATATTTCGATGAATTACGTCGACATCAGAGCCGCCAGTGTTTTGGGGTGCTGGCAACCTCTCTCACTTTAGAACCCCTCAACTTCAATCACATCAACAGGAATAGATCATGAGCATCGGCATTATTGGTTCTGGCGCGCTTGGCGCCAACGTGGCACGTGCACTCGCCAAGAAAGGGATTGCAGCATCGATTTCAAACAGCCGTGGACCGGCTTCGCTCGCTGCGCTGGTCGATGAGCTTGGTCCCTCGATTACTGCGGTTACCGCTGCCGAAGCGGCGAGCGCCGACATCGTGATCGCCGCGGTACGCTGGGTCGATGCCGAGAAAGTCATGACTGGCCTGCCAGCGTGGAATGGGCGCATCGTGATCGATGGCACCAATCCGGTGGAGTTTATCGACCCGGCTTCTGCGGACGCCAATGATCCCAGCAATCCACTGGCGGCCTACGGCATCAAGGCCGTGGATCTGGCGGGCAAGCATTCGAGCGAGGTGTTCAAGCACTTCGTGCCAGGGGCGAGGGTTGTCAAAGCGTTCAATCACCTCGACGTCAACGTCCTGGCCGAACCTGAAGTAGCCGGCGGTAAGCGTGTGCTGTTCTATTCCGGGGACGACGCTGCCGCTAAGGCCGAGGTGCACGCGCTCATCGACGCGATGGGCTTTGCGCCGGTCGACCTCGGGTCGCTCGATGTCGGCGGGACGCTTGCATCGCTGCCTTTCGGCTCGCTCTCTGCCCAGAACTTCGTAAAGCTTTAATCACAAGGCGCCACGTTGCGGGTGGATGGAACCTCTGTTCCATCCACCCGCACTGTTTTTGCAAACGATGAAGAGTGGCTAACACCACGTAGCGAGCAGTCGTCAGGTAGGAGAGGACGGCGCGGAGGAACCGGCGTGTACGCGTGGACCATGCCGCACCGAGCACCGAGCACCGGCCGCGCCCGCCTGGCGGTGAGTACAGTCGTTTTTTTAGCTGCGTTAAAGTCAAAGCGGGAATGCTCAAGCCTCTGGTCGCTAGGCGCGCGTCTTGCCACGAAGGTGCGCAGTGCTGCGCTTCGCTCTTTCCAACACCTTAGCCAGCGCTCGCTGATGGCGCAGTGCTGGCATGCGATGCACACAATGAGCGGCATCTCAGTGCACGAGTAACACCATCTTGGCCAATTAACCTCTATACGCGGCACGGATAGGAGGCGAATGATCGCTCCATATCGTGTGCGCTATGTCTTATGCGTACCGACTTGGAGTGTCGCTACAGCGGCATCCGCAACGATGACGGATCAACCTACGCATCCGCTCCACATCGGTGTAAAGGATGCTTGACACGCCCCAAATCTGCGCGCACTCTCTGTGTCAAGGGAACTTGACACAGGGGTATGGGGTGAACAGCAGCGCAAACATGTCGCCGGTGCACGCATTGCCTTGCAGTGCTGTGATGCTCAAGGAATCTACTTGTACTGCCATGCAGTGCACAGCGCTCTACGCGCAGACGGCCACGATATCGCTGGGCGCACGATGAGCGCCAAGACAGTGGCGCTGCGTGTACTGCAGGTCTGCAGCGTTGTCCTGATTCTGCTGGGTGCCTTGCGGCGCTGGCTGCCATGGCAGGTGAGCGATTACGCCCAGGGGCTGCTGATCGGCGTCGGCCTGGGCGGCTTGCTGGTGGCGCTGATGCTGCACGTCTCGTGCGGCAGCTTTCGCGACAGTGCGCCGCCTGCGTTGGTCCGCCGGTATCACACGGAGCTCGCGCCGCCGATGCTGGCCTACGTCGTGGTCATGCTGTGTTGGCGGCATCTGCTGGCCAGTGTGGACGCCAACTGGATGCGTGTGCTGATTGCGCTGCTGCCTGCCTTGCTGCTGATGTTCGTGGTCCGTGCGGTGGCGCGTTTTGTACATGATTCGGATGAAATGCAACGCCGCATCGAGCTGGAATCGATCGCCATTGCCGCGGGTCTGGTGAGCCTGGCGTACATGACCGCCGGCTTCCTGCAATCGGCGCAGCTGATCGCGGTGCCGGCAGCGGCGGCGATGATCTGGGTGTTTCCGGTGCTGTGCATCACCTATGGCTTCACCAAGGCCATCAATGCACGCCGCTATCAATGAAGAGTCGGGTACGTGCATTGCGCGAAGCCAGCGGCTGGTCGCAAGGCGAGTTGGCCGAGCAGCTGGGCGTGTCGCGGCAAACCATCAATGCGCTGGAGACCGGCAAGTACGATCCAAGCCTGCCATTGGCGTTTCGCATCGCACGTTTGTTCGGCGAACCGATCGAGCACGTGTTTCTGTATGACGATGATCAGTAGTTGCGGTGGTCACAACCGACCGTCGGCAACGTCAGGGAATGGGCACTAGGAGAGGATGGACATGCTGAAGCAACTGAATGTGGCCGCCGCCGTGCTGGCCGCGCTGCTGGCAGCAGGATGCCAACGCGCAGAGGCGCCTGCTGCCGGCAACGCCGGCGCATCCGGGCCGGGTAAAACGCAGCCGCGTGCTGCAAACACGCATCAAGACACTGCGGCCGGCAATCGCTATGGCAGCCTGCAATTTGCACCGTGTACGCTGAGTTCCGGCAGCGCGGCGGGCAATATCGAAGCGCAGTGCGCACAGCTGAAAGTGCCGGAAAATCCGGCTGCGCCACATGGGCGCATGCTCGACTTGAAGATCGCCTGGCTGGAGAGTAACGCCGGTGCGGGCAGCACGCCGGACCCGGTGTTCTTCATTGCTGGCGGCCCAGGCCAGTCGGCCACGCAGGTGGCCGCGATCGTGGACATGGGCTTGCGCGAGGTGCGCAAACAGCGCGATCTTTTTCTAGTCGATCAGCGCGGCACCGGTGGGTCGCATCCGCTGCAATGCCGCAATGGCGCCGGCAAGCCATTGGAGATGCCAGGTGGCGCCGCCGCCAGCGTGACACAGCTCACCGACTATGCGCGGCAGTGCGCGGACGGCTTGCGCAACGACGCCGATCCGCGCTACTTCACGACGACCGAGGCCATCGCCGATCTGGATGCGGTACGCGCGGCCTTGGGTGTGCAGCAGCTCAATCTGATCGGCGGCTCCTACGGCACGCGCGTGGCGCAGCAGTACGCGATGCATTATCCGCAGCACACCCGCAGCGTGGTGCTCGATGGCGTGGCGCCCAACGATCTGGTGATCGGCGGCGAATTTGCGCGCACCTTCGAAGATGCGATTGCGCTGCAGGCCAAGCAATGCGCGTCCACGCCGGCATGCGCCAAACGCTTCACGGTCGATACCCGCGCCCAGCTGCGGCAGGTGGTCGAGCGTTTGCGCCAGGCGCCGGTGGCAGTGGACTACCGTGACCCGCGCACCGGCGCGCTGCGCCACGAACAGGTGACCGCCGATACGGTGGTGGGGCTGGCGTTTGGATTTTCGTATGCACCGGAAACCGCCTCCCTGCTGCCGCTGGTGCTGGACGAAGCCGCCGCAGGCCGCTATGCGTCGTTGATGGCGTTGGCGCAGATGAGTGCGTCGGACATGTCCGATCAGATGAATCGCGCGATGCAATGGTCGGTGTTGTGCAGCGAGGATGCCGGGCGTTACCGCGCACCCACGGACAAGGACGCCACGCTGCTGGGCAATGAGGTGGCCGAGATGTTCTTCGCCCCCTGCAAGGTCTGGCCCGCCAAGCCGGCACCGGCCGATGCAGCCAAGCCGTTCACATCGACGCTGCCGGTGCTGCTGCTGTCCGGCGAGCTCGATCCGGTGACACCGCCGCGCTACGCGCAACGCGTGTTGCAGGGTCTGCCCAACGGCCGCCACATCATCGCGCCGGGGCAGGGGCATGGCGTGTTCCGGCTCGGCTGCATGCCCAAGGTGCTGAGCCAGTTTCTGCAGACCACCGACGCCAAGGCGCTGGATGCCAGCTGCGTGGCCAGCCTCAACAACGTGCCAGCGTTTACCTCGTTCAACGGATGGGAACCATGAGCCGCATCGACCACGCCACGGAGGCGCACGCATGATCGTCGTCGAGAATCTGCACAAATCGTTCAAGACCAAGACCGGGCTGGTCAATGCGGTCGATGGGGTCAGTTTCAGCGCCGCCGACGGCCAGATCACCGGCTTGCTCGGCCCCAATGGCGCCGGCAAGACCACCACCTTGCGCATGCTCTACACCTTGATGTCGCCGGACCAGGGGCGCGTCACCGTGGATGGCGTGGACGCCGCGCACGACCCGGTCACGGTACGCCGTGCGCTGGGCGTGTTGCCGGATGCGCGCGGCGTTTACAAGCGCTTGAGCGCACGCGAAAACATCGCCTATTTCGGCGAGTTGCATGGCATGTCGCGCAGCCAGATCGCCGAGCGCACGCGCGTGTTGTCCAGCGCATTGGACATGGACGACATTCTCGATCGCCAGACCGAAGGCTTCAGCCAGGGCCAGCGCACCAAGACCGCGATTGCGCGCGCGCTGGTGCACGACCCGCGCAACGTGATTCTGGACGAGCCCACCAATGGCCTTGACGTGATGACCACGCGCGCGATGCGTGGCTTCCTGCAGCAGCTACGTGCGGAAGGGCGTTGCGTGATCTTTTCCAGTCACATCATGCAAGAGGTGGCGGCGCTGTGCGATCGCATCGTCATCATCGCCAAGGGCACGGTGGTGGCGTCCGGCAGCGCCGACGAACTGCGTGCCGCCACCGGTGAAGACAACCTGGAAGACGCCTTCGTCAAGTCGATCGGCTCGGAAGAAGGACTGCACGCATGAGCAAGCGCTCCCTGTTGGCCACGTGGTGGACGGTGCTGCGCAAGGAACTGCGCGACATCTCGCGCGACCGCCGCACCCTGGCATTGGCGTTGCTGCTGTCGCCATTGCTGTATCCAATCCTGATCCTGGGCATGGGCGCCTTGAGTGAAAGCCGCGTGCGCACGCAGATCGACAAGCCGCTGGACATCCCCACGCTCGGCCGCGAACACGCACCCAATCTGGTGCGGTTTCTCGCCGCACAGGGGCTCAACGCCGTGGATGCGCCAGCCGACCTGACGACGGCCATTCGCAACCAGGATGTGGACGTGGCACTGCGCATCAGCGACAGCTATGCCGACGATTGGCGCGAAGGCCGTCCGGCACTGGTGGAAATCATCAAGGACAGCACCCGCCGCGAGGCCGACGTGCCCAGCCTGCGCTTGCAGGCAGCTTTGAGCGGCTACAGCCAGCAGGTCGGCGCATTGCGTCTGCTGGCGCGTGGCATCGATGCGCAGGTGAGCCGGCCACTGGAAATCGCCGCGCAGGACCTGGCCACTGCCGAAGCCAAGCGCGGGCAAATGATGGCGATGCTGTTGCCGGTGCTGCTGGTGATCACCTCGTTCCTGGGCGGCGCGTCGTTGATTCTGGACGCCACTGCCGGCGAGCGTGAGCGGCAGTCGCTGGAACCGCTGCTGGCAACGCCCGCACCACGCAGTGCGATTGTCAGCGGCAAGATCGCTGCCGCCTGCGTGATCGGCATGGTGTCGTTGTTGCTCACATTGCTGGCATTCAAATTGAGCGCGCAGTTGTCGTCGTCCAATCTGGGACGCCAGCTCAATGTGGGTTTCGTGCCGATGCTGCAGATGCTCTTCATCCTGGTGCCGATGCTGTTTGTCGGTACCTCGCTGCTGACCTATCTGGCCGCCGCGGCCAAAAGCATGAAGGAAGCGCAGGCGCACATGACCTGGTTGCTGCTGCTGCCGATGCTGCCCGGCTACGCATTGATGGCGTATCCGCTGAAGACGCAGCTATGGCATTTTGCGGTGCCTTTTTTGGCGCAGAACCAGATGTTGCTCAAGGTGATCCGCCACGAAACCATCAACGCGCAGACCTGGGCGGTGTATCTGCTGGCCGGCTTCGGCGTGGCTGGGCTGTTGTGGTATGCGGCGGTACGTCGTTATCACCAGGAGCGCTTGGCGATTTCGGGGTAAGTGGCTCGACAAGCGTGCAGTGGCAGCGATGGTCTGCGCGCCGTGCGTTTGGCTCAGAGCGGCGAGTACAGCTACGGCGTCGCCGCCAGGCGGGCACTGCCAGTGCCTGGAATCGGGATGGGCTAGCCGCACACTCCGGTTATGGGCGGGCCGTCTGCACCCACCTGACGGCTGTTCGTTACGGTTTGTTGGTCGCTCTTGGTGCGTCGTGCGTAGCGAGTGGATGACGGCACGCACATGATGGCGAACGACTGGCCGTTCGGTGGGCATGGTTGGTGGGGTTGCTGATCGGCTGGCCGCTGCGTGGATTTGGTGACACCGTACCCTCACCCCAACCCCTCTCCCGGCGGGAGAGGGGCATGCGCGGTCACGTGGTCGGTGGCTTGCGATGGCAGGCGCGGCGTTTCTGATCGAGCCAAGCAGTTTCCTCTGTCATCGACAGGTGCTGCTTTGTTCTCACATTGAACGAAGCAGCTCCCTTCTCCGATCGAACGAAGCAGCTCTCCTCTCACACAGAGCCAATCAGCTCTCTTCTCCCGTCGAACGAAGCAGCTCTCTTCTCACACAGCGCCAGGCAGCTCCCTTCTCCCGTCGAACGAAGCAGCTCTCTTCTCACACAAAGCCAAGCAGCTCCCTTCTCCCACCGGGAGAAGGTGGCGCGTAGCGCCGGATGAGGGTACGGCCAGCACGCCCCAGTAACGCTCTCGATGAGGGACGTCGCTGTCGCACATCCACGTGCAGCCACACGCGCTCCACAACGCAAAAGCCCGCATCGCTGCGGGCTTTTGCGTTTCCAATAGTTGTTGCGTCAATCAGCAGCGGCGAAGTGCGGAAGCGCGCGCCGGTTGCAGTCCTAGACGCCTGTGATCCCGGTGCGGGCGATCTCCGATCCCGCAACGTCCCGTGCCGATACCGGCGCGCTCCTAGTGCAGCGCGCCGGTATCGAGGGGCGTGGGATCCAGGGTGGCGTCGGCAAGCAGCGACGCCCTCCCCATCACTGCCTCAACCGCCCGGATTGAACGACAGCGTGCGGCGGGTGGTAACCGGGGCGGCAACCGGCTCGAAGCGCCAGCGCTTCACGGCGTTGAGCGCTTCGCGATCGAACACCCGCGGCGGGTTGGCGCGTAGCACGCGGGAGGAGGTGATCGAGCCATCGGTGCCGACAGTGAGCTCCACCAGCACTTCGCCGGAGGTGCCGGCGCGCAGTGCTTCGGGTGGGTAGCGCGGTGCCGGGGTGCTGATCGGACGTAGCGACTGCGCAGCGGGCGCTGCTGCTGCTGCGGCGGCCGGTGCCGGGCGTGGTGCGGCCGGGGCCGGGGCCTCCGCCTGACGACGGGCAGCGGCCTGGCGCTCGGCTTCGGCGGTCTGCTGGCGGGCGGCTTCCTGCTGGGCGGCAATCTGCTGGGCAGCGGCGGCTTCGCGGGTCTGCTGTTCGGCCAGACGCTTCTGCTCGGCAGCCTGCTTGGCCTTGTCCTCGACCAGCTTCTTGGCCTGCTCGGCATCCTGCTCGGAGCGGTTGGCGGCGGTCTTCATGCCCGTCTCCAGGCCCGACTTCAGGCGCGGCAGTGCCGGTGCCTTGGGGTCGACCTTTTCGATCAGCGCGATCAGGCGCTGCGCCTCGGGGAACTCTTCGCGGCTGATGCCTTGTTCGGCGGCGATCAGCGTGTACGGCAGCAGGTCGGTCAGCGCGCTGTTGACGGTGGCGTCCTGCGGCTGCTTCTCACGCAGGGCCAGGTAGTACTCCACCGCGTTGTCGCCAACCGGGGCGTACATGCGGTTGTCCTGCAGCGCCTTGGTGGCCGATTCGCGCAACTGATCGGCGGCCATCGATTGCACCTGCGGCGACACCGCGGTGGCGGGCGTCGGTGCCGCCGCCGATGCTGCCGGCGTAGCGCCGGTGGCAGGCGCGGTGGCGGCAGCCTTGTCTTCCTGCTTGGAGCAGGCAGCCAGGCCAACCAGCAAAATGACCGGCGCGATCCGGCGTGCCATACGGCCCTGTGTCAGATCCAACATGCGTCCCCCTTACCCCGAGTGCGAAAGATAACGTTGCTACGGCGAGCGCCGGCCATTGTTCCCGCAATGGACGGCAATGCCGCAATCTAGCATTGCTGGGGCGGTGTAAGCCAAGGGTTGCCGCAGCCGGATGCGAAATTCATCCTGCCGGGGCCGCCAGCGCCGCATCGGACGGCGCGCGGGCGGCCGGGTCGGGCAGCGGCGGGGCGGGGCAGTGGTGACGCAGGAAGTCCGCATGCGGCGGCAACGTGGCCACGGTCGCGTCCACGCGCTGGCGGATGCTCTCCAGAAAATGGCGCAGCTCTGCATCGCCCATCAGGTCGGCGACCGGGTGGTGCTGCTGCGGGGTGATGCCCTGGCCCAGCATCACCTGCACCCAGGAGTTCTCTGCAAACAACTCGTTGCCCTGATGGAACACGCGCCCGCTCTGGCGAAACAGCTCCATGCGGTGGCGTAGCGAGTCGGGAATGTCCATCGCTGCGCAGTCGCGCCAGAACGGCGTGTCGCGGCGATCGGTGGCGTGGTAATGCAGGATCACGAAATCGCGGATATGCGCGATTTCATCGGCCGCCTGGCGGTTGTATTCGGCGATGTCGACCGCGTTGATCGTCTGCGGAAAGGTCTGCAGCAAGCGGACGATGCCGCGCTGGATCAGATGGATATTGGTCGACTCGATCGGCTCCAGAAACCCGCTGGCCAGCCCCAACGCCACGCAGTTCTTTTCCCACACGCGGTGGCGCTGATTGGGTGTGAAGCGCAGCGCCCGCGGTTCGGTCAGCGCACGTCCCTGCAGATTGCGCTCCAGCACGGCCCGGGCGCTGTCCTGATCGGTATACCGGCTGGAATACACGATGCCGTTGCCCACGCGGTGCTGCAGCGGAATGCGCCACATCCAGCCCGATTGATCCGCGCGCGACCGCGTATAGGTTACCGGCGGGCCCACCGATTCGGTCTGCACCGCCAGCGCGCTGTCGGCAAACAACCAGCGCGACCAATCGTCGCTGCCCACGCCCAGCGTCTTGCCGATCAGCAAGCCCGCAAAGCCGGTGCAATCGATGAACAGGTCGCCTTCCACGCGCGTGCCGTCCTGCAGCGTCAGCGCAGTGAGATAGCCGCTGTCCGGGTCGGTCTGCACCTCGCCGATGCGCCCTTCGATGCGCTGCACCCCAAAGCCTTCGCTGAAGCGGCGCAGGAAGCGCGCATACAGGCCCGCATCCAGGTGGTAGGCGTAGTTCATGCCACTGTTGGGCAGATGCGCAAAGCGGCCTTCCTGGGCGGCGCGCAGTTCCAGGCAGTAGTCGCCGAAGTCGCGTGCCACACCGCGCTGGCGGCCTTTCAACCAGAAGTGGTGAAACCCCGCGCTCCAGTGATCGGTGCCGGTGTGGCCGAAGGAGTGGATGTAGTGCTTGTCCACATCGCGCCAATGCTCGAAGCCGATGCCGAGTTTGAAGGTGGCCTGGGTGGCGGCCATGAACGCGGCTTCGTCGATCTCCAGCAGGCGGTGGAAGGTGACCAGGCTGGGGATGGTGGCTTCGCCCACGCCTACCGTGCCGATTTCATCCGATTCCACCAGGGTGATCTGCAACTGCCGGCCCAGCAGCTTGGACAGTGCGGCGGCGGCCATCCAGCCGGCGGTGCCGCCACCGGCGATGACCACGCGCCGCACCGGGCGCTGCTGGGGGTCCAAGGGGGCGGTGTACGACATGCGTCAATCCTCAGCGGTTCAAGCGTTGCAGCAAGCGTGCGCGCAGGCTGCGGGCACGGTTGTCGTCCATCGGGGCCAGCACGCCGCGCGCCGCGTCGGGCACATGCGCAGCAGTGCTCTCATCGGCTTCGAACACGTAATGCCGGAACACCTCCTGCCAGGTGGCGCGTTGTTCCGGCGGCAGGTCGCGCATGGTGAGTAACGCCAGCATCAGCGCGTTCATCGGCGAATCCATGTAGGCCGGGCTTTGCCGCCACCAGAAATTGACCAGCACGTTGAAGCTTTCCAGCGCCTGGACGTGGTGCCACCACATGCTGGGAATGAACAGCGCATCGCCCGGTTCCAGCTCGGCGACCACGGCATGTTCCAGCGCCTGCGCATAGCGCGGAAAGCGCTGCAGATCCGGCGCGGCGATATCCACCAGGCTGACCGGCTGCCCGGCCGGGGTCAGATCCAGCGGGCCGATGTACAGATTGCTCAACTGCTCGGGCGGAAACAGCGTAAAGCGGCGGCGCCCGGCGACCACGCAGGCCAGGTTGTCCGGCAGGTCCTGATGGGCGGCGATCCGCGTGCGGTTGCCGATCCAGATGCTGGCCAGCGGCTCGGCCTGCGGTAGCGCGATGGGATTGGCCGCGCGCAGGCCGGGCAGGTAGGTGTCCAGCGTGGTGGAGCCGACATAGATCGCCGGCGGCTGCGCGTTGTGCAGGTCGCGCAACAAGGTGTCCAGCACCACCGTCAGCGGCACGCGCTCGGGGCGGAAGTTGAAGCCGCTCATGTCCGCGTTGTAGAAGAACCGCCCGCCGATCTCCGGTGGCCCGACTTGCGCCACCACCGCTTCGCCGCGATCGAATCCACGCAGGTACGCAGCGGCCGCCTGCGCGGAACTCGCACCGGCTTGCGCCAACGGCCAGTTGCGCACCAGCCCGCGCAGGACCAGCGGCGTGGTCGAACGCAGCAGCGCAGGATCCAGCTGTTGCGGATCCAGGCCGTGGCGTTCGTCGATGGCGCGCGGCTCAGCCGGCATGGCGGCGATTCAGGCGTTCGAGCAGGTGGCGGAATTGCGCGACCGAGGCCACTGCCATGTACAGCGGCTCCAGATCGCCATGCCGGTGCAGGTCCAGCAGCGCCGTCTTGCCGAGCGCGCGCAGGCGTTCTTCGTGCACGGTGTGCAGGCCGGCCAGCCGGCAGTCCAGGCCGTTATCCAGGGTCGCTTCGAACACGAACGGTTCCAGCAACTCGTAGCGCAGCAGGCGCTCGACGAAGGCATCGCTCGCCGCCAGCCCATCGTGCAGCGTGCGCAGCAATTGGCTGATGTGATACAGAAAATCGGTGGTGCCGCCGTGTTCGCGGAACAGCAGCTCGCCGTCCTGGGTGCTGATGCGTGGGCTGTCCAGATCCACGTGCACCATCGGCCCTTCCGGTTGCTGGCCGATCAGAAACGGTTGGCGCTGGATCGCCATTGGCACATAGGGCGCATCCCAGCGCGCGCCATCCAGAAACAGGTTTTCGCCCAGGCGTAATCCCAGCAGGGCCAGCGGTTGAAACCGCCCGCTGTCGTTGCGGTGGAACACGATCGGGTATTGGCCTTGCAGCTGGCGGAATTCCTGCGGAAACGTCGCCGCCGACATCACGTCATCGCCATAGGCGGCGCCATAGGCGGTGATCACGCGCAGATCGCGGTGATCGAGATTGTTCAACAACACAGCATTGGTCATGGGGGTCGCCACATCACGCGGGGGCGCGTGGCCCATGCTTGGTCAGTTACCCCTCGCGCGGCAAGTGCCGCTGTCGTGCTGCACCTGTCGCAGGAAGGTCGTGCAAGCGTCCCGGCAGACGCGCTGCCGGGACGCTCGGTGCCGCAATTACATCACCAGAACTTGTAGCGCAGGCCCAGCATGTAGCGCGGGCCGGTCTGGGTGGCATAGACGATCTGGTTCTTCTGCCGGCCGTGCTGACGCTGCACTTCGTCGGTGAGGTTGATCGCCTCCAGGCTCAGCGACAGGTTCTCGTTCCACTGGTAGCCGATGCTCAGATCCAGCTGGCCATAGGCTTCGGTGTAGACCGGGTTGGGCTGGCCGCTACCGTCGAAACGCGCCGCCAGGAATTCGTCGCGCCAGTTGTAGGCCGCACGCACCTGCCACTTGTCCTTGTCGTAGAAGCCGACCACGTTGGCCGAATCGCTCAGGCCTTCCAGCGCGAACTGCTCGCCGATCACCGCGTTGTTGTAGGTCAGCCCGGAGTCGACCATGGTGTAGTTGGCCGACACGCCGAAACCGCTGACGCCGAACATGTGCTGCAGGTTGAATTCCCAACCGTCCAGCGACGCCGAGCGCTGGTTGGCCGGCGCGGTGATGGCGAAGTTGGCCACCGGGTCGCCCGGCTGCCCGCTGATCACGCCGGTGGCGTTGCCGTTGGCATCGTCTGCCCCGCGCACCACGCCGGGCGCGCCGCCGCGGTTGCGGAAGATGTAGTTGCGGATGCAGGTCAGGTCGGCCGAGGCGCAGCCGTTGCCCAGCGCTTCGTTCCAGTACGCACCGCCCACCGGGGTGTTCAATCCCAGCGCGGTGTCGTTGCGCGTGGTCACACCGATGTAGTTGTCGATGTTCTTGCGGAAGAAGCCCACCGAGGCGTAGCTGGCATCGCTGTAGTACCACTCCAGCGAAACATCGATGTTGTGCGAGAGCAGCGGCTTCAGGCCGGGGTTGCCTTCCTGGCCGGTGCCGCCTTCCAGGCGTGCGATCTGGTTGAGCGTCTGCCCGCCCTGGATGTCGCCCCAGCCGGGACGGCCGATGGTTTCGCCGTAGCTGCCGCGCAGCACCAGGTCATCGGTGAGCTTGAAGCTGAGGTCCAGGCTGGGCAGCCAGTATTCGTACTTGCCGCTGCCGCCGGCGAAGGCCGAGTCGGCCAGACGGATCGGCAACTCGTTGTTGGCGACCCAATCGATGCCGACCGCCACCGGCACCAGCGCCTGCGCGTCCACCTTGGTTTCTTCGTAACGTACACCGGCGGCCAGGCTGATCGGCACGCGCAGATCGTCCCAGCTGTTATTCCACTGCAGGTAGGCGTTCTTGGATTTTTCAGTCACGCGGCGGTCGGTGTTGAACACCGGCGAGATGCGGTACAGCGCGTCATCGCCCGCGGCTTGCGCGGCGGCCTGACGTGCACGCTCGAAGTCGAACAGGAACAACTGGTTGAACTGCGCCGGGTTGCCGCTGCCGCCGATCGCATCGAAATATTGCGCGAACGAGCTCGGAATCCACAGATCGTCCGGGTAATCAGCCGCGGTGCCGTTGCCGCCCCAGGTATCGCGCTGCACGTTGGAGAACGCCGAACGATTCTTCACTTCGGTGCTGCCGATACCGAACTTCAACTGCGAATAATTTTCGAAGGTGAAGTCGCCGTTGACCTGCGCCTGGTCGATCTCCGACTTCATGTAGCTGTTGCGGAACGCCGAGCCGGTGACCAACGTGCGCGAGGGGTCAAGCCCGTTCAGGCCAAAGCCCAGCTGCTGCTGCAACACCGGGAAATCCTTGCTGAAATCCACCACCGAGGTGCCGCGGTAGAAGCCGGACACGCCCAGCGAATTGCTCGACCCGTACGGGCTGTCCGCGCCGGCTTCGGCGGTGGAGCGGTGGATATCGAAGTTGAGCTTGAACTGATCGTTCACTGCCCAATCCACGTTGAAGCCCAGCGACTTGTTCTGGTTGCGCGTCGCGGCGTTGGAGCCAGCGGTAGCCAGATCGCTGGTAGCCGGGTTGACGATTTCCGAGTAGGTGATGGGACCTGCCACCGGACCATTGGTCCAGGCGCTGGCGGAGGGGCCGTAGTTGAACCACACCGACATTTCGTTGCGCTGCTGCTGGATCTTGTTTTCCGAGTACGTGTAATCCAGCGTGGTGGTGATGTTGTCCAGCGGCTTGTACTGCAGCACCAGCTGGCCGTTGGTGCGCTGGCGCTCAACGCCGACCACGCGGTAGTTGAGGTTCTGCGGCACCGAGTAGATATCGTTCGGGCCGGGGCGGTTGACGATGTTCTCCGAGCCCGGCGTGCCCGGCTGCGGAATGGTGCCGTAGGCGGTGGAATCGCCACGGAACGAGCGCCAGCCGTTAGGCACGCCGACCTGGCTGTAGCCGAAGTCGCGTTCCTGGTAGCTGCCGCTCAGCGACACGCCAAAGCGTCCATCGGCCGAGGTGGTGCTGAAGATGCCGGAGATTTCCGGCGTCAGCGAATCGCCCTGCAGGCGGCCGGGCAGGTTCTCGTTGGACGCATCGTGCACGCCCTTGAGGCCCACGTTGGCATGCATGCCCGGGTTGTCCAGCGGCCGGGCGGTCTTGATGTTGATGGTGGCACCGATGCCGCCGGTGGGCGTGCTGGCGCGGCTGGTCTTGAACACCTCGATGCCGGAGATCGACTCGGACGCCAGGTTGGCGAAGTCGAACGCACGCGAGTTGGAGGCATTGGATTCTTCGATGCTGGCGCCCGGCATCTGACGGCCGTTCAACAGCACCAGGTTGAAGTCCGGGCCGACGCCACGCACGGTGACGCGCGAGCCTTCGCCCAGCGAACGGTCGATCGACACGCCGCTGATGCGCTGCAGCGACTCGGCCAGGTTGGTATCGGGGAACTTGCCGATGTCCTCGGCCACGATGCCGTCGACGATGCCCTGCGCGTCGCGCTTGACGTTCATCGACGAGGTGAGGCTGCCGCGGATACCGCTGACCTGCACGGTATCGAGCGTGGCAGGGTCGGCCTGGCTGGAGCCGGGGACGGTCGAGGCCGACTGCGGCACCGGCGCGGTTTGCGCGGCCAGCGGCGTCGACAATGCGAACAACAAGGCAGACGTCAAGCGCCGCGTGCGCGGCAGGGTGCGTAGCTCTCTCACGATGATTCCATCCCCAAGCAAAGAAAGCCGGCCCCAAACGGGACAGGCAAAGGTCGAACAGCAATCGCGCATTTGTTAGTGCCGGCTTAACAAAGTCAATTTGCAGTGCAGCATCGGCCGCAAGCCAATGGCGTCACACATCGTTCCAATACGGACATCGCTTGATGCAGCCGCACTCGATCGCTTGGTCGTACCATCGGGCGTCGATGACACAGTGGCAGCTATCCCAGGGCGACCGACGTGGCGACTGCGCACATCCAGGCGCAGCGGATGTTGGCGCGTAGGTTCGGCATGGCGGGGGCGGGTGGCGACCTCGGCGCCTTGCAGGCCTGCCGACCACTTGCCTGCCGTGGTCCCATCGTCAGCCGCGCTGATCACCCTTTACGCACCGGAGCGAACCAATGATCGATCTGTACTACTGGCCCACCCCCAACGGCCACAAAGTCACCTTGTTCCTGGAAGAGGCCGGGCTGGACTACACGCTCAAGCCGGTCAACATCGGCAAGGGCGACCAGTTCGAGCCGGCATTCTTGAAGATTTCGCCCAACAACAAGATGCCGGCCATCGTCGACCATGCCCCGGCGGATGGCGGCGCGCCGCAGGCGGTGTTCGAGTCCGGCGCGATCCTGCTGTATCTGGCCGAAAAGACCGGCCGCTTCTTGCCGCGCGACGCCCGCGGCCGCATCGCCGCACTGGAGTGGTTGTTCTGGCAGATGGGCGGGCTGGGCCCGATGACCGGCCAGATGGGCCACTTCAACGTCTACGCACCCGAAAAGATTGCCTACGCCATCGACCGCTACAACGCCGAAGTACGTCGCCTACATGGCGTGCTCGACAAGCGCCTGGCCGAGCATGCGTTTTTGGCCGGCAACGATTACGGCATCGCCGACATGGCCAGCTACCCCTGGCTGCAGGTGTATGGCGACCTCAAGCCCGACTTCGAAGCGTTTCCCAATCTGCACCGCTGGCACACCGCCATCGCCGCCCGCCCGGCCACCCAGCGTGCGTATGCGCTCAAGGAGCAGGTCAACCCCAATGCCGGCAAGCCGCTCAGCGACGAAGAGCGCAAGCACCTGTTCGGCAAGCGCTGAGGCAACGCAGTAGGAGCGTTCGCGCAGCAGTACACGCGGCGATCGCGGCGACTGCTGAAACTGCGCAGCAACAACAAACGCAAGCAGCATCAGCAAGCAGAATCAGCAAGCAAAAACAGCAACCAGCAAGAGCAACCAGCAAGAGCAACCAGCAAGAGAAACTAGCAACAGCGAGCAGCAGCAAAGAGTTAGCAGCGGCACTCGCGCACATCAACCGCACGCGACAAATCGAACGCGGCTGATCGAGCCCCTCTCCCCCCGGGAGAGGGGTTGGGGTGAGGGTACGCAAGTAGCATCAGACCTACCGCGCCCCGCAATCTGCTTCGCATGCAATGCGCATGCACCCTCCGCAGCGCGCCAACTGCAACCGCCAGCTCAAACGCACTTCTGCTCGCCCAAAGCAGAACGACCACACCCCCCAGCACAGCCCTGCAGTACACGCACCCACCCACGCGCGCACCATCCCGTGGCGAGCACACACCATCGCCACGCTTCTCAAACACCCCAGGTGCCCGCATCCTGTGCGCTGTCTTCAGACAGGATCTTCGATGCGCGCCCTGTTCGCCGCCCTTGCCCTCATGCTCAGCACCGTCCCCATGGCCCACGCCGAAAAACTCACCCTGGAGGCCATCACCGGCCCGTTGCCGCTGTCGGGGCCGACATTGCTCAAGCCCAAGGTGGCCCCGGACGGCTCACGCGTGACCTTCCTGCGCGGCAAGGACAGCGACCGCAACCAGCTGGATCTGTGGGAATACGACATCGCTAGCCGCCAGACCCGGCTGCTGGTCGACTCCAAAGTGGTGTTGCCCGGCACCGAAACGCTCAGCGATGTGGAAAAGGCCCGCCGCGAGCGCCAACGCATCGCCGCGCTCACCGGCATCGTCGATTACCAATGGGCGCCGGATGCGCAGGCGTTGTTGTTCCCGCTGGGGGGCGAGTTGTATCTGTACGACCTGCACAAGACCGGCGCCGCCGCAGTGCGCCAGCTGACCCACGGCGAAGGCTTCGCCACCGACGCCAAGCTCTCGCCCAAGGGCGGTTTTGTCAGCTTCGTGCGCGAGCGCAACCTGTGGGTGATCGACCTGGCCAGCGGCAAGCAGCTGCAGCTCACCCGCGACGGCAGCGAGACC
Organism: Xanthomonas sp. WHRI 8932A; assembly: GCF_035012785.1. Taxonomy (NCBI): domain Bacteria; kingdom Pseudomonadati; phylum Pseudomonadota; class Gammaproteobacteria; order Lysobacterales; family Lysobacteraceae; genus Xanthomonas; species Xanthomonas sp. WHRI 8932A. The sequence goes on from NZ_JAYGQQ010000008.1 coordinate 188,090, forward strand.
ATCGGCAACGGCGTGGCCGAATTCGTTGCCGACGAAGAAATGGATCGCCACACCGGTTACTGGTGGGCGCCGGACGATTCGGCGATCGCCTTCGCGCGCATCGACGAAGCGCAGGTGCCGGTGCAAAAACGTCCGGAGGTCTATGCCGACCACACCGAGGTGATCAGTCAGCGCTACCCGCAGGCCGGGCAACCGAACGTCGCCGTGCAGCTGGGCGTGATCGCACCGCGCGCCGCCGCCGTACCGACGTGGATCGATCTGGGCAAGCAGCCGGACATCTACCTGGCACGTGTGGATTGGCGCGATGCGCAGCGGCTGACCTTTCAGCGTCAATCGCGCGATCAAAAAAGGCTCGAGCTGATTGAAACCACGCTGGCCAGCGGCAAGCAACGCACGCTGATCACCGAGAGCTCGCCGACCTGGGTGCCACTCACCAACGATCTGCGTTTTCTCAAGGACGGCCGCTTTGTCTGGAATTCCGAGCGCACTGGCTACGAACATCTGTACCTCGCCTCCGAAGACGGCGCCACGCTCACGCCGCTGACGTCCGGCGCCTGGGTGGTAGACGCGCTGCTGGCCGTCGACGAGCAGGCCGGCCTGGTGTACTTCGCCGGCAGCAAGGACTCGCCCACGCAGACCCAGCTCTACGCAGTGCCGCTGGCCGGCGGCGCCATCGAAAAACGCTCGACATCCAATGGCACGCATGCGGCCAGCTTCGCCAACAACGCCAGCGTGTATGTCGACACCTGGTCCAACACCACGACACCGCCGCAGATCGAGCTGTTTCGTGCCAATGGCGAAAAAATCGCCACCTTGCTCAAGAACGAGTTGGCTGATCCGCACCATCCGTATGCCAGGTACCGCGACGCGCAGCGCCCGATCGATTTCGGTACGCTCACCGCCGCCGATGGCAAGACACCACTGCACTACCGACTGACCAAGCCGGACAACTTCGATGCGAGCAAGCGTTACCCGGTCATCGTCTATGTCTATGGCGGCCCCGCTGCACAAACCGTGCTCGATGCGTGGCCCAGCCGTGGCGATGCGTTGTTCGATCAATATCTTGCGCAGCGCGGCTACATGGTGTTTTCGCTGGATAACCGCGGCACCCCGCGACGCGGCCGCGACTTCGGTGGCGCGCTGTACGGCAAGCAGGGCACGGTGGAAGTGGACGACCAGCTGCAAGGCGTGGCCTGGCTCAAGACCCAGCGCTGGGTGGATCCGGCGCGCATCGGCGTGCAGGGCTGGTCCAACGGCGGCTACATGACGCTGTTGCTGCTGGCCAAACACAGCGACGCCTATGTCTGCGGCGTGGCCGGCGCACCGGTGACCGATTGGGGTCTGTACGACACCCACTACACCGAGCGTTACATGGACCTGCCGGCCGGCAACGCCGATGGCTATCGCAACGCGCGCGTCGCCACCCATCTGGATGGCCTGCACGCCAAGCTGCTGCTGATCCACGGCATGGCCGACGACAATGTGCTGTTCACCAATTCCACCGCCTTGATGAGCGAGCTGCAGCAGCGCGGTACGCCGTTCGAGTTGATGACGTATCCAGGCGCAAAGCACGGGCTATCCGGCAGAAATGCATTGCACCGTTACAAGACCGCCGAGGCGTTTTTGCAGCGCTGCCTGATGCCGTCACAGCAGTAGACGGCTGCCGCTGCGTTAGACGTATCGCCTGTCGGTTTCCCTTGCGTTCGCACACAGAGTGCCATGTCGCTGCCGCCCCCCATTCCCGTTGCATCGCCGCATCGTTTGCGCTCTGTCGAGTTCTGGAGCCGGCATTGGAAGTGGGTCGTTCCCGGCATCGGCGTGGCGCTATTCCTGCTGCTGGCATTGGTGATCGGCGCGTTGATCTACGTGATTACTGCGGCAGTGAAATCCAGCGATGTGTACCGCGACGCGCTGCGCATCGCCAAGGCCGACACGCATATCGTGCAGACCCTGGGCACCCCCATTACCGAAGCGTTTCTGCCCGATGGCAGCATCAGTTATGTCGGCGACATCGGCGAGGCGCATTTCAGCGTGGGCCTGCACGGGCCGCGCGGTAGCGGCAGCGTGCAAGTGGATGCCACGCGCAGCCACGGCCGTTGGACCTACCAGACCCTGACGTTTGCCGGTCCACACGGCGACCCGATCAACCTGTCGCCAGCGACGTCTGCGCAGCCGCAGCCCCGCATGCCATGACCTAAGGCGGATTGCCGCCGCCTTCGCAGATGCGTAGGGTCGCGCTACTCAATTCGCGGATCTGCCTCATGAAGCCACTCGTTCTCGCCGTTGCGCTGGCGCTCGGTTCTTCGTTGCCGTTGCAGGCACAGACCGGCAAGGCCGCGCCCACACAACCCGCCAGCCCGGCCTGGGTGCAGACCAGTAACGGATATGCGCAGATCCTGCTCAACGCGCAGGCGCCGTTCCAGCCCGAATACGCCAGCTTCTTCGGTGTGCCCGGCTACGACGATCAAGTTGTCGACCTGGGGCCGGACAACGCCGCGCGTTATCGCGATGCCATGCGCAAGGCGCGCGCCACGCTGCAAACCAAGCTCGCCACCGAGCGCGATGCCAATGTGCGCCAGGACCTGCAGATCATGATCGGCGCTGCCGAGCAGAACATCGAAGGCAGCGAGCTCAACGAGCGTTATCTGTTGCCCTGGAGCGACGCGCCTGAGGCGGTCTTCAGTGGTCTCAACGGTCTGCTGTCCGACCAGACCGTGCCCGAGCGCCGCGCCAAGGCGCTGGACCGCCTCAAGCGTTATGTCGGCCTGGTGCCAGGGAGCACGCCCACCACCACGCTAGCGCGCCAGCGCTACGAGGAAAAGCTGAGCAACAAGGCGTTGCTGCAGCCCACCCAGCGCGAAGTGGAACAGGCGCTGGCCAACGTGGACACCTACATCGCAGGCATCGGCGAGTTGTTCGCCAAGTACAAGATCGCTGGCACCGACGAAGCGCTCAAGGCCATGTCTACCCAGCTCAAGGATTACGCCAGCTGGACCCGCACCACCGTGCTGCCGAAGGCGCGCAAGGACACCCGTCTGCCCGAGCCGCTGTATGCGTTTCAGCTCAAGCAGGTCGGCATCGATATCGCCCCTCAAGTGCTGATCCAGCGCGCGCAGCTGGAATTCATGGAAACGCGCTCGGCCATGCGCCAGCTGGCGCCGCTGGTGGCCAAGGCCAAGGGCGTGCAGGGTAACGACTATGTGCAGGTGATCCGCGCGCTCAAGGGCAACACCATCGCCGACGACCAGCTGGAAACCTACTACCGCGGCGTGATCGACCAGATCGACCCGATCATCCGTCAGCAGCGCATCGTCGATGTGCCCAACCGCCCGATGCAGATGCGCCTGGGCAGTGCCGCCGAAAGCGCTGCGCAACCGGCACCGCACTTCCTGCCGGCACCGCTGATCGGCAATACCGGCCAGCAAGGCCAGTTCGTGCTGCCGTTGGGCAACCCGGCCGCCGACGGCGCCAAGAAGGAGCAGTACGACGACTTCAACTTCGGCTCGGCCGCCTGGACGCTCAGCGCGCACGAAGGTCGCCCTGGCCACGAACTGCAGTTCACCGCCATGGTCGAACGCGGCGTCTCGCTGGCGCGCAGCATGTTCGCGTTCAACTCGGTCAACGTCGAAGGCTGGGCGTTGTATGCCGAAGCTGAAATGGTCCCGTACGAGCCGCTCGACGGGCAGCTGATCGCCCTGCAGTTCCGCCTGCTGCGCGCCGCCCGCGCCATGCTCGACCCCATGCTCAACCTGGGCCTGATCGACCGCGAACGCGCCCGCCAGGTACTGGAAGACGACGTCGGCCTTTCGCCGGCGATGACCCGCCAGGAACTGGACCGCTACACCGTCCGCGCCCCCGGCCAGGCCGGCAGTTACTTCTACGGCTACACCCGCATCCTCGAACTGCGCATGCGCACCGAACTGGCGCTAGGCAAAAAGTTCGACCGCCTGGCCTTCAACAACTTCCTGCTGGACCAGGGCCTGCTCCCGCCGGACCAGCTGGCCAAGGCAGTGGAGACGCAGTTCGTTCCGGCGCAGCAGAACAAGCGCTGAGCACACGGCGCAACACTGGCATGCGGCAGCGGTCGTCAGCCGCCTCATGCCTGCGTTGTTTAAAGCCGTTGGACGGTTAGCGCGCTGGAGGTGGTGCGTCCGGCATGGCGCCGGTTTCCGCCCCCGCAGGCACCCAGATCGCCATCCCGGCCGCGCGCTTTTGCGTGGTCGGAATGCCGATCCCCAAACCGCCGCCGACGCGGCCGCCGTAGCTGCCGCCGCCGACCGACAGGCCGCCGCCGGAGCGCTCGGAGCCGACGCCGACGATGACCACGCCGTTGGCTCCGAGCTTGGCGGCTTCGCGTTTGAGCCGTTGCAAGGCGGCATCGGTCTGGCCCTGGGTGCCGAAGCCGGCGGCGCTGGTGGATTCGAGCTGGGCGATCTCCATCGAGCCGACCGGTGCGTGCGAATAGACCTGCACCTGGGTGGGGTCGATCGGCGCGCGCGCCTGGCCGAGCATCACCTTGGAGCTGCTGGCGCAGCCGGCCAGCAGCAGGGCCAGTGCAGCGCCGACGACGAAATGCCTGTTCATGATGTGGCCCCCTGAATGTTGGTGATGACGGCGATGATCCGGCGCCCGGACTGAAGAGTGGCTAACACGAGGTAACAAACCGCCGTCAGATGGGTGCTGGCGACGCGTAGGAGCCACGGTGTAAGAGTGGTCCAGTCCGCACCGAGCACCCGCCGCGGCACCTGGCGGCGGCTGCCCAATGGGTTTGTCAGTCGCACTGGATCGCTCCGTGCCTCGTCGCACCCTAGCCACGCCCATGTGAGGCTACCGCCAAGCCGCCATTGGTCAGGGTGACCACCCGCCCACGGCGTCTTGGCAGCCGCCCCGTTAAGCTCGGCCTTTCTTTGATGGACGAGGTGGCACGTGGGATTGATCAGCCTGCTCTGGGGCATTGTGGCGTTGCTGTGGATGGTGCTGGCCTTCATCCCGTTGCTGGGATGGGGCAACTGGTTCCTGATTCCGTTCGCGGCAGTGGGTGCGCTGATCGCGGCGATTGCGCTGTTGTTCACCTCGGCCGGCAACCGCGGCCGGGCCAAGACCGGCTTGCTGCTCAACGCTCTGGTGATCGTGGTTGGAGTGATCCGCCTGAGCCTGGGTGGCGGGGTGATCTAGGCCGCTTTCGACAAGGCGGCGAGGCACATGCGCGTCGGCGTGTGTCGACGCCCGTATCGGGCAGGGCTTGCATCCCAGCCTTGGAAGCGCTGCCCGACCTGCAGATAGGCCAGGCCGATCGCGGCCTGCCGTGCCGTTGCAGTGCTGCGACACTGCGTCGCAGCGCGTCCCGCACGCAATGGCGGGCGTAAACTGACGCGCTATCTCAAGGAGCCGTGTCATGGCCCATCCGCACTATCGCCCCCGTCGCATGCGTCACGATGCGTTTTCGCGTCGGTTGATGCGCGAAAACACGCTGACCACCGATGACCTGATCTGGCCGGTGTTCGTGCATGAATTGTCCGGCCGCGCGCCCATCGCCTCGATGCCGGGCGTGGAGCGGCTGTCGCTGGACGAGCTGCTGCGCGAAGCGGAAAACGCGCTGGAACTGGGCATCCCGGTGATCGATCTGTTCCCGGTGATCGACCCGGCGGGCAAGAGCCTGGATGCCGCCGAAGCCTGGAACCCGGACGGCCTGGCGCAGCGTGCGGTGCGTGCGCTCAAATCGCGCTTCCCGGAGCTGGGGATCATGACCGACGTGGCGCTGGACCCGTACACCACGCACGGCCAGGACGGCATCATCGATCACACCGGCTATGTGCTCAACGAGATCACCGTCGAGGCGCTGGTCAAGCAATCGCTGTCGCATGCGCAGGCCGGGGTGGACATCATTTCGCCCTCGGACATGATGGATGGCCGCATCGGCGCGATCCGCCGCGCGCTCGATGCTGACGACCATCTCAACGTACGCATCATGGCGTATTCGGCCAAGTACGCCTCGGCGTTCTACGGCCCGTTCCGCGATGCGGTGGGCAGCGCCGGCAACCTGGGCAAGGCCGACAAGACCACCTATCAGATGGACCCGGCCAACAGCGACGAGGCCATGCGCGAGATCGCGCTGGACCTGCAAGAAGGCGCGGACATGGTGATGGTCAAGCCGGGCATGCCGTACCTGGATGTGGTGCGCCGGGTGAAGGAAGAATTTCGCGTGCCGACCTTTGCGTATCAGGTCAGCGGCGAGTACGCGATGCTCAAGGCGGCCGCCGCCAACGGCTGGCTGGACGAACGCCGCTGCGTGCTGGAAGCGCTGATGGCTTTCAAGCGCGCCGGCGCCGATGGCGTGCTGACGTATTTCGCGCCGCAAGTGGCGCGCTGGTTGCGCGAAGGCTGAGCGCGTCCAGACGTGCTGCGTGGAGCGGCGCTGTGGCGGCATCTTCATGGATGCCGCTGCAGGTGGATGCGATGTAGTGAAGTAGGCCGTCGATCGTTTCGGTCGGATCTTCCGCGTGTTTGCACGGACCGGTACGGCCGGCCTGCTTCGCGCCGCAGCGATTTGATCTGATGCCATGCGATCAACCTCCCGCACCTGGCACGGCGCCGGCCTGACAACACAGGCCGACAACTAAGCATTGATCCAGATGCGCAGGAGCCGTCATCGGGCAGACCGCCTACGAGACCACGCAACCGCGATCGAACCAAGTGCGTCAGCTGCGATAACGATTCTCATCTACAATGGCGAGCCCTGCTGCTTCAGGTTGTTCGCGCGTGTTCAAGACGGTTCTGTTCCAACTGCACTGGCTGCTCGGCATCACCGCCGGTCTGGTGCTGTCGGTGATGGGCGTGACCGGCGCGCTGATGTCCTTCGAGAACGAAATCGTGCGGCTGGCTAACCCGGCCATCGCGCAGCTGGCGGTGCGGCACGCGGCCGGCGATCGTGTGTTGCCGGTGGATGTGTTGCTGCAGCGCCTCGACCTTCTGCCGCGCGATGCAGGAAAACAGCAGGCGGTGACACGCATGCTGATCGACCCCACCGGCGCGCGGCCATCCACCGCACGTCTGGCGGGCAAGGGCGGCGGGCGCGTGTACTTCGATCCTTACACCGGCGCGCGTGTCGCCGCACCGCGCCTGAGCGGGGCGTTTGCGTTCATCGAGGATCTGCACCGCAATCTGACCGCGGGTAAGCGCGGCCAGGCAGTGACCGGGGCGTGCGCCTTGATCCTGCTGTTTTTCTGCGCGTCCGGGCTGTATCTGCGTTGGCCGCGGCGCTGGTGGAGCCTGCGAACCTGGTGGGTGGTGGAATGGCGGCGGCAGGGGCGCAGTTTTCTGTGGAGCCTGCACGCGGTGTTCGGCACCTGGTGTCTGCTGGTCTATCTGCTGGTCGCGCTGACCGGGCTGACCTGGTCGTACGACTGGTACCGCGACGGCATGGTGGCCTTGCTCGGCAAGGAGCCGGCCATGCGCGGCGACGGGGGCGACCATCGGCCGGCGACGGTGAATTTCGCACGTGTGCAGCGCACTCTGGACGGTATCCCGGGCACCCATCACGCTGCGCTGGATCTACGGGTGCCCACCCGTGCCGGGCAGCCGATGAGCGTGCGGTTTTTGCCGGATCGGCCCGACCACGACCGCGCCTACGACAATCTGGAAATCGACGCCGCCAGCGGCGCCTTGCTGCAGCGCCAGGATTACGCGCGGTTGCCGCGCGGCCAGCAATGGCTGGTGAGCATGTTCCCGCTGCATTCGGGCAGTTTCTTCGGCTTGCCGGGGCGCATCGTGGTGATGCTGGCGAGCCTCGGCATGTCGGTGTTCTTCATCAGCGGCTGGATGCTGTACCTGGATCGCCGCCGCAAGAAGCGCGAGCTGCGCGCCGCACGCGTGGTGCTGCAGAACGCACCGCCGGCCTCGCAGGCTGAGCCATGGTTGATCGCCTTCGCCAGCCAGAGCGGCTTTGCCGAACGGCTGGCCTGGCAGGCGGCCGGGCATCTGCAAGCGGCCGGCCTGCCGGTGCAGGTGCGCGCGCTGGCGCAGGTGGATGTGCAGCAACTGCAGGCCACCCGGCACGCCTTGCTGGTGATTAGCACGTTCGGCGATGGCGAGCCGCCGGATGCGGCGCGTGGGTTCGAGCGCGAACTGATGCGCCAACGCATCGGCTTGCCGCAGCTGGCTTACGCGGTGCTGGCGCTGGGCGACCGCCAATACGCGCAGTTTTGCGGGTTTTCGCGGCGTATCGAGCAGTGGCTTGACGCGCAGGGTGCACGCGCGCTGTTTCCCACCGTGGAAATGGACAACGCCGATCCGCAGGCGCTGGCGCAATGGCATGCACAGCTGGCGCAGATTGCCGGCGCGCCGCTGGCCGCGGTTGCGCTGACGCGTCCGCGCCTGACCCAGTGGGCGCTGTCGTCGCGCACCCATCTCAACCCGGGCAGCGAGGGCGCGCCGATCTGGCGCATCGACCTGCAGCCACCGCTTGAGGCGCACTGGCAGGCGGGCGATATCCTCGAAGTGCAGCCTGCGCACGCCGATGCGCAGGTGCGTGCGTGTCTGGCAGCGTGGGGCCTGCCGTCCGATGCGTTGGTGCATGTCGATGCGCAGTTGCTGCCGCTGCATCAGGCCGCTGCCGAGCGGGTGCTGCCGCCCGCGCCCGCGCCGCCGCCCGTGCCGTGTCCGGATCCACAGACCTGGCTGGATGCCTGCGACTGGTTGCCCACGCGCGACTATTCTCTGGCCAGCGTGCCGGCCGATGGCGTGGCCACGGCGGTGGTGCGCCTGACCACCCGTAGCGATGGCAGTCCAGGGCTGGGCTCGGGCTGGTTGATCTGTCATGCGCCGATCGGGGCGGCAGTGCGCGCGCGGCTGCGCACCAATCCCGGCTTCCATCGCATCGAAGCGGCGCCGATGGTGTTGATCGGCAACGGCACCGGCATCGCCGGTTTGCGCGCCTTGTTGCGCGAGGCCGAGCTGGCCGGCGTGCACGGGCATTGGCTGCTGTTCGGCGAACGCAATGCCGCACACGACCGGCTGTTGTCCGACGAACTGCAGGCCTGGCAGGCAAGCGGTCATCTGCAACAACTGGACTGGGTGTTCTCGCGCGATCAGCCGCATAAGCGCTACGTGCAACATCAATTGCGCGATGCCGGCGACGCGCTACGGCACTGGATCGACCGCGGTGCGGTGATCCATGTCTGCGGCAGCCTGGACAGCATGGCGCGCGCGGTCGACGTCACGCTGCGCGAACTGCTGGGCGACACCCGCGTGGACGCGCTGACGGCAGCGGGCCGCTATCGGCGCGATGTGTACTGAGCGCAGTCATGACCACTGCGTCGCAGCCTTGGAGGGGCTAACAACACGTCAAAGCCTGGTTGGTCGAGTGCGCGGCGCCCTCACCGCTCGCGGGACAGGCCGTGCATCCGTCCGTGCAGGCTCGGTGCCGGCATCCATGCCGCCACAGGGCCCCGCAAGCGGGGAGGACAGCGCACCGGGGAGTTGGTCAGTGGTCGCGTGAAAAGCGTCTTTCGCGCAAGGTGCATCGGCATTGGATTGGCACACCATTATCCAAAATGCACGTCATGCACTGCTCTTGACCGTGCACACCGACCATTTCGACGGGTCCTTGCCCGCCTACCATCGCGGGACGGTACGCGGCCAGGATGCCGCGTAAAAGCTGACAAGGACGTACTTGCAGCGTGTCCCGCGATGGTCGGCGGGTGGGCCCTGCAGCCGAGCCGCAGATCAAGCCGCGAGTCAGCGCTCTGTAGCCCTGCAGCCAAGCCGCAAGTCAGCAGCTCTACAACCAAGCCGCAGCGCAGCTGCCCTGCATTGAAGACCCACAATCCCCTGCTTTGAAATAGACCAGCGCGAGGTGCTTTGCCAGCCGCTCTTAGTTTGACTTCGCGCATCCATCCACCCTCAGCGGCAGCTGGTATCGCCCTCTATCGCCGGCGCCTTCATCCGGTAGAGATCCAGCTGGCCCGCGCGTGGTGCACGTGCGCTGCCGGTCACCAGCAGTTCGCCCGGTTTGGATGCATCCACCACCGCCGCAAACGTGCGCTCCTGCGGCCCGTTGAACGACAGCGGCAACGGCTGGCCCTGGGCGTAGTGCCCGTTGCCGCATGCGGCCAGCAGCAACTGGCTGGGGCCATCGACCGCACCGCGCGCCCATACCAGGCCACGCCCGTCGCCGAGCCAGGTCGCATCCAGTTCGTCGGCCGCGGTATTGATGTCGCGCAGCGGCGCAGGCGCGGTGAACGCGCGCCCGTCCCAGCGCGCCACAAACACGTCCAGGCCGCCGGCACCGCCGTGGCCATCGCTGGCGAACAGCAGACGCGTGCCGTCCAGCGACAGGCTCGGTGCGCGCTCGTCGCCGCGGCTGTTGATCGCCGCGCCCAGCGATTGCACCGCGCCCAGGCCGCCTTGCGCATCCACCGGCACGCGGTACAGATCGCTGCCACCGGCGCCACCGGGCCGCGACGAGGCGAACAGCAGCCAGCGTCCATCGGCACTGAACAGCGGCGTGATCTCGTCCTGGGCGGTGTTGAGCGGCAGCGGCTGCGCGTCCTGCCAACGCCCGCCGCGCAGCTGCGCCTGCCACAGGTCCCACCCCCCGGCGCCGCCGGCGCGGTCGCTGGCCCAGACGATGCGTTGCCCATCCGGGCTGAGCGTGGCGTGCGCCTCGTTGGCCGGCGTGGACACCACACCCATCCCTTCGATGCCGAACTCGGCAAGTCCCGACGCGGACGGGACGAAGAGTAAACTCGCCGCCAGCGCGAGCGGCGTCCATCGAAGTTGCATGCGGTGTTCCTGCTCCAAGTCGCGCCCAGTCTAGTCAACCAGAGAGCGTTTCATGCCCGTATCCCGTTATGCCGTGTTCGGTCACCCTGTCGCCCATTCGCTGTCGCCGGCCATCCATGCCGACTTCGGCAAGCAGACCGGCATCGCGCTGGACTACACCGCCATCGATGCGCCGCCGGACGCGTTCGCCAGCACGCTGCAGCGCTTCGCCGACGAAGGCGGCAAAGGCGCAAACGTCACCCTGCCGTTGAAGGAGGCCGCCTTTGCGCTGGCCGCCAGCCTGAGCGATCGCGCGCAGCTGGCCGGAGCGGTGAACACGCTGGTGCGTAACGATGGCCAATGGCAGGGCGACAACACCGACGGCGTCGGCCTTGTGCGTGACCTCACCGATCGCCACGGCCTGGATCTGCGCGGTCGTCGCGTGTTGCTGCTGGGCGCCGGCGGCGCCGCACGCGGGGTGGCACCGGCGCTGCTGGATGCCGGCATCACCGAGATGGTGGTGGTGAACCGCTCGCCCGAGCGCGCCGACGCGCTGTGCGATGCGCTGGGCGAACCCGGCCGGGTGGTGTCGCGCTACATCGAAGACCTGCGCGAACTGGGCGACTTCGAGTTGATCGTCAACGCCACCGCCGCCGGGCGCGACCGCGACGCCGGTGCGTTCTCGCTGCCGCTAGGCCTGGTCAACAGCCTGACCGCCGCGGTGGATCTCAACTACGGCGAAACCGCCATCGCGTTCCTGGCCTGGGCACGCGCGGCGCACTGTCGTTACGCCATCGATGGCCTGGGCATGCTGGTGGAGCAGGCCGCAGAAAGTTTCGCGTTGTGGCATGGCGTGCGCCCGGACACCGACCCGGTCTATGCGGCGCTGCGCGCGCGCGACGCCGTGCTGGTCAGCGCAGACTGAGCCGTTGCCCATGACCACCACCGACATCCTGCTCAGCCTGATCACCAGCCTGCTGTCGCGGGTGCCGATGCTGATCGCCTTGTTGCTGGGGCTGGTGCTGCTGTGGCGGGCCCCGCACGGGCCGCTGCGGCGTGCCGCGCTGGCCGGGCTGTGGCTGCTGCTGGGCTGTGTGCTGGCCGAGGTGGCCTTGCAGGCGATTCCGATGCTGTTGCTGCAGCAAGGCAACGTGCGCCAGATTGGTCTGGTGATGGGCGTCGGCCGCTTCGTGCTGACCGCCGTGCAAGGCGTCGGCATCGGTGTGCTGGTGTGGACCCTGGCGCGCAGCCTGCAACGGCTGCCGCCTGCTGCGGGTCCGCGCGCATGATCCCGCTCAAGGCGTTGGCGCTCGTTCTGGTCGGGCTGATCTGTGCAGGGCAGGGCGGTTGGACGTTGCTGCATCCGCAGGCGCTGGCCACCGTCAACCGGGGCGGACTGCTGTACGAACGCTTCGGTCCGGCCGGTGTGGGCATCGGCATGCTGGCGATGGGTGTGGCCATGGCCTTGATCGGCGTGGTCTGGGCGCGCTACGCCTGGCCGCGACGCGGTTGATCCAACATTCCACAGAGTCCAGCCGTTGGGTGTACGCGGCGGTCGCCGGTCTTCGAGCACCGCCAACGCAACTCTGAGTGGCGCCCAGAAGGACCGGGGTTGATCGAAAGCGGCAAGCGCAGCGTGCACGCAGATCCCGCATGCAGCCTTCGCCGCCATCTGCCGACGTGTGCGCTTGCGTCATCCGTTCCGGTCATCGGTCGCCAAAGCGTGCAAGGGCAGCCGGCAAACAGGTTCAGCTGCCGCGCGTATCGGTCGCAGGCGCTGCGCCGGTCCGTGCGAAAATAGCGCGATGAGTGACCTTGCCCCACCGGCTGCGCCGTCCGCGCCCGTCCCCGCCCAGCGTGTGCTGACCGACCCGATCAAGGCCGGCATCCGCGATGCTTACGCCAAGCTGCAGGCCAATACGCCCGGTTTTGCCACCCGTCGCGCGCAGAGTCAGATGATCGGTCTGGTCTCGCGTGCGCTGGCCACCTCCGGCGGCATCGGCATCGCCGAGGCGCCCACCGGGGTGGGCAAGAGCCTGGGCTATCTCACCGCCGGCGTGCCGATCGCCCTGGCGACCAAAAAGAAGCTGGTGATCAGCACTGGCACCGTGGCGCTGCAGTCGCAGCTGGTGGAGCGCGACATCCCGGCCTTCCTCAAGGCCACCGGCCTGGAAGCGACCGTCGCCCTGGCCAAGGGCCGCACCCGCTATCTGTGCACGCGCAATGCCGCCGAGCTGGAAGGCGACACCAGCCAGAACGCCATGTTCGAAGACGAGCAGGCGCTCTACGATCGCCCGCTCAGCCCCGTCGATGCCGATCTGGCCAATCGGCTGGCCAAGGCCTACGCCGCGCGCACCTGGAGCGGCGACCTGGACGATGCCCCCGAGCAGGTTTCGGTGCCGTTGCGCATGCGCATCACCACGCCCGCCTCCGGCTGTGCGGGGCGGCGCTGCAGTTATGCCGCGCAATGCCCGGTGCTCAAGGCACGTACCGATGTGCGCGAAGCGCAGATCGTGGTCACCAACCACGCCTTGCTGCTGTCCTCGCTGTCGCTGGGCGATGCCGAAAACGGCCAGCCGCTGATCGCGCCGCCATCGGACATGTTGCTGGTGCTCGACGAAGGCCATCACATCGCCGGCGTGGCCATCGACCAGGGCGCGGCCAATCTGCCGCTGGACGAGATGGCCAAGCGCACTGGCCGCATGCAGATTCTCATTGCCGCGGCGTACCGCGCGGTGGACAAGGACAAGGTCGGCAACCTGCTGCCCAACGAAGCCATTGAGGTGGCCGCGCGGGTGTCCAAACTGCTCAAGGCCTTCCATGCCGAGGTCGAGCGCGTGTGGAAGCCCGAGCCTGGCGAGCGCGATCCGTTGTGGCGTGCCGCCAACGGCAAGTTGCCGCCGCAGTGGGGCCCGGCCATCGAAGAGCTGGGCGAAGAAACCCGCGCGCTGTTCAACTGGGTGCATGCCGCGCACAGTGCGATCGCCAAGGGCAAGCAGGACGATGCCGCACGCGAGCGGCTGCAACGCAACCTGGGCCTGGCGCTGGAAATGGCCGAGCAGCAACACAATCTGTGGAGCGGCTGGCGGCGCGAAGACAAGGAAGGCCAGCCGCCGATGGCGCGCTGGATCACCCTCTCGCGCGAGGGTGATCTGATCTGCCATTGCTCTCCCGTGTCGGCCGCGCAAGTGCTGCGCACGATGATCTGGAACGAAGTGGATTCGGTGGTGATGACCTCGGCCACGCTCACCGGCGGTGGCGATTTCCAGTCCTTCGCCATCGACAACGGCCTGCCCGATCACGCCGAAATGGCCTCGCTGGCCTCGCCATTCGACCTGCCCAATCAGGCCGAACTGATCGTGCCCAATTTTCCGGTCACCCCGGACGACCGCGAAGGGCATCCCAAGGAAGTGGCCAAGTATCTGGTGCGCGAACTGGATTGGAACGCCAAGGGCAGCATCGTGCTGTTCACCTCGCGCTGGAAGATGGAAAAGGTGGCCGACCTGATGCCGCTGGCGCAGCGCAACCGTGTGCTGGTGCAGGGCGAAGGCAACAAGTCGCAATTGATCACCGAACACATGCGCCGCATCGCTGCTGGCGAAGGCTCGGTGTTGTTCGGTTTGAATTCTTTTGGCGAAGGCCTGGACCTGCCCGGCGATGCCTGCACCACGGTGGTCATCACCCAGGTGCCATTCGCGGTGCCGACCGACCCGCAGACCTCGACCTTGAGCGAGTGGCTGGAAAGCCGCGGCCACAATGCATTCAACCTGATTGCGATTCCGCATGCGCTACGCACGCTCACCCAGTTTGCAGGGCGGCTGATCCGCAGCTCCAACGACCACGGCCGCGTCATCATTCTCGACTCGCGCCTGCTCACGCGTCGCTACGGCAAACGCATCATCGACGCTTTGCCGCCGTTCAAGCGGGTGATCGGTCGCTGAGTGCGTCGGTACGTGGCATGCCAATGCAGCGCTCAGTGATCTCAAGCGATCAGTGATGTCGACCGCCTTGTCTTGGTCGACAAGGTTGTACTTGAGCAGCGCATAGCGACTGCCACGCACGATAGCGTCGTCATCCGGCATGCCGCCGCGAGCGATCATGCGCAGCCTGTGTCACCTCATGCACGCGGGCGCAGTTGCTTGCCAGGCATCGCATCGGTTGCTGCAGATGCAGTGTTTTTTCGCATGGCATCGCCTTGCAGTGCAGCATCGGTCTACGTATTTCGGTAGTGACGTCATGCGATGCGAATACGGACGAGACGCTTGAAGCTGAAACCGGCGCGTTATCTGCAACACGCTGCCACACGAAAAGCGATGCATATCACGCAACGCAGTCATCATCATGTTCGCCTATCGCTGCGATCATAATTAATGACTTCTCACACTTCGGCCCGCTCGCCATGATTCAGGTCCTTCAACACGAGCTGACGCCATGCGCCCTGGATCCCTCATGGTGCTAGCCCTGCTAGCCCCCCCGCTGATCGCTCCGCCGGTCTTCGCCCAATCTGTACTGACCCGCGACAACGGCGCCAAGGTTGGCGACAACCAGAATTCGCAGACGGCAGGTGCCAACGGCCCGACCTTGCTGCAGGACGTGCAGCTGATCCAGAAGCTGCAGCGCTTCGATCGCGAGCGCATTCCCGAGCGCGTCGTGCATGCGCGCGGTACCGGCGTCAAAGGCGAGTTCACCGCAACTGCCGATCTGTCCACCCTGACCAAGGCCAAGGTATTCAGCGCCGGCGAAAAAACCCCGGTGTTCGTGCGCTTTTCGTCCGTTGTGCATGGCAATCACTCGCCTGAAACGCTGCGCGACCCGCACGGGTTCGCCACCAAGTTCTACACCAGCGAAGGTAACTGGGATCTGGTCGGCAACAACTTCCCTACCTTCTTCATCCGCGATGCGATCAAGTTCCCCGACATGGTCCACGCGTTCAAGCCGGACCCGCGCACCAATCTCGACGACGACTCGCGTCGCTTCGATTTCTTCTCGCACGTGCCTGAAGGCACGCGCACGCTGACCCTGCTGTATTCCAACGAAGGCACGCCTGCCGGCTATCGCTTCATGGATGGCAACGGCGTGCACGCCTACAAGCTGGTCAACGCGCAGGGCGAAGTGCACTACGTCAAGTTCCATTGGAAGACGTTGCAGGGCATCAAGAACCTCGATCCCAAGCAGGTTGCCGCTGTCCAGTCCAAGGACTACAGCCACCTGACCAACGATCTGGTCGGCGCGATCAAGAAGGGCGATTACCCGAAGTGGGACCTGTATGTGCAGGTGCTCAAGCCGGAAGACCTGGCCAAGTTCGATTTCGATCCGCTCGATGCCACCAAGATCTGGCCGGACGTGCCGGAGCAGAAGGTCGGCCAGATGGTGTTGAACAAGAACGTCGACAACTTCTTCCAGGAGACCGAGCAGGTCGCGATGGCGCCGGCCAACCTGGTGCCGGGTATCGAACCGTCTGAAGACCGCCTGTTGCAGGGCCGTATCTTCTCCTACGCCGACACCCAGTTGTATCGCATCGGTGCCAACGGCCTGAGCCTGCCGGTCAACCGTCCGCGAGTGGCCGTCAATAACGGCAATCAGGATGGTCAGGGCAACATCGGTCAGACCAGCAGCGGCGTGAACTACGAGCCGAGCCGCCTGGAGCCGCGTCCGCAGGACACCGCCGCGCGCTACAGCGAACTGCCGCTGTCCGGTACCACCCAGCAGGCCAAGATCACCCGAGAGCAGAACTTCAAGCAGGCCGGTGAGTTGTACCGCTCCTACGGCAAGAAGGATCGTGCAGATCTGGTGCAGAGCTTCGGCGAGTCGCTGTCCAACACCGACACCGAGAGCAAGCACATCATCCTGTCGTTCCTGTACAAAGCCGACCCGGAGTACGGCACCGGTGTGGCCCGTGTTGCCAAGGGCGACCTGGCCCGCGTCAAGCAGCTGGCCTCCAGCCTGCAGGACTGATCCATCCGACGGCATCGCGGCCACGCCGCGGTGCCGTCCCCGTCTTGGGAGAGCGATATGCGCACTCTGCTATTGATCATGCTGAGCGCCCTGTGCGCGCCAGCCATCGCTGCCTCACCGTCTGCCACGCCCGCAGCGACCACCCCATCCACGTCCAGCCCCGAGCAGATCAAGCTGCAGCTACGTGAGTACTTCTTCGATGCCGCGCGCGAAGGCCGCCAGGAGATGCTGGCCGAGTTCATCCGCTCGCATTACGACCTCAACGCCCGCGATGAGAAGGGCTATACCGCGCTGATCCTGGCCGCCTACCACGGCCAACGCCCGGCGGTAGAGCAGTTGCTGAGCGCAGGAGCCGACCCCTGCGCGCAGGACAAACGCGGCAACACTGCGCTGATGGGCGCGATCTTCAAAGGCGAGCTCGGCATCGCCAAGCGGCTGATGCAGGCCGATTGCGCCCCCGACCAACGCAACAACGCCGGCCAGACCGCGGCGATGTATGCAGCGCTGTTCCAGCGGACAGACGTGCTCAAGGACCTGGCCGCCAAGGGCGCAGACCTCAGCCTCAAGGACGGGCAGGGCAACGATGTGACCAAGCTGCAGCGCGGCGAATTCGCCACCGCCCCGGCACGCTGAGCTTGTTCGGTAGCGCGACCTGCGGCCGTGCATGCTCCGCAAGTTGCGCGCCTGCGTAAGCTGTTCTTGAGGGTGCGCCACAGGCCGGAGCGCTCACAGTAGTCCGCAGCAACATGTGCCATGCGTGTTTTGCCATCACGCTACCAATGCTCCGAACGGCAGCCACTTTGGCGCGCGCAAGCGGCCAACAAGGCCATCGTCCAGCCGCTGCCGCGAAGCCTTTCAGATCGGCGCGGCCGATGCACCAATTCGGCATGGACCACACGGACGCTGCGTTAGCTCCGTAGCGTCAGCATCTACGCGATCCTTGGTCGCTAGCGTTGTCAGCCAGTCGCAGGACGTTCGATAGCGCTCGATGGCCGCGCTCGGCACGCGGTCAACGCATGAGAGTAAGTCGGCAGGTTTAGCGCAGCTCACCAAACGATGGTGCAGCCGCCAGATGGCGCGCACGTTGCTCAGAGCCGGCGTGGCCATATTCGTCCACTCCGGCTCTGAGCGTGGCGTCCACACCCACCTGACGACTGCCCGCCAGTGGTGTTAACCGCTCTTGGTCCCCGCGCTTGTTGCGGACAGACCACGAGTAGGGCATCCAGCCCAGAGCACCGACGCCTCCGAATGGCTCCGCATGGCACTGGCCACGATGTCTCACGGTTCCGGCAAGCGTGCAGACAAGCACGTCTTCGACCAGGCTGCTGCCTGCATCTGGGGGCTGCCCGGCGCGATCACCTCCGTGTGTCGCGCGCAAATCAGCAGGGCAACGACAGCACACGATCGTGACGTAAGCGACCTGGATGCGGCCACGCCAAACCGTGATGGCCATCCCGTCGGTTTTCCGCCACACCTGCGTTGGAAGTCTGGCGGTGGTGATGATTTTTCCGCCATCCCGTCAGGAGATTTCTGACGTCGAAACCCTTGTGCGCCAAGGCTTTGACATAAAACTGAGCGCGCGCTGACTTGCTTAAAATTGCTTCGAAAAAAGCGCAAAAAACAGTTCAAGAACGAGCCAGGAACGCCGATGCTGAAGCTATCGCACCTTGGAACCCCCGGCCATGAAGCTCGATCCCTCCATCCCTTTCCTGATGTCCCTGCTCGCCATGGTGCTGTGCACCGCCACCGCCGTCGTCGCGCTGGTGTTCGGCCAGGTGCATGTGCTGGCCACCTCGTGGAGCTTCTACGCGGTGATGGGCACGTCCCTGATCACCCTGGCTGCCTCTTACCACGCCCTCGGCAAGCCGCTGAGCGCAGAAGAGCGTGTGGGCTTCCGCAACCCGTAATCGCACCTACGTCCGGAAACGCGCGCAGCGTTACGCCAGTACCGGACCCAAGAAGTTGCGCTCGTCACTGACGATGCACCGCGTTCGCTCCACATAGGCGAACGCCGACAGACACCCCGCATCCTGCAGCGATGCCACCCGATAGCGCTCGTACTCGGCGTGCGAGGGACACGAAAACAGCGCCAACGCGATGTTGTTCGCCCTTTCCGACGGCAGAAAATAGCCGTGATGCTGACCGCCGAAGCGCGCCACCAGCGGGATCCACAACCGCACGTCATGTTCGAATTCGGCCAGTTGATAGCGGTCGGTCACCTAGCGCAGCAAGCAGGTGATCGTGCGGCAGGGCCCGGCGCCACCGCGCCTCAGCATGCCAGGCCGCACTGCCGCAGATTCATCGACGCCCGTGTAAGCTATTGATCCTGCTTCGCATTCCAATGGCCGCTAGCTGCGGCCAACCGTCGATGACCGCTTCTGCCGATCGCTACACCGCCTCCTTGCGCCTGTCCGTTGCCCCGATGATGGACTGGACCGACCGGCATTGCCGGGTGTTCCACCGCCTGCTGGCGCCGTCCGCACGCTTGTATACCGAGATGGTGCATGCCAACGCGGTGATCCATGGCGATCGCACGCGGCTGATCGGGTTCGATCCAGTCGAGCACCCGCTGGCGCTGCAGCTCGGCGGCAGCGATCCGGCCCTGCTCGCGCAGGCGGCCGGTATCGCGCAGGAATGGGGCTATGACGAAATCAACCTCAACTGCGGCTGCCCGTCCGATCGCGTGCAGGCGGGGCGCTTCGGCGCCTGCCTGATGCGCGAACCGGCGCTGGTAGCAGAGTGTGTCGCCGCCATGTGCGCGGCCACCGATCTGCCGATCACGGTCAAATGCCGCCTGGGCGTGGACGATGACGACGACTATGCCGTGTTCGCCCGCTTCGTCGATCAAGTCGTCGCAGCCGGCGCGGCGATGGTGGTAGTGCACGCCCGCAATGCCTGGCTCAAGGGCCTGTCGCCGAAGGAAAATCGCGAGGTGCCGCCGCTGCGCTACGACTGGGCATATCGCCTCAGGCAGGAGCGTCCCAACGTGCCGGTGGTGCTCAATGGCGGCATCGCCGCCGTCGACGCCGCGCTGGCGCATCTGCAGCAGACCGATGGCGTGATGCTCGGTCGCGCCGCATATCACGACCCGTATGTCTTGCATCAGCTCGATGCCGCATTGACCCAACGCCCGGTGCAGTCGCGCGAGACGCTGCTACGGGCGCTGCGTCCCTACGTAGAGTCCCAACTGGAGCAGGGGCTTGCGCTGAAGCACATCACCCGGCACGTGCTGGGCCTGTTCCATGGGCAGCCGGGCGGGCGGGCGTTCCGTCAGGTGCTGAGCGAGGGCGCACACCGTCCCGGCGCTGGCTGGGAGCTTGTCGAGCAGGCATTGCAGCGAACCGACAGCCAGCTCTGGCGCGTCGTCGCCTGATTGGCCCGGCGCTTGCATTAGCTGAACAGGCAGGCCGGGGCCGTTGTTGATCGCGGTCTCGGAGCCCGGCATCGAGCGCGAAAGCCTTGCTGGCAGGGCGTCTGCTCCTTCGTGGCATTCATTTGGCTGAATGGCGTTAACACGAAGCTAAAAAGTTCAGATCGGATTCACCCCCAAAAATCAAGAATTTGGCTCAATTTACGGAACCCAGGCATTGTGTGATGCATGCTCGGTTTTACGAATTTTGAATGTTCCTGAACAACCCGCTAGGATCCAGTTGTGACCCATCCGCTCAGCCGCGCTCGCTCTGTCGCCCTGGTCGCCCTCTGGGGTGTCCTGGCCGCGCCGTCGGCGTGGGGTCAGGGGTATCCCATGGTGCAGGGTGGTCGCGAGGGCATGCCGGCATCGGCACGCGGTAACAGCCGCACCTTGTCGGACACCATCCGCCATGTGCAGCGGTCTACCGGTGGACAAATTTTGGCTGCCGAGCGTGTGCCGTACGATGGCGGCAACCTCAATCGGGTCAAGTACATGAAGAACGGGCGCGTCCACACCGTGGACGAGCTAGAGCAGCCGCAGGCCGCTCCACCGCCCAGCGCTGCCCCGCCCGATCCGCCAGCGCCACCACGCAGCGATAACCACTGAACGTAGATAGTTCTGCGTTCAGTCTCATAAATTCCCCGGCTGTTGGCCGATAACGTTACTAGGGAGAGTGCATGCGTATTCTTTTGGTCGAAGACGAAGCTCCGCTGCGCGAGACCCTTGCCGCGCGTCTGAAGCGTGAAGGCTTTGCTGTCGACGCTGCACAAGACGGCGAAGAAGGCCTGTACATGGGCCGCGAAGTGCCGTTCGACGTCGGCATCATCGACCTTGGCCTGCCCAAGATGTCGGGCATGGAGCTGATCAAGGCGCTGCGCGACGAAGGCAAGAAATTTCCGGTATTGATCCTGACCGCGCGTTCGAGCTGGCAGGACAAGGTCGAAGGCCTCAAGCAGGGCGCCGACGATTATCTGGTCAAGCCGTTCCATGTCGAAGAGCTGCTGGCTCGCGTCAACGCACTGCTGCGCCGTGCCGCTGGCTGGAGCAAGCCCACGCTGGAATGCGGCCCGGTGGCACTGGATCTGGCGGCGCAGACGGTAAGCGTCAACGGCGCCAACGTCGATCTGACCAGCTATGAGTACAAGGTGCTCGAGTACCTGATGATGCATGCCGGCGAACTGGTCTCCAAGGCCGACCTCACCGAACATATCTATCAGCAGGACTTCGATCGCGACTCCAACGTGCTCGAAGTGTTCATCGGTCGTCTGCGCAAGAAGCTCGACCCGGATGGTGAACTCAAGCCCATCGAGACCGTGCGTGGTCGGGGCTACCGCTTCGCCATCCCGCGTACCGAAGGCTGAGTCCGCGCGTCGGTAAACAGGAAGATCAGGTGCCGGGCCGCTCCAAGTGGTACAGACGTTGGCGGCCGCGCTCCCTGCAGGCCCGCCAGCTGTTGGCCGCCAGCCTCAGCTTGGTGGCCTTTCTGGCGTTGGCGGGCTACGCGCTGGACGTCGCCTTTGCCGATACCGCCGAAAAGAACCTGCGTGAGCGGCTGAAGAACTACGCCTCTGCCTACGCCGCCAACATCGATTTTGTCCGCGACGGTTCGATCTACATCGGCGGGCAACCGCCCGACCCGCGCTTCGATGTGCCCGGTGGCGGTTTGTATGTGGAAGTCGTGCGTCCCGACGAAAGCTGGACCTCGATGTCGGCCGAAGGCCCGAATATTC
Source organism: Xanthomonas sp. WHRI 8932A (assembly GCF_035012785.1). Taxonomy (NCBI): domain Bacteria; kingdom Pseudomonadati; phylum Pseudomonadota; class Gammaproteobacteria; order Lysobacterales; family Lysobacteraceae; genus Xanthomonas; species Xanthomonas sp. WHRI 8932A. The sequence continues at coordinate 209,948 of NZ_JAYGQQ010000008.1, forward strand.
CGCATGGCCGCATGCTGGAGCCGCGCCAGGAAGAATTCATCGGCCCGTTGGAGATGACCCAGATCGATGGCAGCCTGGGCCAGTTGTATCGCTATGGCCTGGGCGTCAGTTACGTCGAACGCGAACACGGCGGCGAGATTCCTTACACCATCTATGTGATGGAAGATGCGCGCTCGATGGGCGCGCAGCTACGTGTTTTCCGCGGCGCGGTGTGGTTTTACCTCGGCAGTGCCGGCGTGGTGTTGTTGGTGCTGCAGGCGTTCATTCTGCAATGGAGCCTGCGCCCGCTGCGGCGTGTGATCAACGAGCTGACCAAGGTGCAGCGCGGCGAGATTCAGCGCATGAGCGAACAGCATCCACGTGAGCTGGAGCCGCTGACCGACAGCATCAACGCCTTCATCGAGAGCGAGCGCGACAACCTGGAGCGCCAACGCAATACGCTGGCCGATCTGGCGCACAGCCTCAAGACGCCGATCGCGGTGCTGCGCACGCAGCTCGACAGCGGCGCCTCCGAGCACGATCTGCATAAAGAGATGGATGTGCAGCTGCGGCGTATGAACGATCTGGTGTCGTATCAGTTGGCGCGTGCGGCCTCCAGCGGTCACAAGTTGTTTGCCGCGCCCTTGCCGATCGAGCCGTCCGCCGAAGAAATCGTGCGCGGGTTGGAGAAGGTGTATTCGATCAAGGGCGTGCTGTGCGAGTTCGACATTTCGCCGGATGCGCGCTTTCATGGCGAGCCGGGCGATCTGCAGGAGCTGCTCGGCAATCTGCTGGAAAACGGCTTCAAATGGGCGCGCAGCCGGGTGCTGCTGACCGCACAGCCGGGTCCGACCACCGGCAGCCGGCGTGCCGGCCTGATCCTGTCGGTGGAAGACGACGGCCCCGGCATTGCGCCGGAAGATGTCGCCAAGATTCTGCAGCGTGGTGTGCGTGGCGATGAGCGCGTGCAGGGGCATGGCATCGGCATGTCGATCGTGCAGGATCTGATCAAGGCCTACCGCGGTGAACTGCAGGTGGTGCGCTCGCAGGAGCTGGGCGGCGCCCGCTTCGATGTGACCCTGCCTCCGGGGCTGTGACGCGCCTGCGTGTTCGGATGAACCCGTGGGCAATGGCCTTCGCTGCTCCGACAACCGTTTAACGCCTCGAACGTTTGCTTGACCATACTGGTCCGGTTGCAGGTGGTTGCGATGGAGAGCCGCATGATCGAGCGCGTTGCACAGGTCTCTTGCGCGGAAACGCACCCTTCGCCCAGGCGATGGCCGCGCAGGTGGCGCCTTGCGTTGCTGCTTGCCGGCGGTGCGGTTGCCGCCCTCGGCCACGCTGCCGAAGCGCCATTGACGCCGACCCAGACGCGCTGGTTGCAACGTGCCACCTACGGTGTGGATGCCGATGGCGCCGCGCAGTTACAACGGCTTGGCCCTAAGCGCTATGGCGCGCTGCTGCTCCAGCCCAGTGACGATGCTGTGTTACCGGCACCGATACGCGCGCAGCTGCAAGGCTTCGATGCACTGCACACCCCGCTGGAAACCTTGTTGACGCGTTACGAGGCCGACAAGATCCGGTTGCAGGCCATGCCCGACGGCGATGAGAAAGTCGCCTTGCGCAAGGACTGGCAAGCGCGCGGCGGACAGATGCTCACCCAGGCGCGTCAGGCGCAATTACTGCGCGCGGTGTACGCGCCGGATCAGCTACGCGAGCAGTTGGTGTGGTTCTGGCTCAATCACTTCAGCGTGTATGGCGACAAAGGCCGCGTGAAGTGGATGGCCGCCGATTACATGGAAAACGCGATCCGCCCTAACGCCACCGGCAAGTTTGCGGATCTTGTTATGGCCACGCTGCAAAGCCCGGCGATGCTCGAGTATCTGGACAACGCCAAGAACGCCAAGGGCAAGGTCAACGAAAACTACGCGCGCGAACTGATGGAACTGCACACTCTCGGCGTGCATGGGGGCTACACCCAGCAGGACGTGCAGCAGCTGGCGTTGATCCTCACCGGCGCGGGCCTGGTGCCGATCAAGGCCGCAGGTGCGCCGCCCGTGCCAGCACCCGTGCGTGGCCAGCCGCAGGTGGTGCGCAAGGGAGTGTTCGAATTCAATCCAGCGCGCCATCAACCCGGCGACAAGATGCTGCTGGGTCAGCAGATTGCCGGCGGTGGGCTGGATGAAATCGAACGTGCCGTGCAACTGTTGGTGCGCCAGCCGGCATGTGCGCGCTTCGTCTCGCAGCGCATGGCCGAGTACTTCGTCAGCGACACGCCGCCGCCGGCACTGGTCGCGCGCATGGCCAGCACCTTCCAGCGCAGCGATGGCGATATCGCCAAGGTCATGCAGACCATGGTGAATTCTGCAGAGTTTGCACAGGCGCAACCGCGCAAGTTCAAGGACCCCAATCGCTTTGTGGTCTCGGCGATGCGGCTGGCCTATGAAGACCAGCCCGTGATCAATGCCGGCCCGATGGCCAGTTGGGTACAGCAACTGGGCGAGCCGCTGTTCGGGCGCATCACCCCGGACGGGTGGTCGCTGCAATCGCAGGCCTGGACCAGCTCCGGGCAACTGGCGCGCAGGTTCGAGGTGGCGCGCGCGCTGGGCAGCGGGCCCAAGCAATTGTTCCGGCGCGATGGCGACAACGACACGCCGATTCCGCCGCTGACGCGCATCGACACGCGCGCGTCCTATCTCTGGATTGCGCCGTCGCTCGCGACAGGCACGCAGCAGGCGCTGGAGCAGGCGCGCTCGCCGGCGGAATGGAACGGGTTTTTGTTGGCGTCGCCGGACTTCAACTACCGCTGATTCATATCGCTGATTCACCGATGCTGATCACCGAGTGCGATGCAGGCATCGCCGTGGGAGTACACCATGCAACGACGTCAATTTCTGCTTGCTTCTGCCGCCGCCGCGAGTCTGCCTTGGGCCGGTCGCCTGTTTGCCGCTCCGCGCGATAGTGCGCGCCTGCTGGTGGTGTTCTTGCGCGGCGGCTACGACAGCAACAATCTATTGGTGCCGCATGGCAGCGATTTTTATTACCAGTCGCGGCCTACGCTGGCGATTGCGCGGCCGGATCCGGCCAATCCCGACAGCGCCATCGCGCTGGACGCGCAATGGGGTCTCAACCCGGTGATGCGCGATGCCTTGCTGCCGTTGTGGCAACGCAATCAACTGGCGTTCGTACCGTTTGCCGGCACCGATGATGTGTCGCGCAGCCACTTCGAAACCCAGGACGATATCGAATCCGGGCAAGCCGGTAAGCACCGCGACTATCGTTCCGGGTTCATGGCGCGGCTGTCGGGTGTTCTCAGTGGCGTGCCGGCGATTGCCTTCACCGATTCGTTGCCGCTGACCTTCCAAGGCGGCGGCGATCTGCCCAACGTCTCGCTGCGGGGTATCGGCAAGGGCGGGCTGGATGCGCGTCAGTCGCAGATCCTGTCGCAGATGTACGACGCCACGCCATTGGCGGCGGCGGCGCGCGAAGGACTTGCGTTGCGCCAGCAGGTTACCGCGCAGTTACGCGAGGAGATGGAGCAGGCCGGCCGTGGCGCCGCCAGCGCACGTACGTTTGCCGATGAAACCCGGCGCATGGCGAGCTTGATGCGCGAGCGGTATCGGCTGGGATTTGTGGATGTTGGCGGTTGGGACACGCACGCCAATCAGGGCAGCGTGGCAGGCGGGCTGGCCAACAACTTGCGCAATCTCGGCGAAGGGCTGGCCGCGTATGCCGATGCCTTGGGCCCGGCCTGGAACGACACCGTGGTGGTGGTGATTTCCGAATTCGGTCGCACCTTCCGCGAGAACGGCAGCAAGGGGACCGATCACGGGCATGGCACCACGTACTGGGTGCTGGGCGGCGGCGTGCGCGGCGGTCGCATCGCCGGCGAGCAGGTTGCGGTGGACCAAGCGCATCTGCTGCAGAACCGCGATTACCCGGTGCTTAGCAATTACCGCAGTTTGTTTGGTGGCGTGTTGCAGCGCTTGTGGGGTTTGTCGCCGACGCAGCTGGAACGCGTGTTTCCAGGCGCGACGCCGCGCGATCTTGGATTGGTGTAAGCGGCCTGTTGTGTTGGTGTCGGGCCACTCAGCGTAGTGCGCGGTATCTGCACCTGCCCATCCGCGCGCTGCATCTTCCTGCACTGCTACGTGCGCGTGGCGACGACGGTGAGAGGCAAGCAGTTCGCCGCATCGTGGCGCCAACGTTAACCGTGCGCACACGCCCAAACACGATCAGATTCACGCGACCGACGCGATGCAAACTGCGTCGCGCATGCATTCAAACCATCACGCAATGATCGCGCAGCGCCATCAACGTGACGCCTGCGACGCGAACGGCGACGGCCCGTACACGCTGACCAGATGCGCGGCGACCTCCGGCATCACCCGCTGCAGCACCTGCGGCGCCGAGAAGTGATATTCGCTGACCACGGCGAAGAATTCTTCCGGAGCCTCTGCTGCATACGGGTCGATCTCGGTGTCCTGGCCGGCATCCACGCGTTGGCAGAACGCAGCGAAGGCGTGCTGAAAATCGCGCGCCCAGCGGCGTTGCCGATCGCGCGGCAGTGGTGGCGTGCCGTCGAGCGCACCGTCCAGTGCATCGAGCTTGTGCGCCATCTCGTGCACGATCACGTTGCAGCCGGCCTGCGGGTCGTCCAGGTCTGCTTGCACATCGGCCCAGCTGACGATCAACGGACCTTGTTCCCAGGCCTCGCCGATCAAGGTGTCGTCCCAGGCATGCATTACGCCGGCCGCATCCATCTGGGTGCGCTGCACGCGGAAGGCGTCCGGGTACACGATCAATTGCGACCAGCCGCGCCATCCCGCTGCGCCGATTTCCAGCAGCGGCAGGCAGCAGGTGGCAGCCAGCAACACGTGGTCGTGCGGCTGCAGCTGCAATCCATCGACCGGCGAAATGGTTTTTTGGTCCAGGAACTGCGCGGTCAGCGCACGTAGACGTTGCCGGCGTTGCGCATCGAGCGCAGCAACCCAGGCGCAGCGGTCACACACCGGCTGCCAAAGCGCATCAGGAATCTCAAGCGGCGGCCAGCGCAGCCAGCGCGTCACCCACTGGATCAGCGGAACATGCCCGGCAGAAAACTGTGCCAGCGCGGCATCATGCGCATGCGGGGGAACAAGCTGTCGCCATCGCTGCCACCACCGCCGGTTGCCGGCGCAGGCTTGTGTTGCGGCGCGCGCGCCGGTGCTGCCGCGTCGCCATTTGGGGTTCTGCCGCGTGCGGCCGAGTTGGTGCTGACGCAGCTCTCATGATCGCCGTCGACCAACTGGTCCGATGCCAGTGCGGCAAGCGGAGCCAACAAGAACAGCAGGCAAACAGTGAGTCGGCGCATCGTCCACATCCAGGGCAAGCGGCGTGAGTCGCCGATCATAACGCGGTTTTCACTCCCTCACGCAAGCCGCGCTGGGCGGCCGCGAAGGCTTGGCGCATACTTTCGCGGATCGATTTGGGAACCGTTGCCGTGGATGACCGCGCGTTGCTGGCCAAACTTGCGAGCGGCCGGCTGTCCGGCGATGCGTTGGCGCGCGATGCCGGGTTGACCCGTGCCGCCGTGTGGAAGCGCATCCAGAATTTGCGTGCTGCCGGTGTCGATATCGACGGACGGGCAGGCGACGGCTACCGCCTGGCCGCGCCGCTGGACCTGCTGGATGCCGCGCGGATTCGTGCCGCCATGGCAACCGACGCGGTGGCGGGCCTGACCACGCTGGAGGTGGCCTGGACACTGGAATCCACCAACACCACGCTGCTGGCGCGCCCGGCACCGGAACACGGCATGTCTGTGTTGCTGGCCGAGCGTCAGACCGGCGGGCGCGGTCGCCGCGGCCGTCAGTGGACCTCGCCGCTGGCCGCGCATATTTATCTGTCGGCATCGCGCCGCTTCAGCGGTGGGTTGGGTCAACTGGCCGGGCTGAGCCTGGCGGTGGGCGTGGCCGTGGCAGAAGCCCTGCGCGGTTGCGGGTTTGCCGATGTCGGTCTGAAGTGGCCCAACGACCTGCTGGCGCGCGAGCGCAAACTGGGCGGTCTGTTGATCGAAGGCGGCGGCGAAATGGCCGGCAATGCGCGTGCGGTGATCGGGCTGGGCTTGAACGTGCACATGCCGCCGGCCGCCGCCGCGACGATCGATCAACCATGGGTGGATCTGGACACCCTGGCCGGGCGCGCGGTGTCGCGCGACAGCGTGGCGGCAGCGGTGCTGTCCAGCCTGCTGCCGGCACTGGATCTGTTCGAAGCGCAGGGGTTGGCGCCGTTTCTGGCGCGCTACGCGGCGCTGGATGTGCTGAGCGGGCGCACCGTGCAGGTTGAAGAAGGCGGCACCCTGCATCGTGGGGTGGCGCTTGGCCTGGCCGCCGATGGTGCATTGCGTGTGCAACTGGGCGAAACGGTGCGCCTGTTCCACTCCGGAGAAGTCAGCGTGAGACCTGCATGAGCGAGTGGTTGTTCGACCTGGGAAATTCGCGCTTCAAGTACGCCCCGCTGCACGGCAACCGCGCCGGCGACGTGCAGGCGTGGGCGCACGGTGCCGAGGCGATGGATGCGGCTGCGTTATCGGCGTTGCCGTCCGGGCGCATTGCGCACGTGGCCAGCGTGGCGGCGCCCGCATTGACGCAGCGGATGATCGCCTGCCTGCAGGAGCGTTTCGAGCAGGTCCGCATCGTGCGGACCGCAGCCGAATGCGCCGGCATCCGCATCGCCTATGCCGACCCGAGCCGCTTTGGGGTAGATCGTTTTCTGGCCTTGCTGGGTGCGCGTGGCGACGCACCGGTGCTGGTGGCCGGGGTGGGCACTGCGCTGACCATCGATGTACTCGGTGCTGATGGGCAACACCATGGCGGGCGGATCGCCGCCTCGCCCACCACCATGCGCGAAGCGCTGCATGCGCGTGCGGTGCAGTTGCCGGCCAGCGGTGGAGAGTATGTCGAGCTGGCCAACGACACCGACGATGCCTTGACCTCCGGCTGCGACGGCGCGGCGGTGGGGCTGATCGAGCGCAGCCTGCACCACGCGCAGCGCAGCCTTGGCGTGCCGGTGCGGCTGCTGGTGCACGGCGGCGGCGCGCCACCGCTGCTGCCGTTGTTGCCCGATGCCAGCTTTCGCGCGGCCTTGGTGCTGGATGGACTGGCGACCTGGGCGATGCATTCGTCCTCGCCGTAGAGCGTCTTGTGCGGATTGGACGAGAGGCATTGGCCGCCGGCGGTGTGGAGCGGATGCGCTGTGGCGCCGGTTGGGCTGGCTTCGACATTCGGCAGCGGTGTGCTCGGCACACCGGCGTTGTAGAGCCTAGGCAGAGCTGCCTGGTGCACGCGCTGCCGAAGGCCAATGCACGGAAACGACCATCGGGGGCGCCGAGACTGCGTTGCGCGCCTTGTCCCGTCACGGTACCGGACGCTTCGCACTCCCCCCAAGCCACATGACAGGCTCTAAAATCGGCGCATGTACGTACGCGCGCTCATCGTTGTCCTGATCATCCTCAATGCCGGGGTGGCACTGTGGTGGGCGTTGCAGCCACCGTCGGCGCCGCCGGCCGCACCACCGCAACCGCCCGGTGTTGCCCGATTGGACGTGCTGCCGATGTTGCCGACCAAGGCGACAGCAGCGGTGCCGCGTCCCGAAGTCACAGCCGCTGCAACGGTTGCATCCAATGCGCCGGCCACTGCGCCGACTGCAGCAACGACGCCAGTGCCGAAGCCAGTGCCAGCGGTGGTCGAGACAGCACCCCGTCCGGCCGAGCCTGCAGCGGCAGCGAAGGCCGCTTCCCCATCGGTTGATGAAGCCGCCGCCGCCGCAACGCCTGCAGCAGTGCCGTCGCCGGCGCCGCCGGTCGCCCCGGAGCGCTGTGTCAGCGTCGGGCCGTATGCGGCACGCAGCGATGCCGATGCTGCGCTGGCGCGCGTCCGCGGCCAGGCTAGCCGCGCTAGCGTGCGCGAGGACGCCGATGCCGGGATCAGCACGTTCCGGGTGATGTTGCCCAACGTGGGCGACCGCGCCACGGCGCAGGCCTTGGTCAAACGCATTGCTGCCGCCGGCATCGGCGACTATTACGTGATTGCCCAGGGCGAAGACAACACTGTTGCGCTGGGGCAGTACCAGAGCCGCGAGCGCGCCGAGCGGCGTCAGGCCAGTCTGGTGAGCGCGGGCTTTCCCGCGCAGTTGGTGCCCAGCGGCAGCGGCCAATCGCGCTGGTGGGTCGATATGCGCAGTACGGCGACGGCCGCTGCGTTGCAGAGCGCCGCAGGCGCAACGCGGCAACGATCGCTAGATTGCTCCGCGCTGCGCTAGAATGCGCACCGGCGCGCAACGCGCCTGCCTTTGCCGGCATAGCTCAGTTGGTAGAGCAACCGCCTTGTAAGCGGTAGGTCCCCAGTTCGAATCCGGGTGCCGGCACCACGAAGGCCTTTCCGCAAAGCCCCGGTCGCCCGGAAACGCCCATGTAGTAAGGGTTTCGTCGGGTCGGTGTAAAACTTGGGCGCCCGGTATCACAACGGTTCGTCACTACCACTCCCCAGAAATTCCCCATACGATGCGGTCATGGCCAGCATCCAACGAACAGGCAATAAGTGCCGCGTGCAGGTCTACATCGACGGCGTGCGTGACTCGACCAAGAAGGCAGCGCGTTAGGAGGCTGCTCAATGGGCATTGGAGCGCGAGACCGAACTGCGCGTGGCACAAAACTGCCCGACAAGACTTTCGATGAAGCCATGAAACGCTATGAGGCGGAAGTTGCGACGCGTGCTGGATCGCGGTGGCGGTCGGCAAGTTGCGCGGAGGCCGGCACGTAAATGTCGGTACATGCCGCAACTACATCTTGCTCGACTACTCGACCACCTCGTTCCAGACGCCGCCGATGGCGCTAAACCCGGCGATCACGCTGCTGGCTACGCCTGCGCAGCAGACGATCAACCTCACGCTATTCATTCCTCCGACGGCATCGGTGGTGGAGCTCAAGGTCAGCAACCTGTCCAACCTCACGGCCTACATCGGCCGGCCGGCGATGGGCACGCTATCCCGCACCAATCGGCCGATCAACGTGGCACCAAACAATAACCTCACGTTCCGGCTGCGCTTGGACAGCGATCAGTCCATGACTATGCTCGCTTCGACCACTGGCCTGCTCGGCGGCGTCGTATCGTTGGCCGCCGGCAACGTGGTCGTCGAGCTCGTGGGTTATTTCTTCGACCGGTAAGGCTTCCCCGATACTTTGGCGTGGCACAGCCCGACATGTGAAATCCCATATCGCTGCCAATCTAACTCTGCCGGTTGCGGTGCCAAGATGGCTGCTCACACCGCGTGGCGCTTGAGTAGCGTCGAGCCGGCACTCACTTTGATAGATCGTTGCCGGACTCAGCCGCATGTGGGTATTCCCTGACGGAACTGTGAGGTTTAGACCTAAGCTTTAGGGCCCAACCGCTGCGACATACTCTCGCCTCCGAAAATTCTTCGGATTACAAGGAGCGTGCAGTGGTGTTGAAGAAAATTGCGTTTGCAGCGATGGCGCTGTCGGGAGCTTTCATTGGTGCGGCACACGCCGGTGAGCAACTCGTGCCGGAAATTCCGCGACAGTATGAGAGTCTGAAGCTCGACACCCGCACATCTGCAGCCGCGCTTGCGGTACCTCCGGATGTGCAGCTGATCTCGATGTATCGCCTCATTTGGCCGCAAGAGCGGGACCGCATCACCAGTCACGAACTTCCGACGGGCGGCAATGTGAAGCGCTGGAAGGTCGAGGGCATAATGGGTTACGCGAGCTTCGTTCCGTTCGCTGGCTCGCATGCGGTTTACAGTTGCTTTGTGCTCGGAACAAAGACGGATAAGGCCGAGCATTTCAGCTCGACGGACCCTAATTGCGAAGGTCAGGGGAAAAATACCTATCAGTACATCTTGGGCTGGGTTGCCAATACGCAGCTTGAGGGCACCACGCCGCTCTACCGCTGTGACTATCCGGCATGGGATGACCACTTCGATAGCGTTGACCCGACCTGCGAAGGCTGGGACAAGGTGGGTGCAATCAATAACTACGTTCTAGGCTACATCTGGTACTGAGGAAATCCGGCGCGCTGCAGCTGAGCAGCGCGCTGGATAATTGGATTTCCCTGTTGTTATGGCCCGTGACTACTTTCCCTCGATATAGCGTTTCAAGACGTCGTGAATTGTGGCGACATTGTCAATGTGGCCGATGAGCTATGTTTCATCTAAATAACACCACCAAGGCGACCCAATCTCTTGGACTTTTGTAGTTAGGGCCGAGTAGTCCCTGCCATTATTTTTGAAGTGGTAACTCGCCATATATCTACACAGTAGATCCTATGTACTTTGCGGCAGTATGCGTTAAAAATGCTTCGAAAACTGAAGTCGGTACAACCCAGGTGTGCGGCATGTAAGCTCAATGATCGACTTAAGCGCAAGACAGCTTCGTCTGCTTTCTGCAACTTTGATGCAACACGATTTCTAAATTTTTACTTTGAGACGAATTGTCGGGTATGCCCCGTAGCTTTTGCTATTTCTATTGCGAAAACATTATCGGAGGCGACATGAGTGCTGTAATGAGCGAAGTTGAAGGTGATAAGTTCATCAATTCATGCAGCTGTCGCGTATGGGCAATTGATGGTTGGGAGGACGAAGCAATATCTAGTGCGTTCAACAACAGCATTGCAACCCTGGGTACGAGACTTTCACTTACTTCTTCAGCAAAGAAAAAATCGTTCGATGAGAAGGTTGCTTTTTTTCTGACGTTGCAGAGAAGTCCTCCTGCGAAGCACAACAAGCAATGCATTGTCTATGGTGTGTTTGATTCGAATGACGACGTCACGCCAACCCACATGTGGTTGGAGTACGACGGCTACATTTACGACACGGTGCCGGGCGATCCTCTCTGTAGAAAAAAAGCAGGTCCCCGCAATCGATACCACCCCGGGTGCGAACCTCACGTTCAGCCAAAGGAGATGGTCGGAGCGGCGCCGACTTATCTTACAAAGCGACAATCCCGGGTGCTGAAGGCAGCGGATGAAAGCTGGAAGGCTTATGGGCGGGGCATCTCCACCTACATTCCAGAGAATCAAGTTGTGAGGGGGTAGTTGCTGAGCCGATATTGGCTTGGAGTCATCTTCTTCTTCCCTTCGGAAGTCCTACGCGATTACGGTCCCGCCACGCCGACACTTCTCCCGCAACCCAAGTTGTCTGACGCATTGTTAGGCGAACCGAGAAGTCAGGCCGGCAAGCGACGCGCTCAAGCACCGTCCTGGGTGCCATTCTTAGCAATTGCCCGACCGCCTCCGCATTGATGGTTCGAAGTTCCCAAGGCACCTCACTGGGTGTGTCGTTCATTTAAGCCCCCTCCGCTCCGGCAATGTTTGTTACGCAGTGCTGTTCAAGGCTGCCTTCGGTGGTTCCTGCCCTAGCCCTTATTGGGCGTCCAGACTTGTATAGCCGGAGGACGGAGGGCGGATTGCTCAACTGCAGATCGCAGGGCGACAGGCCATCCATGCGCATCAAGGTAATGCCGGATCACGTTCCGGCGCAGGAAACATGCCTGAGGCGCCCTTTGCGGACTGCGGCAAAGCTCTTTCACCTCATCCCGGGATAGGCACAGTTTCGACACTACTTGTCGCCTCTATCCAGTTGAGGCCGATTACAGCACAGAACACAATCTGCATCTGCTCTGCGGGCAAGTGAATTGAAATCGCGCAGTCGTCTCGTAATCGCATCCCCTGCGACAGCGTTCTTTAGTCTCGGGTCATGAGCTATCACCATAGACAAAGCAGCCCCTCGCGACCTGGCCTGCCGTACGAGCAGTTCGCAGGATTGATTGATCTGATCGGTGAAGCCGTTGCGGCGAAAATCGTGGCCCAGATCCAGCCAAGTCTGTCGGCTTCACTGTCGTCCATTGAGCGTCAGCAATACGTGCCGCCTGTATCTGATGGAAGGCCTCGCCTATTGCGCATTGCGCAGGTCAAGGACCGGGTAGGCATGTCCCAGACCACCATCTACGACCGAATCAAGAAGGGCACATTCCCCAGGCCGGTGCCGCTGGACACGTTGGTCGCCTGGCTGGAGTCTGAGATTGACGAGTGGATTGCCGCGCGCGTAGCCGATCGCTCTGACGCGTAGCAAAGCTGAGATCGCTGACGGCGACCGCCAGGAGTGCCTGGATTCTGGGTAGCCACACGGCCCGGATCGCGGGCGGTGACTTAGCAGAAATTCCCTGGACTGCCCGGAAACCATTGCAGGACAAGGGAGTTCGAATCCGGGTGCCGGCACCATGAAGGCCTTTCCGCTGTATCCCGGAAAGGCCCGCCCGCTGCCGGGCTTGGCGATCAGCTTCCCCAGAATGCGTCTTCCTGAACTTGATCGGCCGAGAACAACCGGACTTCGACGATCTTGCCGTCTTCGATGCGCAGCAGATCCACGCCGGCCTGCTTGAGCGTGACGCCGTTGGCCTGGCCGGAAAATTCCAGCGTGATGGCCACCCAGTCGCCGCTGGCCATGTAGTCATCGGCACGGCTGATGGCGAAGGTGCCGTTGGAGACCTCCATCATCTTGCCCAGCATCGGCCCGACGACTGCCATGCCGCGGTGGGTGCCGGAGAACTGATGGTTGCCGGGCTGGTGCCAGATCACGTCGGGCGAAATGAGGCTGCCCAGCGTTGCGTGGTCGCCGGTCTGGACCGAGGTGATGTAGGACTTGGCAATGTCGATGTTGTTCATGGTGTTTTCCTTGGTTGGTTGAAATGTCAGCGTGTAAGGCCTGCAGGCGCGGGTGCCTGGTTGGCCGATCTTTAGTGGGAGTGAAGCGCGGTGCGGTCAGCGGTGATAGGTCAGGACATCAGGCTTTGCTGGGCGCCGGGATGTAACGTGATCGACCAATTGACGTGCACGACGCGCCAGCGTCCTTCGATGTAGCGGAAGACCTGTGTCGAATTCCAGGGAGTACCCGGCTTCTCACCGCCCTGGCCGTCGCCGAGGATGTTCTGCAGGTTGTAGTGCAACACAGCCATGTCGCGGTTATCGCTGACCATTACCACCGGCTGGATGTAGTCGTTGCGCAGGATCTTGAGCTTGCCCTCGAACACTTTGCGAAAGTAGGCCTCCACCGCCGCATGACCGTCCAGACGCAGCGCGGTCAGGGGGTCGAAATACGACACGTCGTCGCTGTAGACCTCCAGTGCGCCATCGACGTCGCCCTTGTTCCAGCGTTCGTTGATGCCGTTGTCCACGGCCAGAATGGCCTGGGTGATCTGTTCGATATCGGTCTGCATCGTCTGTCTTCTCAGGAAAGTAGGGGGCGTGCTGTGGGAGTGATTATTGGACTTGATTCGCCGACGCGAGCGGTCCAAAGTGGACGGCTAATGATCATTTCCGGACATCTTTCAACTGGTGCGGGTCGATGACCAGTCCCGGGCGCACTCGTTCTGCGAAGGCGCAGGCGAGGTCGCAGATCCTGCCGCTGGCCTATCACCCGCAGGGCCCCTATGGTCTCGACCTAGAAGTCTTCACGGTTGCCGATCTGCGAACCCGTGCAACCCCGGAAGAAGTGCAGGCGACGCACCGTTACGGATTCCACACCTTGTTGTGCGTGACCCAGGGCGTGTGCACCCAGCTGATCGACTTCAAGGCGATCGCCTGCGAGCCAGGTTCGCTAGTGATCGTGCGGCCCGGCCAGGCGCACAGCTATGGCATCAAGGACGACTGGGATGGTTGGAACGTGATTTTCCGCCAGGAGTTCGTGCTGCCGGCAGCAACAACGCCGGGCGATCTGAAGCTCGCCTTCGATCTGGGCAAACTGCCGGATCACGTGCACCTCGGTCGCGATGACTTGAAGCGGCTGACCGATGTGATCGTGCAGATGCGCCAGGACACGCAGATGGAGGCGCCGCAAGAAGACGTGCACGCCCTGTTGCGTCATCAGCTGCATGCGTTGCTGACGCGGCTCAGCATTCTGCATGGCCGTACCCACGTGCGCGATGTTGCGGTGTCTGCGGCGCTGCGCCGCTTCCACCGGTTCCAGCAGCTTGTCGAAGACTATTTTGCCCAGTGGCATCAGGTTGCCGACTACGCCGATCGACTTGGGTGCACGGAAAAAAGCCTGGCGCGCGCAGTGCAAGCGGCGATGGGCACCACCGCAAAGACCTTCATTGCCGCACGGATCAATCTGGAAGCCAAGCGCCTGCTGGTGCACACATCCCTGCCGGTTGCCGCAATCGCCGAGGAACTAGGCTTCGACGAAGCGACCAACTTCAACAAGTTTTTCAGGCGGGAAGTGAGTTGTACGCCGTCGGAATTTCGGCGGCGGTATCGGGTTGCCGAGCGATAGCGACCGCCTGCATGCGACTGCGCAAAGAGCGGTGACCCGCTGCCATCTCCGCCATCGGGGCGTGATGGCGCGACGCGTCTGATGCGGCAGCGGCTTCGTCGGGACACCTGGCTGGCCGTGCCCTCAGCGCAACCGCGCTCCTCAGCAAGCGGGCCGAGCTCCCGTGTGCGGGTAAGTCGCGCGTAGCTCGCAGCTCGAAAATCTGCATCGCGCAGCGGTATTGCTGGCTGCGCGGGCGCGACAGGACGCTTGGCAGGTCAGGCCGGGCGACCAGCCGAAAGCAATTCCAGCACGGCCTTGCCGGCGTCGGACTGTGCGGCGGCGTCGCTCAAGCGTTCGGCCAGGGCTGCCACGACAATGGCATGGGTGTGCCGCAACACGCTGTCTGCATCGGCGCTGGCGTCCACGACGTGTTTACCCGGCAATTGCAGCGCGGCGAAGATGGCACGGCAGCGTTCCAGGTTGTCCTGGGTTTCGAAGTGGTTGGGTGCGTCGCCGCGGGCGCGGATGCGGGCCAGACCGGTGGGTGGCGGCAGGTCGAGCAGCAGCAGTACGTCCGGGCGCGGTGCGAAGGCATTGCGTTCCAGCAGATCGTCCAGCGGCAGGCCGGCCGCGCCCTGGTAGGCGACCATCGACGGAAAGTAGCGGTCCAGGATCACGATGTCGCCGCGCGCCAATGCGGGGGCGATCAGGGTGTCCACATGTTCGTGGCGGTCGCGGATCAGCAGCTCGGCTTCTTCGTCCGCGCTCAGGCGGCCGGTGGCGGCGGACTGACGCAGCTGGGTGCCCCAGGGGCCATTGGTCGGCTCCTTGCTCAGCACGACGCGGGCGCCGGCCGCTTCCAGTGCGTTGGCCAGGCTGCGGGCGAGGGTGGTCTTGCCGGCGCCGTCGATACCTTCGATCGCGATCAGCAAGCCGCCGGGCTTCAGTTCGATTGTCATCGCACTACTTTATCCGATCGCGGCAATGGATCCGTCGCTGGCGATCTTGCAGGGCGTTCGCCCTGCATTGCTGCGGGGCGCTGGGTCACGCAATGGCATGGCGTGAACGCAGGCGACGACCTTCATCCCACATGAGCAGGTTGCGCAGGACGGCGACGATGGCGGCGCCGCGCCGGCACGTCATCGCGCCACGCTTGCTGGGCAAGTTGGGCCATGCATGCGCGTCCCGCCATCTGCCATGCACAAGCACCAAGCGTTCGAACACAACCCGCCCTCGAACATCATCGATGGTGCATCTGATGCCGAGCGGACGTATCAGCGAGGGTCTGGACAGCGCTCCCGCGCGCCGGCAATCGCGGCAATCGCCGCAAGACGTCAGTCTTTGGCTGTGTGCAGCGGCGATCACTGCATCTGCGCCAACAGTGCGGTTCACGCGTGATACCGCGGGTTGTTCACAGGTTCCCCGGTCGCCGCGTTATCTGGCGCTGCCGCTATTGCCGATTCAGTATCACGGGTATGTCTTGCGCGATGTCAGGAATGTCCTGATGTCACCGCTTCTGTCCGCTGGGCATACTGAACAAGTCAGACACAGCGCTCATTTGTAGTACAACTGAGTCGCGTTTCTGGCTTCAAGGAAGAAGGACGCGTCGCCGCCACCCTAGAGGCGGCATCCCCCGCGTGACGCCCTCTTAGGCTCGTCGTGACCGGATTCCTTGTTTATTTTTTGGCGTTTTTCCCGCCGCCGTACACGTACCGCGCCCGGGCGATCAGCTTGCCGAGGTATAGCGATAAGACAGCAGCGATTTCACCAAAAAGGTGATCTGGGTGGCCGAGCGCGCATCCACGCGCATGACCGGAATGCGGAAGCCTTCGGCCACCAGCGCATCGCGGAATGGCGGCAGCAGAAAGTCTTCGACCTCGTCGGTCATGGTGATGCCCACGGCCAGGCTGGCGTCCGGTGCGATCTGCGAAAACTCACGCAGCAACGCCAGGGTCGCCTCCAGCACCTGCGGGTCGCGCGCATTGCTCAGCACGATCACGCCCAGTGCGCCGTCGCAGACCAGCGGCCACATGAAATCCAGATATTTCTGGCCGGGCACGCCGTAGACGTGCAGCAATTCGCCGTCTTCCAGCTCGATGGAGCTGTAGTCCAGCGCGACCGTGGTGTAGGTCTTGTCGCCGTAGGCATCCTGGCTGAGCGGCATTTCGGTGCTGACCGGCTCCACGTCGGAGATGGCGCGCACCGCGGTGGTCTTGCCGGCGCCCATGCCGCCAACGAACACCAGTTTGTTGGCTGGAAGACTCATGACTGCGCCTGAGAAAGAGAGAGGCCAAACCGACGTGCGACCCAGGAGAAAAACCGGGAGTTACTGCTGTCCGGGCGACGCGGCGTTGAAGGCACGGGGATCTCCGCAGTCTGGGCAAGGCCGCTGGCAAGTGCGGCGGCGAACAGGCATTCCACCGTCTGCAGCGGCAGCTTGCAAGCATTGGCCAGCGCCTGCGGGCGCCACGGGCGCGCATGTAGGTGGGCAATGGCGAGCAGCTGCGCAGGCGAACTGGTGTCGGCGCTCAGCTCCGGCCACTGCCGTAGCTGCAACGCACGGCTGGCTTCCACCGCCGGCAGCGCGGGGCGCAGGTGCTCGGGCAGGGCGAAATACAGCGCTTCGAACGAGAGGCGCTGCGTCAGAGCGGCATCGGCATCGCCGGTCACGCGCTGCCAGCCGGGGCGATCCAATGCGGCAACGAGCTCCGATAGCGACACGCCGGCCGGCAGGTGCAGGCAGCGACTGGATGGGTCCACGCGCACCAGCAGGTGCGCAGTGCGCAGCAGCACCGGGCTTGCGCCGAGTTCGCCGCGGCAATGGCGCAACAGCAGCGCCGGTTCGGCCACCTGGGCGGTATGTGGCGAAGACAACAGCAGACGCATCTGCTCGTTGAGTTCGCGCACGGTGGCGCCGTGCTTGAGCCAGGCGCCAGCGACAGGCGTGCGCGAGACGACCAAGACACGCACCGGCTGGCCTTGCAATGCCTGCCATGCGGCCAGGCCGTCGGCCGTTTCCAGGCCCAGCACCACCACGTCGGCCGCATGCTGCGGCCATTCGCCCAACTGCACGTCGATACGCTCGGCGAGCAGCAGCGAGCACGCCAGTTTCAGGCGCGTGGTGTGCAGCAGATCCAGGCCGGCCGTGGCGACCCGCATGGCGTGAATGCGTGTGGTCATGAGATGGCGCCGTTTTGGCGCAGAAGAACGACAACACCTGCCGGTACGCACCGGTAGGCAGGGTCGGCGACGCGGGTGCGCCGCCGGACAGGCATCAACTGAAATCCAGGGTCTTTTCGAACGCCTTGAGCTCGTGGCGGGCCATGGCCAGATTGGCCTTGGCGCGGTCCAGCACGACATACAGAAACAGCGTGCCGTTGCTCTCGAGCGGACGCAGCAGGTGGTACTGGCGCGACAGCGTGATCAGGATGTCTTCGATGGTGTCTTGCAGGCCGAGCTGCTCGGCGATACGGCGCTTGGCACGCACTACTTCGGTATTGCCGGCCGCGGCCAGTTCCAGGTTGAGCTCGGTGCCGCCGGTCATGCCCAGGGCCATGCCGCTATCGCTGTCGACCAGCGCGGCGCCAACGAAACCGGCGAGCGAATGCAATTGTTCCAGATTGAGTTTTGACATCGGTGGTCCCCTTCCAAGCGGTGAGAAAAATCGGTGCGCTCATGCCAAGCACGAACAGTGCCAATGGCATCAGCCGGTCGCTTGCGCCAGGGCTGTGGCCAGGCGCCCGGCGCAGTCGCGCGCATTGAACAGCAGCGCAGCGGCATTGATATCGGAGCCGCCCACGGCGGTCAGCGTCAGCGGCTTGTCGGCGCGGATGCGGATCAGCACCAGTTGCCCGCCACGCGTGCTGATGGTCGCGTAATCGGCCTCGCTCAGGCTCGACTCGCGCGCCAGCGTCTCGCCCAGGGTCAGGAACGAATTGGCCATCGCGGCCAAGCGGCGCCCATCCACATCCAGGCTGGATTGTTCGGTAATGGCGCGGCCATCGGCGGTGGACAGCATCAACAGCCGAATCCCCGGCTCGCGTTCGATGGTCTGTGCGAATTCGCGCCCGATCCGGTGCAGGTCGTACTGATGCGACGCCCGCGCGACTTCGCCCACGGCAGCCTTGACGACCTGGTTGACGGCGTTATGCGGCATGAAACTCCCCTGTTGCTGATGGCCCGAGCGCGTACGTGATGCGTGTCCTGCGCTGGCCGGCGCACCATACCACCGAGGTATTAGTGCGCAGTCACACCAGCCTCAGGCGCTTAACTGGGCGGTCAGACAAGCAGAATCTGCAAAGTCCAGCGGGCCACAAAGTGTCGTGGCACGTCACTGTAGCGGCGCGACAAGGCAGATCTAAACCCATTCGTTTTGCCCGCAGACAGATGCAAACGGCATGCCGTGCTGCGCTGCCGCGCGTCACTGCGCGGGCGCGCCACTAGACTGCAGGGCTTTATCGATGCTGGAGCAACACATGGCAACGCAGTACGTGCCGGTTTCCCTGATTGGCGTTCCCACCGATATCGGTGCCGGCCACCGCGGCGCACGGATGGGGCCGGAGGCGCTGCGCATCGCCGGGTTGCAGGAGGCCTTGGTCGGCCGTGGCGTGGAGGTGCGCGATCTGGGTAATCTGGATGGCCCGCGCAATCCGTGGCAGCTGCCGCAGGCCGGTTACCGGCATCTGGACGAAGTCGTCGCCTGGAACCAGGCGCTGATGGATGCCAGCTACGCCGAGCTGCAGGCCGGACGCATGCCGATCATGCTGGGCGGCGACCACTGCCTGGGCATCGGTTCGATCACTGCGGTGGCCAAGTATTGCCGCGAACAGGGGCGCCCGTTGCGGGTGCTATGGCTGGATGCGCATTCGGATTTCAACACCAGCGAGGTGACCCCGTCGGGCAACGTGCATGGCATGCCGGTGGCCTGCCTGTGCGGGTTGGGACCGCAGGCGCTGACGCATCTGGGCGGCAGCGCGCCGGCGCTGCTCCCCGAGCAGGTACGGCAGATCGGCATCCGCTCGGTGGACCCGGAGGAGAAGCGCCTGATCAAGCAGCACCGCATCGACGTCTACGACATGCGTTACATCGACGAAGCCGGGATGAAGCGCACCATGGAAGCCGCGCTGCAGGGCATGAGCGCCGACACCCACCTGCATGTGAGCTTCGATGTGGACTTCCTCGACCCCAGCATCGCGCCGGGCGTGGGCACCACGGTGCCGGGTGGCCCCAACTACCGTGAGGCGCAGCTGGTGATGGAGATGATTGCCGACACCGGGCGCATGGGCTCGCTGGATATCGTCGAGCTCAATCCGGTGCTGGACAACCGCAATGCCACCGCCGAGCTGGCGGTGGATCTGGTCGAAAGCCTGTTCGGCAAGTCGACGCTGATGCGAGATTGATCCAGCGCTGAACGAGGCTGGCCCTCGTTCACATCAAATCCACGTCCGCGCAGTCAGATTTGACGCCAAGCGAGGTGCGTTGGCACCGGGCGCAGACCGAGGAAGAGCAATGAAGCGACTGCTGACACTGATGGTGCTGGGCCTGTTCTCGGCCGGCGTGATGACTGGCTGCAACACCATGGCCGGCGCCGGCAAAGATATGCAGGGCGCGGGCGGCAAGGTCGAAAAGACCGCCGAGAAATGCAGCGACGGTAAGTGCTGATCCGTCACCGCTGGGTGGCGTTTGTTTGATTTGATTGATCTGCGGCAACGCGCCGCTTTACCCACGAAGGAGTCTGTTATGAAGCGTGCAATTGTGCTGCTGGTGCTGTCGATGTTCTCGGTCGCGATGTTGTCGGGTTGCAACACCGTCGCAGGTGCCGGCAAGGACGTGCAGGGCGCTGGCGAGAAAGTGGAAGACGCAGCGCGTAAGTGATCTGACGCCGCATGCAATAAAAAACGGGCCGCAAGGCCCGTTTTTTTGTGCCGCATTGACTGCACATTCAGCGCACGTGGATCGCGCCGCTGCAGTGCTGCGCGCGCATGCGCAGATACACGTCAGCGCATGTGGTCGCCCGTTCAGTACGGTGATTGCCGGATTGACACCTCTTGATGCGCAACAAACGCATCGCTCGGCAACCTGTCAGCACGGTCAATCGCGGCCGCATCAAGCGGAGTCAACGCAATGAACACTGACATCATTTCCGGCAAGTGGACCCAGCTCAAAGGCAAGATGCAGGCGAAGTGGGGTGATCTGACCGACGACGATTTCAAGGTTGCCGAAGGTAACGCCGAATACCTGCAGGGCAAGCTGCAGGAACGCTACGGCTGGGATCGCGACCGCGCCCAGACCGAAGTGCGCGCGTTCGAAAAGTCCGTGCGCGACGACACCTGATCTGCACACCGCGTCGCCCCCGCGATGGTGGGCGACGCTGCATTCTCTCGGGCCGCCGTGTGCGGCCCGTTTTGCGTCTGGCAGGCGCGCAGCCGGGGCTGAGGCGATGAGCAGCACGCGGAACCGTTAAACTTGCGCGCTGACTCCCTGGCATTACGCAGATGACCACTCGCGTTCTCACCGGCATCACCACTTCCGGCACCCCGCACCTTGGCAATTACGTCGGCGCGATCCGCCCGGCCATCCAGGCCAGCGCCGGCGACGATGCGGAGAGCTTCTATTTCCTGGCCGACCTGCACAGCCTGATCAAGGCGCAGGACCCGGCGCGCACCCAGCGCTCCACGCTGGAAATCGCCGCCAGCTGGCTGGCCTGCGGCCTGGACCCGGACAAGGTCTGGTTCTACCGCCAATCGGATGTGCCCGAGACCACCGAGTTGATGTGGTTGCTCACCTGTGTCGCCGGCAAGGGCATCCTCAATCGCGCGCATGCCTACAAGGCGGCGGTGGACAAGAATCGCGCCGACGGCGAAGACGACGATGCCGGCGTGAGCGCCGGATTGTTCATGTACCCGGTGCTGATGGCGGCGGACATTTTGATCTTCAACGCGCACAAGGTGCCGGTGGGGCGCGATCAGATCCAGCACATCGAAATGGCGCGCGATTTTGCGCAGCGCTTCAATCATGTGTATGGACGCGACTTTTTCACCTTGCCCGATGCGGTGATCGACGAGCAGGTGTCCACCTTGCCGGGCCTGGACGGCCGCAAGATGAGCAAGAGCTACGGCAATACGATTCCGTTGTTCGCCCCGCGCGAGGAACTGCGCAAGCTGGTGTTCTCGATCCTGACCGATTCGCGTGCGCCGGGCGAGGCCAAGGACACGCAGGGGTCGGCGCTGTTTCAGCTGTATCAGGCGTTTGCCACGCCGCAGGAAACCGCCGCCTTTGCGCAGGCATTTGCCGATGGCATCGGCTGGGGCGACGCCAAGCAGCAGTTGTTCGAGCGGATCGATCAGGAGATCGCACCGCTGCGCACGCGTTACGAGACGCTGATGGCCGATCCGGCAAAGATCGAAGCGATTCTGCGCGCCGGCGGTGCACGCCTGCGTGCGCGCTACGCCACGCCACTGCTGGCCGAGCTGCGCACTGCGGTGGGTCTGCGCGATCTATCCGATCAGGCGGGTCCTGCGGCCGCGCAGGCAGGCGAAAAAATCGCCTTGCCGGTGTTCAAGCAGTACCGCGAGAACGATGGCCAGTTCTATTTCAAGCTAACCGATAGTGCCGGTGCACTGCTGCTGCAGAGCGACGGCTTTGCCTCGCCACGCGATGCAGGCCAGTTGATCGCACGGCTGAAACAGGCCGAGCAGGCCGGCGATCTGCAGCTGCCGGGCGTGCATGCACAGGTCCAAGCCGATGCGATCCTTGCGGCAATGCGGGTGCTGCGCGAGGCGTGATCGATGCGGGTGCGCGAGGTGCGGCAACTGCCTTGCGCGCGTGGGGATTGCATCGCAGGTGCAATGCCGAGATTCAACAAGACGCTTGCGTAGTGCTTGAAGCCATCGTGCTAATGCATCGTTGCCTGGAACTACCGGCACACCGCGCACGCACTGCCTGCGCCTACACTGCGGCAGTCTTCTTTTAAGGCAGCTAACAAAACGTAGCGAGCGGTTGTCAGGTGGGTGTGGACGCCGCGCAGTGATCGGAGCGTACGCGTGGTACATGCCGCACCGAACAACGGCCGCACAGTCGTCTTGTCAGTTGCTTATCGCCACGGAATAGGAATGACAGCATTGAACGATCCCAGCATCCACACCATCGATACCGGCTTTGGCGGCGTGCAGTTCGACGCGGCGTATCTGATTGTCGAGGGGCAACGCGGGGCGCTGGTCGATTGCGGGACCTCCCTGTCGGTGCCGCATCTGCTGGCGGCAGTGCAAGCCGCCGGGCTGACGCCGGCACAGGTGGAATGGTTGATCCTGACCCATGTGCACCTGGATCACGCCGGCGGTGCCGGTGCCTTGCTGCAGCATCTGCCCAATGCGCGCGTACTGGTGCATCCGCGCGGTGCGCCGCATCTGATCGACCCGGCACGGCTGATTGCCGGTGCTACCGCGGTGTATGGCGAGGCGGAAATGGCGCGCAGTTACGGCGAGATCGTGCCGGTGCCGGCCGAGCGCGTAGTGCACGCGGTCGATGGCCAAGCGGTGCTGCTGGGCGAACGCGCGCTGCGCACGATCGATACGCCGGGACACGCGCGCCATCATCTATGCGTGTGGGATGCGCGCAGTCGCAGCTGGTTCACCGGCGACACTTTCGGGCTGTCGTATCGCCAGCTCGATAGCGCGCAGGGCGCTTTCATCCTGCCGACCTCTTCGCCGGTGCAATTCGAGCCGGAGGCGATGCTGCAGTCGATCGCGCGGCTGATGGAGACCGCGCCGCAGGCGATGTATCTGACCCATTACGGGCGGGTCACTTCGCCGGAGCCATTGGCGCAGGCGCTGATCGAGCAGATCCATGCGATGACCGCCATCGCACTGAGCTGCGCACAGCATACGGACCGCCATCGCTGCATGGTGGCGGGGTTGACCGAACTGTATCTGGAGCGCGCCCGCCTGCACGGCTGCCGCCTGGACGATGCGGCGGTGGCGCAGCTGCTGGCCACCGATATCGAACTCAACGCGCAGGGCCTGGCGTGTTGGCTGGATCGCGCAACGCGGATCAGTTAGCGCGCTTGGAGCGGCTGACAAAATCTCTAGAACGCTGCATCAATTGCGGCGTGGATGCTGTCGAACCATGCGATTAGCTCTGACGCTGACCTAGGTCTTGAGCGTCAGTGTCGGTTGAATGTTCCAAGCCGAGCTGGTCGAGGGCGCGATGCCCTCGCCGCTTGCGGGACACGCCGTGAATCCGTCCGTGGAGGCTCGGTGGCGGCATCCATGCCGCCACACGGTCCCGCAAGCGGTGAGGACACCGCACCAGAAAGTAAGTCGGTTGCTTTCTTGAAAGCTTGTTGGTTGCTCTGCTTGTGTTGGAAGGCTCACCGAAACCACGGTGATCCGAACAACATGCATCGTGCATTGCTTGCACCCTGCATACCGACATTCCCGACTGGCCTTTGCCTGCCGATCGTCGCTGGACCTTACGACGCGGTATGGATGCCGCGTAAGCGCCTTACAAGGACGGACTTGCGGCGTGTTCCGCGATGGTGGGCGGGGCAAGCAAGGGCCCTGCATCCAAGCCGCAGATCGACCGCTCTGCCCGCGATGCATCCACACCGTAGGAAAGATGTTGTGTGTGATCTGTTTCATCGGCGTTTTGCGAAATGAGACATTCTCGATGACGCTATCTGCGTTCTAGCTTCACTGAAATAGCGCCTCCCGCGCTTTAGAGCGGCTAACAAACCGACTGTGCTCACCCCCCGGCGGGCGCGGCCGCTGCTCGGTGCGGCATGTGCCACGCGTCCACTCCGGTTCCTCCGCGCCGTCCACACCCACCTGACGACTGCTCGCGACGTGTTTTTAGCCGCCCTTAGCCAGGCACGCAGTCCATGCAATTGAATGCAGTCTCGAGTCGTTGCGCTCCGGTGTTGGCCGCACGCTTGTAAACTGTGTGTCATCTATCTGTTGCAAGGCCACGCCGTGAATCCGATGCGCATCCTGTTGTTGTCCGCCTGCCTGTTTGTGGGAGGTGTGGCGCAGGCCGCCAACGATCTGCCCGGTGGCGGCATCGATGCGGAGGCGTTGTCGCGGCACGTGCGCTTGCTGGCATCGGATGAATTCGAAGGCCGTGCGCCGGCGAGCGCGGGCGAGCAGCGCACCGTCGATTACCTGGTCGAGCAGTTCAAGGCCGCCGGCGTGCAGCCGGGTGGCGAGCAGGGCGGTTGGACCCAGGCCGTGCCGCTGGTGCGCGCGCAGGTGGAGGGCCCGGTCAGCGCTACGCTGCGGGTGGGCGGTAAGACGCAGGCCTTGGTCAACGGCACCGATGTGACCTTGCAGAGCCTGCGGCCGATCGACAAGGTGGCGTTGAAGAATGCGCCGTTGGTGTTCGTCGGCTACGGCATCAGCGCGCCGGAGCGGCAGTGGGACGATTACAAAGGCGTGGACCTGCGCGGCAAGATCGCGGTGGTGCTGATCAACGATGCCGACTTCGACACCGCACAGCCAGGCGCGTTCGACGGCAAGGCGGTCACCTACTACGGCCGCTGGACCTACAAGTACGAAGAAGCCGCGCGCCGCGGCGCCGCCGGTGTGTTGATCGTGCACGAGACCGCGCCGGCCGCGTATGGCTGGGCCACGGTGCAGAGCTCGGGCCTGTCGCCGCTGTTCGATATCGAACGCAGCGATGCCGATGCGCGGGCGCAGCACGTGCCGGTGCGTGGCTGGATGCAGCGCAGCTTGGCAGCGTCGTTGTTCACGCAGGCCGGGCTGGATTTCGAACAGGCCAAGCAGCGTGCGCAGCAGCGCGACTTCGCACCGATGGCGCTGGGCGATGCCACGTTGTCGGTGGACTTCAAGCTCAAGCGCGAACGCGTGGTCACGCATAACGTGGTGGCCAAGCTCACCGGCACCCAGCATCCGGACGAGACGGTGATTTTCTCCGCGCACTGGGATGCGTTCGGGATCGGCAAGGCCGATGCCAGCGGCGATACGGTGCGACGCGGTGCAGTGGACAACGCCACCGGCGTGGCCAGCGTGCTGGAACTGGCGCGCGTGTTCGCCGCCGGCCCCAAGCCGCAGCGCACGCTGTACTTCATTGCATTGACCGCCGAAGAAAAGGGCTTGCTCGGTGCCAACTATTACGCGGCGCATCCGCTGGCGCCGTTGGACAAGACCGTGGCGGTGCTCAACATGGAGATGTTCAGCCCCGACGGCCCGACGCGCGATATCGCCTCGTGGGGCCGTGGCCGCGTGTCGCTGGAAGGCGATCTGGAACAGGCCGCCAAAGCGCGCGATCGCAGCTATTCGCCGGACCCGAATCTGGAAGCGGGCTTCTTTTACCGCGCCGACCATTTCGCCTTTGCGCGCATGGGCGTGCCGGCGATCACCGCAGGCCCGGGTCTGGACATGCTCAAAGGCGGCGTCAAGGCGGGCAAGGCATTGCGCGATACATACTTCGCCGACTGCTATCACCAGCCCTGCGACCGCTGGACTCCGCAATGGGATGCCACAGGCCATGCCGCCGATACCACGCTGGTCTACGACGTAGGCGTGGCGCTGGCCAATGGCCGGCAGTGGCCGAGCTGGCAGGATGGCTCGGAGTTCAAGGCGATCCGCGCCAAGAGCGATGCCGCGCGCAAGTAAGGCCTGACGGGTCAAACGCCCGCTGCGGTGTTACCGGGCCGGGCGTTGCATCGCTGGCGATGGCCGTGCGCAGCGCATCCAACCGCTAAGAGCAGCTAACAAAACTACTGTGCAGCCGCCAGGCGGGCGCGGCCGGTGCTCGGAATCGGCATGTACCACCCGTACACTCCGGTTCCTCCGCGCCGTCCACACCCACCTGACGACTGCTCGCTACGTTTTGTTAGCCGCTCTAAAGCGCGGAGCGTCGGCTGCAGTTTTATTTTTTGGGTTTGCCGCAGGGATAGCGCTTGCGCAGCGCTTCGATGATCAGGCCGGGAGCGGCTTCGTCCAGGCGCGCATCGGGCAGCGCGGTGATATCGGCGATGATCGGCAGCAGATCCGGCGGGCCGGCCTTGCCCGCCGGCATGCACCATTGCGTGCGATAGCTGGTGCTGGCCACGCCAAGCACGTAGGCGCCGGCGCGGCTGGCCGAGACCATGACCTTGAGTTCGGGCTGGTTCGGCGCGTTGATCTCAGGCGCCAGCGAGCCATCCAGCCCCGCCTCGATCAATTTGCGTCCGCTGAGTTCCCACGGCTCGAGTGTGCGTGCCGCTGCGGTGGTGGAGAGAAAGGTCAGGGCGGCCATGGCCAGCCAGGGAAGGCGACGCTGCATCTGCGCTCCGCAATGATGGGGTGAGTTGCACCATAGCGCGCAAGGCGGCGAAGGGCGTGCATGTAACGCCTCGGAGCGCCCCGCACTGCGACTGCGCGACCAGCAGACGCGCGCGGCCGGTGCTCGGCATCGGCATGTGTCAGATAGGCGCCAGTTCCTGTGCGCCGTCCATACCCGCATGCAGCCGTTCTTAGGTTGCGGCCAGACAGACGCAGCCGTGGCGCACTAACAACATGCCGCGCGTGCAGTGGTGTTGGTGCACGCCGTCCACGCGCTTGATACGTGGCTGCCAGGTGCCGTCAGCCGTTTTTGGGCTTGGGTAGGTGCTCTAGAATGAACGCTTCCGCTGCACTTGGCCCTGTTCCGATGTCTTCCTCTCACGACGCTGCCGCGCCTGCGCGCAGCGGGTTGGTCGCTCTCGCGTTGCTGCTAGTCTACGTGGTCTGGGGCTCGACCTATCTGGCGATCCGGTTTGCGCTGGAAGGCGGCGCGCAGCCGCTGACGATGGTGTCCGGCGCGCGCTTCATCATCGCCGGCAGCGTGCTCTACAGCGTGCTGCGTTGGCGCGGTGTAGCGGCACCGACGCGTGCGCAATGGAAGAACGTGGGCTTGATGGGCGCGGCCTTGTTGCTGCTGGGTAACGGCATGGTGGTGCTGGCAGAGCGCAGCGTGTCTTCGGGCTTGGCGGCCACGTCGGTGGCGTCGGTGCCGCTGTGGATGGCGTTGTTCGGCGCGTTGCGCGGGCAGCATGCCAGTCGTGGCGAATGGCTGGGCATCGTGATCGGATTTTTGGGCGTGGTGTGGCTCAACGCCGGCAGCAGTCTCACCGCAACGCCGGGGGGATTGGTGTTGTTGCTGATCGCGCCCATCGGCTGGGCATTCGGCTCGGTGTGGTCGCGTGGACGCGATCTGCCATCGCCCTTCATGACCGCTGCCGGGCAGATGCTGTGCGGCGGTGTGCTGCTGGTGAGCACCGGCCTGCTGATCGGCGAGCGCCCGCAGGCCTGGCCGACGTCGCAGGGACTATTGGCGGTGGCGTACCTATGCGTGTTCGGCTCGATCGTGGCGTTCACTGCGTACGTGTGGCTGCTGCATCACGTCCGCCCGGCGCTGGCCGGCAGCTATGCCTACGTCAATCCGGTGATTGCGGTGGCGCTGGGGGCGTGGCTGGGGCATGAGCAATTCACCGCGCACGATATCGGCGCGATGGCGGTGATTCTGGGTGGCGTGCTGGTGGTCACCCTGGCCAGGGCACGGCGATGAGTACGCCTGTGCCGGTGCCGGCGGAGGACGCGCGGCGCGGTCTGTTGATCACCGCCTCGGCCTTCGTGATCTGGGGTCTGGTGCCGCTGTATTGGCATCTGCTCAAGGCGGTGCCATCGCTGCAGATCATTGCGCACCGTATCGTGTGGAGCACGGTGCTGGTGGTGGCGTGGCTGGTGGCGACCTCGGGCCTGCGTTGGTGGCGCACGATTGCCGCGCAGCCGCGCGCGTTGTGGATGCTGGCTGGCAGCAGCGTGGCGATCGCGTTCAATTGGGGCCTGTATATCTGGGCGATCAACGCCGGGCATGTGATCGAAGCCAGCCTGGGCTACTTCATCAATCCATTGCTTAGCGTGTTGCTGGGCGTGCTGGTGCTGAAAGAGCGCCTGCGCGGCATCCAGTGGCTGGCCGTGGTGTGCGCCGCAATCGGTGTGCTGTGGTTGACCATCGATGCCGGTGCGCCGCCGTGGATTGCGCTGGGGCTGGCGGTGTCGTTCGGTATGTATGGGCTGCTACGCAAGCTGGTGGCGGTGGATGCGGTCGCCGGCCTGGGCGTGGAAAGCGTGTATCTGTTCGTGCCGGCGCTGCTGCTGGCGGGTTGGGGCGAGCAGGGCCATGGCGGCGCGTTCCTGAGCGGCTGGGATCTGCGCACCGATCTGCTGCTGATCTTCGGTGGCGTGGTCACGGCGGTGCCGCTGATCGGGTTTGCGTATGGCGTGCGGCGGATCCCGCTGTCGCTGGTGGGCATCCTGCAATACATCGGGCCGAGCCTGCAGCTGTTGCTGGGCGTGTGGTTCTTCCATGAGCCGTTCGATCAGGGGCGTGCGATTGGATTCGCTGCGATCTGGGTCGGCTTGCTGCTGTTTGTCGGCGACAGCGTGCTGCGCGCACGGCAGCCGGTGGCGGTGCGCTGAGCGCGTGCCGGCTGCGTCCTGTGCGAAGGACGCAGCGATTGCTCGATCAGCTACTCGGCACCGGCACCGGCAACGCAACCGCCAGCGTGGAGGCCGGCAGTGCCTGCGGAGCGGGGCAGTGGCCGGGGCTCTGTTGAACCTGCGCCAGCCAGTGGTCGATCGGTGCGCCCAGCAGGTCCAGCCGCAGCGGCAGGCTCAGATGATTTTCGCCGCGCAACTCGACGTAATGTGCACGCGTGCTGGCCAGCGCCAGGGCGCGGCCATGCGCCACCGGAATGTGCTGATCGGCATCGCCATGCAGCAACAACACGCAGCTGCGCGTGTCGGCTAGCGCCTGCGCCACATCGACGTGGTCCAGATCCAGCTTGAGCTGGCTGTCGGCGGCGGCGATCACCGCATCGAGATTCTGGTCGGCATAGCGCCAGCGTGCGTACGCTGCCACCGCGTGCCCGCGCCAGCCGCTGGGCTGGCTGGTGAGCAGGTGCGGCACCATGTCGCGGATGCCGCGCCCGGCATTGGCGAAGGATTCCATCGCCACCACGCCGGCCACGCGCGGGCCGAGTTTGTCGGCGGTGAACAGCGCGGTGGCCGCACCATAGGAAATACCGAACAGATACAGCGGCCCGTGGATTTCGCCGCGCGGCTGCAGTGCGTTGATGACATCGATCACGTCGTCGGACTCGCGCGTGCCGTAGCCCGATGGCCCACCGCCGGAATGGCCGTGGTTGCGCAGATCGATGGTGATCACCCGATAGCCGGCCTGTGCCAATTCCAGCGACCACGGCAGCAGCGAATCGCCATCCATCATCCAGCCGTGCAGCAATACCACGGTGCCGCGTGGCGTCGGTGGCGGCACGCGGGGCACGCTGAAGCTGAAGTCCACATCCAGCGCATGCGCCGGGTCGTTGCGCTGGCCCAGGTAGCGGTAGTGCATGGCGTATTGGCCTGGATCGATCGCACGCCAGAAGATCGGCACCGCATCGCGCGTGACCACATGGCCGCTGCGGTTGGGCACCGTGGCGATGGTGGCGGCGATGCGTTCTTCGTCCAGCAACGGCGACACACCACCGGGCGCGACCAGGCGCTCGCTGAGCGAGGTGGAGGACGAAGAACAGCCGGCCAGCCACAGGCAGGCGCAGGCCAGCAGAAACAGGCGCGTCATAGCGGCATATCGTTGGATCAAACGGCCGAGCAGGCTACGGCCTGCCCGGCCTGCGCATCTACCGCACTGCGGTGACAAAACGATGACAGCCTGCAATGCATTCAGTTACTGCAGGCAGCGCTGCGGCGACGGAGGCGGCGACTTCAAATCCCGACGCCCAACCCCAGGCGGTCCAACGACCACCTGAAACCGGAGACGCCACGATGCCGCCGCCACCGGCATCGCGCCTTCGCCGTGACCAATCCCCACTCCCACTCCCAAATCCCGGCACTCCAACGGAGTGCCTACACCTCGCGCAGTGCGGTGGTGATCGGCAAGCGCGCCGCGCGCAATGCCGGGAATAGTCCGCCGACCAGGCCAATGCCCAGCGCCCACTTCAACCCGCTCCACAGCAGCTCCGGCGACACCTTGAACTGGAACACCACCTGGCTGAAGTTGTTGCCCAGCGTGGAGACGGTGTAGCCGTTAAACACCGCCCAGGCGATCAACCCGCCGAGCAGCCCACCCAGCAGTGCCAGCAGCATGGTTTCCAGCATCAGCGCCATGATCACCGGCGTGCCACGAAACCCGATCGCCCGCATCGTGGCGATCTCGCGCGCGCGCGTGGCCACCGCCGCATACATGGTGTTGAGCGCACCGAACACCGCGCCCACCGCCATGATCGCGCCGATCACCGTGCCCAGGATGCTGATCAGGCGGTTCAATCCGCCGCCTTGCTTGCCGTAATACGCGCGGGTGGTTTCCACATCCAGCTTGAGCCGCGGGTCGGCTGCCATGGCCGTCTTGAACTGATCGAAGCCGGCCTTGCCAGCGGTGCGCACGGTGATCGACTGGTACGCGCGGCGGTTGTAGGTGGTAGCCAGCGTCTGCGCATCGGTCCACATCTCAGAATCGTGCGCATCGCCAGAGGCGAACACGCCCACCACCGTCCATTGCTGGCTGCCCAGGGTCAGCGTCTTGCCCAGCTCCAGGCCGCGGAACTGATTCAACGCACCTTTGCCGACCACCATTTCGCGCAGGCCGGTGGTGAAGCGGCGGCCCTGCACGATCTTGACCTTGTCATGCACGCCCCAGGCCTGCTCGCCCACGCCACGCAATTGCGCATTGACGTCGGTGCCATCGGAGCGCGAAGCGATGTTGACCACTTGCGACAACTCCGGCGATACCATCGGGCGCCCGTTGGCATCGGTGGCGATCCCCGGCAGGCTGCCGATCAGCGGCACCAGATCGCGGGTGATCACCGAGTTGGTCTCCGCCTGCGAGCCGCCACGCAAGACAATGGCGGTGGTGTCGTCGCCGGTGCTGTTGAGCGTGGCCTGGAAGCCCTGGCCCATCGCCAGCATCGCCACCAGCACGCCGACCACGCCGGCAATACCGACCACGATCACCGAGGTGGAGCCCCAGCGTTGCGGCAAGCTGGCGATGCCGATGCGTGCGGCGGCCAGCGACAGGCGGCCGCTGCGCGTGACCACCAACCACAGCGCCAGCAGCACCGCGATCGGTAGCAACCACATCCACGGCAGCGCAATCCATAGCCCCAGGCCGACTGCCAGCAGCACCACGGACAACAAGGTGACGCCACGATCTTTCCATTTGCGTTGCATGTGCATGCTCCTGTCAGCGGCCGGCGAGGGCATCGACGATCTTCAAGCGCTGCGCGCGTAACGCCGGCAGCACACCCACCACGATGCCGATGCCGGCCATCAAGCCGAACGCCACCAGCCAGGTCTGCAACGGCACGGTCTGGGTCGGCATCAGCCCGCCGCTGCGCGCGGATACCGCCGGGATGACCAATTCCGCCAAGCCCATGCCGATCAACCCGCCCAGGCCGATCAACAACACCGATTCGATCATCACCAGGCTCAGCACCGTGCGGTCCTGAAAGCCCAGCGTCTTGAGCGTGGCCAGCTCCGGAATACGCTCGCGTACCGCCTGCGCCATGGTGTTGCCGGTCAGCAGCAGCAAGGTGAAAAACACTGCGGCCATGATCGAGGTGACGATCAGCCCGATATCGGCGAACTGCTTGACGAAGGCCTGCTGAAACGCCGATTCGGTTTGCGACTTGGTTTCGTGATCGGAGTTGGCCGACAGCGCATCGATGGCCTGCGCCACGCGCGAGGCCTGGTCGGGGTTGCTCAGGGTCACCGTCAACCAGCTCACCTGATTCTTGATGTAGTCGTTGGATTCGTCGAAGTATTTCCAGTTCATCATCAACTGGCGTTCCTGATTGGCCGCCACGGTGCGATCCTTCATCCGATAGATGCCGACCAGCTGCAACGGCCAATCGTTGCTGCCGCCGCGCGGAAAGATGGTGGCTTGCAGCGGGATGGTGTCGCCGATCTTCCAGCCGAATTGCTTGGCCAGGGTTTCGCCGACCACCGCCCCGGTGCGCGTGGTCTGGAAGGCCTTGAGTTGGTCCTTGGGAAGCGCGTATTCGCTGTAGACGTCGAAAAAGTTCGGCGCCACCGAGAAGTTGGGAAAGAAATTCTTCGGGTCGCGATAGATGCCGCCGAACCACATGGCCGAGGTCACATCGCGCACGCCCGGCACGCCGCGCACCTGCGCTTCCAGGCGGATCGGCAGCGATTGGGTGATCGACAGGCGCGAGGCCACCACCAGGCGATTCACCCCGCTGACGCTGCCGCCGGAGGTAAACGCCACACGCACCGAATCCAGCATGCCGAACAATAAGAACGCAGCCACCACCGACAACAGCGTCAGCAAGGTTCGTGTCTTGCTGCGAAACAATTGCGCCCACACCAGCGAGAAATACTTCATGGCAGCGCTCCTTTAGAGCGCGAGTGGCGCGTCGGCCAGCTCGCCCTTGTCCAGATGGATGGTGTGCGTGGCGTACTCGGCGGCCTTGGGGTCGTGGGTGACCATCACGATGGTCTTGCCGTGTTCGCGATTGAGTTCCTGCAGCAGGCGCAGGATTTCTTCGGCGTTGTGGCGGTCAAGATCGCCGGTGGGTTCGTCGCAGATCAGAAACGTGGGGTCGGACACGATGGCGCGCGCAATCGCCACGCGCTGCTGCTGGCCGCCGGACAATTCGCTGGGCTTGTGGCTGCGTCGCTCCTGCAGGCCCACCAGGGTCAAGGCGATCTCCGCATTACGCTTGCGCTGCGCGGCGTTGAGCGAGGTCAGCAGCAGCGGTAATTCCACATTCTTCTGCGCAGTGAGCATCGGCATCAGGTTGTAGAACTGAAACACGAAGCCGACGTGGTGGCTGCGCCAGGTAGCGAGCTGCCCGCCGCTCATACGGTCGATGCGCTCGCCCTCGATTTCGATCTCGCCACCGCTGGGGCTGTCCAGCCCGCCGATCAGATTGAGCAAGGTGGTCTTGCCCGAGCCGGACGGGCCCATCAACGCGACGAAATCGCCTGCGGCAATTTCCAGATCGATGCCGTGCAGCACCTGCACCTGCTCCGGGCCGCGTTGGTAGGTCTTGGTGATGTTGCGCAAGCTGACGAGAGCGGTCATGGCGACTCCTGATGATGCAATGGGATAAGGAAGCGATGCGGCACAACAACTGCGATTGCGTGAGCGACGATGCGAGGCACGACGGCGGTGAAGCGATCCATCAGCAGCGTGGTGCTGTGCGGTATGCGCGAGGCGAGCCAGCCGGATCGCCGTGTGCCGCACTCGCGCGAATCCCCGTGTTTGATGCCGTTCGAGGCCCCCTCAAACAGCACCTAACACCTGCTGTAAGCGGATGGACTGGATCGCCTTCCGCTCTAACGACGATGTTTCAGTGCAACAAGCCCATCCCGATGCAACGTGATGATGGCAACACCGATGCCGCGCGCCGCAAGCGATACCGCAGACCCGCGTTGTGCGTGCCGGGCCAGCCGTTACTGCGCAGCGTCGGCATCTGCTTCGGCCACGGTGTCGCCATCCTTCAAGGTCGCTGGCGGGTTCATCACTACGCTGTCGCCGGCACTCAACCCCGAGACCACCTGGCGATCCTCGCCCATCGTCATGCCGGTGGTGACGGCGCGCTCGCTGACCGCATTGCGCTCGCCGACCACGAAGGCCACGGTGCGCGTGTCGCGTTCCACCAACGCCGCTGCCGGCACGCGCACGCCTTGCGGCTTGGCGGCTTCCTGCGGCTTGGCCTGCTCCAGAAAACTCACCCGCACGCCCATTTCCGGCACGATGCGTGGGTCCTTGACCTTGAGCGCCACCCGCACCTTCACCGTCGCCTTGCCGCGGTCGGCGGTGGGGATGATGGCGATCACTTCGCCGGGAATCTTCCATTCCGGGTAGGCGTTAAGTACCGCTTCGACCGGCATCTGCGGCTGCACCCGGCCGATGTAGGACTCACCGACTTCCACTTCGATTTCCAGCGATTCCATATCGACGATGGTGCCGATGCCGGTACGGGTGAAGCCACCACCGGCAGACAGTGGCGAGACGATTTCGCCTGGCTGCGCCGCCTTGGCAGTGACCACACCGGCAAACGGTGCGCGCACCACGTTGAAGTCCGAGCGGATGCCGGCAATGGCCAGTTGATCGGAGGCCACCTGCACGTTGCGCTGTGCGTTCTGCAACTGCGCGCGCAATGCGTCGCGTTGCGCGGTGGCTTGTTCGTACTGCGAGCGCGATACCAGTTGTGCACCTACCAGCGATTGCAGGCGCGTGGCATCGGTGTTTGCCACGGCCAGTTGCGCCTGTATGTTGTCGACCTGGCTGCGCGCGGCCGACACCTGCGATGCAGACAGTGTGCGCTGCGCATCGGCATCCAACGGGTCCAGCGTGGCCATCACCTGGCCCTGTTCGACGCGCATGCCTTCTTCGATCATCACTTCGCGCACCTTGCCGGTGACCTGCGCCGACACCGTAGCCATACGCCGCGCCACCACATAGCCCGAGGCGTCCAGCACCGAGGCGCTGCTACTGCCGGCGCTGATCGCCACCACCGGCGCGGTCTGCACCTTGATCACCGGTGTGCGGGTGAACCACCACGCGGCCGCAGCCAGCACGATGACAATGACGATGGCGGCGATGATCCAGCCGGTGCGGCGCACCGGCGGCGGCGTGGCAGGACGCTGGCGGTCGATGCGGAGTTGCTTGAGCAGATCGGCGGATGTGTTCATCGATAACCAGGACAGAAGGCTGCGCAGAATGTGACTGCCTGCAGGGCGCGCCGCAAGCTGCCGGAAGTCACCAACTGCAGCGAGGCGACCAACGGTAAGCCGGTCCGGCGCAACTGCAAGGTGCTGCGCAGCATGCGACCAAGGCCGCCGTATCGACCAGTGACAGGTGTCACCTGCACGCCATGACAGGCGCGACTGTGCGCGTCGGCTGCAAGCGACCACGCTTGCGCCACCGCCCGAGTGCCGAAATCCCCATGCACTGTCTCCGCCAGTCCGACGTCGACGTCCCTGCTGCCGCACCACATTGCACGCCATCCACCAGCGGCGGTGACCCGCATGCATGAGACCGCTCGTCCGCCGCGACCTGCCACGTGGCGCGCCCAGGCGAACCCGGCAGTGGCAGAATCCGCTCACAACTACGGATCCATCCCGATGCACCTGAGTCTCCCGGCCTGGCTTCGTCCGGCCGCCAATTCGCAAGTGGCCGCGCGCTTGGCGCAGGGCCAATCGCCATGGATGGATGCCGTGCATCTGCTGTGGTCGGCCTGGGTGTTTGTGGTGCCGGTGTTTTCTTCGCGCGGGTACGACAGCACGTGGTGGCTGTGCACGCTGTTGTCGTATCCGGTCTTCCTGTTGTTGTACGCACGCATGTTGCTGGCACCGCGCGGCACCCTGTACCGCTATGCCTGGGCGATGGGCGTGCTCAGTGCCGCGCTGCTGCCGATATACGCCTCGGGTATCAGCTACTTCGTATTTGCCTGCCTGAGTCTGCGCCCGTCCACGCGGTACGCGCTGTGGCGGCACTTCGCCATGCTGTTGCTGATGAACGCGCTGTACCTGGGCTGGGCGCGTTGGCTCGGGCTGGGCTGGCAGTCGCTGGTGTGGTTGCCGGTGTCGGTGCTGGGCATGGCGGCGGTCGGCGCGGTGTACAGCATCAACGAACGCAAGGACGCGCTGTTGCGGTTATCGCAAGACGAAGTCCGCCGCCTGGCCGCCACCGCCGAACGCGAACGCATCGGCCGCGATCTGCACGACTTGCTGGGCCATACCTTGTCGCTGGTGGCGCTCAAATCCGATCTGGCCGCACGCCTGATCGAGCGCGACCCGCAGGCCGCACGGAGCGAGATCGATGCGGTGGCGCAGATCTCGCGCGACGCACTGGCGCAGGTGCGGCGCGCGGTCACCGGCATCCGCGCCGCCGGGCTGGTGGCCGAGCTGGCATCGGCCAAGGTGTTGCTGGACATGGACGGTATCGCGCTGGAGCACACGTTGGAGGCGCTGCCGCTGCCGCCCGAACACGAAACCGCGTTGGCGCTGGTGGTGCGCGAGGCGGCCACCAACGTGCAACGTCACGCGCAGGCACGGCGGGTGCGGGTGAGCCTGCGGGCACACGAGCAACAGGCGCTGCTGGAAATCACCGACGACGGCCGCGGCGGGGTGATCGTGCCGGGCAACGGCCTGGACGGCATGCGCGCACGCGTGCAGAGCCTGGGCGGTACGTTGGAGGTGGAGGCGTTTCCGCGCGGCATGCGCTTGCGCGCCAGCATGCCGTTGCCGCAGCCCGTTCTGGAGCCGGCGAGTCCGCCATTGCCGGTGCCGCTGATGCCGCAATCGCGCTGAGCGCACCCCTGGTTGCCACAGCGCTGCCGTGGCACGCGGTGCGTCAGCACTGCTATGGTGCCCAGCCGTTGCACAGATGCGAGCGCGAGCGATGATCCGGGTGTTGTTGGCCGAAGACCAGGCACTGCTGCGCGGCGCCTTGGTGGCCCTGCTGGGACTGGAAGAAGACATCGAGGTGGTGGGCAGCGCCGGCGATGGCGAAGCCGCCTGGCGCGAGCTGCAGCGGCTGCAGCCGGATGTGCTGGTCACCGATATCGAGATGCCCGGGTTGAGCGGCCTGGAACTGGCGCAACGCATCCAGCGCCAGGCGCTGCCGGTGCGGGTAATGATCGTCACCACGTTTGCGCGCCCGGGCTTCTTGCGGCGCGCGCTGGATGCCGGCGTGGCGGGGTATCTGCTCAAGGATGCGCCGGCCGAACAATTGGTCAGCGCGCTGCGTCAGGTGCATCGCGGCGGCCGGGTGATCGACCCGCAACTGGCGATGGATGCCTGGGTGGAAGCCGACCCGTTGAGCGAACGCGAACGCACGGTGCTGCGGCTGGCCGGCGAAGGCCGCTCGGCCAGCGAGATCGCGCAACAGTTGCAGCTCTCGCACGGCACCGTGCGCAATTACCTGTCCGAATGCATCGGCAAGTTGGGCGTGGCCAATCGCATCGAAGCGTATCGACTGGCGCGGCAGAAAGGCTGGTTGTAAGAGCAGCTAACAAAACTACTGTGCAGCCGCCAGGCGGGCGCGGCCGGTGCTCGGAATCCTCATGTACCACCCGTACACTCCGGTTCCTCCGCGCCGTCCACACCCACCTGACGACTGCTCGCTACGTTTTGTTAGCCGCCCTAAGTGCCTGCAGGCGGTGCGGTGTATGATCGCTACTGACGCGTTTCAGCGTGCGCCAATCGAACGCTGCTGATCGCAAAGCGGGCGCGGCCAGGGCATCAATCGTCAGAGCTCATGCGAACGGTTGGTGGTTTTACTGCAGCCATGCATAGCGTACGCACGCGTGCTGCATCTTGTAAGCAAGCGCACTGTGACGTTGCACGTCGTGCGTGCTTTGCAATCGCTTCGATACGCAACGGCGTGCATCGGTCATGCGCTGCGGAGAGATCAACAGCTATTCCAAATGCGTGCGAAGGCATGCGGTCGCCGCGCAGGTACACTGCGCAGCGATCGTCATCATCGCGAGTAACTGCATGAAATCTGTGTGGCTGTTGGGCTTGCTGCTGATCTGCGCATTCAATGCATCGGCCGAGCAATTCAAGATTCTGGTGGCGGCCATTCCCAACCAGTATCACCACGATTACATCCCGGTGGCCAAGCCGCAGTTCGAAGCGATGGCACGCAAGCAGTATGTCGAGCTGGTGTGGGCGTGGAATGCCAAGGCCTTCGATGGCGATCTCTCGCAATACGCCGCCATCGTGCTGCTCAATACCCCGGCCACCGATCTGGATCCGGCCCAGCGCGCCAACTTCCAAAAATACGTGCGCAATGGTGGTGGCGTGGTCGCGGTGCACAAGGCGTTTGCGATCAAGCGCGGCGAGTGGGAGTGGTACGACCATCTGATTGGCCGCTCGTTCCGCACCCACCCGTACATGCAAACCGCGATGGTCGATGTGGTGGACGCCAACTTCCCCGCCACCGCCGGCCTGCCCAAGCGCTGGGTGTGGAGCGATGAGTGGTACGAATACGACCCGCCCTACAGCGACGATCTGGTCACGCTACTCACGGTGGATGAAACCAGCTACGACCCCACGCTGATCTGGCCGGGCCAGGTCGCCAAGGGCATGGGCAAACAGCACCCGGTGGCGTGGTATCACCACTTCGAAGGCGGCCGCGTCTTCGCCACCGCCTTGGGCCATCTGGCCGAGGCCTACAACGACTCACGCTATCTGGAGCATCTGTACGGCGGCATCTATTGGGCCGCGACCGGCAAGGGCATCCAAGCCTCAGAGCCAGCGGCCAAAACAAAACGCCAGCGTTAAGCACTCACTCCTCTTCCTGCGGGAGAGGAGTGAGGGTAGGGGCAAAATCACTGCAAATGGCGGGGACCAGAAGCTTCGTCCGTACCTTCATGCGCCCCTGCGGGGCAGCCTCTTTCGGCGGGAGAAGGGAGATCAAGCCCCTCTCCCGGCGGGAGAGGGATTGGGGTGAGGGTACGTCCGCGCAGTCAAATCACTCCGTGCAAGACGTCTGCCAACACCCAACCAAACCCATCAACGCGCAGAGCGCTCCCCGCGCGCCATGCTGGAAAACACGCCATCGCGGCGTACCCATGCATGGAACAGCGCTGCGCTCAGATGACCAACGACGGTGGCGAACAACAGATACGCCAACCATCCATGCGCACTGCGTAGCCACGCGTACAGCGCTGGGTCGTGCGGGACGATCGCCGGCAAGTTCGCGCCGGGCCACAGCACGATCGGATACCCGCCGGCCGAGAGCATCGCCCAGCCGATCAGCGGCATGCCCAGCATCAACGCATACAACAGCCAATGCGAGGCGATCGCGGCGGCCTTCTGCCAGGTAGGAAAATCCGCGGGCAAGGCCGGCGGCCGGTGGCGCAGGCGGTTGATCAAGCGCAGCACCGCCAGGATCAGGATCGCAATGCCCAGCGGGCGATGCAGGTCGATCAACCACGGCCGCTGCGTCACCGAGGCCACCATGCCCACGCCGACAAACAGCATGGTCAGGATCATCGCGGCCATCAGCCAGTGCAGCACGCGTGCGGGCAAATTGAAGTGTGTGTGGCGGCTCATTGGTGGGCTCCCTGGCCGGTAGCGTCGTTGCCCTTGCCGTTGGCGATCTCATGCTCGCGGCGGTTGAACGACTGCGAATACACCGACGAGCGTGCCGCCAGAATCGGGTCGTTGGAGGCGGCAAGGCCCTTGGGCAGAATCAACGGGTCGTAATTCAGGTCGCGGCAGGGGCCGGTGGCTTGCGGCTGCGCATGCTCCAGTGACAGGGTGCCGGCCACGATCTGTTTGCGACTGGCCGGCCAGGGCTGCGAGGGGTCATCCACCGGGTCGCCCGGCTCGGCCACGGTCAGCACCAGATCCCAGCGCAGTGAGCCCTGCGCCAGGCGCGCGTCCAGGTCGGTGGCCAAAAAATCGCCATCGGCCTGTTTGCGCTGTTCGGCGCTCAATTCCTTGAACGGCGTATGCGGCCGCATCGACCAACGGATATAGCGCTCGCGACCATCGCTGGCGATCGCGCGGAATGCGTTGACGCCGTTGTATTGGGTATTGGCCCAGCTGTCCGACCACGGCGCGGTCTTGGCCCACTGCTGAAACTTGGCGGCCTCCGGATACTGCTTGCCGAAGGCAGCCAGTTTCTCCGGGTCCGGTTTGCCGGTGGCCGGGTCCGGCTTGGAGGCCACATTCAAGGCCTGGAAGCCGGCAGGCGTGGCCACCACGAAGAACGGAAAGCTGTTCATCGCGGTGCGCCATTCCTGCCCGTCGTCGCTGCGCAACAACAGCGCCATGCTGCGCACGCGCGCCGCACCATCGGCACCGTGCGGGTCGCCACCGCCGATCGACATGCGCCCCAACACCGGCGTGCTGGCCTGGCTGAAGATGCGCGCCGACGACACCCAGGTCGCCTTGCCGCTGGACTGGAACTGCCCGCTCACGCACACGCCCTTGCTATGCGCGCGGCGAAAGCCCGGATGCGGCGGCCCGCTGGATTCGATGGTGTCGGTCATGCGCGCAGCGGTGAGCCGGTCGCCACCGATCCAGCCGGCGGTCCAGGCAAACGCGATGGCGACGCCACCGGCAATCGCGGCAATGCCCAGTAACGGCAGCACGGGGCTGCGCGCGCGTTGGGGCGAGGGAGGTGGCAACGTCATGGCTGGCTCCGATGTGATGCGATGGACGGCGTGTCGACGGTCGCATGGCCAAGCCTCATCGCTGCGGCCGAGCACGTCTGCACAACATCATCCGCAATGGGCTGCCTCCGGCGCGTGATATCTCGTTGCCGCACCGGGGAGGCACCCGACCTCTAATCGCCCATGCGCAGCAGCGGTGCCTGCACTGCATGGCGGTGTCGCTGCCAGCCGAGCAACGGTTATGCGCCGCGCTTGGTGCTGGAGCGGTCCATAGCCGGCGCCGCGCAGTCGAGCGTGCAGCAACCGCAGGTAGCGCGCTACATCGCTTCCGACTTCCGACTTCCGACTTCCGACTTCCGACTTCCGACACGCCCGCCTGGCGGTAAGCGCGATGCTCTATCGACGGCTCCTAGCCGCCGTAACGCCCCTGCAGCATCGCAAACGCCGAGCGCAGCGCCAGTGCTTCGCCACCGGCGGGGCGACCGGGGCGGTCGCTGTCGTTCCAGGCGTAGACGTCCAGGTGCGCCCACTGCTGCCCCGGCGCCACGAAGCGCTCCAGATACAGCGCGGCGGTGACCGCGCCGGCCATGCGCGAGCCGGCGTTGGCCATGTCGGCCACGTGGCTGTTGAGATAGCGCAGGTAGGGGCGCCACAGCGGCATGCGCCAGACCGGGTCGCGGGTCTGCTCGCCGGCGCTGATCCAGGCCTGTGCCAGTGCATCGTTGTTGGCGAACAAGGCCGGCAGATCCGGGCCCAGCGCGATGCGCGCGGCACCGGTGAGGGTGGCGAAATCCAGGATCAGGTCCGGGCGTTGTTCGGTGGCGTAACTGAGCGCATCGCACAGCACCAGGCGGCCTTCGGCGTCGGTGTTGTCCACTTCCACCGTGACCCCGGCGCGCGTGGTGATGACCTCGCCCGGGCGGAACGCATCCGGGCCGACCGCGTTTTCCACCGCAGCGATCAACAGCGTCAGCCGCACCGGCAACTGCTGCGCCATGACCAGCCCGGCCAGCGCCAGCGCATGCGCCGCGCCGCCCATGTCCTTTTTCATGTTGCGCATGCCATCGGCAGGCTTGAGATCCAGCCCACCGGTGTCGAAGCACACGCCTTTGCCGACCAGCACCAGATGCGGATGCGCGGCATCGCCCCATTGCAGCTGGATCAGCCGCGGCGCGCGATGCGAGGCGCGGCCGACCGCATGGATGGTGGGGAAGTTCTGCGCCAGCAACGCATCGCCCACGATCGCCTCGACCTGCGCGCCATGCGCCTGCGCCACTGCGCGCGTGGCATCTTCCAGCTGCTGCGGGCCCATGTCTTCGGTCGGCGTATTGACCCAGTCGCGCACCTGCAGGCATGCCGCGATCAGTGCGCGCGTGGCCGCCGAAGGCGTGGCCGCCAACTCGGCCGGCGCACGCGGCACCTTGCGATACCGCGTAAAGCGATAGGCGCCCAGCCCCCAGCCCAGATGCAGCAACGCCAGTTCGGCATCGCTCAGGCTGTTGGCCAGCGTCCAGCGGCTGGCCGGCGGCAGCGCCATTGGTGCGTGCGCGTAGGCATACGCATCGGCGCGGTCGCCGACACCCACGATCGCGCCGGCCAGCCCTTGCTCGCCGGGCAACAACAACACGCTACCCGGTGCGGCATCGAACCGCTGCGCCTGCGCCCAGGACAACACTCGCGTGGGCTGCTCGGCGCACCAGCGCGCAAAGCCCTCGCGGTCGAGCACATACAGCGGCAACGCGGCGGCGGCGGGATCGGTGAAACCGGTGAGGTGCGACATGGACATCCTTCAATGGCGGTGTGCGCCGTCGGGTTGAACTCAGGCGGGAATGCAGATGCCGTCGCGCGCGGCGCCCGGGTGCGGTTGCTGCGCGTCCAGCCAGTCGGCCAGCCCGGTCATGCTGTCGAACTCCAGGTCCGGCTGCTGGGTCGGATACGACCACTCCGCGCCGTCGCGATTGATCCAACATGCACGCAAGCCGGCATCCAGCGCGCCCAGCACGTCCATGCGCACGTGGTCGCCTACATGCAGCACCTGTGCGGGCGGCACGTCCAGACGCGCGCACGCAGCAAGAAAGATGCTGGCCTCCGGCTTGGCGCTGCCGTGTTCACGCGAGCCCAGCTGAAACGCGAAGTGGTGCATCAGCCCGATGCGTTGCAGATCGGCATTGCCGTTGCTAAGCGCGGCCACCGGCACATGCGCGGCGATGCGTGCCAGTGCGTCCAGCGCATCCGGATAGCATTCCACCTGGTTGCGCGCGGCATAGAACACTTCGTAGGCCGGTTCCACCAGCGTCAGATCGCCGCCGCTCTCGCGCAAGGCCATTTCCAGCGTCAACCTACGCAGCGCACTGAGGTCGTGATGCAGCTGCGGGTTGTCGGCAAAGCTGCGCTCACGCAGCTCGCGCATCGCCTCCACCGGAAACCGCTCGGCGGTGACCGGGCTGTGCTCGCGCATCCAGTCGTACAGCACCTGGTCGATGCGTGCACCGATCGGTGCGAAGGGCCACAACGTGTCGTCGAGGTCGAGAGTGATGGCGCTGATGTGGAAGCTCATCGCAAGATTTTACGGTCTTGCGTCGGGATTGGGGAATCGGGAATGGCAAGGGCAGGAGCTGCGCTCTACCCATTCCCCACTCCCGATTCCCGATTCCCGGCTACTCAAGCAGCCGTGCCCAGCGCTGCATCCCTTCCACCCGGCTCAGCACCATCTTGATGCACACCAGCAGCGGCACCGCGAGCAGCAGGCCCACCATGCCCCACAGCCAGCCGAACAGCATCAGCGCCAGGATCAGCATCAGCGGCGAGATCGCCATGCGCCGGCCCAGCACGATCGGGGTGACCACCTGGCCTTCGATGGTATGCAGCGCCAGATACAGGATCGCCGGCAGCATCGCCGACAAGGGGGTGCGGAATTCCACAAAGCCCATCAACAGCATCAGCATGACGCCGATCAGCGGGCCGACGTAAGGCGCGAAATTCAGCAGCGCCACGACCGTGCCCCAGAGCAGGGCCTCCGGCAGCGGAATCTGCAGTACGTACAAAATGCCTGCAAAAACCAGCCCGACCAGCGTATTGATCACGCTGATGGTGAGCACATACCGCGAAACCTCACGCTCGATGTCCAGCATGATCTCGGTGGTGAAGCGCTGTTGCTGTCGATTGGGCAACAACGCAATCGCGTGCCGTTGCAGGCTTTCGCCATAGACCATGAAAAAGAACGTCAGCAGCACCACGGCCAGCACCGAGGCGGCCAGCTTGGGTGTGCGTACCAGCGCCTTGTACGGGTCGTCCATCTGCGTGCGCACGATCTGCACACCGCGCTGGCCTTCACCACCAGCGGCGCGTGCAAAGTTTTCCGCCGCCTGGTTGGCCTGCATCACCGGCTTGGTGAAATCGCGTACATCGCGTGCGATCTGGCGCATCTGGC
Source organism: Xanthomonas sp. WHRI 8932A (assembly GCF_035012785.1). Classification (NCBI taxonomy): domain Bacteria; kingdom Pseudomonadati; phylum Pseudomonadota; class Gammaproteobacteria; order Lysobacterales; family Lysobacteraceae; genus Xanthomonas; species Xanthomonas sp. WHRI 8932A. The sequence goes on from NZ_JAYGQQ010000008.1 coordinate 253,819, forward strand.
GCGGCGCCTGTTGCACCCATTCGGCGGCAGGGCCGGCTAATTGCGCCGCCAACGTGACAGTGCCGGCCAGGCCCAGGCAGAGCACCAGCAAGGCACCGAGAAAGCGTGGGATATACAGCTTGCGCAGTCCGCGCAGGATGGGGTTGCCGATCAGTGCGAAGAATGCCGCCAGCATGACCGGCAGGATGATCGTCTGCGCCGCCCATAAGGTGTAACCGACGGCAAGTGTTGCCAGCACCACCAACGAAGCCGGTGCGCGCGGACGCGGTGCCGGAGGCGGCGGAAGCGGATCTGCCGGAATGGCAGCATCCAAAGATTCAACGGAGATAGACATGCGCGCCCTGGCTGCAGACTGGCGTGCTGCCAGCGATGGGCCATTATCGGCACAACGCGTCAACGGCGCGCACAGGGCCTGTGCGTGCGGTGTCAGTGCCAGGATGGCTGGCTGATGGTCTCAGCCATGCGCAGTGACGGCGCCTGAGCGCCGCAGACAACCTCAAAAATCAGGCGGCGCGCTCGGGGGGCACCTGTACCACGGTGACGGTCGGTTCGGCCGCCACTTCTTCGGCATTGTCGGCGGCACGTTCGGCCTGTTCGGAGGCTTCCTGGGCACGGTGGGCCGTGAACAAGGCAGAGATCGTGCTGACCATCTGCAGAATCTTGGGAATGCCGCCCAGCTTGCCGGCGATGCTGCCTAGCGCGGCCTGCGGCTCGTTGCGGCCGGTCACAAAGCCCAGCCCGAAGCCGATCATCATGATGCGTGCCGGCGACCAGCCCGCACGCCAGGTCTGGCGCAGTTCGCCCCAGTGCGTGCGCGTCTCCTGCGCGCGCCCTTCCACTAAAACTTCGGCGCGTTCCACGCGCTGACACAAGGTGCCGAACTTCATGACTTGCCTCCACTGGCAGGCGCTGCGGCGGTGTCGTCATCGCTGGAATCGTCGAAGATGCCTAGCTTGACCAACTGACGCCGCGTTGCATTCATGCCGGTGTGATCGAAGTAGAAGAACACCCGCCATGCCGCGATACCGGTGACCAGAAGACTGGCCAATGCAGTAAAGAACATCGCCTGAAACCACGACAACCCGGCGCGCTGCAGCAAGGCAATGATGGCGCCTGCCAGCAACAGCCACGACGACGCGCCGAACACGACGGCCACGCATGCCCACGCCAAGCCACGCCCGAATGCACTGCGTGCAAGTTTTAGGTCGGCCGAGACCAGCCGGCGCAAGGCGCGACTGGTCTCATGGGCCGAGCCCAGCGTTGCACGGCCGGCAGCGCCGACCGCGCGTACGCTTTCGTCCAGTCCCGGCGTCTCCGGACGCGCGTCTGGCGCGCCGGAACCGGCAGCTGTAGAAGCCTGATCGACCACGACTTAGTTATCGTTGCTACGCGCAAGCTTGGCGATGACCCAGCCAGCGGCAAACGCAACGCCGAATGCGGCCAGCGGACGCTCGCGGATCAGGTCGGTGGCGCTGTCGAGCAGGTCGTTGCCCTTGGCAACCAGCACGTCCATCTGCTCCTTGGCAGCGGCGCCGCCAAATTCCGCAGCCGCCATGCCGGACAGCGCGGTGTCGGACAATTCGGCCTTGACGTTGGCACGGCCGAGCTTGAGCTCGTCGCCCGCAGCGCTGGTGGCGCCCTTGACGGCTTCACCGGCGGCGCTGGCGGCCGACTTCAGGTGGGTGCCGGCGTCGCTCAGGTTTTCCTTCAGCTGATCGGTATTGGTGGGGCTCATGCGATATCTCCTTCGGTCATTGATGGCAGCCGCCACTCACGTGCGGTCGTGCAGTAGCAATAGCATCGGGGGGGTGTAGGAGGCGTTAGTGGGAGCCGCGTGCAGTGCACAGTGCGTCAACGCATGAGCGCGTCGTACTGCGCGTTGCCACGCAGGATGCGCACCACCAGTTGCTGCGGTTTGCGCTGGAAATTGGCACGCCAGCTGGCCAGGTCCGCAAACTCGCCCACACTGCTGGCCACGATCACATCGCCGGAAACCAGGCCGTTGGCTGCGGCGCGCCCGCCACGTTTGACCTCGCTGACCATGACCCCGGTAATGCCGGACTGACGCAGCGACTCGGGCAGGTCCACAAAGGTGGCGCCGCTCAACCGTGGGTCCAGCATGTCGCCGGTGACTGCGCGGTCCTGCTCCTTCAAGGTGGCCTTGAGCTTGAGCGGCTTGCCGTCGCGACGGATGTCCAACGTCACCGCACTGCCAACGGCCTGCAGGCCCTCGTAGTTGTGCAGCGCCTCGGCGCTGTCCACGCGTTGATCGTTGGCAGCCACGACCACGTCGCCCGGCTGCACGCCGGCTGCGGCCGCCGCAGCGCCTGGCAACACGCGTGTCACCAGCGCACCGCGCAGCGAATCCACGCCCAGGCCCTGCAGCATCTGTTGGGTGAGATTCTGGGTTTCCAGTCCGAGCGTGCCGCGCACCACCACGCCCTTGGTCACCAGTTGCTCGACCACGTTGCGCGCGAGGTTGGAGGGGATCGCCAGACCCAGGCCGATATTGCCGGCCATGCTGCCCTGCGGATTGAAGCTGGCGGTGTTGATGCCGACCAGCTGGCCTTGCAGGTTGACCAGCGCACCGCCGGAATTACCGGGATTGATCGAGGCATCGGTCTGGATGAAGTTCTGGTAGCCGAGCCCGCGAATACCGCTACGTCCCACCGCCGACACGATGCCGGAGGTGACGGTCTGGGTGAAGCCGAACGGGTTGCCGATCGCCACCACAAAGTCGCCCACGCGCAGCTGATTGCTGTCGGCCAGTTTGATGTCGGTGAGGTTGTCGGCCTTGATGCGGATCAGCGCGATGTCGGTGTCGGCATCGGAGCCGATGAAGTCGGCCTTGACTGTGCGCCCGTCGCCGAGCGTCACCTGCACGTCGTCGGCATTTTCGATGACGTGATGGTTGGTCAGCACATACCCTTTTTGCGCATCGATGATGACGCCGGAGCCCAGCGATTCGTTGATGCGGTCCTGCGGAACCTGCGGGAACAACCGGCGCAGGATCGGGTCGTTGAAGAAGGGGTTGCGCACGCGCACCACCTGCTTGGTGTTGACGCTGACCACCGCCGGCATCGCCTGCTGCAGCATCGGTGCCAGCGAAGGCACCGGTTGCCCGGCAACCGCGGCCGGTAGCGCAGCAGCGGCCGGCAGGGTGAAGTTAGTAGCGCCGGCCGGCGCGGCGTCGGCGCGGTTGTCCAGCCACGCGTTGATACCGGTGGCGGCGAAACCGCCGAAGGCGGCGGCCAGGGAAAGCGTCAGCAAGGTGGGAAGCGGTCGCATGGAACGGATTCCGGGTTACGCGGTGGAAAGGGAATAAGGTGTCTGGCTACGTAAATCAAGCTGAACGAGAGTGCCAGCCAGCAATTTAACTGCCGGTGAAAGCGCCGCGCATGCCTTGTCGCCACTGCGTTGACAGCCCGTCGAGCCGGGCGTAGCGTCCGCTTGTTCCGATGCCTGTTCAGCATACGCATGCCATCGCGCATCGCCCGCATTTATCGAACTGATGCCCTTAAGGAGGGTCTATGAGCAACGGCAATGGTGTAACCGCAACCCTGTCCGACGCCGTCGACAGCGTCAAGAGCACCGCAACTGAGCTGACCGACACCATCGCCAGCACCACCAGCGAGGCGGTGACCAACGTGCAGGAAGCGGCTGGGGTGGCAGTGGCGGAGGTCAAGACGCGCGTCGCCAAGGCCCGCAAGGCGGTGGTCAAGGCCGAAAAGAACGTGGTCAGCAAGGCTAGCGAGGCGGCGAGTGCGGTCAAGCGCAGCGTGGCCAAAACCAAGCGCTCGCTCACCGCGACCAAGGACGCTGCGAAAGACAAGCTGACGGCGACCAAGGATGCGGCCAAGCAGAAGCTGCTCTCCACCAAAGATGCGGCCAAGCAAAAGCTGACATCGACCAAAGATGCCGCCAAGCAGAAGTTGAGCAGCACCAGCGCCGCGGCCAAGAAAAAGATCTCCGATACCAAGGCCAACACCAAGCAGAAGCTGGAAACCGCCAAGGCTAACGCCAAGGCCGAAGCAGCGGCGCTGAGCGCCAAGACCGCCGCAAAGAGCGCGGCACGCAAGACCGCCGTGGCAACGGTGAGCGCGCGCACGGCCGCGAAGAAGGCCGCAGCCAAATCGGCGTCGCTGAAGAAGTCGGTCGCCAAAGGCATCGCCAAGAAAGCGCCGCTCGCCAAGCAGGCCGCAACCAAGCAAGCCGCAGTGAAAAAGGCCCCGTTGAAGAAGGCCGTGACCAAGACCGCATTGAAGAAGGCGGCCAAGGTCACCAAAACGCCTGCAACGCGCGCAGTGGCCAAGACCACCGCCGCCCGCAAGGCCGTCGGCAAGAAGGCAGTCAAGCGCGTCACGCGCTGACGGCTGAGGGCGGCATTGCGTGACGCCGCTCGTGCTGGAAGCGCAGATGTACGCTGCAGGTTGAGATGTTAGTGACGTTGAGACGTATCGAGAGAGGCCGGCGCTGCCTTACAGCGTCGGCCTTTTTCATGCGTTTGCGTTGCTCCAGCTGCGTGTTGCTCTAACTGCGTGTTGCTCCAGCTGCACGATGCTGCGCACGTACCCTCATCCGCCCCTGCGGGTCACCTTCTCCCTGTGGGAAAAGGGAAGTGCGCTTGAGCCCCTCTCCTGCGGGAGAGGGGTTGGGGTGAGGGTACGCAGCGAAGCGCTCCAGGTGTTTCGGCTGCAGCTTGCATTGCTTCAACTGCGTGTTGCTCTAACTGCGTGTTGCATCCAACTGCACGAGGCTGCGCACGTACCCTCATCCACCCCTTCGGGGCACCTTCTCCCGGTGGGAGAAGGGAAGTGCGCTTGAGCCCCTCTCCTGCGGGAGAGGGGTTGGGGTGAGGGTACGGAGCGAAGCGCTCCAGGTGTTTCGACTGCAGCTTGCGTTGCTCCAGCTGCGTGTTGCTCCAGCTGCGTGTTGCTTCCAACTGCACAAGGCTGCGCACGTACCCTCATCCGCCCCTGTGGGGCACCTTCTCCCGATGGGAGAAGGGACGTGCGCTTGAGCCCCTCTCCTGCGGGAGAGGGGTTGGGGTGAGGGTACGCAGCGAAGCGCTCCAGATGTTTCGACTGCAGCTTGCGTTGCTCCAGCTGTGTGTTGCTCTAACTGCGTGTTGCTTCAACTGTACAAGGCGGCGCACGTACCCTCATCCGCCCCTGCGGGGCACCTTCTCCCGGTGGGAGAAGGGAACTGCGTAGGCTTCGTCTCGCACCTACTCGATGCCGTCGACCAACTGCTCGGCGCCCTTGCGAATGCCGGCCTTCGCCGCGTCATACGCGCCCAGGCTGGCCTTGATGTTCATTGCGCTGGGATATTGCTTTTCGACATACGCGGCGAGCAGGCGATCGCTTTGCGCATCGAAAATCTCCACCGCATAGCTGACCGAGCCTGAGAACGCGCCCTCCTTACCGCGTGCGGCCTGCACCGCGTTGTACGAACCGCCGCCCAGATCCACCTTCATGATGGTACCCAGTACGCGCTTGCTGGGCTTGGCGCCGGTCAGGGTGATGCGGACGCGCAAGGTGTCGCGATCGGCCGTCGTCGTCGGGCGCCAGCGCCGCGCGATGGCGTTGCCGAATTCCTGCTGCATGACGTCGGCCAATATGCGCTTGTCCTGCTCTGGCACGTTGTCGAACTGCGCATCCGGTCCGCGGTAAACGGCAACCGGCTCGACGATGGCTGCGCGGTAGTGCGTCCACTCCACGTCGCTGTGATACGCATACGGCATGCGGTCGCCGCGGCTGCCGTCGTGCGGGCGTAGATAGCTGGACGAAGGCAATTGGCTATATGGCATGGGACGGGTGCTGGCGCAGCCGACCAGGGTGATGCCGACAACGGCAAGCGTGCAGCAACGGGCGAAGGAATGAACGGACATGAAAACGGCCTATAAGGGATTTAAACAATGGGCAACAGCACGTGCGCGCATGCTCAATGCAGCAGAAAACGCAGCAGCGCCAGTGCAAAGACCGCACCCGCGGAAGTGAACAACACGCTGCGTGTGGCTCGACGTTGCAAACGACGTATCTGGCGCGCGCTGCGGATATCCGGCAACGCGCACCAGATGTCGCGGTTGCGCGTGCCGGTGCGGCCGCAGCGAAATTCCGTTGCCGGTATCAACGCAGTGGTAGACGCGATCACGCTGTCGTTGGCCGCGGTTTGCATGGCCAATTGCGACAGCACGGTTAAAGCGCGTGGGGTGGAGCGGGTCGAGCGAATCATCACCATGCATCCTGGATGCGTGCGGTGAGTGCACTCTAGGCAGGCAGGTTTAGAAAGTTATTGGAAGCGAACAGGGCGCCGCTACCATCGCACCTGACCGTTTGGCGCGATCACCAAAACCAGTGCGCGCCCACCAGATGGGCGCGGTGATCTACAACCGGCGATGGCGTTGTGTGCTGCGTCCGACAGTGCTGTTTTGCTGGCTCGATCCCGATCATCTCGCGCACGGAATCGGCAAGGACCAAGCGTCCATCCCGCTTTCAATACGCCGTCCACACTCGCGTGGCGGTCGCCTGCCAGGTTGTTTCAGCTGTTCTTGGCCGTCGGCGCGCCATCGCCGGCAAACACCGTGCGGACACACAGGCCGCGTCCTTCGTTGCCTTCGCAGGTTTCGATCGTCGCGCCATGCAGGCGCGCAATGCCCGCCACCAACGACAGCCCGATCCCGCTACCCTGCACTTCGCTGCCCGGCACACGATAAAAGCGCTCGAAAATGGACGCATGTGCGGACTCCGGCACACCCGGGCCGTCGTCGCTCACCTGTACGAACGGGTGCAGCACATCGGCACGCAGGCAGTAGCCGCAACTGACTTCCACCGTGCCGCAGCTGCGCCCGTAGCGGATGGCGTTATCGACCAGATTGCGGATCAGGATGCCCACCGCATCCACATCGCAACGCACCAGACACGGCGATGCCTCCACATGCAGATTGATCCGGCGCGCGTCGGCCTGCACGCTGAATTCGTCCAGTACATGCGAAATCAATTCGCCCATCTCCACCTGGTGATAGGCAGCCGAACTGATGCCGGCATCCAGTCGTGCCAGATCCAGCAACTGCTCGGCCAAGCGGTTGCTGCGGCGCGCGGTCTCCAGCAGCTGACGCAGCGCGGCGTCCTTGGCCTCCAGCGTGGGCGCACGCAGGGCGACTTCTGCATAGGCGTGCAGCGCCGACAGTGGTGTGCGCAACTCGTGTGCGGCATCGGCTACGAAGTCGCGCTCGGCCTGCACCGCTTTTTCGACACGTGCCAACAGGGTGTTGAAGGAAGTGATCAGCGGGCGGATTTCATCGGGTACCTGATCCAGCGGCACCGGTTCGGTTTCAAGCCCGGTGCGCTGTGCGATGGCGCACGAAATGCTGCGTAACGGTCGCAGCGAGGTACGCACCGCCCACCACACCAACAGGCCAAGAATGCCCAGCTGCAGGGTGTTGAGCACCATCGCAATCAGGGTCTGCTTGAAGCTTATGCGCGAGGACACATTGCCGAGCGGGGCGTCGATGTTCGCGTCGTTGGATGCCGTTGCGGGTGTGTCGAAGTGGTGCTGCAGCGCATCGGGCAAGGTGCTGACCAAGCGGTCGCCGAGCAGATTGAGTTCCTGCTCGACCACGCTGTGATGGCCCTGGGTGACCAGCGCAATCAGAATCCATAGCGACGTGGACCAGCTCAGCAGAACGATGGCCGCCAACGCCGCCAGCATGCGCGCCTGCAAGGATTTCATTCGGGCGCCTTGCCGACCATATAGCCCTGGCCATAGACGGTGGAAATCAGCTGGTCGCCCAGTTTGCGCCGCAACTGATGCACATACACCGCAATCATGTTGCTGCCGCCTTCCGACGGGCCGCCATACACGCCTTCTTCCAGCTGATCCTTGGTGACCACGCGCCCGGCACGTTCCATCAATGCCAGCAGCAAGCGATATTCATGCGCGCTCAACGCTACCCAGGTACCGGCGCGGGTGACCTTGCGGCTGCTCGGATCCACGCAGACATCGCCCTGGTTGAGCACCGGCACCACGCGGCCCTGGCTGCGGCGGGTGATCGCGCGCAGCCGCGCCATCAGCTCGTCGAACTGGAAGGGCTTGACCAGGTAATCGTCGGCGCCGGCATCCAGCCCGCGGATGCGGTCGGTGAGCTGGCCGCGCGCGGTCAAGGCAATCACCGGGGTGGCGTCGTAGTGGCTGCGCATGAAGCGGATCACCGTCAGCCCGGATTCGCCGGGCAGGCCGATATCCAGCAGCACCGCGGTGTAGCGGTGATCCACCAGTGCGGTCTTGGCCGCGTTGGCGCTGCCGACATGGTCGATGGTCCAGCTCTGCTGGCGTACGCCGTCGCAGATGGCATTGGCCAACATGGTGTCGTCTTCGACAAGGAGCAGGTGCATATAGGGTCCGCCGGGTATCGGGCAATCCGAGATCCGCAGCACTGTCGAAGATGCGCGTTAGGGAAATATTAGTGCATGCCCCATCTGGCGCGGTTGCGTACCCGATGGGCGGCCGGCAGGCCCGGGGGCGCTTGGGCCGGCGGTTAGCTCAGCGCTGCAGGATCGCGCGCAGCGCCGGCTCCAGTTGCGGGTACTGGAAGCGGAATCCGGCGTCGAGCGCGCGCTGCGGCAGCACGCGCTGGCTGATCAGCAGCAGGTCGGCCATTTCGCCGAAGCCCAGCCGCAGCAGCCCGGCCGGCAGCGCCAGCAGCGCCGGTCGGTGAAGCACCTTGGCGAGGGTGCGCGCGAACTCGGCATTGCTGGCCGGGTTGGGCGCGGTGGCGTTGTAGGCGCCGGGCTGGCCGTGCTGCAGCAGCCAGACCAGCAGCGCCACCATGTCGGCACGGTGGATCCAGCTCATCCAGTTCCGGCCGTTGCCGAACGGCCCGCCGCCGCCCAGCTGAAACGCCGGCAGCATGCGTGCCAGCGCGCCGCCATCGCGGTCCAGCACGATGCCGGTGCGCACCCAGCTCACGCGTGGGCCAAGCGTGCCGATGCAGGCGGCTTCCGCTTCCCAGTCGCGGCACAGCACCGCCGAAAAGTCGTCGCCCGCGGCATCTGCTTCGGTCAACACCGTGTCGCCGCGCTCGCCGTAATAGCCCACCGCCGAACCGGAGATCAGCACTGATGGCCGCTGCTCGGGTGCCTGCTGCGCCATCCAGTCGTGCAGTTGGCGGGTGATGCCCAGTCGCGAATCGCGAAAGCGTTGCTTGCGCGCATCGGTCCAGCGGCCGGCGGCCAGCGGTTCGCCGGCCAGGTTGATGACGGCATCGGCCTGCACCCCGTCCAGCGTGTCGACAGCGGTCACGCCGGGTAGGGTACGGCTGGCGCGACGGGTGTCGCGCGTCAGCACGCTGACCTGATGGCCGGCGTGCAGCAGCGCGGGACACAAGGCCTGGCCGATGAAGCCGGTGCCGCCGGTGATGAGCAAGCGCATGTGAGGTTCCTGGGCCGAGTCGATGCGGCACCATAGGCCAGGGCAGACCGAAGCGAAGTGAAGCTGGCACGCGGAGCGCTGGGAATCTTGCCGATGCTGTGGCCGATATCTTGGTGCAGCTGGATCGGGACGGTGGCGTGGATGCGGGCGCCTGCAGTCGCGGCTGGCGTGTCGAGCACGGTGATGCAGCAATGCGCTCGACGCACTGCTACCGCCAAACGCAAACGCGCCGGACAGGCCGGCGCGTTGCAGGGTGCAAGGGTGGTGCGCTTACCTCGACGACGATACCGCGTGGGCACGTTCGAAGTGCGCCGACACCACACGACGGGTCTCTTCCAGGTGCTGCTTGACCGGTGCGCTCTCTGCGGCGGGCAGCAGTTCGGAATCGATGATCTTGATGGTGTCGCCATGGTCGATGACCATCGTGCGCATGAAGGCGTTGCGATACGCATCCTTGCCGTCCGGCAGGGTCAGCGTCTTGGACAATGCCTCTACGGCGGCTTTGCCCTTGGCGTGCAGCGCGTCCGCACGCGGGCTGTCCTTGGCGCCCAGCGCCTTGGTCTTCTCGAGGTTGGCTTCGTGGTCGTGCAACATCTGCTGGGCGAATTCGCCGGTGGCGCCGCCCAGGTCTTGCTCGATGGCCTGCTTGGCCAGCGCAATCTCGTTCTCATCGATCGCAGCCAGCACGCCCAGCGCGCCGCCATCGCCCTTGGCAAGTTCGGTGGCCCCGCTCCCGCTCACCGGCGCGGCGGTGGGTTCCGGCGACACTGCCGGTGCAGTGCGCGAGGTATCGCCACCGGGGCGATCGCAGGCGGTAAGGGTCAGCATGGCCAGCAACGATGCAGCAACAAAAGTGGATTTCATGAATGTCTCGGGCTGAGTCGGCAGTGCCGACGATGAAATGTAAAGGAGCCGCTGCGCGGCTCCGGTAGTGCGTTGCTCAGGCCCACTGCGGCTGGGCGAGCGGTGTCATGCTCAGGGGTCTGATCGGTGTGCGGATCGCGTCCTGCGCGGTGCGGCATTGCCGCGCCATGCGCGTCGTGCGCTCGCGAATCATGGCGTGTTCGCTGATAGGCGCGCTGCCCAGCAGGCTGGCCACATGGAAGCCAAGGATTTCCTCCGCGCGGTCGCCTTGGTCGCTGATGATGTGCGGTACCAACCGCTCCAATCGTTCCAGCTCCTGCTGCACTTGATACGGGGTTTTCATGACGATCTCCAATGAATAACGGGTCTTGCGTATTACGTGGGTGCTCAACTGTTGCGCGCGCCCAGGCGCTGCCAGCAGTCGGTTGCCAACTGTTCGTAGTTGGACTGCGTACTGGATGAAATGAAGTGATGCTCAAGGCGGTCGCGAAACAGACGCAGACGTTCCTGATCGCTTGAACGCGGTGCCTGCAGATAGATATCGCAGGCCATTTTCACCACCGGTGACAATTCGCTGAACTTGCCTGCGCCCAGATTTCCTTGGGCGTGCCGCGCCTGCCAATGCGCGATTTCGGCTTGTACATCGATGACGGATGGGTCTCTGCTCATGACTTGGGGCGTTCCGGGATTAAACAAACTTGACGTGCAGAGTAACTGCGGGTATGTCAACGGATGATCATCGAACGCAACCATTGCCTGCGATTTCAACGGGCGACGCTTAATTGGTCAGCTTGTTTTCGCCTCTCTACACGCGTTGCATGCACAGGCATCGGTGCGATGTATGCCGCTTGCCAGGACGCTAGCCTCGCGCGCTGATTGGCCACACACAATTGATGGGCGGCAGCGCAGCGATGCGCACTGTGTCAGTCGCCACCGTATCGGCGCCTTCAATGCGCATGCTTTTGGTGCAAAAACACGCGTGCGGTGCCGCATTTTACGGAAGATTCTGAACCGCTCCACACCTGTGTAACGTCTGATCCGTAAGGTAGGCGGCGACGTAATGGAGAGAGCAGACAGGATGCAGGAGAGTGAAAGCAGTCGTGGGAAGCCGCGCCATGCCAGTGGTACACCAGAAGCGCGCGTGTGGTGGCATGCCTTATTGGAACTGCGCGGTGGGCGAATGGCCATCAGTTTGATCGTGGTGGTGCTGATCGTGGTAGGCCTCTATCTGGCCTTGAAATAAGCGCAGACGCGTACCTGCAACATCGCACTGCGCCCCTCGGCCGCAACGAGGCTGGCGCCGGAATGCGGCCTTGCCGTAAGGGGATGTGATGGCAGATCCGTCATATGAGTGGGTGCGTGGATACGCCACACGCATGGTGTCTGCCGATGGACACGAGCGCGCCACGCATGCCTGGGTGTGCAGCGAAATTGCACGCCTGCTGGGCGCACATGATGGCGGTCTGTCCGATGTTGCGATGATCGATGAAGGTATCGGGCACCGCACCTTGCACGTGCCCGACGACACCTTGACCACCGAACAGGCCCACGCATTGGGAATTCACGATCCAGGCGGCTTGCTGGGTGGCATTGTGCCGCACGCGTTTATCGCCACCAAGGTCATCGGCCATCCATTGATCAGCGAGACGGCAACGCGAATCGATGGCTGGAATCAGGCGCTGGCGACCGCGCTGGTGCCGGCTACCTTGCCTGGCTATACGGTGTTTTCTCGGGACGATGCGCTGCATGCGCTGGACCTGTTGCTGGCCGACGGCGGGGTGCGTCTGAAGCTGCCCACCGGCGTGGGTGGGAGTGGGCAATGGTGCATTGCCGATACCGCCGAATTGGTGCGGGCTCTGGACGGTCTGCCAGCGGATTACCTGCGCACCAAAGGCGCTGTGCTCGAGCGCAATATCCTGCAGCCGCTGACGCATAGCGTGGGCGAGCTGTGCGTGGCAGGAATCCAGATCGCGTATTACGGCACGCAATGCAGCGTGCGCAATGCGCAGGGCGATGAGGTCTACGGCGGATCGTCGCTGCACGTGCATCGCGGCTCGCTGGAAGCGCTGCTGGCCACCGCATTGCCGCCGTTGCAGCGGCGCGTTGTGGAACAGGCGTGCCGCTACGATCGCTGCATCACGAATGCTACTGCCGGCCTGCACATTTCGCGGCGCAATTACGATGTGGTCACTGGCGAAGATGCGCATGCGGTGCCTGTCTGCGGCGTGCTGGAGCAATCCTGGCGGATTGGTGGTGCGACGCCGGCCGAGCTGGCGGCGATCGCCTGTTTCCAGCAGCACGCCGGCCTGCACTGGGTGCACGCATCCACGCACGAACTCTACGAGGGCGAACCACCGGCCGATGCGCAGGTGTATTACCGTGCAACCCAGCCCGGCGCCGGTCCGCGCTACAAATACCGAAGGGTCTCAACCGACTGATGGAAGCCAAACTTTCCAGCATCGACATTGCGGTCGATCACGACGCGCTCAGCGGCACCTTGCTCACGCCCACCGGCATTCCTGCGGTGCTGTTCGTCCATGGCTGGGGCGGTAGCCAGCATCACAGCCTGGTGCGCGCGCGCGAGGCGGTGGGCCTGGGCTGCATCTGCCTGACCTTCGATCTACGCGGTCACGAAGGCCATGCCTCGATGCGGCAGACCGTGACCCGCGCCCAGAACCTGCAGGACATCATCGCCGCCTACGATCAGTTGGCGGGGCTTCCGTATGTGGATCAACAGTCGATCGCCGTGGTCGGCCTGAGTTATGGCGGCTACCTGTCGGCGCTGCTGACGCGCGAGCGCCCGGTGGAGTGGCTGGCATTGCGCTCGCCCGCGCTGTACAAGGACGCGCATTGGGACCAGCCCAAGGTCAGCCTCAATGCCGATCCGGATCTGACCGCATACCGCCAACGTGCCCTGACACCCGACGACAACATCGCGCTGGCGGCCTGCGCTGCGTATACCGGCGATGTATTGCTGGTCGAAGCCGAGAACGACGTGATCGTGCCGCATCCGGTGCTGCGAAACTATGCCGATGCCTTCGTCAATGCGCGTTCGCTGACCGCGCGCGTGATTGCCGGCGCCGACCATGCGTTGAGCGTCAAGGAGCATCAGCAGGAATACACCCGCGCGCTGATCGATTGGTTGACCGAAATGGTAGTGGGCCGCCGGATTGCATTGGCCAAGGAAGTGGTGGCTGCACGCAAGCAACTGCTCAAGCAGCAGGGCGACGCAGCGTCAACGGGGCAGGACGCGCTAGCGTTTCGCGGCGATATCCGGGCGGTGGAAAACACGTCCGGTTGATCTGTCGCGCGTTTGCGTCGCCGTGCAGGCACACGTGGTGCAGCATGTTGCGCGGCCATCCCGAGCATGCCGAACGCGCAAGGCGTCGTGATGCCGCAAGAGGCTACGAAGGCGCTGCAGGTTATGGCCCACCGCAACCCTCACAAACAAACGGGCCCTCGCGGGCCCGTCTGGTCTACTGCGGATCACTGGCGTTTAGCGCGGTAAATGCGCCGCGCTCTGGACGAGCTACGGGTTACACGCGTGGATCGGTCGGGTTGCGACGTGCCGCATCGCCATGCTGGTCCGAATCGAAGGCCTCACGCACGGCGTGCTTGGCCTTTTCCCAGGTCAAACGCGAGTCCGCCTTGAAGCGGTCCCAGCCATCGCCAAGGTCGCGTTCCAGGTGGTCGTCCCACTGGCGGCCGGCATGCTGTTGACGCGCCTGCATGCCGTAGCGGTAGGCAGGGCGATAGTCGTCATACGAATACTCGCTGTCACGGTAGCTGGCGCTGTCGAAACGGCCGGCATAGTGCGTGTCGCCATCGCGATACACGGTGTGGGTGCGATCGGCGCGATCCCACGCGTCGCGTGCAGCCAGACGTGCGTCATCCCATTCCAGGCGCGATTCGCCACGATGACGCGGCCACTCGCCCGCCAGCGTGGCTTCTGTTTCTTCCCAGGTGCTGGTGGGGCGCGTCTCGCGTGCCTGCAGGCCGAAGCCATACACGGTGGCGTAGTCGCGGTCGTAGTCGGTGCCTTCTTTGTAGTACGGGCGGTTTTGATGCTCCTGGCGCCAGTATTCGGTTTCTACGGTCGGGTCGAGGCGCTCGGCCACGCCTTTACCGGCAGCTGCGCCTGCCACGACGCCGGCGGCCGCACCGATCAACGTGCCCAGCGGACCAAACACCGTGCCTGCCAGTGCGCCTGCCGCCGCACCGCCAGCGAGGCCGCCCACACCCACACCAACCGGATGCGAGCCCGGGGCACCGGAGATGGGGTCGCGGTTCAAATCCTGTGCGTCTGCTTTGCGTTCCTGCTTGTCGAGATTGCTCATGCCGCCTCCGGTTACCTGATGGATGCAGCCTGCGAAGACAGGCCGCGAACGTGGCGCAACCATGGCGGCGCAAGAGTGAAACGCTTGTGCTTTGATGTGAGTGCCATCGCGACATGACTGAACTGTGCATTCGCATATGCGGATGAGTTCGCCGACAGCTTGCAAGCGCGACATCGCAAAAAATATTGCGAAAGAGGGCCGCGACTGCGGCCCTCGGTTATCCCTTGATGCACACCACCTGGCGCAGCGTGTGCAGCACTTCGACAAGATCCTGCTGCGCGGCCATCACCGCCTCGATCGACTTGTATGCCGCTGGCGATTCGTCGATCACCGCCGCATCCTTGCGGCATTCCACATGCGCAGTCGCCTCGCGGTGCTGAGCCAGAGTGATCTGTGCACGCGCTGCGGTTCGGCTCATCACCCGTCCCGCACCGTGGCTGCAGCTATGGAAGCTCTCTGCGTTGCCCAACCCGCGCACGATGTAGCTGCGCGTGCCCATGCTGCCGGGAATGATGCCCAGCTCGCCGGTACGTGCGCTCACCGCGCCCTTACGGGTGATCAGCAATTCCTCGCCATGGTGCGTCTCCCTCTGCACATAGTTGTGGTGGCAGTTGACCGCCAGCTTCTCCAGCTGGAACTTCGGCAGGCGGTGACGCATCTCCGCCAACACACGCGCCATCATCGCTTCACGATTTTCGCGCGCGTAATCCTGTGCCCACGACACCGCTTCCACATACTCATCGAACAACGGCTCGCCCTGCATGAAGAAGGCCAGGTCCTTGTCGGGCAGATGAAAGCCCAGCACGCGGTGTGCCAGTTGCTCACGCGCCCGCTCGATGAAGTAGGTACCGATCAGGTTGCCGGTGCCACGCGAGCCGCTGTGCAACATCACCCACACCGCGTCGGTCTCGTCCAGACAAAGTTCGATGAAGTGGTTGCCGCCGCCCAGCGTACCGATCTGGCACGCCAGCTTGTCGGTGCGGATGCGCTTGTGCTGCTGCTTGATCGCTTCCAGGCGCTGCACCAGCCCCGACTGCGCGATCCGCGTGTCGATGCTGTCGGGCAGGTTGCGATGCTCGCCGCCACGGCCGTTGCCGACCGGCACGCTACGCTCGATGCTGGAGCGCAGTTGCGCCAGGTTGTCCGGCAGGTCGCTGGCACGCAGGGTGGTGCGCACCGCCGCCATGCCGCAGCCGATATCCACGCCAACCGCGGCCGGGATGATGGCGCCGCGGGTCGGGATCACCGAGCCCACGGTTGCGCCCTTGCCCAGGTGCACGTCGGGCATCACCGCCACCCACGGCCCGACGAACGGGACGGCGGCGATATTGCGCAACTGCGCATGCGCCTGTTCTTCCAGCGGCACGCCGCGCACCCAGCCCTTGATCGGGGTGGTGCTGCCTTCGGCATGCAGCCATTCGAAGTGTTGTGAAGTACTCATGCTGTTCATTCCTTTGCGCGGGTGTGCGGCCAATCCTTTCGCCGCACACCCGCATGATTATCTGAGCGTCACCAACTGCTTCAGCACGCCATCCAGGCCGCCGAACACGGTGAGCTTGTCGATCTTTTCGGTGACCTTTTCCAGCGCCTCCAGCTCCTTCAATCGCATCAGCACCGGGCTGTCTTCGATCAGCTTGGCGGTGTTGAGCAGCGAGCGGGTGGCATTGGCCTCTTCGCGCCTGCGGATCACATTGGCTTGCGCCTGCTTTTCCGCCTGCACGACCGCATTGAGGATCTCGCGCATCTCACCGGGCAGGATCACGTCCTTGACCCCAACGCCGAGCACGTCGATGCCGAAACCGCCCACGCTGCCACGCACGTAGCCGAAAATATCCGCGTCCAGCGATGCCTTGTCGCCCAGCAATTCGTCCAGCGTCTTGGCCGCAACCGCACGGCGCAACCCGTACTGCAATTCCCGGTACAGGTAGTCGCCCGCCTTGGCCACACGCGTCCGCATTGCCACCGCATCGGTGACGCGCATGCTCGCTGCCAGATTGACCCGCAACGACACCTTGTCGCGCGTCAGCAATTCCTGGCCGGAGACCTCCACCGATTGCACACGCAGGTCGATCACCTCGGTGGTCACGTTCTTCTGGAAATTCCAGAACGCGTACGCACCGGGGCCGAAGGGTGCCATCAGCCTGCCGTCGACGAACACCAGCCCTTGCGACTCGCGGGCACGTCCATGCACACGGCCACGCGCGACACGGTGCCGAGCTGACGCAGGCGCCGCTGCACATCGCCCGGCACCTGCAGGCCGTCGCCCAACGGCAAGCTCTGCACCTCGACGGTGGCGCCGCCGCGCCAATACAGCGCGCGGGTGCCCGGTGCCAGGACCTGGTCGAGCTTGCCGTTGCGGATCAGCAGGCCCACTTGCGCGGTGCCGATGTCCGCCAGCACGAAGTGCTGCGGCAATGCGGCGCCCAGCGTGTCAATCAGCATGTCGGCATCGCGGCCGACCTCGTCGCCACTGTGAATGTTGTGCACGCTGACTTCGGTACGGCTCAGCGGGTCGAACAGGCGGTAGACGCCGGGCACGAGCACGCGCTCGAACCGACGATTCCGATACACCAGGCCGCGCTCGCCGTCGCCGATCACGACCCTCTTGGTCCAGAACATGACACTTCTCCTTGGGTTGGCTCTGGTGGTCCGATCCGTAGGTACTGCCGTTTTGCCGCCCGGATCGGACTGATGGCCAAACGTGTGCCGATGCAACGCGGCGTTGGAAGGTGGAAACGCCGGTGACGGCGGCCGTGCGGGGCACGCTGCGCTGTTGGCGCCTGCCGATGCGTTGCCGCAGCTGCGCGATGGTTTGCGAAAGCAGGGCTGAGCGCAGGGTGACGCGTCCAGGGCAAGCGCCCGGCGACGTCGCCGCTGCTGCGTGCATTCACGCGATGCATTGCTTGAATGCACGCAGCATGGGCGTTTCCGTAAAGGGACTTGCGTCCCCGATATGACCGGGAAGGTCATTGCTTGGAGCGGGAGTCGAACCCGCGACAGACAGATTAGAAATCTGTTGCTCTACCCTCTGAGCTATCCAGTGGTGGGTAATGCGGAATTGAACCGCGCCTGCGGATAGTGCCGCCGCTCGACCACGAGCCGATACCCAAAACGAGAAACACCAGAAAGATGATCGGTATACGCCACGGCACAGCCGCGCGCACCAGCTGGAATAAACTCCAGTCCGCTGACAATCTTTCGCACTGTTTCCGATGGCCGTTTTATTCAAACGGTCATTCAGTTGGTGCATGACCACACACCACCCGTGCCCGAAACCTGGGCACAGCGCTAACGCGCCTCGTGGCAATCCAACATCCCTGTTGTCGGGCAGTCCGTGCCCGGGTTTCAACTGCGGTCATCCACAGGTTCGCGACGAAAGCACAACGAAAAACGCCCCCGGATGCAGTATCCGAGGGCGTTCGCGTGCCTCGGAGATCGGGTGACCGATCTCCTTGAATCAGGACATCAGCCGGTGATGGTGCGCACGTCCTGTTTGGCCGTGCACGCAAACGATGCCGCGCGAAGCGCGCCGGGCAGTCGATTGCGTTCGATGAAATGGCTGGTGTGCATGAGCGTGGGTCAGGTCCGGGTGCAGGCAGTGCTGCGTAGGGCGCGAACATTACCTGCAGGATTTTGGTTATGCAAGCACTTTATGAAAATAATTGATTATGTTTTTCTTCGGGCGTTGGGAATGTGGCGATTGAAAGGGTCGATCCGCGATGGATAATGCCGGGTCGATTGGATAATGATCGATACGCGTTGCGCAGGAACTGTCGATGCGCGGCTGTGCAGACAAGGGTATTCCCATTACACGGATGCGGTCGGGCGTGCAGTTGCATTCGTGGCCGATGGTGCGCGGTTAGTGGAGTCTGGGAATGTGCGGTCGCACCCATGATGTAAGGCAGTTGTCGCTGCCGACCTCGTGCCAGTCGCGTACAGCAGCGGGTCCGGTCATTCACTACGAAAAGCGCAACCCGGGCGCCGGCAGCAGGCTGCCGTACCAAGTGCGCGCGGCGAATAAAACGACGGAGCTCAGCGCCAGGTGAACGCGATTGGTGCGTCATGCGGCGTGCGCCACGGTGATGAGAACGCCGACCTACCTGACCACTACGCGCGATGCGCCGCGCTCAGCCGCCGTGCGTGCCCAGCGTGCGCGCGCCGGTCAGGATCATGCGCAGCATCTGCGAAATCTGTTCGATCAGTTCCGGATCTTTTTCCGGTGGCGAGTCCATCGCCACCGCGCCCATCGCAAAGACCAGGCGGGTGATCGCCTTGGACACCAGCGCCGGTGCGTGCAACTTGGCGTTGTCGGCGGCGGCCAGTCGGATCAGGTCCACGCGCAATTCGTCTTCGAAATAGGTCAGCTCGCGCTCAACCGCCTGCTTGAAGGCGTCCGAGCCCACCGCGCCTTCGCGCAGCAGCACGTGCAGCAGCTTGTCGTCGGCGCGCAATTGCTCCATGAACGCTTCCACGGACACGCGGATGACGCTGCGGTCGGTGGAGGTGGCGCGCTGGCGCGCCTGTCCGATGATGGTGCGCAGCGAGCGCCCGGCCAGATCGATCAAGGACACCGCGAGCTCATCCATATCGCGGAACTGGCGGTAGAAGCTGTTTGGCGCAATGCCGGCTTCGCGTGCCACTTCGCGCAGGCTCAGCGTGGACAGGCTGCGGTGCGGGCCAATCAGCGACAGCGCCGCGGCAATCAGGTCCTCGCGTGAAATCGCCGGCTTGCGTGACGGCGGCGCGTCGTGGGAAGGCAGGGCGATGGAGGTCATGAGGCAGCAGCCGGGCGTGGGGATGAATCATAGCCCCTCTGGTCGATATACAACTGTATACACGCGTGTGCATGCATGCGTATAGTGCAACCTATGAGCCTGGCACCCACTCCCAAGAGCAAGTCCCCGCTGCCTACACGGCTGGCGCGCCGGCTGGTGTCGCCACAGCTGTTCGATTTCTGGGCCACCCGGATCAATCCGCTGTGGACGCTGGATCGGCCCATGGCCCGCCTGGTCGAACGCAACACCGCCAGCCGCGACGCGGTGAGCTTGGTGTTTCAGGCCAATGGCCACTGGCAGGGCCTGCAGGCCGGCCAGCACGTCAGCGTGGGTGTGGAGATCGACGGCCGCCGTCTGCTGCGCAGCTACAGCCCCACCGTGCTGGCCGATGGCCGCCTGGCGATCACCGTCAAGGCGATCGAAGGCGGGCTGGTGAGCCGTTATCTGGCGCACGATGCGGCGCTGGGCACGGTGGTGTCGCTGGACCCGGCCTTTGGCGACATGCTGCTGCCGGCCGCGCCCACCCCGCTGTTGCTGCTGGCCGCAGGCTCGGGCATCACCCCGATGCGCGCGCTGCTGCGTGCGGCCGCGCACGCCGGCATGCCGGTGGATGTGGACCTGCTGTACTGGGTGCGTCAGCGCGACGAAGCCTGCTTTCTGGACGAATTCGAGGCGCTGGCCGCCGCGCATTCGCGTCTGCGCGTGCAGGTGCTGACCACCCGCGAGGGTGCGACGCCGGCGGCGCGCGTTGACAGCTATCCGTTGGAGCAGATCGCCGATCTGTCCGCACGCCACGTCATGGCCTGTGGCCCGGGCGGATTTGTGCAGGCGGCGCGTGCACGGCTGGAAGGCCAGGTAGCAGCGTTTCAGGCCGAAGCCTTCAGCGTGCCGACGCTGGACGACGGCGAAACCGGCGACGTCCAGGTCCAGCTGTCACGCAGCGGCCGTACGCTCACCCTGCCGCGCGGCCAGTCGCTGCTGGAAGGGCTGGAAGCGCAAGGACTGCGCCCGAAGCACGGCTGCCGCATGGGCATCTGCAACAGCTGCGCCTGCGCGCGTCAGTCCGGCACCACGCGCCACCTGCTGACCGGTGAGCGCAGCAACGAACCCACCGCACAGGTACGCCTGTGCATCAGTGCCCCGAGCACTGACCTGATCCTGGATCTGTAAGGAATCTTCATGAGCCGAGTTCATAACCGTGCCCTGTCCGCCGCCGAACTGCAGTCGTTTGGCGACGAACTCGATGCCATCCGCGCCCGCGTGCAGCGGCAGGTAGGCGCCGCCGATGCGCGCTACATCCGCCGCATCGTGGCTGCCGTGCGCTGGACCGGCGTGGCCGGCCGCGCGCTGCTGTTTCTGGGCGCGTTCGTGCATAGCGTGCTGATTCCGGCCTGGATTGCCGGCGTGGTGCTGCTGACGCTGTCCAAAATCCTGGAGAACATGGAGCTGGGCCACAACGTCATGCACGGCCAGTACGACTGGATGGGCGACCCGCAGCTCAACGGCAACACCTACGAGTGGGACATCGTTGCCACCGGCGACAACTGGCGCAAGACGCACAACTTCAAGCACCACACCTATACCAACGTGCGCGGCATGGATGACGATATCGGCTACGGCCTGCTGCGCATCTTCCCCGAGCAGCGCTGGCGCCCGTTCTACCTGGTGCAGCCGTTCATTGCGGTGGTGTTTGCGCTGCTGTTCGAATGGGGCGTGGCCATCCAGGACCTGCGCCTGGGCCGCTGGTTCGCGGGCAAGATGAAGGCCGCCGAATTGCGCGCGTCGTTCCTGCCGGTGGGCCGCAAGATCGGCCGCCAGATGCTCAAGGACTACATCGTATTCCCGCTGCTGGCCGGCCCGTTCTTCCTGACCGTGCTGCTGGGCAATCTGGCGGCCAACATGCTGCGCAGCATCTGGACGTTCGTGATCATTTTCTGCGGCCACTTCACCGCCGATGCGGAAGTGTTCCCGAAGGAATCGATCCGCAACGAGTCGCGCGGCCATTGGTATCTGCGTCAGTTGCGCGGCTCGTCGAATCTGACCGGCGGCAAGTTGATGAACGTGCTGTCGGGCAATCTGAGCCACCAGATCGAACACCATTTCTATCCGGATCTGCCGGCCAATCGTTACGCACAGATTGCGGTCGAGGTGAAGCAGATCTGCGCGCGCTATGGGCAGCACTACAACACAGGCTCGTTGCCGCGTCAGTTTGGCCAGGTGATGTGGCGGATCGTGCGGCATGCCTTCCCGAGCCGGCCCAAGCCGGTGCGCCAACGCGGCGCTGCGCTGCAAAGCGCTTGAGTGATACGAGAAAGGCCGCCATTGGCGGCCTTTTTTTTGATGTGGGTCAATCGCCGCGACGGCAAGTAATGCAGCAAGAAGTGGTGGGTGAGCGCTGCGCTTACGCGTCTGCATGCGGCCCACGCGTGTGGCCGGCGTTGGCGAGCGATGGATCCGGCTCCAGTGCACGGGTGAGGGTGGCTGAGCGACAGCGCAGTGGTTGCGATCGCCACTTCGACGCAGGCCAAGTTGTGCGTTAGCGCTGCGGCCACGTGTCTGCATGCAACGACGCGCGTCATCTCGGCTAGGCGAGCGATAGACATCGATCCGGTGTACTGACGAGGTGGGCCCAGCGACAGCACCGTGGTTGCGAGCGTCACTTCGACACCAGGCGACATCGTGAGTGATTGCAGCGGTTGCAGGATTTCAGCCCGATGACGGCGATGAGCCTGAGCGTCCCAATCTTGCCAGCTGGGGCCAAGCATCGCGATGGTGCAGCTTAGATCCTGGGTTTGGTCTTCAAGGCATCGAAGCGGCTTGCCGGGTGCCTTGAGGGCAGTGGTTGCCTATCTGAAACCGTGCGCCGCAACGCTGCGCGCCTGCGCGTGATACGCGATGAAGCCGGTCGCCGGCAGCGCGCGCGAGAACAGCCAGCCCTGCGCAAGATCCACGCCGTGTGCGCGCAGGTAATCCAGTTGCTCCTGGCGCTCCACGCCTTCGGCAATCGTACGTAGCTGCAACGTCTTGGCCATTTCGATGATGTGCGCGGTCACCGAACTGGTGGCCGAGTGGGTGCCGATGGTGTCCACGAACGACTTGTCGATCTTCAACGCATCCAGTGGCAAGCCTTGCAGATACTGCAGGCTCGAATAGCCGGTGCCGAAGTCGTCGATCGACACCGTATGGCCGGCACCGCGTAGATGGGTGATGGTGGTGCGCGCCGCATCGATGTCCATCAGGCTGCGCTCGGTCGCCTCCACCCACAATTGCCCGCTGTTCACCCCGGTGCCTTGCAGCGCCTGCGCCAGTACCGACTGCACACGGCCGCTCTTGATGTCGCCAGCCGAGACGTTGATGGCCACATGCAGCGCGGGATCGGCGGCCAGGGTGGGGCCGAGGTCGCGGATCACTTCGGCCACTACCAGATCGGTGATCGGCAGGATCAGGCCGCTTTCTTCTGCCAGCGGAATGAACGCATCCGGCGGCACCAGCACGCCATCCGGCTGTTGCCAGCGCACCAGCGCCTCGGCACCGACGCAACGGCCGTCGTCGAGCGCAATGATGGGCTGGTAGTGCACGATGAATTCGCAGCGCTGCACCGCGATCTCCAACCGTGCCAGCGGCGACAAGCGGCGTCGTGAGACCCACAGCACCAGGCCGACCAGCAGCACCGCCAGCGCGATGCCGGCCGGCACCACCTGCAGCCGTGCGGCGGCCAGCGGCCCGCGCAGATAGGCGGCAGGCTCGGTGACCACCGCGGCCCAGTCGCCGCGCCGGTCGCGCCCGGACAACACCTGCGCGTCGGCGATGCTGCGGATGTCGGTGTCGGTGTCGGTGTCGGTGTCGGTGGCGTCGCGTGGCGTCACCAGCAACTGTTCGGCGGCGGTGCCGGTGCTGCTGAGAAGGTGCCCGTCGGGCGTGCCGATCGCCAGCTGCAGGCCGGGCGGGATGTTGATGTCGGTCAGCGTGTTCGGGTTGATCAGGACGTTGTAGTCGCCAAGCTGCAGCGCCATCAAGGGATGCTGCGGATTGGCCAGCGGCAACAGCCGGGTGGTCACCGCGATGCCGCGCTTGACCACGAAGTCCGGGCTGGTCTGCGGGATGCTGTCGGGCAGCTGCCCCCATGAGGTACAGCGCAAGCGGCGTTGCTGGAAATGTCCCAGTTCCACGATGTAGTGGTTGGTCAGCACCAGCGCGCGCATCTGCGCCAGATGCGCCGGCGAGCAGGACGGCATCCGTGAGGTGGCCATGCTCAGCAAGGCACCATGCGCTTCGTCGAAGGCGGTTTCGGTACGCCGGATCGACAGCGCTGCCAGCTGGCTGAGTCTGCTTTCTTCGCGCGACAACGCCAGCCGCCACGCCAGGTAGTAGGACAGGCCGATCGGGAGCGTTGCGCACAGCAGCACCAGCAGCACGGTCAGACTGATGATGCGTTGACGCTTCACGTCACCACCCGCATCGGCATGGGGGCCAGCTCATGCGCGCGGCCTGCTGTAACCGGGGCGGTGGACCACGATCTGCGCGTACGCCACGGCCGGATTACCGCGCGCCGTGGCGCGCTGTACCGGCGTGATGTGGACCACAGATATGGACGGATGAGGCTGCACGTCGCGAATGTACGACACACGCGTGCATTGCGCGCGTCCGTCGAGCGAAGTCGACGTGATTTTTCTGCCGCCAGGTGCATGTGCGCTGCGGCAGTTGCCACAGCCAATGGATTCACGCGCCTGCACGCAGGTGCGCGTTAGGGTCGGTACGTCTGCGCTCGCCAACGCGGGCTGCGGGACCACCCGGTCCCCTGCAAGGCGCTCTCACTGGAGGAATCACCCATGACAACGCAGAAAGAACGCGTCGGCGGCACCGATGCGATACCGATCTTCAAGATGCACGAAACTACGCGCGATGGCGAACTGGTCAAGTACGTGGTCGGCGATACCGGCGTGGCCTTCGACAGCCTGGAAGGCGCGCAGGCTGCCGCCAAGGATCTGGGCACGCTCAACGGCTGAGTAGGGCCGTTGATTGCAACGGTTGATGACACGGGCGACCTGGTCGCCCCGGTAATCGCCGGAGGTCGAAGCGGCCGGAGCGGAGAAGCGGCGCAGCTTAGTGCGGCGCGGTTTCCATGCTCCGGCCGTTGTTGTATGGGGTTGAGTCACCGCGTCTGTCTGCAGCGGAGTGCTCGATCGCAGTGGCGCTTTGGATCGGCTAACGAAACGTGGCGAGCAGTCGTTAGGTGGGTATGGACGGCGCGCTCGGAGCCGGAGTTTGCGAGTGGTCCATGCCGCACCGAGCACCGGCCGCGCCTGCCTGATGGCGGCGTAGTCGTTTTGTTAGCCGCCCTCAGTTAGCAATGCTGCCGGCAGCTTGCACCGATGCCTGACTTGTGTGCCCGATGCAGGACGACTTCGTTGACAACACGTCGCGCTCAGCGCGTGTGGGCGTGCTGTCGGCATGTGGTGCATGCCGCGCGCTGATCAGCGGTGTACTGGGAGTCGAGGACCAGCCGCACCTTGCGGAGTGCATGCCCAGACCGCGGCTGACGTGCGCCGCGCACTAGCAGTGATCGCCACGCATCCTCAGGAAAGCGGTTGCTCGGTCAGCCGCCCGGTGTGCGGGGTGTGGATCAGTGGCGCCAGGTCGAACCCTTGTTCGCGCGCATGTGCCAGGTAGGTCTGGGCGATGTTTTCGTCCAGCTGCGGCAGGCGCGCCAGCAGCCACAGATAGTTGCGATCAGGGCTGCCCACCAATGCGGTGGTGTATTCCGCATCGACCCGCATCACCCAGTAATCGCCTTTGGTGAAGGGAATCCAGCGCAGGCCTTCGGGCAGGAAAGTCACTTCGAGCCGGGCGTTTGTCGCGTCGATGGCGCTCGCCTGACCGACCGCTTCCTCCAACGCGCCGGCCGCGGTCAGGCAGCGGTTCTGCACGCGCACGGTGCCGTCGTCTTGCAGCGAGTAGTGCGCCGACACATCGGTACAGTCCGCATCCTCGAAGCGGATCGGCAACCTGGCGATCTCGTACCAGGTGCCGAGATAGCGGTTCAGATCCAGCGACGCAACGGTGATCAGTTCGGGAAATCGGCTCATGACAGCCTCTGCGCAAGGGGATGGCAGACGTTGTACGTGCATGGCCATGAAGTGGATGTTGGGACGCGCAGACCGGCTGCCAGGTGCTGGCCATCGTTTGTGCTGCCACTGCCGGTGCCTGTTTGTCGTCGACGTCGTGCATAAGCTGTTGGTTGCTTCCGCCCGGTGGCGCGCGATCGACCGTTGTCGGCGCAGCCAGACAAGCGCGGCTCACAACACTACTGTGCGACCACTATGTGGGCGTGGCCGGCGCTCTGGTGCGACATGGGCCACTCGTCTACTTGTGGTTCTGGAGTGCGCCGTCCACACCCGCCTTACGACTGCTCGCTACATTTTGTGCGCCGCGCCGCGCCGCGCTACGCCGCGCTGGCGGCAGTCAGTGCGCGATCCAGCTTGCGATAGCCGATCGCTTCGGTCAGGTGGCGTGTGGCAATGGTGGCGCTGTCGTCCAGATCGGCAATGGTGCGCGCCACGCGCAGGATGCGATGCATCGAGCGCGCGGACAGCTGCAGATGCTCGATCGCACGTTCCAGCAGCAGTTGGTCGTCGTTGTGCAGCCGGCAATGGCGATCGGTGTCCGGCTGATCGAGTTGCGCATTGGGCAGCGCGCTGCGTGCGAGCTGGCGCTGCCGCGCGGCAACCACACGCGCACGCACGCTGGCGCTGTCTTCGCCCAGGTTGCCGCTGCGCAATGCCTGTGGCGGCAACCGCGGCACGTCGACATGCAGGTCGATGCGGTCCAGCAGCGGCCCGGAGATGCGGCTGCGATAGCGGAGGATGCTGTCGCTGCTGCAGCGGCACCGCCCGCTGCCATCGCCGGCCCACCCGCAAGGACATGGGTTCATCGCCGCCACCAGTTGAAACCGTGCTGGGAAATCCACGCTACGCGCTGCCCGCGAGATCGTGACCAGACCCGATTCCAACGGCTCGCGCAGCACCTCCAGCGTCTGTCGTTGCCACTCTGGAAGTTCATCCAGAAACAGCACACCGTTATGGGCCAGCGAGATCTCTCCGGGGCGCGGATGCGTGCCGCCGCCGACCAGTGCGACGGCGCTGGCGGTGTGATGCGGGGCGCGGTAGGGGCGCTGCCGCCAGCGGGCAAGGTCCAGTCCGCGGCCGCTGATGGAGGTAATTGCGGCAGTCTCCAGGGCTTCGGCTTCGCTGGCTTCCGGCAGCAGGCCAGGTAGGCGCGAGGCGAGCAGGGTCTTGCCGCATCCGGGGCTGCCGACCAGCAGCAGGTGATGGCCACCGGCTGCGGCGATCTCCAGTGCGCGGCGTGCGTGCGGTTGGCCACGCACGTCGGCCATGTCGGGCAGGGCACGTGCGCCCACCGCTGCCACCGCCAGTTCGGCAGCAGGCGCCTGCTGTGTGCCATTGAGGGCGGCGCAGACTTCCAGCAACGTGCGTGCGGTGAAAGCCTGGACGTGCCCGGCAATGGCGGCCTCGGCGCCATTGGCCAGCGGCACGATGAGCCGTCGCCCGGCCTGCGCGGCGGCCAGTGCGGCCGGCAGCACGCCATCGACGCCACGCAACTCGCCGGTCAGCGCGAGCTCGCCGATGAATTCGTAATCGGCCAGCGCCTGCCGGTCGATCTGCCCGCTGGCAGCCAGGATGCCGAGCGCGATCGGCAGATCGAAGCGGCCGCCGTCCTTGGGCAAATCCGCTGGCGCCAGATTGATGGTGATGCGCCGTGCCGGGAATTCGAACTGTGCGCACAGCAAGGCGGCACGCACGCGTTCGCGTGATTCGCGCACCGCCGCCTCGGGCAGGCCCACGATCTGGGTGGAAGGAAGGCCGCCGGAGAGATGCACTTCCACCCGAACCTCAGGCGCGTGCACCCCTACGCGGGCACGGCTGTGCACCAGCGCCAGACTCATGGTGGAGGGCTCGTCAGGGGGTGTCGGAGGAACCGGGTGCCGCACTGGGCGATGCGCCCGGTGCGCGCGCTTCCAGTGCGGCGACGGCCTGCTCCAGTGCGTCGAGTTTTTCGCGCGTGCGCAGCAGTACCGCGCGTTGCACATCGAATTCTTCGCGGGTGACCAGGTCGAGTTTGCCAAGGCCGGCCTGCAATGCGCCCTTGAAGGTGCTCTGCAATTCTTCGCGCGATTGGCGCAGGCCCGGCGGCACCAGGTCGCTGAGGCGGCGGGCGAGGTCGTCGAGCTGATTGAAATCGATCATGGTGTTCTCCGCAGGTCCGTAGGAAGCCTAGTGCAGGCCGGGACACACGGGACATCGGCAAGGCAGTCGGCAGGCAGTAAGGATAGTCCCATTCGGTTGTGGGCCGCGGTGAAGGCGGCTAAGAGCAGCGAACAAAACAACTGTGCTCACCGCCAGGCGGGTGCGCCGGTGCTCGGTGCGGCATGGACCACCCGTACACTCCGGTTCGTCCGCGCCGTCCACACCCACCTGACGACTGCTCGCTACGTTTTGTTAGCCGCTCTAAGCATGGGTGAGTGTTGCAGCCGTCCACGGTATGCTGCGCGCCCGTCATGCCCTGGGATCTGCATCAATGAAAATGATCATGGCCATCGTCAAACCGTTCAAGCTCGACGATGTGCGCGAAGCACTCGCCGGCTGCGGCGTGGCGGGCATCACGGTGACCGAGGTCAAGGGCTTCGGGCGGCAGAAGGGCCATACCGAGCTGTATCGCGGTGCCGAGTACGTGGTCGATTTCCTGCCCAAGGTGAAGATCGAAGTGGCGGTGACCGACGACCAGGCCGAGCGCGTGGTCGAAGCCATCGTGGCCGCCGCCGGCACCGGCAAGATCGGCGACGGCAAAGTTTTTGTGTACGACCTTGGCACCGTAGTGCGCATCCGCACCGGCGAGCTGGATAGCGACGCGCTGTAAGGCCGTTCGCGCGGGGCGCCTCGATGTGGCGGCGCCTCTGCTGCGTGCTGAAAAATGCTCACGGCATTGACGCGCGCATCAGGTTTTTTTTCAACGCTGACAGCGTATGCGCCGATCGATTGATGCGCTGGGCAATGCCGTGTTGCAGGCAGAACGGAATGGCTGCAATGCGCTTGTCACTGGCGTAGCGTCGGCGTCCGCCGCTTGCTGAAAGTGCTGGCGCTGTCGACGCGCGCATCAGCACTTCTACGACGCCAACACCACACACGCCGATCGATTGATGCACGCGGCGATGACGCGTTAGGGGCAAAACGGAACGGTGGGGATAACTGCCCTGCGCCTGTCACGGTGGACCGCATGCGAGTCTGACTGCGCGACCGCTACATCCGATGTGCCATGGCTCAGGTCGGTTCCGGCGCGAGCGTGGCGTCTTTGCGGCTCTCGTCATGGCCCCCGCGCGCTGGTCGAGCGTCGAGTACGCCCATGCTTCATCTGGCGATACAGCCCGTCTCGCCGCCGCTTCAGGTGGGCTCGCTGCTACCGCAACCGTGATCCTGACGAAGCCAATCGCCCCGCTTCTCATACCATTTCAATACCGCAGCTCATGGCCGGCGCGCCTAGTTCCTTTCGGTCCAGACAGCGCGTTCGCTGATAACAACAGCAGCCAAAACCAGGCTCGACCCTCCAAGACCAAGCCACGCTTGTCGCCACGCAGCGACTTGCCTACTCTAGGCCGTAATACCATTCCAATACCGGAGTTCGGACATGAAGCGACGCAACAGGAAGTCGGGCTTGCGCCTGCTCTCGGTCTTGGTGGCAGTGGGGCTGGCCGCGCCTGCACTGGCCGCGCCGGTCACCCAGCCGGTGCTGTTTCCGACCCCGGTATCGATCGTGCTGGATGGGCAGACGATCAGTTTGGGCCGGTCGGTGGTGCTGGTCGTCGCGCCGGGCGCGGACCCGGCCTCGGTCGCGTTGGTGCGTGGCCTGCTCGGGTCGGCCGGCGTCAGCAAGATCGCCACCGCATCGCGCCTGCCGACCACGCTCGATCGCCCGCATATCGTCATTGGCACCGGCGACGCGGCGGTGGTGCGCGATGCACTGACGCGCAGCAAGGCCATGCAGGACACCCATACCGAAGGCTATACGCTGGCCAGCGTTGCGCTGGGCGGCGGCAGCCTGATCACGCTGGCCGGACACGACAGCGATGGCCTGTTCCATGCCGTGCAGACGTTGCGTCAGTTGCTCGAGCGGCCGGCTATCCCGGCGCTGGTCATCCAGGATTACCCGGCCATGCCGATCCGCGGCACGATCGAAGGCTTTTACGGTGCGCCGTGGTCAATGGCCGACCGCAGCAAGCACATCGATTTTCTGGCGCGCACCAAGGCCAACACCTACATCTACAGCCCCAAGGACGACCCGTACGCGCGCGACCGTTGGCGCGACCCGTACCCCAAAGCGACCTTGAAGGCGCTGGGCACGTTGGTGGCCACCGCCAAGCGCAACCATGTCGATTTCGTCTATGCGATTTCGCCTGGGCCAAGTGTGTGTTTTTCCGATCCGGCCGATGCCAAGGCATTGCTGCGCAAGTTCGATGCGTTCCGCGCGCTGGGCGTGCGCAGCTTCTATCTGGCGTTGGACGATATCGAATACACCAAGTGGAACTGCGAGCGCGACAAGACCACCTTCGGCGAGTCCGGTGCGCAGGCGGCGGGCATCGCGCAGTCGCATCTGCTCAATCTGGTGCAGGCCGATCTGGTCGCCCGCCACGCTGCTGCGTCGGAACTGATCATGGTGCCGACCGAGTATTTCGACGCCAAGGAAAGCCCGTACAAGGAGGCGCTGCGCAAGCATCTGGACCCGAAGATCGTGGTGCAGTGGACCGGCACCGACGTGGTGCCGCCGGCCATTTCCATCCCCGATGCGCGTGCGGCGACCAAGGCATTCGGGCGCAAGACGTTGCTGTGGGATAACTACCCGGTCAACGATTTCGAAACCTCCGCCGGGCGCTTGCTGATGGCGCCATATGCGCGCCGCGAGGCCGGGCTGTCGGCCGAGTTGTCCGGCATCGTCTCCAACCCGATGAACCAGGAAGTGCCCAGCCGCGTCGCGGTGATGGGGCTGACTGCGTTCGCCTGGAACGACAAAGGCTACGACGCGCAGCGCACCTGGCATGCGGCGGCGCGCGATCTGGCCGGTGGCGATGCGCGCGTGACGGCGGCATTGCTGACCTTCTTCGACACCCAGCATCTGGCACCCACCTTCGGCAGCCAGCCGTGGCAGGAGCAGGCGCCGCGTCTGAAGGCCGTGCTCGACCAGGTGCGCGAGGCGATCGCACTGGGCGATGCCACGGCGCGCAGTCAGGCCATTGCAACGCTGGCGCGCACCGCCGACGACATCGCCGCCGCGCCGCAGATCATTCGCGACGGCGTGGCCGACAAGGGCTTTGCCCAACAATCGCGCCCCTGGCTCGACGCGATGGAAAGCTGGGGCCGCGCGCTGCAGCAGACCGCGGCCGGCCTGGATGCCGCCAATCGCGGCGATACCGCAGCGCCGGCGTTGTTTGCCGATGCCGCTGCAGTGGCCGCCAAGGCCGCGGCCGTCCCCTCGATTCCCGGCGCCACGCGCTTCGGCGGGCCGGTCAAGATTGCCGATGGGGTGCTCGACCGCTTCGTGGCAGACGCACCGACGCTGATCGCCTACAAGGTGCCAGCCGGATCGGCAGCGGTAGAGCACTGACGGCGCTGCGGGCGGTTCAGGGCAGCCAGCAACACGACGGTGCTCACCGCCAGGCGGACGTGGCCGCTGCGCGGTGCGGCATATGCCACTTGGATACTCCGGTTACTCCGCGCTGTCCGCACCCAGCTGACGACTGCTCGCCAGGTTTTGTGAGCCGCTCTTAGGTATTACGTGTCGCGTTTGAGGCGGCGATACAGCCGCTTCCAGCCGCCGCGCAGGCCACGCACCCAGCCCGGCTCGGCGCTGCGTGCGGCCTCGTCGGCGGTGGGTGGGATCCCGGCCAGGCGCTGGCGCATCTTCTGGAAATTGGCCACGTCGCTGCGTTGCAGCTGCCGTGCCACCGTGCCGCGCCGCAGCCAGCGCGGGAACCGCCACGCCGAGGTGAAATCGATCAACACCGGCACCCCGGCACTGACCATCACGTTGGTGCCGTGCAGATCGTTGTGGGTGATGCCGAATGCATGCAGGCGACGCAGCGCCTGCTGCAATTGCTGGAAGACCTCCTGGCCCACCACCGCACTGGCGCTGAGCGTGTCGCCGGGAATGAACTCCATCCCCAGCGCCAGGCCGCCCAACGTACCGAGCAGGGCCGGGGCATGCCGCCAGCCGTGCAGGCGGCGCAGCATGCGCGCTTCATGGCGGACCATCAGCCGGGCGATGGGTGCCAGCAGCGTGCGGCGATAACGGCCGTAGTCCTTGACCACGGCCAGTTGCCCGTCCAGATGGGTGCGGTAGACGTTGGGCTCGAGCAGCCGTGTGCCCTGTTTTAGCAACACGGGAGTGACGACCTGCAGGCTGGACACATCCAGCGGTTGGTAATGCATGACAGTTCTCCGGACCCTGGCGGCGCGGAGGTGTCACGCGTGACGCAGGTCCAAGGGGATCACAAGGGATCGGGGTCACGCGATTTTAGAACTTGCGAGTATTGAAATTACATTTGTTTAACAAATGAAATGTTCCGGACATGGAACGCCCTTGCAATTCAGTCGTTTGGAGCCCTCAGGTCCTTCCAAAATCACTGGGCTGCCGCGCACTGCGGAAGCGCCACGCCGCGGCTGCCGGCACGTGCGACACAGCCGCCGCTTCGCCATCCGCGCGAGACCGGGACGGGAGGTGGCGATCGGTTGGCGGGGTTATCGGTATGGGTTTGGAACACGTCGAAGCCGCACTCCGACGGACCGTCTGTCGACGCGCGTCTCAGCGCTTCTTGACAGGCAATGAGACTCCAGACACTGTGCGCGCTGCGGTCAGGGGGCTGCATCACGCGCGCGCCGCGCACATCCACGCCGATGTGCCACGGCCGGTGCCTTGGGCAGTGCAGTGATGCGGGGACGCTCCCGGAAAGATGACGGCAACTGCGCCACTTCCAGACGCCGTCGGGTCCGCCTGCGTGCGCACGGATGCGGGAACGAGGGAGGATCACTTCATGGGGAATGCGATGAAAAAGACTGCAACACTGCTGTTGGCCTGCACGGCGCTTGGCGTCACGGCACAGACCTCGGCGCAATCGTTGTCGCGCGGCTGGGATAGCTACCGGAAACAGCAAACGCAACCGCAGGCAGGCACGCAGGGCAACTCTGCACCGGCCGCGCCGCTGTCGCGGCCCTCGCACGCCGGCAACGGCGGCGCTCCGACGGCCGTCGGTGGAAGCGGAAGCGCAAATGTGGCCGAAGAGACTGGCGGATTTGCCACCGTCACGACGCAGACGCCTGCGGTGGATGCGCCGCCTGCACCGGCCTATGTGCTGCCAATGCCGCGCGAAGAGGATCAACGTCTGAAGAGCGGCGTTTTTCTGGGCGTGCAGGGTGGTCAGGGCAAAGTGTACGAAGGCATCGAACAAGACATGCTCGGCTTCAACGCAGGCTATCGTTGGAGGGCGGGTCCGGCGACGCTGGTCGGCATTGAGGCGGCAGTTGGGAAGCTGGCCCGTATCAGTGATCACGACGGCGCCTACGTCCCTAGCGTTGAGTTCGGAAGTCTGGGCGCCATGGCACGTTTCAACTTTGGCGACAGTCCACTGTTCGCCGTGGTGCGCCTAGGCTACTGGTCGGCCAACTCCAATGGCGAATCCAATGAACGGGTTTCCGGCGGGTATGCCGGTGCCGGATTAGGCGTAGATATTGGCCGGCATGCGAGTTTGAGCGTGCTCTATACGAACTATCTCTATGCCAACGACTACTACGATTCCGACGAAGACATCACCATCAATCGCGCCGATGTGTTCAACGTCGGCGCCGAAGTCCGCTTCTGAGTGAAGTGGATGCTCGCAAAAGGGCGGACGGCAACGTCCGCCCTTTTGCGTTCCGGCGACGCATCCTGAAAGCGATATCTGGACACGCGTAGCACGCGTACCTCACCTGGCCAGCCTGCGTTGCAGAGGCGTCCATGCAGCTTGCTGTAGTGTCGTGCGCAACGCGGTGATCAGCCGGTGGTGAGAGCAGATGAACGCAGTGGCGCAGTTGTTGACAGACGAACAGGACCCGGTGGCCGCCGGCAAGATCCTGCCCAAGGTGACCGAGCTGCTGACCGCAGACGAGCAGGTCGCCTATCTCGGGATCCAGAAAAAGATGGTGATGAATCTGTCGCCCGATGCGGTGGTGCTGACCAACCGTCGATTCATCGTGGTGCGGCCAACCCTGTTTGGCATGACGTTCCAGGATTTCCCCTGGCGCGATGTCCAGGATGTGCACCTGAGCGAGCAAATGCTGGGCGCCACCATCACCTGCCGCACCGTGCAAGGCCGTATCGCTGCGATCGACAGCCTGCCCAAGCGGCAGGCGCGACGCATCTACGCCTACGCCCAGCAGGTGGAAGAGGTGGCCTACGAAAAACGTCAGCAGCTGGAAATCGAAAAACTGCGCGTGGCGGCCGGTGGCGTGGTGGTGCATGCGCCGCCAGCGCACCTGCAAGCGTCCGCTGCAGCGCAACCGCCGACGATGGACGACCCGGTGCAGGTGCTGGGCAAGTTGAAGCAATTGCTGGATGCCGGGCTGGTCACCCAGCAGGAATTTGATGCCAAGAAGGCCGAGGTGTTGGCGCGGCTATGAGCTGCGTGCTCTGCGCGCATGCTTGAGCTGATACGCGAGGCCGCCTGTGTAAGCCTAGAAGCGGCTGATAAGTAGCCGGCATGATGTGGAGACGGGACGGCGCACTCGGAACCGGCCTGGATGCGCGGCAGAGACCGATTGCGCGCGACGAACGCGCCGGCTTGCCGGTGGCGCAGCAGTGTTGTCATCCGCGCTTCGTCGCGCCGCTGTGCTGGCGCAATGCAGTGCGCTCAACCGTCGTTGCAACGGTTGCCTCATCGCAACGATCCTCCCACCAGCACAACCAGGTGTGGCAGCGCCGTCATCGAAGCGATGGCTGCGAATCGTGTAATCAACCACCACCGCAAGCGCAATGCCGCGCTCGCGGTGGTCGGGCTGCCTTACTCGCCCAGCGCCTTGGCCACGAACGGCGGTGACACCAGCACGCCGGTATGCAGATGGGCGGTGTAATACAGCGTGTCGAAGCCCTTGGCCTGCGCATCGGCCTGGCGGAAGGCGAAGTCGGCCTTGGGCTGCTTGCTGGCCATGGTCACGCTCCACCAGCCGGTGGGGTAGCACGGCTGCGGGAACGGCAGGGTCTTGAACGACTGGAAGCCGGCCTTGCCCATTTCGGTGCGCATTTCGTTGATCAGGTCCAGCAGCGCCAGCGGCGATTCGGACTGCTGCACCAGGATGCCGTCGTCCTTCAGCGCCTTGAAGCAGCTGTCGTAGAACGCCTTGTTGAACAGGCCTTCGGCCGGGCCCACCGGGTCGGTGGAATCGACGATCACGATGTCCACGCTGCCGGCCGGGCAATTGGCCATGTAGGCCACGCCGTCGTCGAACAACAGTTCGGCGCGCGCATCGTGGTTGGAGTCGCACAACTCGGGGAAATACTTCTCCGACATGCGTGTGACCTGCTCATCGATATCGCACTGGGTGGCACTTTCCACGCCCGGGTGCTTGAGCACCTCGCGCAGCGTGCCGCAGTCGCCGCCGCCGATGATCACCACGCGCTTGGGTGCGGCGTGGGTGAACAACGCCGGGTGGCTGATCATCTCGTGATAGAAAAAATTGTCGCGGGTGGTGAGCATCACCGCGCCGTCGATGAGCATCAGCTTGCCCCAATCGGTGGTCTGGTAGATCTCGATCTTCTGGAACGGGGACTGCACCTCGTCCAGCTTGCCGCTGATGCGAAAACCAATCGCCGAGCCGGTCGGCTGGAAGTGTTCGATGTACCAGTTGTCGTTGGCGCTCATGCAAAGTCCTAAAAGAAGGGGCTGTCCCTGCTCCCACCGGGAGAAGGTGGCGCAAAGCGCCGGATGAGGGGAGGGCGCAGCCGCGTGCAGCCAAACTGCGCGGTGGCCGACCCCGCAGACCACCCCGCTCCAGCAGGAGAGGGGCGTGAAGTCGGCGCGGATTGTAACGGACCGTCTGCATGTCAGGCGTTACAATTCACGCCCTTTTGCCCCTGCCGAGACAACGAAATGAGCGATTGGTCCCTCGACCAAGCCCGCAAGACCTACTCGATCCCGCACTGGGCCGATGGGTATTTCGATGTGAACGCCGCCGGACACATCGTGGTCACGCCTACCGTCGACGGCCCATCGGTGTCGCTGCCCGAGGTGGTGGACGCGGCGCGCGCGGCTGGCGCCAAGCTGCCGCTGCTGGTGCGCTTCCCCGACATCCTGGGCCAGCGCCTGGGCAAGCTGCAGGCGGCCTTTGCGCAGGCGCAAGCGGAGTGGGACTACGCCGGCGGCTACACGGCTGTGTACCCGATCAAGGTCAACCAGCACCGCGGCGTGGCCGGTACCCTGGCCAGCCATCACGGCGACGGCTTTGGGCTGGAAGCGGGCAGCAAGCCGGAGCTGATGGCGGTGCTGGCGCTGTCGCGTCCGGGCGGGCTGATCGTCTGCAACGGCTACAAGGACCGCGAATACATCCGCCTGGCGCTGATCGGGCGCAAGCTCGGCCTGCAGACCTTCATCGTCATCGAAAAGCCCTCCGAGCTGAAGCTGGTGCTGGAAGAGGCGCGCGCGCTGGACGTCAAGCCGGGCCTCGGCGTGCGCATGCGGCTGGCGTCGCTGGGTGCGGGCAAGTGGCAGAACAGCGGTGGCGACAAGGCCAAGTTCGGGTTGTCGCCGCGTCAGGTGCTGGACCTGTGGAAGACGCTGCGCGACACCGAGTACGCCGATAGCCTGCAGTTGCTGCACTTCCATATGGGCTCGCAGATTTCCAACGTGCGCGACATCGCCAACGGCATGCGCGAGGCCACGCGGTATTTCGTGGAACTGTCGCGGCTGGGTGCCAAGATCAGCCATGTGGATGTCGGCGGCGGTTTGGGCATCGACTATGAAGGTACCCGCTCGCGCAGCTATTGTTCGATCAATTACGGCCTGCATTCGTACGCCAGCAATATCGTGCAGCCGCTGGCCAGCGCCTGCGAAGAACACGGCCTGACCCCGCCGCGCATCGTCACCGAATGCGGCCGCGCAATGACCGCGCACCATGCGGTGCTGATCGCCAACGTGTCCGAAGTGGAGCAGGCCCAGGAAGGCCGC
Source organism: Xanthomonas sp. WHRI 8932A (assembly GCF_035012785.1). Classification (NCBI taxonomy): domain Bacteria; kingdom Pseudomonadati; phylum Pseudomonadota; class Gammaproteobacteria; order Lysobacterales; family Lysobacteraceae; genus Xanthomonas; species Xanthomonas sp. WHRI 8932A. The sequence goes on from NZ_JAYGQQ010000008.1 coordinate 290,481, forward strand.
GTGCCGGATGCGCACGACGACGAGCCGGCAGCGATTCGCCATCTGCGCGAGATCCATGACGAGCTCGATGTGCGCCCGGCGGTGGAACTGTTCCAGGAAGCCCAGCACTTCCACGCCGAAGGCTTGAGCGCCTACGCACTGGGCCAGATCGACCTGACCCACCGCGCACGTATCGACGACCTGTTCTATGCCATCGCGCATGGCGTGCGGGCGCGGCTGAGTTTCGATGAAAAGAGCCACCGCCCGGTGCTGGATGAGCTCAACGAGCGTCTGGTGGACAAGTACTTCGTCAACTTCAGCGTGTTCGAATCGATCCCGGACGTGTGGGCGATCGATCAGGTGTTTCCGATCGTGCCGATCGAACGCTTGAACGAGGCGCCGCAGCGGCGCGGCATCATCGCCGACATGACCTGCGATTCGGACGGCATGGTCAAGACCTATGTCGAGAACGAAAGTCTGGACAGCTCGATGCCGTTGCATGCGTTGAATCCGGGCGAGAGCTACCGCATTGGGTTTTTTCTGGTCGGTGCTTACCAGGAAATCCTGGGTGATATCCATAACCTATTCGGTGATACCGATGCGGTGGAAGTGGCCGTGGACGGCGATGGCTATCGCATCGTGCAGCAGCGTCGCGGCGATACCACCGATGTGATGCTGGATTACGTGGGGTATCAGCTGGAGACGCTGCGCGCGACCTATGCCGAACGCATCGCTGCAGCGCAACTGCCGCCCGCGCGCGCACAGGAACTGCACGACGCCCTGGAGGCGGGCCTGACCGGCTATACCTATCTGTCCGACGAACCCTTGGGCTGATGCATAGCGCGCGCTGCGGGCCTGTACCGCAGCGCGCTGATGCTGTTTTCAAACAATCCGCGTCGTGCGCTACAGGCGTGGAAGCCCGCGCAGAGCACGTGGCGGCGGCACTACCCAACAGCGCACTACTGCGACCGGCATCCGCCGCGTCGCACTCGATCCTGACCGCATAGCTGGCCGCCAGGCAGCCGTCCTGGCTGTCTTGATGGCGGCTAGGCGTAAGCCCGTACCAGGCAAGCTCAGCCGCACCATGGGCTGCGATCTGCGCAGCGCCACATCAGCAAAACGCAGCGACGCTGCATGCCGATGACAAGCAGACGACGCTTGCGTGATCGTGCGCCCACCTGCAGCGTTGCTGCAGAAAGCACCGTGTTTCATGCAGTGATTTGCACAATACGCAGGCGCATCAACGCTGGCATGTGCACTGGTCTTATGCGTTGCGATCCTTAGAGGTGGCGCGAACGCCGCATCCCCTCCTTCGTTGCGCTCAAATGATCTGCACGTCATGCGCCGCCGTTGCAGCTAGCGCGTGTTGCCAAATACCCGCTGTTTTACGCAGTGATTTGCACGAAATGCAGACGTATCAACGCTGGTGCGCGCACTGGTCTTATGCGCGGTGCTCGCTGCGAGTAACGCGATAAGCGCAGCGTCTGTTTGCTGCCGGGCGCAGAGCGTTTGCGCATTGGGTGCTGTATTCGCGGTGTTTTCTGCCAATGCGGATCGTTGTCGCATCGCATTTGCCTGCCGCTATGCATGCAGAACACTAGTTGAAATCACACTTCGGTTAAAAATTTTTGCACATCACATGCAATTCGTGATTTTTGCACGGTTCTGCCCGCGAACGAATTGTTAGTGTTCGTTTAACTTGTCGGGATACAAGTTGCTCTAATCAGATATCTGCACGTCGAAGTTTCGATTGTGCCTGTCGCCTCGTTGTGCGTGCCCATTGTGCGTTTCCACCGTGTATTGCCGGCATCTGCCGACAGTCGATGGTGCTTTCTATCTTGCGTTTTATTACTTAGGTGCTGATCCGGCGTCACTGTGACCGCAACGCGGCCAGGGTCCGCCGGGCGACCGCGCGCCACACAAAAGGATGCTTGCAATGCACGCCGATGCCGCCCCGCTGTTTCCCTTGACCAGAGCGCAACGCGGCCTGTGGGTGGCCAGCAAGTTGCATACCGACAACACCTTGATGTTGTCCGAAGCACTGGAGATGTTTGGTCCGTTGGACCCTGGGCTATTGGTCCGCGCCACGTTGCAGCTGGCGCGGGAGTTCGACACGCTGCGGCTGTGCATCGTGGAGCACGATGGCGTGCCGCAGCAGGTGATCCTGCCCGAGTACACCGCGCCGGTTCCTTTCTTCAACGTCAGCGAAGATCCCGCGCCGCGCAATGCCGCCGAGCACTGGGTGGACGAACAAATCCGTCAACCGGAAGACCTGGAGCATGGGCCGTTGTGGCATTGCGCGGTGTTCCGGCTCGGCGAAGATCACCATATGTGGGTGCAGTGCGTCAGCCATCTGGTGATGGACGGCTATTGCGCATCGATCATGATGCAGCGCATGTCGGTGCTATATAACGCGTACGCCGCAGAGCTGGAGCCGGAACCTGCGCAGTACGGCAGCGCGTTGTCGCTGGTCGAGATGGAGCAGCAGTACCGCGCCTCCGACCGCTTCCAGCGCGATCGCGAGTACTGGATGCAGCAGCTGGCCGATCTGCCGCCGCCGGCAACCCTGGCACGCCCCGGCAATCATCTGTCCACCGGGCTGCTGCGCGGCACCGGGCAGTTTTCGCCGCAGCAGGTGGTGCGTCTGCGCGCGATGGGTAAGCACTACGGCGCCAGCTTGCCGCAGATGCTGATCTCGCTGATCGCCGCCTATTACTACCGCTGCACCGGTGCCGAAGATCTGGTGCTGGCGATGCCGGTGACCGGCCGCATCAATGCGCGCTACCGGCAGACCGCCGGGCTGGTAGCCAATGTGATTTCGCTGCGTCTGAAGATGGACCCGCAGCAGCCGATCCATGCGTTGTTTGCACAGGTCGCGTCGGTGGTCAGGCATGCCTTGCGGCATCAGCAATATCGCTTCGAGGATGTACGTCGCGACATCGGCATGTTCGGCATCGACCAGAAGTTCGCACGCCTTGCCGTCAATATCGAAGCCTTCGATTACGCCCTGCGATTTGGCGAGGCGTATGCGATACCGCATAACCTGTGCAACGGCCCGGCCGACGATCTGACCATCTTCTGCTACGAGCGTGGCGACGGCGCGGCCCTGCGCTTCGATCTGGACGCCAATCCGGCGTTGTACGACAGCGACGAGCTGGCCGAACACTGCCGCCGTCTGACCCATCTGGCCGATGCCGTGCTGGCAAACCCGGAATGCGCGCTGGGCGAGGTGGACGTGCTGGGCGATGAAGAGCGCCACCGTTTGCTGCACACCTGGAATCACACCGCCGCGCCGTTGCCGGAAGCTGCCACGTTGTTGCACGGCATGTTGCAGCGTGCCGAGATGATGCCTGCGGCCGTTGTCGTGCAATACGACAACCGCACGCTGGATTACGCCACGCTGTGCGAGCTCGCCTCGCGGATCGCTGCGCAGTGGGTGGCCGATGGGGTGCGGCCCGGCGATGTGGTTGCGGTCGCATTGCCGCGCAGCGAGCATCTGCTGGTGGCCTTGCTGGCCATCATGTGGAGCGGTGCGGCCTATCTGCCGCTGGATCCGGAAAGCCCGGCGGCGCGCAATCGGCAGATGCTCAACGATTCCGGCGCCATTGCGCTGGTCTGCGAGCCGGCATTGTGCGAGCGCTATCTGCTCGGCGGCATGGTGTGGCTGGACCCGCGCCCGGCGCATTTGCCAGCGGCGATCGCCCCGATGGCGACCCCGGATGGGACAGCCTATGTGCTGTACACCTCCGGCTCCACCGGCACGCCCAAGGGCGTGGAGATCAGCCATCGCAACCTGTTCAATTTCCTGCATGCGATGGAACATGAACTGGCGTTGCGTCCGCGCGACCGCGTGCTGGCCGTCACCACCATCACCTTCGATATCTCCGGGCTGGAGCTGTATCTGCCGTTGCTGGTGGGTGCGCGCGTGGTCATCGCACCGGCCGGCATCAGTCACGACCCGCGCGGTCTGTCGCGCCTGATTGCCCACGAGCAGATCAGTCTGGTGCAGGCCACGCCGTCGCTGTGGCGCATCCTGCTGGCCAATCAGGATCTGTCGCTGGACCGCATCCATGCGCTGGTCGGTGGTGAGGCCTTGGTGCCCGAGTTGGCGACGCAATTGCTGAGCCGGGTCGGGCGCCTGACCCAGTTGTACGGACCAACCGAAACCACCATCTGGTCGACCATCATGCCGCTGCAGTTGGCCGATGCCACCGCACCGCCGATCGGCAGGCCGCTGCTCAATACGCGCGTTTACGTGCTGGATGCGCAGCGGCAACCCTTGCCAACCGGTGCGGTCGGTGAGCTCTATATCGGCGGCGCGGGCGTGGCCAAGGGCTATCGCGGCAAGCGCCAACTCACCAGCGAGCGCTTCCTGCGCGACCCGTTTGCCAATGACGGCAGCAGCATGTACCGCACTGGCGACCGCGTGCGTCAGCGCCGTGACGGCTTGCTGGAATTCATCGGCCGCGCAGATGCGCAACTGAAGATCCGCGGTCACCGCGTGGAGCCGGCGGAAATCGAGAATGCGCTGCTGCTGCATGCGCAGGTGGCACAGGTAGCGGTGGTTGCGCACAGCGATGGCGACAACGCCGTACAGCTGCTCGCCTACGTCGTGGGCAAGCATGGCAACACGCCGTCGAGCGAATTGCTGCGCGCCCATTTGCAGCAGCGTTTGCCGGCGGCGATGATTCCGAGCCTGTGGATGCCATTGCCGGCGTTGCCGCTGACAGCCAATGGCAAGCTGGATCGCCGCGCATTGCCTGCACCGGGCGCGCTGCCCAAGCTTGCGCATGTGGCGCCGCGCGACGCACTCGAGCAGCAGCTTGCAGCCCTGTTGCAGGAAGTGCTGGGCATCGAGGTGGTGGGGGTGGACGATAATTTCTTCGAGCTCGGTGGCGACTCGCTGCGTGCGGCGGAAATGGCGGCACGTTTCCCGCAACTGTTCGGCGTTGACTTGCCCTTGGGCGCGCTGTTCCATGCGCCGACGATTGCCGGTTTGTCCGAAGTGATCAAACGCAGCGCGCAGACAACGAACGACCCGCTGAGCGTGCTGTTGCCGCTGCGTGCCGGCAGCGCGGGTGCCACGCCGTTGTTCTGCATCCATCCGGTCATCGGCCTGGGCTGGTCGTATCTCACCTTGCTTGGCCAGCTCGATCCGCAGTGGCCGGTGTACGTATTGCAGTCGCCGAGATTGAGCGACCCGCAGCATCGTTCGGAAAGCATCGAAGCGATCGCCCGCGACTACCTGGCGCGTCTGCGTAGCGTGCAGCCGCATGGCCCGTACCGCTTGATGGGCTGGTCGTTGGGTGGCTTGATCGCGCACGCCATCGCCGCCGAGCTGCACGATCTTGGCGAACAGGTCGAACTGCTGGCGATGCTCGACAGCTATCCGCACCTGGAGCAGGCCGCCGCCTTGCCCGAAGCGGAAAATGTGCGCGCATCGGTGCATGCGCTGGGGCTGACACTGGCGCACGACCAACCGATGCCGACCACGGTGGCGCAGCTGGCCAGCCTGTTGTGCGATCACTACGGACTGAACGATGTGCCGGCGGTGCGTCAATTGCTGGAGCAACGCCCCACGCTGCTGGACGACCTGGGCGCGGTGACCCAGCATCACCTGCATCTGGCACGACGCCACCGTCCCCGCGCATTGAATCAGGATGTGCTGTTTGTCGAAGCAGCCGTGCGGATGAGCTCCGGTGGGGACGATGCGCAGTGGGTGGATTACCGGCCGCAGGCATGGCGCCCCTTTGTGCGCACGCTGCACCTGCACGCCCTGGACAGCGACCACCACTCGATGCTGTCGGCCGCGCACTCGGCAACGCTGTGTGCACTGCTGCACGATGCCAGCGCACAGGCGTCGCATCGCAATACCCGCATCGCCAGTGCCAACGACGGGGTGACCGAATATGCTTGAGTCTCTTGCATCCGCTGCAGCCAACCGCCCGATCGTGATCGCCACCTTGGGCACGCACGGCGATGTGCGCCCGATCATCGCGCTGGGACGCGGTTTGCAGCAGCGCGGTTACACGGTGCGGGTACTGACCAGTAGCAACTTCGAAGCGCTGATTCGTGCCAACGGTCTGGAGTTTTTCCCGCTCAGCGGCGACCACCAGAAATTGCTGCAAGGCAACCCAGATGTCGCAGAAATGCGCGGCGGCTGGCGTGGCATCTGGGGCACCTTGCGCGCGCAGCTGCTGAGCTGGGCGCCCGATTGGGCAGCGCAGGGCAGGGCGGCGTGCGCCGATGCCGGCTTGATCCTGGGCGTCGGCAGCGCAAGTTTTCTGGCGCATAGCCTGGGCCAGGCCTTTGGGCTGCCGGTGTGCTTCGCGCAACTGCAACCGCTCACCGCCTCGCGCCATCTGCCGTTGATGATGATGCCCAATGTGCGTCTGCCCGGGCGGGTGAATGTAGCCCTGCACCACGCGGTGCGGTTTGCCGGCTGGCAATTCATGCGCCCGGCGCTCAACGACATCGTGCGTCCGGCGTTGGGGCTGCCGGCGTATCCGTGGCGTGGTCCGGACCGCACCGCGATACGTGTGATCTACGGCTACAGCGCGCAGCTGTGCCCACGTCCGCCGGACTGGCCGCAACGCGCGCAGATCTGCGGATTCTGGCAACTGCCGCAGCCGCAGTGGCAACCGCCGGCCGCGTTGCAGGCGTTTCTGCAGGCCGGGCCGCCGCCGCTGTATATCGGCTTCGGTAGCATGCCCAGCAGCGATGCGATGCAGCTCACCGCTACGGTCAAGGCTGCCGTGCGCCTGACCGGTCAACGCGCATTGCTGGCCAGTGGCTGGGGCGGGCTGGCGGCGACCGACACTGCGGCTGCGGATGACGCCGAGCGCTTCTTCCATCTGGAACAGGCGCCGCACGATTGGTTGTTTCCTCGCGTGACGGCGGCCGTGCATCACGGCGGCGCAGGCACCACCGGCGCGGCGCTGACGGCGGGGATTCCGTCGGTGGTGTTGCCGTTCGGCTACGACCAACCGTTCTGGGCGTATTGCATGGCCGGACGTGGCGTAGCGCCGCCAGCGCTGGCGCGTGTCGGCTTGCAGCCGGAGACGCTGGCCGAGGCGCTGCGCCAGGCCAGCACGCCGACCATGCGCGCCGCGGCACGCGCGCTGGGCCAGCGCATTCGCGACGAAGACGGCGTGCGCAATGCGGTCGATCAACTGGAAGCCTGGGGGCTGTTGAACGCGGCAGCGCCGGTGACACGGATTGCGCAGGCGGCGATGGCCTGAGGCCGAGAGTGCTGCATCGGCGTCAAGCCGTGCATCGTGCTCGCCGACAGGGGAGCACGATGCGCCAGCAGGATAAGCGCGGCGAACAAACCAATTGGGTTCGCAGTCAGGCGGGCACGGCGAGTCCTCGTTGCGGCATGTGCCACTCGTACACGCTGGTTTTGAGCGGGCCGTGCACATCGCCTGACGATTGCTCGCTATGTGTCGTTAGCCGCTCCACATCGCCGGCGTGATGCAATTGGGTGGTAGGCAGTGCGTTGAACGCAAGGCTGCCATCGGCCCGTGTCGGCCGCAGCGGCCAACCACATCGCTGCCGCATGGCGATGCGCCTTTCGCCAAGCCGCGCAAGTGCAGCAACACGCATGGCGATGCGCCTCTCGCCAAGCCGTGCAAGTGCAGCGACACGCCGTGACGTCAGCGCAACGTTGCCAACCGCACCGATCGCGCTACCACGCGGTTGTGTCTGTGTCCGTTGGTCGCAGCGATCGCCTGCCGCTGAGTGCAGTGTCTGTCACCTGGCTGCCGCGATGCCTTGCATGCCCATGCTTGCCTCCGGTGCGTGAGGCAGCATCTATTGTGTTGTCACCTTCGGTCTTGCCTACCCGCAGCGCCGCAGGCCACGCACACCTTGCGCAACCTACGCATGGGTGTGTGTCATGCGGCACAATCGGTCCTCCCTGATTGCCGATCGCCCACATGCGCTATCCCGCCCTGGACCTGTTGCGTGGTATCGCCATCGTCTGGGTGATGCTGTTCCACGCATTTGTGGTCGGTGGGCTGGGGCCGGACTGGGCGTGGCTGTCGCGCTATGGCTGGATGGGGGTGGACCTGTTCTTCGTGCTCAGCGGGTTCCTGATCGGTAGCCAGGTGCTGACACCCTTGGCGCGCGGGCAGCGCCTGGACTTCAAGGATTTTTATCTGCGGCGCGCGTTGCGCATCCTGCCGGCGTTTGCGGTGGTGTTGCTGGTGTACATCGCGTGGCCCGGCGTGCGCGAAGCGCCCGGGCTGGCGCCATGGTGGATGTTCGCCACCTTCACCTTGAATCTATTGGTCGATTACGGCCAGCAGGCGGCGTTTTCGCATGCCTGGTCGTTGTGCGTGGAAGAGCATTTCTATCTGGTGTTTCCGCTGCTGGCCACGCTGTTGTTGCGGCGTCCGTCGGCTGGGCGGTTCATCGCGTTATGCGTGGCCGTGGTGGTGGCCGGCATCGCGTTGCGTACCAGCGTGTGGCTGCACAACACGGCGCTGGATCAGGTGGGCGGCGGGCAGCAGCGCAATTGGTTTGTCGAAGATATCTATTACCCCACCTGGAACCGTCTCGATGGCCTGCTGGCCGGCGTGGTGCTCGCGGTGATCAAGGTATTTCGTCCGCAGGTCTGGCAACGTCTGCAGCAGCGCGGCAACACGTGGTTGCTTGCCGGCGTTGCGGTCATGGCGCTGGCACTGTGGTTGTTCCGCGAGCGCACCGGCCTGATCGGCAATGCGCTGGGCTGGCCGGTGCTCTCGTTCGGGCTGGCATTGCTGGTGCTGGCAGGCACTGCCAATAGCGCGTTTGGCCGGTTGCGGGTGCCCGGTGCGGCATGGCTGGCGGCGATTTCCTACAGCCTGTATCTGACCCACAAGGCGATGTTCCATGTGACCCAGACCTGGTTCGGCGCGGAATTGGAGGGCCGTGGCGTGCTGGCATTTGCGGTGTATGGCGCAGTAGCGCTGCTGGCGGGCGCGTTGCTGCACTACAGCGTGGAGCGCCCCTTCCTGCGGCTGCGTGGCGTGCTGCTGCGCAGTCGTGCGGGACCGCGCGGCATGGCCGAGTCGGCGTAGCGCAGCTTGCGGAATCGTTGAACAGCATCGTTGAACAGACAAGCCGCGCAGTGCGCGGCTGTCGAGGATCGCTTGCGTGTCTGCAGTAGATCGGCAGCGCGCTATGGGTGATCGCTCACCACGCGCTGGATCCTTCGCTGCCACACTGCGGATGTGGCAGCGCATCTTCACTGCGCGTCCTCTCAGGCGCAGCGTCGCTTCCTCACTGCGCGTCGCGCGCCACCTGAAATCCTGCGAACGATTGCGTCACCGGCATGATTTCCAGCCGGTTGATATTCAAGTGCGCCGGCAAGCTGGCGACGTAGAAGATCTGCTCGGCGATGTCCTCGGCCGTCATCGGGGTGGCGCCGCGGTACAGCGTGTCCGAGGCGGCCTGGTTGCCGCCGGTGCGCACCAGGGTGAACTCGGTTTCGGCCATGCCCGGTTCGATCGAGGTCACGCGTACGCCGGTGCCGTGCAGGTCCGCGCGTAAGCCCAACGAAAACTGCTGCACAAACGCCTTGGTGCCGCCGTAGACGTTGCCGCCGGTGTACGGGTAGGTCGCCGCGACCGAGGCGATGTTGATGATGGCGCCACGACGCGCGATCAGCGCCGGCAGCAGACGGTGAGTGAGGGTGACCAGCGCGGTGACATTGGTGTCGATCATCTGCTGCCACTGCGCAAGATCCGCCTGCTGCGCGGGCGCGGTGCCCAGTGCCAGGCCGGCGTTGTTGACCAGCACATCGATATCGGCGAATGCGGCCGGCAGCGCGTCGATGGCGGACGACAAGGCCTGCGCATCGCGCATGTCGAACGCGGCGGTGTGCACCTGGCCGGCAGGCAGTTCGGCCGCCAGTGCGTCCAGGCGGTCGGCACGCCGGCCGGTGGCGATGACCTTCCAGCCGGCGGCGGCAAAGCGGCGCACCGCGGCGCTGCCGAATCCGGAGGTGGCACCAGTGATCAGGACGGTCTTGGACATGGGAACTCCAGGGGATGGGGGATGCTTAAAGCGGCTAGAAGATAGCGAGCACTGGTCAGGTGGATGTGGGCGGCGCGCTCGGAACCAAAGTGTACGAGTGGTCCATGCCACACCGGGAACCTGCCGCGCCCGCCTGGCGGTGAGCGCAGTGGTTGTGTCAGCCGCGCTTAGGGCACAGGAACCGGGCGTGCGGCTGCGGCCTGACGTGCGTGCAGCATGTCTGCGGTGAGCGGTTCGCGGGCGACCATATGCCCTCGGCGCAGCCGCAGCGACACATAGCTGGCGGGCGCGTCGGACGTGGCGTTCTCCGCAGCCGGCAGCGCGGCGATCAGCTCGCCATCCACCCACACCGCCGATACCGGCGCGCGCTGGCCGGGAAACAGCACCGACAGCGGCAGCTCCGGCGGCGCCTCGGCGCAAGCACCGAGCACCACGCGATCGAGCACCAGCTGCTCTGCGTCCACGCGCCAGAACGCCTGATAGCCACGCCAGTTGGCGCTGCAGCCGCCCAGCGAACTGCCCGCCTGTGCGACGAAGCGCTTCCAGGTAGTGGGGTCGTCCAGCTGCCCGGACAGGGGCTCTGCCAGCAGCAGTGCCTGCTGGCCATCGATCTGGATGTGGTCGGGAATCTGCTCGGTGGCCTGCGCCGTGCCGATCAGTGCAAGCAGTCCGAACAACGCGCTGGCGATGCGGCGCGTCACTGCGGTTACTGCGCCTTGATCGCGATAGCAGGCAATCCGCTGCCAGTGAGCTTCTGCTTGGCTTCGGCCAGTTCGCTTGCGGTACCGTACGGCCCCATGCGCACACGGTAGACCGTCTTGCCGCTGATGTCGGCCGATTCCACACGCGCGGCCAAGCCCATCATCGCCAGCTTGGCCTTGGTCGACTCGGCATCGCCGGAAGCACCGAACGAGCCGGCTTGCAGGATGTAACGGGTGTTGTCGGTGGCGGCCGGGGCTATCGGCGTTGTTGCCGTCGCGGCCGCAGGCTTCGGTGCCGCAGCGGCCGGCGTGGTGAGCGCCGCGGTGCTGGCCGGTGCCGGCGTTGCCGCCGGACGTGTCTGGGCGGCTTCCGGCAACGGCTTGGGCGCGCTGGCGGTCGTTTCTTTCAAGGGCATCGGCACGCTGGCTGCGGGTACGGCCGACGCGACGCTGGCTGCTGCACCCGGCGCCGGCGCGATGGGCTTGCCTTCCAGCGCAGCACGCGCACGTGCGGCTTCTTCGGCGCGCGCACTGGCAGCCAGCTCGGCGTCGGACATCTGAACTTCCTTGCCGGGCAGCAAAGTGTAGAAGTCGTACTGGGTCTGCGCATCGCCCGGCTTGGGCTGCGGCTTGGGCGCTTGCGTGCTGGGCTTGGGCAACTCGGCCGGCGTATCGGTGTCTGCATCGGCCACCGGTTCGGGCTGTGCATCCGGATTGGCGCGGGGACCCACACGCAGGAAGCCGTCGCCGTCCTTCTTGAACAGGTTGGGTGCGGCCAGGAAGATCACTGCCGCAATCGCGGCGCCCGCCACCAACCACACCCAACCGGGGGTGCCATTGCTGGTGTTGCGTCGTGCCTGGCTTTTACCGCGTCGTGCTGCCATCTACCACTTCTCCGAATCGTGTCGTTGCGGGCGGTGCGCCCGGCTTGGTGCGGCGATCGCTGCCGCTGCGTCTGCCGCGTGCGGTGCAACGGATGCGCGGGCGATGGTGGATACCGCTGCTCACTGCGCAGGCAGGCGTGCGCCTCACGCCTGCCTGGCGACTTTCCAGTGGCTTACATCTTTTCCGGGGCGCTGACACCGAGCAATTCCAGGCCGTTGGCAAGCACCTGCTGGGTCGCGACGGCGAGGGTGAGTTTTGCGTCGCGCTCTGCGGCATCGTCCACCAGCAGTTTGGTGTTGTGATACCACGTGTGGAAGGCATGCGCCAATTCACGCAGGTACTGCGCGATCTGGTACGGCTCCAGTGCCTGGCCGGCGATTTCCACCACTTCCGGATAGCGCGACAGCTCCAGCATCACGTTGAGCGAATGCTCGTCGTCCAGCCGAGCGAGCTGTGCAAACCCATTGGCCTGCTCGTACTTGAAGCCTTTCTCCTGCGCCTGGCGCAGCACGCTGCACACCCGTGCGTGCGCGTATTGCACATAGAACACCGGGTTGTCGTTGCTCTGCGCGCGCGCCAGATCGATATCGAAGGTGAGCTGCGAATCGGGCTTGCGCGCGATCAGAAACCAACGCACCGCATCGGCACTGGTTTCTTCGATCAGGTCGCGCAGAGTGACGTAGCTGCCGGCACGCTTGGAGAGCTTCACTTCTTCGCCGCCGCGCATCACCGTGACCATCTGGTGCAGCACGTATTCCGGCCAGCCCTGCGGGATGCCCAGCTCCATCGCCTGCAGGCCGGCGCGCACGCGCGTCAGCGAGCCGTGGTGGTCGGCGCCCAGCTCGGTGATCGCGCGCTCATAGCCGCGCTGCCACTTGGTCAGGTGATAAGCCACGTCCGGCACGAAGTACGTATAGGTGCCATCGGACTTGCGCATCACGCGGTCCTTGTCGTCGCCGAAGTCGGTGGACTTCAACCACAGCGCGCCGCCTTCCTCGTAGGTATGGCCGGAGGCGATCAGCTTCCGCACCGCTTCTTCGACCTTGCCGTCCTTGTACAGCGAGCTTTCCAGGAAATAGATATCGAAATCGACGCGGAACGCGGCCAGGTCGTGGTTCTGCTCGTTGCGCAGATAGGCCACTGCAAAGCGACGGATCGATTCAAGATCGGCCGGGTCCTTGGTGCCGCTGACCAGATGACCTTCCAGGTCGACGCTGTCGCCGGCCAGATAGGCTGCTGCGACATCGGCGATGTAGTCGCCGCGGTAGCCGTTTTCCGGCCAGCCGGCGCTGTCGGGGGTGAGTCCCTGCGCGCGCGCCTGCACCGACAGCGCCAGATTCTCGATCTGCACGCCGGCATCGTTGTAGTAAAACTCGCGCTTGACGTTCCAGCCATTGGCATCGAGTACGCGCGCCAGGCTGTCGCCGATCGCCGCGGCGCGGCCATGACCGACGTGCAGCGGGCCGGTCGGATTGGCCGAGACGTATTCCACGCCCACCGAGCGGCCGTTGCCGGCCAGCCCGCGACCGTAGTCGTGGCCCTGCTTGATCACATGCGCCACTTCACGCTGATACGCGGTGGGCGCGAGATGGAAATTGATGAAGCCGGGGCCGGCGATCTCGACCTTGGCGACGTCGTCGCTGGCCGGCAACGCGGCTACCAGCGCCTGCGCCAGGGCGCGCGGGTTGCTGCGCGCGGCCTTGGCCAGCAGCATCGCGGCATTGGTGGCGAAGTCGCCGTGCTCGCGTGTCTTGGGCCGCTCGACCACAAAATCCGGCGGCAGGGTGTCGGCGGGCAAGGTGCCGTTGGCGCGCAAGGCTTCGATGCCTTGGCCGATCAGTGCGCGGAGTAGGGCTTTCACGTGGGATCTGCTTGGAACCAAACCAGCGATTTTACCCGACCGCGCGGCACACGGTCCGGCCGATGGTTCAGGTCGGCGCGGCGGTCTCATTCCAGCCAGCCGCGCTCGGCTAGCGAGACCGGGCGGCCATCGCCGATCACGAAGTGGTCGAGCAGGCGGATGTCCACCAGCTCCAGGCCCTGCAGCAGGCGCTGGGTGACCGCGCGATCGGCCTCGGACGGCTCCGGATTGCCGGACGGATGGTTGTGCCCGACGATCACCGCCGCAGCGTTGTGCAGCAGCGCCCGCCGTACCACTTCGCGCGGATGGATGTCTGCGCCGTCGATGGTGCCGGTGAACAGCTCCTCGAAGGCGATCGCGCGATGGCGGTTGTCCAGAAACAGCACCGCGAACACTTCGTAGGCCCGCGCGCGCAGCCGCTGCGAGAAATAGCGGCCCACGCTGGGTGGGTCGCTCAGGGCCTCGCCACGCTCCAGTTCGCTCATCAGGTGGCGATGCGCCAGTTCCATCGCGGCGCTGAGCTTGCACGCCGAGGCCGGGCCTAGCCCGGGCAGGCGCGCCAGGGCCTTGGCCGGGCGATCCAGCAACAGGCGCAGCGGGCCGTGGCGGTGCAGCAGATCGCGCGCGGTCTGGACCGCATCCTGGCCGCGCAGCCCGGAGCCGACAAAGATCGCCAGCAGCTCCGCATCGGAGAGGGCAGGAGCCCCGCGCGCCAGAAGTTTCTCGCGCGGGCGTTCGTTGGTGGGCCAGTCGTGGATGTGCATATGGCGAGATTGCCGGTGCTCATCGCCGACGCCCATCAGGCCAAGCGGGGGCATCGGCTAATCTAGTTGTCCTTGTAACCGTAGGACGACTCCGACGTGATCGGCTCCACTCAGGCCCGCCCCCTGGACGGACAGCGTTTGCTGCTGTGCGTCGGCGGAGGCATTGCCGCTTACAAATCGCTCGAACTGGTCCGTCGCCTGCGCGACGCCGGCGCACAGGTGCAGGTCGCCATGACCAGCGGCGCGCAACAATTCGTGACCCCGCTGAGCTTCCAGGCGCTGTCCGGGCAACCGACCCGCACCACGCTATGGGACAGCGCCGCCGAGCAGGCGATGGGGCATATCGAACTGGCCCGCTGGGCCGACCGGGTGATCGTGGCGCCGGCCACTGCCGATCTGCTCGCGCGCCTGGCGCACGGGCTGGCCGACGATCTGGTCACCACACTATGCCTGGCCACGACGGCGCCGCTGACCGTGGCCCCGGCGATGAACCACCGCATGTGGCTGCACCCGGCGACCCAGGCCAATATCGCGACCCTGCGCGCGCGTGGCGTGGCGGTGGTCGGCCCCGACGACGGCCCGCTGGCCGAAGGCGAGTCCGGTCCCGGCCGCCTGGCCGAGCCCGCGGCGATCATTGCCGCGCTGGCCGCCACTGTGCCTGCCGCCGATGCATCGCCAGGCACTGCCGCGCCCGCCTTCGTGCCCAGCAGCGCCGAGCTGGACGGCCTGCGCATCGTCATCAGCGCCGGCCCGACCTTCGAAGATCTGGACCCGGTGCGCTACGTCGGCAACCGCAGCAGCGGCAAGATGGGCTATGCGCTGGCCGCCGCCGCTGCGCGCCAGGGCGCCGAGGTGGTGCTGGTCAGCGGGCCGGTGCACCAGGTCACGCCGGTCGGCGTGCAGCGCATCGACGTGCGCTCGGCTGCGCAGATGCGCGATGCGGTGCTGGGTGCGTTCCCGGCCGACATCTACATCGGCGCCGCTGCGGTCGCCGACTACACGCCCAAGCGCGTGGTCGCGCAGAAGATCAAGAAGACCGGCGAAACGCTGACCCTGGAACTGGTGCGCACCCCGGACATCCTGTCCGAGGTCGCCGCGCAAACCGGCGCGCTCAAGCTGGTGGTCGGGTTTGCGGCCGAAACGCACGACGTGGAGCACTACGCGCGTGGCAAGCTGGCAGCCAAGCGGCTGGATCTGATCATCGCCAACCAGGTGGGGATCGTCGGCGGCGGCTTCGAAAGCGACAACAATGCCGCTACCGCCTATTGGCAGGGCGGCGAGCGTGCGTTTCCCACTAGCAGCAAGACCGAACTGGCCGACCAACTGCTGGCCCTGATCGCGGAGAGATTGCAGGCATGAGCCACCCGACCCACTCCTTGCAGGTGAAGTTGCTCGACCCACGCTTCGGCGATGTCTGGCCGCTGCCGGCCTACGCCACCGAAGCCAGCGCCGGCATGGACCTGCGCGCCGCGCTGGAAGCGCCGATGACGCTGGAGCCAGGCGATGCGGCGTTGATTCCCAGCGGTATCGCGATCCATTTGGCCGACCCGCAGGTGTGCGCGGTGATCCTGCCGCGCTCCGGGCTGGGCCACCGCCACGGCATCGTGCTGGGTAACGGCACCGGACTCATCGATGCCGACTACCAGGGCCCGCTGCTGATCAGCACCTGGAATCGCGGCCGCGAGGCCTTCACCATCGAGCCGGGCGACCGGATTGCGCAATTGGTGATCCTTCCGATCGTGCGCGTAGGCTTGCAAGTGGTGGATACTTTCGTGGACAGCGCGCGGGGAGCGGGTGGATTCGGCCACACCGGCGTGCGCTGACGGGGGAGTCTCATGAGCAAGGCGAACGAGCGCAGGCAGGGGATGTCGAGCGTGCGTACGAGTGGTCCGGTGTTGGGAGGCATGTTGTTGCTGCTGGCCGCCTGGTTCGGTTGGAGCAGCTACGCGCAATGGCGTGAGGATGCGGCCGCCCAGAACCTGGCACAGGCACGCGACCGCGCCGTGCAGGACGTCGGCAAGGCGATGGCGGCGCAGGCCACCCAGCTCGATGCCGTGCTCAAGCAGCCGCCGGTGGCCAGTGCGTTGGCCAATGGGGACGCGTTGGCGGCCGCCTCGGCGATCCGCGAGCGCTTCAAGGGCGCCGAGGACGTGCAGGTGCTGCCTGGCGATCTGGCGGCGGCCTATGCCAACCCCAAGGATTTCGGCTATGCGCGGCTGAGTCTGCTCGAATCGGCGTTGGTGGCCGAGCGTGCGCAGGTGCATGTGGTGCGCGATGCCAAGCAGGTGCGTCTGGGTGTAGCCGCCGCGGTGCGCCTGGGTGCACAGCCCGCGGTGGCGTATGCGCGGCTGCCGGTGCTGCGCCTGACCGGCCCGCTGGATGCGATCGCGGTGCCCGGCAGCGCCTACCTGGCGTTGCGCCAGGGCAGCTACAACGTGGCCCAGCAGGGCGACGTGAGCTTGGCCGATGCGGCCGAAACACTGGCAAAACCGCTTGGCTCCAGCGGCCTGCGTGTGGCTGCGGCGGTCCCGCAGAGCGATAGCGGGCCACTGGGCCTGGGCGCGCTTGGCTGCGCCATCGTCGCCGCGTTGCTGGTCATCGTCGCCGTGTTGCTGGTGCTGGCCAGCCGTGGCCGGGTGGCGCTGCCGCGTCGCCGCGTTGCCGGCGAGTCGGCCACCGACGAACCGACCTTCAGTCAAAGCCTGCAGCACGACGCCAGCCTTGCCAGCGACGTGCGCGCGCTGGACGAGGCGACAGCGCCTGCGCCGCCGCCGCTGGTACCGGCGGTGCAGATCGCCAGCGAGATGTTCCGCGCCTACGACATCCGCGGCGTGGTCGGTAAAGACCTCAATCCCGGCGTTGCCGCGTTGATCGGCCAATCCATCGGCAGCGTGATGCAGGCGCAGGGGCTGCGCGATGTGGTGGTGGGGCGCGACGGGCGTCTGTCCGGACCGGAGCTGACCAATGGCCTGATCGAAGGCCTGCGGCGCGCAGGCTGCAACGTGACCGACATCGGCCTGGCGCCCACGCCGGTGGTGTATTTCGGCGCCTATGAACTGCGCGCCGGCAGCTGCGTGGCGGTTACCGGCAGCCACA
Organism: Xanthomonas sp. WHRI 8932A; assembly: GCF_035012785.1. Taxonomy (NCBI): domain Bacteria; kingdom Pseudomonadati; phylum Pseudomonadota; class Gammaproteobacteria; order Lysobacterales; family Lysobacteraceae; genus Xanthomonas; species Xanthomonas sp. WHRI 8932A. The sequence continues at coordinate 307,787 of NZ_JAYGQQ010000008.1, forward strand.
ATCCGCCCGACTACAACGGCTTCAAGATCGTGATCGGCGGCGAGACGCTGTCCGGCACTGCGATCGCCGAGCTGCATCAGCGCATCAACGAAGGCCGCCTGCATACCGCCGCCACGCCGGGTGAGCTGGAACAGCGCGACATCAGCGATGCCTACATCCAGCGGATTGCCGACGACGTACAGCTGGACCGCCCGATCAAGGTGGTGGTGGATGCCGGCAACGGCGCGGCCGGCGAGATTGCGCCGCGTCTGCTGGAAGCCATCGGTGCCGAGGTCGTGCCGCTGTATTGCGATATCGACGGCACCTTCCCCAATCATCACCCCGACCCGAGCGAGCCGCACAACCTCGATGATCTGGTGAAGATGGTGCAGCGCTTCGATGCGGACATCGGCGTGGCCTTCGATGGCGATGCCGACCGTCTGGGTGTGGTCACCAAGGAAGGCAAGGTGGTCTTCCCCGACCGCCTGCTGATGCTGTTCGCCGCCGACGTGCTGCAGCGCAACCCAGGCGCCCTGGTCATCTACGACGTGAAGTGCACCGGCAAGCTGTCGGACTACGTGCTGCGCAACGGCGGCAGCCCGCTGATGTGGAAGACCGGGCATTCGCTGATCAAATCCAAGATGCGCGAAACCGATGCCGAACTGGCCGGTGAGATGAGCGGGCATTTCTTCTTCAAGGAACGCTGGTACGGCTTCGACGACGGCATCTATGCCGCTGCGCGCTTGCTGGAAATCCTGGCCCAGCGCGAGGAAACCCCCTCCGAGGTGCTGGATGCCTTGCCGGAAAGCGTGTCCACCCCGGAGATCAAGGTGCCGGTGGAAGGCGATGCGCATGCGCTGGTGGCGCGCTTTGTCGAGAGAGCGCAAGCCGGGGACGAGTCGCCGTTCGAATCGGCGCGTTTGTCGACGATCGACGGCCTGCGTGCGGATTTTGTCGATGGCTGGGGCCTGGTGCGTGCGTCCAACACCACGCCGATCCTGGTGCTGCGTTTCGAAGCCGATACCGACGCTGCGTTGGAGCGCATCCGCGCGCTGTTCCGCAGCCAATTGCAGGCATTGCTGCCCGAGCACCCGCTGGGGTTCTGAGCCGCGCACGCTGAGGTAAGCCCGCCCAACGCGTGGGCCGCGCTCACGGTCAGCTGGGTTGCCTGATGCGCGGCAGAACAGCCGCGCATCGACTCGGCGCTTGCCGACGGATATCGAGCGAGCATGCACGGTCACGTTCTTGTGCCGCCTGCGCTTGCCAGGCACCCGGGGGCATGCGGCGCAGGTTCCTGTCGTGCAGCGTGGTCGTCGGGCAACAGCCACACCGCGTCCCAGTACGGGTACGCGCCGATCCGCTCCGCCAGGCCGGCACGTAACGGCAGGGCGATCAGGCTGCGGGCGAATTGCCGACAATCGACCTGCAACGCCAGCGCGCTCGCCTCCATCTCCGGCTGCCAGACCGTGCCGCCGCGCCCGCGCGCCCGATTGACCGCTTCGCCGGCGGCCTGCCGTGCAGCAGTCGCTGCGTGCAGCACGGTGGGTTTATCTGGCGCCTGCAGCAAGGCGCACCACATCTCTGGCAGCAACACCCAACACAGCACCTGCGCACCGAACCAGCTGCGTGGCATCGCCAGGATGGCGGCCGCTGCACGCGCGCAGCGCCAGTCCGCAAACAGCGGTACGTGCTGATGCGTGTGCAGACGCAGATGCCAATGCGGTGTGGCAGGTGTGGACACGGCAAAAGGGCGATGGAGCAGGGCGCTGGGCATGACCACAGCGTGCCCACGGCCTCAGCGCAGGGACATCGGCCGCCGGCGCGGTCTCAGGTCAGTCAATCGCGCATCGCCATGTCCGGACAAACGCATCGATCGTCGGCGCCGCTGCGGGCACAGCCGGTCGCACAGAACCAACAGCATCACTTGCAACGACAACAGCATCCACTCAACACGCTAGCCGCTAGCCGCTAGCCAAATCCCAAATCCCAGCCCTCAATGCTCCGCCCGATCCCGCTTCCAGCCGCGATGCTTCACATCCAGATACAGGCTGTAGAACGCGGTAAATGCCGGGAACATGTTCTGTAGCACGCCCACCGAATCCTGCTTGGCCGAGAACACGAAGTAGCTCAGCGTCATCAGGCTGCCGACCACGCTCATGTACCAGAACATCCGCGGAATCACCGGCTTGCCGGCACGCTTGGAAGCGACGAACTGCACCAGCCAGCGCCCGCCGAACATCAGCGCGCCCACATAGCCGATCAACTTCCAGCCGGTGACGTGGATGCCGGTCCAGTACAGCCAGGTCAGCTGCTGGTCGAGAAAGGTCGGTTCCATCAACGCTCCTCCGCCACGGTGCGCTTGCTGCGGGTGATCAGCCACGCCACGCCGCGCAGATCGCGGATGCCGACCAGCGCGCGATTGAGATTGTTGTACTTGGACACGCCGGCGGTGCGATGGCGGTGGTTGACCGGCACGCTCACCGTGCGCCAGCCGGCGCGCTGCATCAGTGCCGGCAGGTAGCGGTGCATGTGGTCGAAGTAGGGCAGGTCCAGAAACGCCTCGCGCTCGAACAATTTGATGCCGCAGCCGGTGTCGGGCGTGTTGTCCTGCAGCATGCGCGAGCGGATCGCGTTGGCCCACTTGCTGGCCCAGCGCTTGGACCCGGAGTCCTGCCGGTTGACCCGCCAGCCGGCGAACAATTTGACCTGCGGCTCGGCCTGGCTACGCGCGATCAACAGCTTGGGGATGTCGGCCGGGTCGTTCTGGCCGTCGCCATCGAGCGTGGCGATCCAGCTGGCGCGCGCGGCCTTGACCCCGCTGCGCACTGCGGTGCTCTGGCCGCTCTGGGTCACGTGGTGCAGCACCCGCAGTTCCGGTGTGCTGGTCTTCAGGCCTTGCAGCACCGCCAGGGTGTCGTCGCGCGAATGGTCGTCAACGTAGACGATCTCGAAGGCCACCAGGCCGCGCAAGGCGACGACGATTTCGCCGATCAGGGCTGCGACGTTATCGCGCTCATTGAACACCGGGACGACGACGGAAAGCTGAGGTTGGCTCATGGATTCGTGGTGGCCCGATGATGGCTGAGCAAAAAAGATCGCGCATTGTGCCCTGACCGTCTGAGCCAGGCATGAAGCTAAGGCGCGTTATGTGCAGTGGAGCGCGCGCAAAACCGCCTGTAGCGTTCGGCGCAGGCAATCAACGCGGCTATCGAACGGCGCAAGCCTGCATCCGTCGGCGGGCCCCTAGGACTCACCACATCGTAGTGTACGAACACACGCAGGACGCGTGCTGCCTGAGTGCCACGCGGCTGCGATGGGCTCAGGCACGCTCGCCGAAGTAGCTGCGGCACCACTCCACCACCTGCGGCAAGCCGCGCTCCACCGGGGTGGCCGGATCGAAGCCGAACGCGGCCTGCGCGCGCTGCGTGTCGGCCATGGTGCGGATCATGTCGCCTGGTTGCATCGGCTTGTAGACCTTTTCGGCCGGGCGGCCCGCGGCCTGGGCGATCACGTCGATGAAATATTCCAGTTCCACCGGGGTGTGGTTGCCCAGGTTGAACACCCGGTGCGGGATCGCCTCGTCGCTGGGGGTGTCCAGCGCGCCCAGCACGCCGGCCACGATATCGGCCACGAAGGTGAAGTCGCGCTGCATCTTGCCGTGGTTGAACACCTCGATCGGGCGTCCGGCCAGCACCGCGCGGCTGAAGATCAGCGGCGCCATGTCCGGCCGGCCCCACGGGCCATACACGGTGAAAAAGCGCAGCCCGGTGGCGCGCAAGCCGTACAGCTGCGCATAGGTGTAGCCCATCAATTCGTTGGCCGCCTTGGTGGCCGCGTACAACGAGCGCGGCTGGTCCACGCGCTGGTCTTCGGAAAACGGCGGGGTGGCCGAATCGCCGTAGACCGAGCTGCTGGACGCATACACCAAGTGCTGCACGCCGCGGTGCCGGCATAGCTCGAGCATGTTGACGAAGCCGACCAGGTTGCTGTCGACATAGGCCGAAGGGTTTTCCAGCGAATAACGCACCCCGGCCTGTGCGGCCAGATGCACCACGCGGGTGGGCTGGATCTCGTCGAACAACGCCGCCAGGCCCTCACGGTCGGTCAGGTCCAGCGTACGGATGTCGATCTGCGGGCACAACGCCGCCACCCGATCGCGCTTGAGCTGCGGGTCGTAGTAGCTGTTGTAGTTGTCCAGGCCCACCACGTTCTCGCCACGCGCAGCCAGTGCGCGGCAGGTGTAGGCGCCGATGAAACCGGCGGCGCCGGTGACGAGGATGGTCATGGCAGTGGTCCTGAAAACATCAAAGGGAGGCGAGTAAGCAGCGCTCAAAACAGCCCGAAAAAGCGCTTCTTCGCCACATTGCGGCGGCGCAGGTCGATGTTGTCCTGAATCTTGCCGGCATCGAAGCGGTCCAGCAGTGCATCGCTGCCCTGGCTCAGCTTCAACGCCATTTCTTCCGGATACAACGGCACCGCCGTCATGAAGGCGATGGTTTTGTCGGCATCGATGCGCAGATGCGCGAACTCTGGCGGCGCGCTCAGCGGCGGCAGCACGATCGCGCCGTCGAAGGCGACGCCCGGCGCATACGGCTCGGCCGGGTTGCCATTGGGAACGGTATGGCCAAACCCCAGCCAGGTGTCGAACTTGTGCGGCAGCCGCGCCAGGTTCTTGAGCAGGCGGATGGGCCAGTAATGGCGCTCGTCGTCGAAGTCGCGCTGGTCCATCGGCCAATCGGCCGGCAGGCTCAGCATCAGCTCCATGTAGCGCGGCGCCTCCACTCCGTCTGGCAGCGTCATCGGCAGATCGCTCATGCCCGAGGTCACCAGGCGCAGGGACGGCGAGTGCGCATTGGGCGGCACGATGTGCACGTCCAGATGCACGGTGTCGGAGAGGATTTCATGAAATACGTTCGCAATCGGCCCGAGGTGCTGCTCGATATGCGCGCTGATCTGCTCGATGCTTTCTTCGCCGCGTGCCGGCTCGAAGTCCTTGGCCTGCGCGTGATGCAGGATCAGGCTGCCGGACGGGCTGATCGTCTCGTCGGCGTGGCTCATGGGCGGTGTTTGCCGTCGCTGCTGCTGCCAGTGCCGGTATTGGCGACACGGCGCGCCGGCAGCGGTGCAGTGGCTGGCGCCTCTGCGCGCTCGGCTGCCAACGTTGCCTTGCGCTCGGCGCTGAAGTCCCACCAATTGCGTGCAGGCTCGCCCTGCATGAAGCGCACCAGCGACAGGAACACATCGATCACGCACGGGTCATGGGTGACGCCGGTGCGCAGGCAGAGCTGGGCGTACATGTCGTAGGCATCGCGGCCTTGCAGCTGCGCCGGCATGCGGATGCCGATCCGCTGCAGATCCTTTTCGCAGGCCGGCCCGACGTTGGGCAAGTCGGTCAGGCGCAGCAGATGCGCGCGGTCCACTTTGGCGGGATGCATCGCTAATTCTCCTGCGCTGGCTGCATCACCCCTTGCGGGTGCGCAAGCGTTCCAGCACGCCTTCCAGGGTATCCAGGTCGGTGTAATGGATCACCAGCTTGCCCTTGCCGCCGCGGCCGTGATTGAACACCACCTTGGTGCCCAGCGATTCGGACAGCTCGGTCTGCAGCGAAGCGATATCGGCCTGCGGCGCAGCCGTGACCGGCTTGCCCTTGCGCAGCGAGCCCGGCACCTTGCCGGCGGCGAACTGCTGCGCGCGGTGTTCGACCTCGCGCACCGACCAACCCTGGTCGGCCGCTTCCTGCGCCAGCTTGCTTGCCAGTTCCGGCGCCAGGGTGAGCAGCGCACGCGCATGGCCCATTTCCAGGCGGCGGGTTTCCAGCAGCACCCGGATCGCCACCGGCAATTCCAGCAGCCGCAGCAGGTTGGACACCGACGCCCGCGAGCGGCCCACCGCTTCGGCAGCCTCGGCGTGGGTCAGCGAAAATTCGTCGATCAACCGCTGCAGCGCCTGCGCTTCTTCCAGCGGGTTGAGGTCTTCGCGCTGGATGTTCTCGATCAGCGCCATCGCGATGACGGTGCGGTCGTCCAGCTCGCGCACCACTACCGGCACTTCGCTCAGCCCGGCCAGCTGCGAGGCGCGCCAGCGGCGTTCGCCAGCCACGATCTCAAACTGCGCCGGCCCCAATGCGCGCGCCACGATCGGCTGGATCACGCCCTGCGCCTTGATCGACTCCGCCAGCTCGGCCAGCTTGACCTCGTCCATCTCGCGGCGCGGCTGGTACTTGCCCGGCTGCAGTTGCCCCACCGGCAACTGGCGCAGGGTGTCGCCCGGCTGCAGCGCGTCTTCGCTGGTTGCGCCAGGTGCCGTTGCTGCTGCTGCGCCCTTCGGTCCCAACAGCGCTTCCAGGCCACGGCCCAGACCGCGCTTCTTTGCCAGGGGCGGCTTGCTCATCAGACGGTCTCCACGGGCCGGACGGCCTTGTTGCGGTCGTTCTGGCGGCGCACGATTTCGCCGGCCAGCCCCAGGTACGCCACGCCACCGCGCGAGGTGCGGTCGTAACCGAGGATGCTCTGGCCATGGCTGGGCGCCTCGGCCAGGCGCACGTTGCGCGGCACGATGGTGCGGAACACCTTGTCGCCAAAATGCTCGGTCAGCTCGGCCGACACCGCATTTGCCAGGTTGTTGCGGATATCGAACATCGTGCGCAGCACGCCTTCGATTTCCAGCGCCGGGTTGAGGTTGGCACGCAGCGCTTCGATGGTTTCCAGCAGCGCGGTCAACCCTTCCAGTGCGTAGTACTCGCACTGCATCGGCACGATGATCGAGTCGGCCGCGGTCAACGCATTGAGCGTCAGCAGCGACAGCGCCGGCGGGCAGTCGATCAGGATGAAGTCGTACTCGTCGCGGATCGGCGCCAGTGCGCGCTTGAGCCGCTGCTCGCGCTCGCCCTGATCCATCAGCTGGATCTCGGCGGCGGTCAGGTCGATGTTGCCTGGCAGCAGGTCGAAGCCTTCCGGCGCGGTCACCCGGATCTCGGCAGCGGTGTTCTCGCCCAGCAGCAGATCGCAGGTGGAGGCGGCCACATCGCGCTTGTCGATGCCGCTGCCCATGGTGGCGTTGCCCTGCGAGTCCAGATCCACCAGCAACACACGCTTGGGCGCGCGCGCCAGGCCGGCCGCCAGATTGACTGCCGTCGTGGTCTTGCCGACGCCGCCTTTCTGGTTGGCAATGGCGATGATCCGGGCCATGCGGGAGAGCCTCGTGGGCAAGGAGTAAGACCGGCCATTATGCGGGCAGGGCGTCGGATCGGGAAATGCCGCCCGCGGCGGCGCAGCGGGCGAGCGGGAATGACGCCTGTGCGGTTCAGCCGGTGGGCGCGGTGGCGCCGGGCGGTTCCTTCATGGCGCGGTAGCGCTGCAGGATGTCGGCAATTTCGCCGTCCAGCGCGGTGCGCTGCTGCTCGAAGCTGGTCTGCAGCCGCAACTGCGCCATCAGCTCGCGATGGCGTTGCTGGATGTCGCCGGCCAGCTTGTCGGCCACTGCCTGGCCGGCCAGCTCGCGGTCGCCGGCGGCACGCAACATGCTGACCAGGCCCTCGCGCAGGCTGGTGACATTGAAGCGTGCGGTGTGGATGTTGTTGTCCACGATGGCGATGCGCTCGTTGAACACCCGGCGCAGATCGTCCTCGCTCTGATACGACATCAGCATGGCCTGATCGGTGCGCTGGCGCATCTGCTCGGCGGCCAGGTCGGCCTGGCGCTGTTGCTCATTGGCCGCGGCCGCAGCGCGCTCGTCGCTGCTCATCGCCCGCTGTACCTCGGCGCTGCGCATGCCGCTTTTGACGTTGAACTCGTCGCGCGCCTGATTCACCGCCTCCGGTGGCAGCGTATCGCTGCACACCCGGGCGCCGTTCTGGTTCCAGCAATACAACTTCTTGGCAGCCGACTTGTCCTGCGCAGCAACCGGCATGACCATGACAGCCGCGGTCACGGCAGCGAGTAACGCCAAACGTCTGTGTTTCGGCATCATCGCAGCCCCCTGTCGCCTGCCGTCAGCCTGTGGTGTCGGTTCCGTAGCGGCCACGATAGGCCAGCAGCGGTTCCCGGTAGCCGACAAGGTCGGCGTTTCCTGCCGCAAAAGCAAGCAGATCGGCCAGGTTGGCCACCGCGATCACCGGGATACCGGCCTCGGCCGCCACCGCTTGCGCCGCCGAACGGCGGTCCTGCTCGGAGGCGATCTCCTGCCGGTCCAGCGCCACCACGATGCCGGACGGCGTACCGCCAGCGGCGCGAATGATGCCCAGCGCCTCGCGAATCGCGGTGCCGGCGGTGATCACGTCATCGACGATCAGCACCTTGCGCCCGGCCAGCGGCGCGCCGATCAGGGTGCCGCCCTCGCCATGATCCTTGGCTTCCTTGCGGTTGAACGCCAGCGGCAGATCGCGCCCGCGCCCGGCATAGGCACAGGCCAGCGCGGTGGCCAGCGGGATGCCCTTGTAGGCCGGGCCGAACAGCAGGTCGAACTCCACCCCGGCCGCATCGATCGCATCGGCATAGCACTGCGCCAGCTGCGCGGTCTTGACCCCGGAATCGAAGCGCCCGGCGTTGAAGAAGTACGGGCTGAGCCGCCCGGACTTGAGCGTGAACTCGCCAAAGCGCAGGGCATCGGCGCCCAGGGCCAGCTGCAGGAAACGGGTGCGGTGGTCGGTCATTGGACGGGAATGGGGAATAGGGAATGGAGAATCGTAAAGCCTACCCCAGCCGCACAAGGAAGGCTGCTGGTGCGCGATGCGTTTACCATTCGCTATTCCCGACTCCCCATTCCCGGCCCCCAATGCGCATCATCAGTTTCAACGCCAACGGCCTGCGCTCGGCCGCCAGCAAAGGTTTCTTCGAGTGGTTCGCCACCCAGGACGCGGACGTGCTGTGCATCCAGGAAACCAAGGCGCAGGAGCATCAGCTGACCGGGCCGGAATTCCTGCCCGCTGGCTACAAGGCCTGGTTTCGCGATGCCAGCACCAAGAAGGGCTACAGCGGCGTGGCGATCTACGCCAAGCGCGCGCCCGACGAAGTGCGCACCGCGCTGGGCTGGCCGGAGTTCGACGAAGAAGGCCGTTATATCGAAGCGCGCTTCGGCAATCTGAGTGTCGTGTCCTTCTATATCCCGTCCGGGTCTTCCGGCGAGCTGCGCCAGGGCTACAAGTTCCAGGTGATGGAGTGGCTGCGGCCGATCCTGGACGAGTGGCTGGCCAGTGGTCGCCAGTACGTGCTGTGCGGCGACTGGAACATCGTGCGCTCGGCGCTGGACATCAAGAACTGGAAGTCCAACCAGAAAAATTCCGGCTGCCTGCCGCCCGAGCGCGATTGGCTCAATGGCCTGTGCGCCGACGCGGCAAGCGAAGCCAGCGCCGCCGACGGCCGTGGCTGGGTCGACAGCTACCGCGTCCTGCATCCGCAGGGCGAGGACTACACCTGGTGGAGCAATCGCGGCGCGGCGCGCGCCAACAATGTCGGTTGGCGCATCGACTACCAGCTGGTCACCCCCGGCCTGCGCGACGCACTGCAGGCCTGCGCGATCTATCGTGAGCAGCGCTTCTCCGATCACGCGCCGTACATCGTGGATTACACGCAGTGAGTGAGCTGTCCAAGCCTCGCCGCTCCTGGCAACGCGTTCTGGCTAATCTGCGGCAGCGAAAAGTGCTGGCAATGCTGCTGCTGGGCTTCAGTTCGGGACTTCCGCTCTATCTGGTTGGTAATACCCTTGGCTTCTGGATGCGCAAGCAGGGCATCGATCTGAACACGATCGGCTTCCTGTCCTGGGTTGGCCTGGCGTACACGCAGAAGTTCTTGTGGGCGCCCATCATCGACAAGACCGACGTGCCGCTACTTGGCAGGCTAGGGCGACGTCGTGGTTGGATGCTGTTGTCGCAGGGCATCGTCGCGATGGGTCTGGTCGGCATGGCATTGATCCAACCTGTCGGCGGCCAGCTGCTGGTGATGGGGATAGCTTGGGAACACCTTGCGGTGTTCGGAGCGATGGCAGTGGTGGTGGCCTTCGCTGCTGCCACCCAGGACATCGTGATCGATGCCTGGCGTATTGAAAGTGCCGACAACAATGAGCAGCTTGGCCTGCTGACTTCTTCATCAGCACTGGGATATCGCTCGGCGTTGCTGGTGACCGATGCCTTGATCCTGATCCTGGCCGCGCGGGTGGGCTGGCAGGTGTCTTATGAAGTGATGGCCGCCTTGATGGCGGTGGGCGTGGTTGCCGTGGTGCTGGCCCGCGAGCCAGCCCGTGAGGTTGTTGCCGCCGTTCAGGCGCAAACGTCCGCATTATGGACACCCCGCGGACTTTTCGATGCCATCGTCGGGCCGTTCCTGGCGTTCGTGCGTGAGCATCGAAGTGGCGCTGTCCTGATTCTGGTCGCCATCAGCGTCTACCGTATGGCCGACTTCGTGATGGGGCCGATGGCAAACCCTTTTTATGTCGATCTTGGCCTGTCTGAAGACACCGTTGGCGCAATTCGCGGCTCGGTTGGGCTGGTTGCCACCATTGTCGGTATTGCAGCAGCAGGTCTGACGTCGGTGCGTTGGGGAGTTCTGGTGGCCCTGATGGCGGGTGCCGTCCTAGGCCCGTGTTCGAATCTGGCATTTGCCTGGCTAGCCCATGTGGGGCCGGACACCACCAAATTCGCAGTGGCGATGGCGATCGACAACTTTGCCAACGGCTTTGCTGGCACCGCGCTGATCGCCTACATGTCCAGCTTGACCAGCATTGGCTACACCGCCACCCAGTACGCCCTGCTGAGTTCGTTCTATGCAATGCCGGGCAAGGCGTTGAAAGGATTCTCCGGATGGTCCGTGGATGTCCTGACCCAAGGGCGAACACTGATGGAGGGCTACGCGCTCTTTTTCATCGGCACTGCGCTGATTGCGGTGCCGGTGGTGGTTCTGTGCGGAATGCTGATCCTGCAGCAGCGCCGCATTACAGCTGCCGCCTGAGGCTTGCGGCTGGCAGCGAGGCTGGGGGATGATCGCCCGGCGCGCTTGGGGCACTGCCTCAAAGACAAAGGAGTGGGCATGACCGATCTGGTGTTGCGTGATATCGATCCGGTGCTGGTAGACCGCATCCGCCGCATTTCCGTCGCACGCGGCTGGACCCAGCACCAGACCGTCATGCATCTGCTCGAACAAGGCCTGTTCGCCAGCGAGTTCGAAGTCACCGGTGGCCTGCAGCACCCGGAAGTCGATGCCCTGGCCGAAGCCATCGCCGCGCTCAAGGCGCTGCCGGCCGGCAACACGCCTTAGAGCGGCTGACAAAAACGGCGCGGACAGTCTTCGGATGGGTGCCGAACGCGTGCTCAGAATCGCAGTTGCGTGTGGTAAGCAAGGCTTGCCAGCACTGCACGCGCCCGCCTGGCGGTGCGCGCAGTTGTCTTGTTAGCCGCTCTCCGCGGTCACTCTCTACCTGCGCGCCTTGCAAGGTGTTCGTCGTAGAGCTTCAGCTCAATCGATGCATCCAGTTGCGCAGGCCAAGCCAGTCGTTATGAATGCAGTTGCCATGGATTACCGCCCATGCATCACTCACTGAGCGCTACGGCTCGATAGCGGCCGGCAAGCTTGCGTGTTTTCAGGACCACCGCGTTGCGTTGGCCTTGGCAACCTGGCGCGTGGCGCCAGCGCGGGCCCCTGGCTTAGGGCGTCAGCGTTGGTCGTGTGGCGATTCACGCCGGATAGATCGCCCCCAGCAGTCGCGGCCCCGCAGCCCCGGTGACCGAAGGCAGATTTGCCGGGCGCCCGGCCAGCAACTCGGCCGCCAGCCATGCAAATCCCATCGCCTCGAGATAATCCGGGTCCAGCCCGTGTCGTGCGCTGGATTCCACCACCACACCTGGCAGCCGCGCCGCCAGCCGCGCCATCAGTACCGGATTGCGCACGCCGCCGCCGCACACCAGCACGCGGCGGGTCTGCGGCTGCAGGCGCAGCAAGGCATCGGCCACGGTAGCGGCAGTGAGCTCGAGCAAGGTGGCCTGCACATCGGCGGCCTGCAGCGTCGCGCTGCCCATCGCCTGCCGCACCCAGGCCAGATGGAAATGTTCGCGCCCAGTGCTCTTGGGCGGCGCCAGCGCAAACCACGGGTCGGCCAGCAACGCCTGCAGCAACGACGCATCCACACTGCCACTGGCAGCAAACGCACCCTCGGCGTCGAACGCCGTGCCGCGATGGTGCAGGCACCAGCTATCCAGCAACGCATTGGCCGGGCCGGTATCGAAGCCCAGCACCGTGCCATCGCGCGGAATCAAGGTCAGGTTGCCGATCCCGCCCAGATTGAGCACGGCGCGGTCTTCATCGCCGGCCCCCAGCATCGCCAGATGAAACGCCGGCATCAGCGGTGCGCCCTGGCCCCCGGCGGCCACATCGCGGCGGCGGAAGTCGGCCGCCGTGGTGATCCCGGTGTGCTCGGCAATCCGGCTCGCATCGCCGATCTGCCAGGTAAAGGCCGGGTCGCCGGTCGGCCGATGGCGAATGGTCTGCCCATGCGAGCCGATTGCGCGGATGTGCTGTCGCGCGATGTCACAGGTGTCGATCAATTGATTGGCCGCGTCCGCGAAGGCCAGGCCTACCTGCGCATCCAGCTGGCCCAGCGCATCGATGGCGATGGTCTCGGCGCCCTGGCCCAGCGCTACCAATGTCTCGCGCAGCTGCGGTGCCCACGGCACTGTCATGCCTGCCACCAGTTCGCAACGGCAGTGGCGGTCATCGGCAAACCGCACCAGCGCAGCATCGATGCCATCGGCGCTGGTGCCCGACATCAGGCCCAGATACAGCGGGGAGTTTTCGTGTTCCAGAACAGTCATGCCAGAGCCAATTGCGCAGCGGTCACCCAGCTTGTGCAGCTCAGTGAGGCCAGTCAACTGGCCTGGCGATGGGCTGGCCCAGAAGGGCGGTGACCCTTACAAGCGAAGGCCACCAGCAGGCAGGAATCCACGCGACCCTCTAAGAGCGGCGAACAAAGCGTCGCGAGCAATCGTCAGGTGGGGATGGACGACGCGGAGGAGCCGGAGTGTACGAGGGTGAGCCGCTGCACCGAGCAGCGTCCGCGCCCGTCTGTTGGCTGCAACGTAGCATTGTCAGCTGCTGTCAATGCGCCGCTGACGTCTTCACCGCTTCCGCTGATTGCAACAGTTTGCTGACGTGCTGACGTGCTGACGTGCTGGTCGGCGCGGACACGCGTGCCGACCACGGGCACTGCCAAGAGCGCCCTGTAGATCTCAAGCGAACTCGCGCAACTGCATTCGCTCGGCACGGCGGTGCGCGGACCAGTGAGATCCGCACCGGTCAATGCCCGCCGCGTTCCTCAGCCGCGCGACTTGTTCTTGGCGGGTTTGTTGGCATCGGCATAGATCATCTTTTCCATGCCTTCGATGCGCGCCATGGCCGGTGCGGTCTGTGCACGGAAGGCTGCCAGTTCGGCGCCCTGCAGCGGCTCCGGCGGCGGCATCGTCACCGACATCGGGTTGCGCTGCTGCCCGGCAACCCGAAATTCGTAGTGCAGATGCGGGCCGGTGGCCAGGCCGGTCATGCCGACATAGCCAATCACCGTGCCCTGATTGATGCGCTGGCCGGCCTTGACCTTGCCGAAGCGCGACATATGCCCATACAGCGTGCTGTAGTTCTTGCCGTGATCCAGGATCACGACATTGCCGTAGCCGCGCTGGGTGCCGACGAACACCACCCGCGCATCGCCGGCCGCCATGATCGGCGTGCCCGACGCCGCCGCGTAATCCACACCTTTATGCATGCGCATCGTGCCCAGCACCGGATGCTTGCGCGCACCGAAGGTGGAGCTGATGCGGCTATACGCCACCGGCATGCGGATAAAGCTCTTCTTCAACGGCCGGCCGGTGATGTCGTAATACTCGGCCGGCTTGCCGGCGCGCTCGAAGCGGAATCCGGTGTAGGTCTTGCCGCCTGTGGTGAAGGTCGCCGCCAGGATGTCACCGGTGTTGATCCGCTCGCCCTCGCGCCAGGTTTCATCCATCACCACGCTGAAACGGTCGCCTGGCTGCAGATCCTTATCGAAGTCGATGTCGTACTTGAAGATCTCATCGGTCATGATCGCCACCGCAGCTGGCGACAGCCCGGACTTGCCGGCCGAGGCGGACAGCGAACTGCTGATCTCACCGCTGGCCACCACGGTGCGCGTGGTCGTCGCGCGCTCGGTCACCTTTTCGCGCACGCTGTCGCCCAACAGGCGCAATTCCACCCGATGGCTGTCGTCGCGATCAAAGCGCAGTGCTCGTAACTCACCCGGCGTCGGCAGATCGAACGCAATCTCGGTACCCGGGCGCAGCTTGGTCAGCGCCTCCTTGGTACCCGGATGCGCCAGCACCTGATACATCACCGCGGTCGGGATTCCCAACTCCCCGAACAAGGTGCTCAGCGTCTGTCCCGACTTGACCTGCAGGATTTCCCACTCGGTGCTCGGCGCCAGCTGCTTGCGGCTGGGCACCAGGGGAGGCAATGGCAATGCCAGCGTGGAATGGCTGGAGAGCGGGGTGTCGATGGCATTGGAAAAGCCCGGCACGATCGTGGCCACCATCGCGCCGATGGTCGCGAACAGGCTGGCGTGGATCCAGTGACGGCGCGTCCAACGGTCGTTGAATGCGGCCGGGAGGTGCTGCTTGAGCTTGCGATGCAGTGCAGTGTCGTGGAGGACGTGGAGGCGTTCTTGAAAGCGCCGCTTGCGTGCACGGCCCTGCTCTGAGTTCTGCATCGTTGGATTTCCTCGCTGGCTCGAAGTGCGAGCCCAATCGCCGGTACCATAGACAGCCTGTAACAGCGCGTCAAACCATTGAGCCTGTTCATTATTTTCACTTGGCGCGGAATTAACCCGCGTTTAACATCATTCACGTTGTTGACGGCAAACGCCGCTGGAGTCTGTGGTTGGCCACTATCGAAGAATCCCTCGCACTCATCGGCCGTGGCGCCGACGAGATTCTCAAGCTCGATCAGCTTGAAGCCCGCCTGACGTCGGGCGTTCCGCTGCGGGTGAAGGCCGGCTTCGACCCCACAGCGCCGGATCTGCACCTGGGTCACACCGTGTTGCTCAACAAGATGCGGCAATTTCAGGAGCTGGGTCACCAGGTCATTTTTCTGATCGGCGACTTCACCGGCATGATCGGCGACCCGAGCGGCAAGAACGTCACCCGCAAACCGCTCAGTCGCGACGATGTGCTGGCCAATGCCCGCACCTATGAAGAGCAGGTCTTCAAGATCCTGGACCGCGAGCGCACCGAAGTACGCTTTAACTCCGAGTGGTTCGGCCAGATGAGCGCCGCCGACATGATCAAGCTGTCCGCCCAGCACACCGTGGCGCGCATGCTCGAGCGCGACGATTTCGCCAAGCGCTTCGCCGGCCAGCAGCCGATCGCCATCCATGAGTTCCTCTATCCATTGGTGCAAGGCTACGACTCGGTGGCGTTGAAGGCCGACGTCGAGCTGGGCGGCACCGATCAGAAGTTCAACCTGTTGATGGGCCGTGGTCTGCAGGAGCATTACGGCCAGGCACCGCAGGTCGTGCTGACCATGCCGTTGCTCGAAGGGCTGGACGGCGTCGCCAAGATGTCCAAGTCGTTGGGCAACTACATCGGTATCAATGAGCCGGCGATCGATATCGTCACCAAGACCATGAAGATCGGCGACGAGCTGACCTGGCGCTGGATCGATCTGTTGTCCTTCGACATCGGCGTGGCCGAAGCGGCACGCCTGAAAGAGCAGGTCGCCTCCGGTGAGCTGCATCCGCGCGATGTCAAATTGCGCCTGGCCCGCGAACTGACGACGCGTTTCCACGATGCGGCGATAGCCGAGCAGGCCATCGCCGGCTGGCACGCCGTGGTCACAGGGCAGGGCGACACCAGTCTGCTGCCGCTGCAGGAGGTCGTGGTCCCGGCGGAAGGACTGCGGATCGCAAGCCTGCTGACGGCTGCCGGGCTTACGCCGAGCAACTCAGAGGCCAATCGCAAGCTCAAGGAGCGCGCGGTCAAGATCGACGGCGAGGTAATCGAGGATGCCGGCCGCGTCTTCGGCCCAGGATTCGAAGCCGTCATCCAGGTGGGCAAACGCAATTTCGCCAGGGTATTGCTGGTCGCTGCGTGAGCCGGCTGCAGCGTTGCTGCACAGCCGCAACATTGGGTCGCTGTTGCAACACTCTATATAAGAGGGTCGCGACCCACGCGTTGCCTTTCAACGTGTCCTGCGAGATCAAACGAGTGCCAGCGCAAGCATTTGGCAATTCCGTGAAATTTTTTTCACGAAAGGCTTCCCAAAATTGTTTCGTAGGCATATAGTTCGCCTCCCCCGACGCAACGGACTCCGCAAACGCGGAACCAGAGCGAAAGGGTTCGAAAATTCCCTGAAATTAGGGTGTTGACGAAACGGAAAAGCCGGCTATGATGGGCGGCTCGCTACACGGAAAGACGCTACGGCGGATTGAGGTGCAGCGGCGGCAACTTCCTCTTCACGAGGGGTTGACGGAGATGAAAAGCCTGCTAATATGGCCGGCTCGCTTCGCAGAAACCCTTCGGGTTAAAACGAAGCAGCGTCAACCAC